>JASBRP010000066.1 GCA_030149365.1 Solimonas sp.
GGAACCAGGGCTCCAGCGGGATCGCGTCCATGGTGACGAAGGCATAGACCAGCTTCTTCACCTTGCCGGCCGCGCAGAGCATGCCGACATCCGGACCGCCGTAGGACACCACGGTGAGGTCCTTCAGGTTGGAGCGCAGGATCTCGCGCACCAGGGCCATGGGCTTGCGGCGCGGGCCCCAGCCACCGATGCCGATGGTCATGCCGTCGCGCAGCTGCGCGACAGCCTGGGCGGCCGTCATCTGCTTGTTGAGTGCCATTAGCGGAAGCCCACCGAGAAGTCGTGGCCCCAGATGGAGACCTGCTGGGTCCGGGTCGTCTCCCATTTTCCGGGTTCGACGCTGATGCCGCCCCACCCGTACTCAAGCGCGAAGTTGCCCGGGGTCATCACGTAGAACGAGGTCATGCGGTCGTTCTCGTGCTCGCCCAGGGTGGCCATCATCTTGACGGCCTGCTTCTGCACGCGGTCATAGGCCTTGCCCACGTCGGTAATGGTGTCGACCTCGACCATGGCATGCACGCAGCCGGAAGGGCTGGGCATCTCGGCCAGCGCCAGGCTGTGGTGGCGGCCGCTGGCGGCGTGCAGGAAGTAGATGCGGATCACCGGCGCATCCGGGCCCGGCTGGAAGTTGAAGATGTCGGTGATGCCGAAGCCGAACACGTCCTGCCAGAACTTCAGGGTGGCATCGAACGTGCCCGCGGCGGGCAGCACGGTGTGGCCCATGCCCTGGTGGCCGGTCTTGAAGCCCTGCACGCCGATCGGCGAGCTGAACGTGGCCTTGGGGCCGGTATAGCCGTGGGAGATCTCGTGGCGGTTGCCGGCGGGATCGGAGAACGAGGACAGGGCCTTGACCTGGCGCGCAGCGACCAGCCCGGCATCCGCCGTCTCCACCGCGACGCCGGCCTGGGCCAGGGCTGCCAGCGCGTCCCGGTAGGCGGCTTCGTCGCGCACTTCCCAGCCGGAGGCCAGGTAGCGGTCCTCAGGCCCCGGCACGACCGCGATGCGGTATGACCGTTCGTCCATTTTCAGGAACAATCCGCCGTCGGCGGTAGCCGAAGTGGACATGCCGAGCACCTGCTCGCCGTAGGTCTTCCACTTGGCGGTGTCCGTGCTTTGCGCAACGATGTAAGCCAGTGATTCGATTCTGATCATTGGGGCCGATTGCCGGAATATGGGTAGTGGCGCCATATTGGTCCGGAGGGCGTATTTGATCTTCATCCGTTGGGATGAGACTGTACGGAGCGGAATGGAGGAACCGGAAGAGTTCCCCAAAAGCCCTTTTATGGTATTTCTTATGCCATGTTTGGGGAGAGCTTGAGGAAGGGCGCCATGGATCGGCCAACTGCAGCACCCGGGATGGAACCAGAGGCACTGGAGGGCGGGCGGTTCGCCCGGATGGTACGCCTCGGTCTCGCACTGGCTGCGGAATCCGATCCTGATGCCCAGCTGCGCCACCTCTACGCGGAGGCGCACGAAATCCTCCAGGCCGACTTCGTGGAAATGCTGCTGCCCGATCCCGAGGGAAGGCTGACCGGTGGCGGGGCACTGTTGTCCGAACGTCCGGCGCTGACGTTACGCGTCACCTCCCCCGGTAAAGCCCTGGACCCCGCCCAACTGCCTGAGGGGCTGCCCCCGCTGGGCAGCCTGCTCGCCATACCCATGCGGGACGTCGGGCGGCGGAGCGGCTGGCTGGTGCTGGGCCGGGCCCCGGGCAGAGAGTCGTTCAGCGCTACCGATGAACAGATTGCCGCCATGCTGGCCACCGGCCTGGGGGTTTTCCGCGAAAACTCCCGCTTGTATCGCCAGGCGCAGCGCCAGGCAGAAGCACTACGCGAGGAAATCAGCTTGCGACAGCGCTCCGAGGCGGCTTTGCAGCGCCTGACCCGGATTCACCAGATGCGCAGCCGTATCGCCGCGGAAATCGTGCGCAACCGTAACCAGCAACAACTCTTCAAGGAGGTCTGCCGGACGGCAGTGGAGCAAGGCGGCTTCCACCTGGCGTGGATCGGCGTTCAACAGGGAACCATCGTCGACCCGGTGGCGTGGTATGGCCACGACCACGGGTACACCGATCTGGTGCGCCAGGGCCAGCGCGCCGGCTACCACGATGGCCCGGCGGTCACCGCCCTGCGGGAACGGCGCCCCATCGTCTGCAATGACATTGCCAACGAATCCCTGATGCAGCCTTGGCGCGAGGCGGCGCTGGAGCGCGGCTTCCAGTCGCTTGCCATCATGCCGCTGTTCGCCCGCTCCAACATGGCAGGCTGCCTTGCGCTGTATTCGGGCGAAATGGGCTTTTTCAGCGAGGAGGAGCAGCGGCTCCTGATGGAGCTGGCAGGGGACATTTCGCATGCGCTGGAATTCATTGCCAAGGAAGAGCAGCTCGACTTCCTCTCCTACTACGACCCGCTCACCGGCTTGGCCAACCGGCGGCTGTTCCATGATCGGCTCAATCAGCACATCCTGGCGGCCCGCCAGAGCAGCAATGGCCTGGCGGTGATCATCGTCGATGTGGTGCAGTTCAAGGCGGTGAACGACACGCTGGGGATGGCCGCCGGCGACGAAGTGCTCAAGAGTGTCGCCGAGCGACTCACCCACGTGGCCGGCAGCCCATCGTATCTGGCGCGTGTGGGCGGCGACCGCTTCGCCGCCCTCATTCCGGAGCTCAAGGATGCCTCGAGCCTGTCCATCCTGCTGCGCGACAAGATATGGACCAAGCTGAGCCGTCCCATCGAGGTGGCAGGGCGCGCACTGACCCTTTCCGGCAAGGTTGGACTGGCCCTGTTTCCCAGCGATGGCGAAGACCCGGAAAGCCTATTCCGGAATGCTGAGGCGGCACTGAAGAAAGCCAAGCAGACGGGTGAGCGCTACCTCTTCTATACGGCCCAGATGGGTTCGGCCATGAAGCAGCGGCTCGAACTGGAAACCCGGCTGCGCCATGCACTGGCGGCTGAGCAGTTCGTGCTCTATTACCAGCCGAAAGTGGACTCCCAGGACGGCCGGATCGTGGGCGCCGAAGCCCTGATCCGCTGGAATAGCCCGGAACTGGGATTGGTGCCACCGTCCCAGTTCATTCCGCTGCTCGAGGAGAGCGGAATGATCGTGGAAACGGGCCGCTGGGCATTGGAGAGGGCGATGGCGGACCGATCTGCCTGGCTGCGAGAAGGCATCGCCGTGCCAAGGATCGCCGTCAACGTTTCCGCGGTGCAACTGCGCGATGCGGATTTCCTGGAAAGCGTCTGTGCCGTGCTGGCGCGCTACCCGGAAAGCGCCGGCGGTCTTGAGCTGGAGCTGACTGAATCTGCGATGCTGGCAAATCCGGAGGCTACGCTTCCCATCCTGGAACGGCTGCGGACCATGGGCGTGCACCTGGCGCTGGACGATTTCGGCACGGGGTATTCGTCGCTGTCGTATCTGTCGAAACTGCCCCTGAACACCGTGAAGATCGACCGTTCCTTCGTGATACGCGTCGGGGAAAGTGCGGATACCATCAGCATCGTCTCGACCGTCGTGTCGCTGGCACATTCCATGAACCTGAAGGTCGTAGCCGAAGGAGTGGACTCGGCAGAGCAGGTGAAATTCCTGCGTTTGCTGCGCTGCGACGAGATGCAGGGCTTCCTGTTCAGCGCGGCGTTGCCGCCAGATGACTTTGGCCAGATGCTGCGCAAGGGCCGACTCAGCCCCCAGGAGTAGGGATTCCGGCACTCTCGTCTACATGGACGAAGATTCCAGAGCCCAGCGGGAAATAATGCTGGCCTGACCTTTTCCAGGCCGGTTTCCCCCATGACCCAGTCCCCTTCCTCCGCTGCCGCAGCCGCCGACGGCACCCTGCCGGTCGACGCGCCGCTGGTCGTCGATTCCGCCGAGGCCGTGGCCTGGAACGAAACCGTGGACCTGCTGGTGGTGGGCTTCGGCGCGGCCGGCGCCTCGGCCGCGATCCATGCCCGCGAGGCCGGCGCCAATGTCGGCGTCGTCGAGCGCTTCGAGGGTGGCGGCGCCACCATCAAGAGCGGCGGCATCGTCTACCTGGGCGGCGGCACGCGCCAGCAGAAGGCGGCCGGCTACGAGGACACGGTGGAGGCCATGTACCGCTACCTGCAGATGGAAGCCGGTGACGCGGTGAGCAACCCGACCCTGCACCAGTTCTGCGAGGACAGCCTGGGCCTGCATGCCTGGCTGGAGTCGCTGGGAGCGAAGTTCGACTCCACCGCCCCGCCGCCCAAGACCTCGTATCCGAAGGACGGCATCTACCTGTACTACTCCGGCAACGAAGGCGTGCCCGCTTTCGCGGCCCAGGCCCTGCCGGCACCGCGCGGCCACCGCATGCACGGCTCCGGCGTGGCCACCGGCAAGCACCTGTTCGCCATGCTGCGCCGCCGCGTGGAGGAGCTGAAGATTCCGGTGATGACGCAGACCTCGGTGCGCCGCCTGATCCAGGACCGCAGCGGCACCGTGATCGGCGCCGAGGTGTCGCGCCTGAACCCGGAATCCGCCGCCGGCCAGCGCCACCTCAAGCTGATGCGCAAGGCCGAGAAGGTGCACGACTTCGCCCCGGCCTGGGCCGACCGCCTGCGCGCGCAGGCCCTGGCGATCGAGCTGGCCGACGCGCAGCCGCTGCACATCCGCGCCAGCGGCGGCGTGCTGCTGTCCACCGGCGGTTTCATCTTCAACCGCGACATGGTGCAGCAGCATGCGCCGAAATACCTGAAGAACATGCGCCTGGGCGCCACCGGCTGCGACGGCTCCGGCATCCGCCTGGGCCAGACGGCCGGCGGCAGCGCCGCGCGCCTGGAGAAAGGCTCGGCCTGGCGCTTCATCAACCCGCCCACCGCCCTGCCCCGCGGCATCGTGGTGGGCGCCAACGGCGAGCGCTTCTGCAACGAGCAGGTCTACGGCGCCCGCCTGGGTGTTGAGATGTGCGAGCAGGGCGACGGCCGTGCCTGGCTGATCCTGGACGCCAAGCTGCGCCGCGAGGCGATGAAGGAAGCCGCCTTCGGCAAACTGTGGATGTTCCAGTCCGGCCCGGCGCTGATCCTGATGCTGAGCTCGCCCAAGGCCCGGACCCTGGCCGAACTCGCCGGCAAGATCGGCGTGCCGGCCGCCGCGCTGGAACGCACGGTGCAGGCCAACAACGCCAGCGCCGGCGGCGCCCAGGCCGACGCCTTCGGCAAGTCCAAGGACATGCGCGCGACATTGGACCAGGGCCCCTACTACGCGCTGGACATCTCGGCCAGCAACAAGATCTTCCCCTGCCCGGCGATCACGCTGGGCGGGCTGCGCGTGGAAGAAGGCAGTAACCGCGTGCTGAACGCGGCGGGCCAGCCGATCGCGGGCCTCTATGCCGCCGGCCGCACGGCGGTGGGCGTGGCTTCCAATTTCTACGTCAGCGGCCTGTCGATCGCCGACTGCCTGTGGTCCGGCCGCCGCGCCGCGCTGCACGCCATCCAGAAGACCAATAACACGGCGGCGCAGGCCGCCTGAAACTCATTATCGGAGAGAGAAGAACATGGGACGCGTACAGAACAAGGTTGCGATCATCACCGGCGGTGCCAGCGGCGTGGGCGCAGAAGACGCGCGACTGCTGGCCCGTGAAGGCGCCAAGGTGGTCATCACCGATCTCAACCAGGAGCTGGGCGAGAAGGTGGCCGCCGAGATCAACGGCAAGCATCCGGACAGCGCCCTGTTCCTCAAGCACGACATCGCCAACGAGGATGACTGGATCTCGGTGATCGGCAAGACCGAGGAGAAGTTCGGCGGCCTGGACGTGCTGGTCAACAACGCCGCGATCCTGGCTTACGGCACCATCGAGGACACCTCGCTGGAGCTGTGGCAGAAGATCCAGCGCATCAACTCCGACGGCTACTTCCTGGGCTGCAAGCACGGCCTGCTGGCGATGAAGAAGCGCGGCGGCGGCTCGATCGTCAACATGTCCTCCATGGCCGGCATTGGCGGCATGTCGTCGTTCGCGGCCTACAGCGCCAGCAAGGGCGCGGTGGCGGCGCTGACCCGCTCGGTGGCCGCGCACTGCCGCATGAACCTCTACAAGATCCGCTGCAACTCGATCCACCCGGACGGCATCGTCACGCCGATGGTCACCAACCTGCCGCGCGATCCGAACCAGCAGGCCAAGGTGCGCGAGAAGGACCCCAAGCAGCTGCAGGCCCGCTTCTGCATGCCGGCCGACATCGCCAACCTGGTGCTGTTCCTGGCCTCGGACGAGTCGCGTTTCATCCAGGGCGCGGAGATGCGGATCGACAACGGGTATTTGATGTGGGCCGATTGAAGTCCCCGCCAAGGTTTCCGTTCGCCCTGAGCTTGTCGAAGGGTGAACTGGCCTCGGCGCTCACATCCGTTCATGCTTCGACAAGCTCAGCATGAACGGATGCCTCAACGTTTTGAAGTAAATACATGTCAAAAATCCAATACCACCCGCTGAAGGTCGCCCAGGTCATCGAAGAGACGGCCGACGCCCGCTCGCTGGTGTTCGACATCCCGGCGGAGCTGAAGGACCTCTTCAAGTACAAGCCGGGGCAGTTCCTGACGCTGCGCGTGCCCTGCGGCGCCAAGCCGCTGCCGCGCTGCTACTCGCTGTCGAGCACGCCGACCGAAAACGGTCCCTTGCAAGTGACGGTGAAGCGCGTGGCCGGTGGCCGCGCATCCAACTGGCTCTGTGGCTGCCTGCGCGCCGGCGATACGCTGGAGGTGGCGGTGCCGGCCGGCATCTTCACGCCCAAGTCCTACGACGGCGATTTCCTGATGTTCGGTGGCGGCAGCGGCGTGACGCCGGTGCTGTCGATCATCCGCAGCGTGCTCAACCAGGGCAAGGGCCGCATCCGGCTGTTCTACGCCAACCGCGACGAGCGCTCGGTGATCTTTGCCGCGGAGCTGGCCAAGCTGTCGCGCGAGCATCCCAAGCGCCTGCAGGTGATCCACTGGCTGGATTCGGTGCAGGGCATCCCCTCTCAGGTGCAGATCGAGGCCATGGCCCAGGGCTGGGAAAACGCCCAGTGCTTCATCTGCGGCCCCGGCATCTTCATGGACACCACCGCCGCGGCCTTGCAGCAGTTGGGCTTCCCCACCTCGCGCGTGCACATCGAGCGCTTCGTCTCGCTGCCCGAGGAGTCCGACGAGCTGCCGGTGCCGGTGGCGGTCGAAGGCGGCGAGGCCGCCCGCCTCGAGGTTGAACTGGACGGCGTGCAGCACGTAGTCGAAGTGCAGCCGGGCCAGTTGCTGATCGACGCCATGGAGCAGGCCGGCATGGAGCCTCCGTATTCCTGCCGCGCCGGCGCCTGCGCTGCCTGCATGTGCCACCTCGACGACGGCGAAGTGGAAATGCTCAGCAACCAGGTGCTGGAGCAGAGCGACATCGCCCAGGGCTGGATTCTGTCCTGCCAGGCAGTGGCCAAGTCCCCGCTCGTGAAACTGCGCTACCCGACATGAGCCACACCATCATCCAGGCCTTCGCCGACAGCGTGCAGAAGCACGCACACCGCACCGCGGTGGTCGGCGAGGACGGCAGCGAGCTGAGCTACGCCGAGCTGGACCAGTTGCGCATCTATGCCGCGCGCGCCCTGCTGGCCATGGGCGTGGCACGCGGCGACCGCGTGGCGATCTGGGCACCGAATTCGGTGGAATGGATCGTGGCGGGCCTGGCCATCCAGACGGTGGGCGCGGCACTGGTGCCGCTGAACACGCGCATGAAGGGCGCCGAGGCGGCCTACATCCTGGAGAAGAGCGGCGCCAACACGCTGTTCTGTGCCGGCCGCTTCCTGGGTCTGCACTACCCGTCGATGCTGGCCGAGCACTGGCCGAAGTCGCTGAAGCACGTGGTGGTGATCGGCGATGCCGAAACCGGCGATACCGGCTGGCGCGCCTTCATGGCCAAGGCCGACCAGTCTCACACCGAGGACGTGCAGCAGCGCGCCGCGACGGTGGAAGCCACCGACACGCTCGACATCATGTTCACCTCCGGCACCACCGGACGGCCCAAGGGCGTAGTCACCACGCACGCGCAGAATCTGGACGTGATCCGCGCCTGGTCCGCGGTGATGGGCCTGGTGCCGGAAGACAAGTACCTCATCGCCAATCCCTTCTTCCACACCTTCGGCTACAAGGTGGGCTGGCTCGGCGGCCTGTTGCACGGCCTGACCGTGCTACCGCACGCGGTGTTCGACGCTGCCGCGATCCTGCAGCGCATCGCCCGCGACCGGATCTCGGTGCTGCCTGGGCCGCCTACGCTGTTCATCAGCCTGCTCAACGATCCGGCCCGCGCCACGGCGGACCTGTCGTCGCTGCGCGCCACCATCACCGGCGCCGCCGCGATCGCGCCCTCGCTGATCGAGCGCATCCGTGCGGAACTGGGTTTCAGGACGGTGCTGACCGCCTACGGCCTCACCGAAACCTGCGGCGTGGTCTCCATGTGCGAGGCCGGCGACGATGCCGAGACCATCGCGCTGACCAGCGGCAAGGCGATCCCGGGCGTGGAACTGCGCTGCGTGGACGCCGAGAACCGGCCCGTGGCGCCCGGCGAGTCCGGCGAGATCGTGGTGCGCGGCTACAACGTCATGCAGGGCTACCTGGACGATGCCAAGGCCACCGGCGAGACCATCGACGCGGACGGCTGGCTGCACACTGGCGACATCGGCGTGCTGGACGAGCGCGGTTATCTCAAGATCACCGACCGCCTGAAGGACATGTACATCGCTGGTGGCTTCAACTGCTACCCGGCGGAGATCGAGCGCATCATCGCGGCACATCCGGCCGTGGCCCAGGTGGCCATCATCGGCGTGCCGGACGAGCGTCTCGGCGAGGTCGGCAAGGCCTGTGTCGTGCTGCGCCCCGGCGCCGCGCTGGGCGACAAGGAGCTGATCGCCTGGTGCCGCGACAACATGGCCAACTACAAGGTGCCACGCTACGCCGAGATGATGGTGTCGCTGCCGACCAATCCGTCCGGCAAGGTGCTGAAGTACCAGTTGCGGGACTTGGCGAAGCCTGCGGTTTAGATCCGTGTTCCTCTCTCCCGCGAGCGGGAGAGAGGCCAGGAGAGAGGGTTTCTGTAGAACCAGCATGGACTAAGTAAGCCCGGCATCTACAGAACCCCTCTCCCGCCTTTCAGGCACCCTCTCCCGCAAGCGGGAGAGGGGACCAAAGAAGATTTTCCTGAGGAGCAACAAATGGACAAGAAGCTGAACGGCGTCGTCGCCATCGTCACCGGCGCCTCGCGCGGCGCCGGCAAGGGCATCGCCATCGCACTCGGTGCGCAGGGTGCCACGGTCTATGTCACCGGCCGCTCGCAGAACGAGGGCGACGCCGCCCTGCCCGGCACCATCCACGCCACCGCCGCGGCCGTGACCGCCGCCGGTGGCAAGGGCATCGCCGTGACCGTGGACCACTCGGACGACGAGCAGGTGCGCCAGCTGTTCGGCCGCGTCAAGAACGACCAGGGCAAGCTCGACATCCTGGTCAACAACGCCACCTTCATCCACGACCAGCTGATCGAGGGCGGCGGCTTCTGGGAGAAGTCGCTGGACCTGGTGAACATCCTCGACGTGGGCCTGCGCTCTTCCTACGTGGCCAGCTGGCATGCCGCCAAGCTGATGTCGGGCCAGAAGAACGGCCTGATCGTGTTCACCTCCTCCTTCGGCGGCAACTGCTACATGCACGGCGCCGCCTACGGCGCGCAGAAGGCCGGCGTGGACCGCTTTGCCCACGACATGGCGCTGGACCTGAAGGGCTACAACGTCTCGGCCAACTCGATCTGGATGGGCATGCTGCGCACCGACCGCACCAAGCGCGTGATGGACGAGGACGCCGCCAAGTACCAGGGCTTCTGGGATATCGCCGAGACGCCGGAGTTCACCGGCCACATCATCGGCGCGCTGTTCCGCGATCCGCAGCGCATGGAGAAGTCCGGCCAGGTGCTGATCGGCGCCGAGCTGGCGCTGGAGTACGGGCTGACCGACGAGGGCCGCCAGCCGCCTTCGCACCGCCCGATGCTGGGCGCGCCGGCGCCGGTGAATCCGGCGGTCGTGCAATAGCAAAAGCTTGAGGCCCGTTCGCACTGAGCCTGTCGAAGTGCGAACGGGCGATTCACTGTCGTTTGGGCCGCCCGTGCTTCGACAGGCTCAGCACGAACGGCTGCGGGTTGAAGCTAATCGCCCAGTGGCGACTCCGGCTGTCCCTCGCAGGACAGCCCGCAGTATTCCTGCAGCACCGCGCGTAACTCCGGCAGCTGGCGCCCCGCCTTGTACTCGGCGCGCACCACCGCTACCGCCACCGACGTGAGCAGCTTGGCCCGCGCCTGCACGTGGTTGGCGCCGGCCGCTTCCAGGTCCTTCTGCGTGACCATGGCGGTGCCGATCTCCATGCGCTGCAGCATGTCGTAGGCGGTGGGGTCGTACTGCAGCTGGTGTGCGATCTCCTGCAGCGCCGGGTGCTCCAGGTTGTAGTCCAGGTACAGCATGAAGGCCTGCAGCAACTGCTCCAGGCCCGAGGGCATCGCCGTGGTGGCGCGGATTACGGACAGGCGCGCGTCGGCGAAGAGCTCGGCCATCAGCTCGCGCTGGAAGCCCAGGGCATCGCCGAAGCCGGCGGCGAATTCCTCCTCGCTGCAGGCACCCGCGGCCACCAAGCGCGCCGCGTCGAGCTGGCTGGCACGGCCGTCCTTGTCGGCCAGGGTCTTCGCCGCGGCAAGGATTCTCTGTTTCACGGTCAGGGTCTCAGCCATTTTTCAGCATGACCTCCGGCCCCAGCCGGCCTCGCAGCCAGGGCAAGCGTTCCCAGCGCTCGGAGAAGTCGGCCGGGACATATTCATTGGACGCCTTGCCGCCGGCGCCGATCAGGCCGATGGCCTGGTAGGCCGCGGCCACCAGCTCGCTGCAGAACAGCTCGGCCAGGTTCTCCACCTGCTCCCCGAAAGGCCCGTCGTAGGCGGCACCCATCAGCTCCAGGACGTTGCTCTCGTAGGCGCGCCCGCGCAGGCGCTGCCGCAGGCTGGCCAGTTGCTCCAGGGCGCTGCCTTCCAGTTCCAGCTCCAGGCGGCGGCAGGCAACGTCGCCCTCGTGCTCCTGCAGGCGGGCTTCCAGCGACACCAGCTGCACGCCGGGCCGGCGCCGGCCGGTTTCCAGGCAGGCCAGGGTGGCGTCGGTGGTGGCTTCCCAGAGGCAGGGGTAGTCGTACTGCGGCAGGCGCAGCACCAGGCCAACGTGCGACCAGCGGCTCAGCGTGACCCACTTGATGCTTTCGGCCGTGCCGGACTTGCCAGCGAACAGCACGATGTCACCCGTCTTCAGTCGATGCGGCACCGCAGCCCCCGCGCTCCGTCGTTCGTTTGGAGGAGGCCACCGCCGGGCGCGGCGGCCACCATGGGATTCTCCCGGGGAGAGTCTATGACAGGACGGCCTGACCAAGCTGTGACCGCTGCCTCCGCCTTGCCACCCGATTGCGTGGCGCTGGTGACCGGCGCCAGCCGGGGCATCGGCCGCGCCATCGCGCGGCGCCTGGCTGCGCAGGGCGCGGCCGTGGTGGCGCACGCCTCGCCGCGCTCCCAGGCCGGCCTGGACGAGACCGTGGCCCTGGTCCGCGCCGCCGGGGGCCGTGCCGCCGCAGTGGCGGCCGACCTGGCCAACGCCGGGGACCGCGCCAGCCTGCTGGGGGAGGCCGCCAGGCCCTTCGGGCCGGTGACGGTGCTGGTGAACAATGCTGCGGCCAACCCGGCCTATGCCCCGCCCAGCCGCATCGACCTGGCGGCGCGGCAGGCCGGCTTCGAGATCAACTTCCACGCCCCGGTGGACCTCTGCCAGCAGGCACTGCCGGCCATGAAGGCGGCCGGCTGGGGCCGTATCGTCAATCTCAGCAGCGAGATGGCGCAGCAGCCGCCGATGCCCTACCCCGGCCCCGCCAAGCTGGTGCACGGCCTGGCGGTCTACGGCGCCGCCAAGGCCGCGCTGGAGCGCTACACCCTGGGCCTGGCCGCCGAACTGCATGGCAGCGGCATCACCGCCAACGCGCTGCTGCCGGTGAAGATCGCGCTCAGCGAGAGTGCCGAGGCGGTGGCGCGCCAGGTCGGCGCCACCAACCCGCACTGGGTGGAACCGCTGGAGATGATGGCGGAAGCGGCCTGGCTGCTGGTCGCCGGACGCTACAACGGGCTGGTGACCAACAGCCGCACGATGCTGCAGCTGGCACAGAGCCCGCTGCATGCGCTGGACGGACGCACGGTGATCGGCGACGCGCTGTCGCTGGCCACATTCACATAAACAACACTTACGAGAGGAGAAGACCGATGTCCCGACTGCAAGGCAAGGTGGCGATCATCACGGGCGGCGCCCGCGGCATGGGCGGCGCGACCTCGCGCCTGTTCGCCCAGGAAGGCGCCCAGGTGGTGATCGCCGACCTGCTGGAGGACGAGGGCCGCAAGCTGGCGCAGGAGCTGGGGCCGAACGCCCTGTTCGTGCGCCACGACGTCAGCGACGAGGCCAGCTGGCAGAACCTGATCGAGCAGACGGTGAAGACCTACGGCGAGCCCAGCGTGCTGGTCAACAATGCCGGCGTGCTGCTGTTCCGCACGATCCAGGAAACCAGCAAGGCCGACTTCGAGCGCGTCATCGACATCAACCTGGTCGGCAGCTTCCTGGGCGTGAAGCACGTGGGCGCGCGCATGATCGCGCAGGGCCGCGGCGCCATCGTCAACATCTCGTCCACCGACGGCATGAAGGGTGCCAACGGCCTGGGCGCCTATTGCTCCAGCAAGTGGGGCATCCGCGGCCTGACCCGCGCCGCGGCGATGGAGTACGGCCACAAGGGCGTGCGCGTGAACTCGGTGCACCCGGGCGGCATCGACACCGCCATGGGCAACCCGTATGCCGAGGCCAAGGAAGAAGTCAACAAGCGCTACACCTTCGTGCCGCTGCAGCGGGTCGGCGAGCCGGTGGAAGTGGCGCGTGCCTCGCTGTTCCTGGCCAGCGACGATTCGTCGTATCTCTGCGGTGCCGAGATCGCGGTGGATGGCGGCATGCTGACGGGGACGTACTACGTGGGATTCCCGGGGGCCCCCGGCGTCTGATCCGGGTTCGTAGGAGCGGCCGTTGGCCGCTCCTACGCGAAATCGATGGTCCACCTGCAGGAGCCAGCTTGCTGGCGACCGCGAGCCCGGCGGTCGCCAGCAAGCTGGCTCCTACAGGCCGGCCCAGAGCAGGGTCGCCGCCAGGCCGCGATGCGGCCTCCAGGCTTCCGCCTGCAGCAATAACGCCGCGGGATTCTCCGCGCCGGCCGCCCGCACTAGGCCCAGGTCGGTATGCGGGAACGCATCCGCTTGCCGCCCGAGCCGGATCGCCAGGTAGCCCCGCGTCCACGGTCCGAAGCCGGGCAGCGCGGCCAGGCCGGCATCCAGCTGGTCCCAGGGTCCGTCGAGCCGCAGGCCGTCCTGCACGGCCCGCGCCAGCACGCGCAGCGTTTCCACGCGCCGGCCCGGCATGCCCATCTGCGCCAGGTCGGCGGCCAGCAGTGCCGGCGGCGTGAGCTCGCCGCAGCGCTCGATCAGGCGGCGCATCAGGGTGTTGGCGGCAGCGACGCTGACCTGCTGGCCGATGATGGTGCGCAGGCACAGCTCCAAAGGATCCCAGCAGCTCAGTGGCCGCAGGCCGGGCATGCGCTTCACCAGCGGCTTGAGCACCGGATCGCGGGCCAGCCGCCGCAGGGCGGGCGCGGGGTCTTCCTCCACGGCAAACAACCTTGTCGCACGTTCCAGCAGCCCGGACGAGACCAGGCGCCGCGTGGCGGAGATACGCAGCACCGTGCCCTCCCGTTCCGGCGCGATCTGCAGCCAGTGGTCGCCGACCCGGCGCCGGTAGGTACCGTTGGCGATGTCTTCCATCAGCGGGATCAGCCGCGGGCGCAGGTAGTCCATCAGCACCGGCCAGGGCAGCTCCTGGCGCAGCGGCAGTTCGGCGAGCGCGATCAATCGCCCGCCTTCGCCGCGCGCTCGCGGTCGATCAGCGTGCGCTTGCGCTCCAGGCCCCACTTGTAGCCGCCCAGGCTGCCGTCGCCGCGGATCACGCGGTGGCAGGGCACCAGCAGGGCCACGCGGTTGGCGGCGCAGGCCGAGGCTACCGCGCGCACGGCGCGCGGCGAGCCGATGGCCTCGGCCACTTCGGTGTAGCTGCGCAGTTCGCCGTTGGGGATTTGCTGCAGGTAGGCCCAGACCTTCATCTGGAACGCGGTGCCGCGCAGGTCCAGCGGCAGTTGCCGCGCCGGCGGCTGGCCTTCGATATGCGCCGCCAGCGCCCGCATCCAGTCCTGGAACGGTGCGCGCTGCGCATCGCCCATCGGCTCCAGCACGGCTTCGGGATACTCGCTGCGCAACTGCTGCTGCAGCGCCGCCTCGCTGTCGCCGAACTGCACGAAGCAGAGGCCACGGTCGCTGGCGCCCATCATCAGCAGGCCCAGCGGCGTGCGCGACACCGCCCAGGAGATCGCCACGCCGGCACCGCCGGCGCGGTACTGCCTGGGCGTCATGCCCAGGCGCGTGGCGGCCCGCTCGTAGACGCGGCTGGCGGAGCCGAAGCCGGCATCGTGGATCGCACGCGTCACGCTGCTGCCGCCGCGCAGGCCCTGGCGCAGCGCGCGCAGGCGGCAGGCATCCACGTACTGCTTGGGACTGACGCCGGTCACGGCCTTGAACTGGCGCTGCAGGTGGAAGGGGCTCAGGTGTACGCGCTGCGCCAGGGCTTCCAGCGGCAGCGTGTCCTGCGCATGGGCCTCGATGTAGCGGCACAACTGCTCGATGCGGACGACCGTGCGGCGGTCGGCGCGGTTCTCCAGGGGCCGGCAGCGCTTGCAGGCACGCAGGCCGTCGGCTTCCGCCGCGGCGGGCGTGGCATAGAAGCGCACGTTCTTGCGCAGCGGCCGGCGCGAGGGGCAGGATGGCCGGCAGTACACGCCGGTGGTCAGCACGCCGTAGTAGAAATCGCCGTCGCGGGAGGCATCGCGCTCCTGTACGGCCTGCCAGCTGAGTTCTTCGTCCATGTCGGTGTCCTGGGCCTGTTCGGTGGGTACGGCGCCAGTGTCGGCGCTCGTGCCCGGCCGTCCTATCCGCTTCTTGCGGAGTCGATCCGCCACAGCAGGGGAACCATGCGATGGCGCCCGGCCAGGCCCTTCAGCTCCGCCTCGCGCGGCTCGCCGAAGCTGAAGTCCGGATCGCCGGCGCAGCGCTCGTGCAGCGCCGCCGAGCTCAGCACCTCGCCGCCGGCCGCCTGCGCGGCGATGCGCGCCGCCAGGATCACGGTGATGCCGAAGAAGCGGTCACCCTCCTGGATCGGCGTGCCGCTGTGCAGGCCGATGCGCACGCGGATCGGCTCGCCCTGCGCCTTGGCATTGTGGCGCGCAAAGGCGCGCTGGATGGCGCTGGCGCAGCGCAGCGCCGCCGCGGGATCGGCGAAGGCCAGCAGGAAGCCGTCGCCCTGCAGTTCCACCTCCTTGCCGTTCTCGCGCTGCAGCTCCTTGCGCACCACCTGGTTGTGCAGCTTGATGACCTCGTGCGCGGCCTGGTCGCCGAGGCGCTCGGTCATGGCGCTGAAGCCCTCCATGTCGCTGAAGACGATGGTGACGGTGCCGTCGGCGGAGATCGCGCCGGAGAAATCCGGGCGCCTGCCCTGCACCGCGGCGATCACCACGTCCATCGACGACTTCACCGCCCGGATGGCGTGGCCCTCGGCCTCGTCCTTCAGCGTCAGGGCCAGCTCGGTCAGCTTGTTGAGCCCCGCCATGCCGACGCTGCCGACCAGCTCGCCCAGGGCCCGCGGCAGGCGCGTGTCCAGGGCCGGGGCCGGAGGCGGCTCCGGCACCACGCGGTCCAGCAGGGGGCGGGACAGCAATAGCAGCGCGACGCCGCCCGCCGCCTGCAGCAGGCACACCAGGGCCGGCGGGAGCCAGGCCGCCGGCGGCAGGGGTGCCAGCCCGGCGCGCAGGGCCAGGCCCAGCCCGGAGGCCAGGGCGTCGGCCAGCAGCAGCAGGGCCACCGCCAGGAACAGCAACTGGCCCAGGCGGCGCTCCTGCTCGCCGTCACCGCGGCGCGGCGTCGGCACGGGCAGGAAGCGCGGCGCCAGCCACCAGGCCAGCAGCGCCGCCAGCAGCCACAGCGCGGCGCCGGGCAGCATGGACGGCGCCGGCTCGGACGGCAGGCGCGCCAGTTGCTGCAGGCCGCGCAGGCCGCACCAGGCGGCAAACAGGCGGCTCAGCGGCAGGAGCAGTTCGCGGGGAATCATGGGGGCCATTCTAGGACGACCGCCGGCAACAATCCCCGGGTATGCTGCGGCTCCCCAGGAGAGGAACACAAAAATGACGACGCATCACGAAACGATCCGCCAGTACGACAAGATGCTGGACAACCTCGGCAAGTGGCTGGACAAGGCCGAGGAGCACGCCAAGGCGAAGAAGTTCGACGCGGACCTGCTGGCCGGCGCGCGCCTGGCCCCGGACGCCTTCTCGCTGGCGCAGCAGGTGCAGGCCGCCTGCGACCAGGCCAAGTTCGCTGCCGCCTATCTCAGCGGCAAGAAAGCGCCGCCGCATCCGGACACGGAAAAGACCCTGGCGGAGCTGCGCACGCGCATCCAGTCCTGCAAGGCCTTCCTCGCCACGGTGGAGGAGAAGGATTTTGCCGGTTCGGAAGACCGCAAGGTCGCTCCGCCCTGGCTGCCGAAGGGCTGGTTCCGTGGCGACGACTATCTCAATGGCCTGTCGATTCCCAACTTCTACTTCCACGCCACCATGGCCTACGCGATCCTGCGCCACAACGGCGTGGAGGTCGGCAAGATGGACTTCATCGGCGGGCTGAACATCCAGGAGGGCTGAGCCCTCCTGGATGCGGCAGGGCTCCTCAGGAGCCCTGCTGCCCTGCCAGCAGTTCGCGGATCTTCGGCTCGGGCTTCCAGTAGTTGGGGCCCTTCAGGAACTTGCCGTTGGCGTCGTAGATCGGCTTGCCGTCGGCGCCCAGCTTGCTCTCGTTGCTGTCCATGATGACGCCAAGCACGGCCTCCAGCGGGATGCCGTACTTCAGCGCCTCGGAGCGGCAGTAGACGATCACGTCGCCCAGCAGGTCGGCGATGGCCACCGCCAGGTCCAGCTTGTCGTCGCCGCGCTCGGCGGCCGCCACGATCTCGTCGATCTCATCGACCTCGTCGCTGAGTGTGGCCTTGAACTTGCGCAGCCGGTCGGCGACATCGCTGGGGATGACCGGAGCGTCGTGCGCGGCCAGCTTGTACATGGCGTTCATCGCGCGGATGCGCTCGGCGAAAGTCGGGTCCACTCGGGATTCTCCAGCTGGGATGGGTTGCAGGCCGCCATTCTGCCAGTGCCGGGGCCCATCACGCAGGCTGCCGCCGTGGAGGCTATGCTGGGGCGGCATGCAGGTGATCCTCTTCCAGAATCGCAGGGCCGTGTTCCTCTGGGGCTTTGCCGCCCTCTGGCTGGGCTTCCTGGCGGCCATGACCTGGGTGACGGTGCGTGACGGCCCGCCGGACGGCTACTCCGTGCACGAGGCGCTGGTGGTCGGCGCTTTCTTCTGGCTGTTCGGCCTGGGGCTGCTGTCCTTCATCGCCGAGAAACCTTGCTACCGGCTCAGTCTACGCACCGACGGCCGGGTGGAACTGCGCTGGCGCTATCCCTTCCATGCCCGGCGCAAGACCGTGGCGCTGGACAGGCTGATGCCGGCCGAGGTGGTCGAGATCCGCGACAGCGAAGGCGATCCCTACTTCCTCGCACGCGTACGCAGCCATGGAGGCGATGTGCTCCACATCGCGGAGTCCGCGGCACGGCAGGATTGCGAGCAGGCCTGCGACAGGCTCAATGCCGTCCTGGCCGGCCAGGAGCGCTGACATCAGCGCCGCAGCACGCTGTCGAGGAGCCGAGATGCCATTGCCGGAGGGCGCTCCAGCATGCCTTGAAGCTGTGCGATCCTGGCCGAGCAGATGACCCCGGTTGTCGCAGCGGGTTTGGAGGGGACGCTGCTGGATTCGAGTTGAACGACCACGGGCTCGCCGAAGCGCTGCACCAGCGACTCGCGGACCACGCGATATTCCAGGGCTGCTTCATTGAACTCTATGCGCCGCCCGGCAGGCGGATGCCCACCACGCATGCCTATCCCGGCCGATTCGTAGATTCTGGCCACGGCCTGCTGGAAAGCAGCGGTGTTGCCCTGGCTGAAACCGTTGGCCAGGACAGCGGCGTCCAGGTCCTGACCCCAGACAGCTCTATAGCAATCCTGCGGATGCCGGGCTTGCAGTTCCTTCAGGGTATCCACATTGATGCGAGCCCAGGCGATGCGCGTCTGGGCATCCACCCATCCCGACCGATGCACGGCCTGGCGCGTCAGCAGATTGCGCGCCTGCAGGAAGGCGTCAGGCAGGCTTACGCCCGCGGCCACGCGAAGCGCCAGGAAATCATGCAGTTCGCCGGCGTCGTCCGGTGCGTTGGCCTGGATCGCGGCGTAGACCGGATGCGCCGCGATCTCGGTCTGGAAGCGGAATACCGGATCCAGTTGCAGGCGTGCGGCGTCCGTGCGCAGCAGGCCCCAGGCCAGAGCCACGGCCAGCAGCAACACGATGCTGAAATTCCGCAGCAACGTGCCGTCATCCAGCGACTGCCGCCGAACGCTCTCCCAGACCACCAAGCCCGCTACCACCGCGCAGGCAGGCAACACCATGAGGCCGATCAGGAAATTCATTGTCTCCGGACTCATGGCCGCGCTCCGAACAGGCCGACACGCCAGCCGGCATCGCGAGCGATCCGCGTAGCCTTGACGCTCAGGTGCGCGAGGAGGATCAAGTTGATCAACGGAAAGAAGGACAGGACCATGAACAGCAGCTTGCGGTTCTGCGTGCTGCCCAGGCCGGTACACATCTTCACGACGCCCGATACTCGGTAGAGCGCCGTTCCGAGCAGCAGCAACTCCAGCAACAAGGCCGGCAGCAGCTGCGAGCGGTCGATTGCCCGCAGGACGAACACCGCGACAATGCTCCAGATCACGATCCGCTGACCCTGCGCAGTAAGCAGGATGCGCTCGTGCAGGTCATCCTCCTGCTCTTCCGGCTCCGCTGCCACTGCAACGGGAGCGACAACCGGCGCCATGGCTGCCGGTGCCCTCATGACCTTGGCATAGGCGACCTTGCAGGATGGACATTGCCAGTCCGGTGCGTCGTCCTGGGGGCGGCGCTCATAGCTGCACTTGGGGCATTTCATGTGATCAAGTTCTAAAGAGAAGCGGCTAGCGCTTCCCGGTAGCTCATGATGCCGGGATGCCCGCTGCAAGCCAACGGTCTGGAGCTACGACGGCTCAGGCCATCCTCGGCCAGTTGGCCAGGCGACGCTGACTGCGCGCACCCTTGACCCGCGACAGCGCGCGCAGCAATTCGATGCGCGTATCACGCGGGTCGATCACGCGGTCGATGTAGCCGCGCGCCGCGGCGTCCCAGGGCGCGTTGGCGCGGCCGATCTCCTCCATGAAGGCGCTGCGCGCCGCATGCGGGTCCGGCATCTCCAGCAGCTTGCGGCCGTAGACCACGTTGACCGCCACGGCCGGCGCCATGAACGAGACGTCCGCGGTGGGCCAGGCCAGCAGGCAGTCGCTGCCCATGTTGCCGCCGGACATGTTGCAGTGGGCCATGCCGTAGGACTTGCGCAGGATCAGGCTGATGCGCGGCACGCTGCACTGCTGCAGCGCGGCGATCCAGTTCATGATGCGCAGCGGCATGCCGCCTTCCTCGGCGCGGCGGCCGACGAAGAAGCCCGGGGTGTCGTGCAGGAACAGCAGCGGGATGTGGAAGGAATCGCAGAGGCAGAGGAAGGACACGGCCTTCTGGCAGGCGCCGGGGCCCATGGCACCCGCGGTGAACTTGGGATTGCTGGCGAGGATGCCGACCACCTGCCCGCCGATGCGCGCCAGCGCGGTGATCAGGCTGGGGTCGAACAGCGGCTTGAGCTCCAGCACGCTGCCGGGATCGCAGACGGCCTCCAGCACGCGGCGCATGTCGTAGACCTGGCGCGGATCGGCCGGCACCAGGTCCATCAGTCCATTCAGGCGCGATTCCACGTCCGGCGCCGGCGCGGCGGGCGGCGGCAGGCCGGCATGGTCCGGGAAATAGGACAGCGCACGGCGGACCAGCGCCAGGCATTCCTCCTCGTCCTGCGCGAACAGGTCCACCTGCCCGGTGGTGCGCGCATGCAGCTCCCAGCCGCCGAGCTGCTCGGTGCTGGCCTTCTCCCCGGTGGCGATCTCCAGGATCGACGGACCACCGACGCACATCGCCGTGCCCTTCACCTGCAGCACGATGTCGGACACCGAGGCGGTCCAGGCACTGCCGCCGAAGCATTCGCCGAGGATGGCGGTGATCAGCGGCACGCGGCGGTCGCGCGGCTCGCCCTGCGTGGGGTAGACCATGCTCATCATGCCGGCCGAGCCCATGATGTCGGGTACGCGCGCGCCGCCGGCATCGCCCAGCACCACGCAGGGCAGGCCGCGCTCGGCGGCCAGCTGCATGCCGCGGTAGGCCTTGCCGACCCCCACGCGCCCGCCGGCGCCGGCCAGCACGGTGACATCGTCGGCGCTGACATGGACCTCGCGCCCGTCGATGCGCCCCCAGCCGCAGACCTTGCCGTCGGCCGGCGTCTTGTCCGCGGCCTCGGGCAGGTCGCTGGTGGCCAGCAGGCCCTGCTCGTCGAAGCTGCCGGGGTCGAGCAGGCGCTCGACACGCTCGCGCGCATTGCCGCGGCCCTTGGCGCGCTGGCGGGCAAGCTTGTCCTCCCCACCCATGGCACGGGCGCGGGTTTCGCGCTCCGCCAGGTCCTGCAGGCGGTATGGATCGCTGGAATCGGTCATCGGGCTCCCCTCGGCAGGCCCCCAGCCTACCCGGCCGGACGCCCGGCGGGGAACCGGGCAGGGCCGGCGGGGTCTGTGGGAAACAGCGGCCCGGGCCGCCCAGGAGAACGCCATGGAACGGGCGAACCATTCGGCAGCAGGACGCTGCTCGGCCGCGATCGTCGGCGCCTTGCTGCTGTCTTCCTGTGCCCTGCCGGGGCCGAAGGAGATCGAGGCCCGCGCACTGCAGGCCGGCCCCGCCGCCGGCGCCTCCGAACGCCCTGCCATCCGGTCCGCACAGCTGCGCGCGGCGGTGGGCGACGGCGACTACGCCTTCATCGAGGAGGTCAGCCGGATCGAGTCTGCGGTGGCGCGGCGCCCGCTGATCGGCGGCAACCGCGTGCGCCTGCTCAAGGACGGCCCGGAGACGCACCGCGCGCAACTGGAGGCCATCGCCCGTGCGCGCCACCACATCCACCTCGATGTCTACTTGCTCACCGACGACGAATTGGGCCAGCGTTACGCGGAACTGCTGACGCGCAAGGCGCGCGCCGGCGTGAAGGTGCGCCTGATCGTGGACGGACTCGGCGGCATGGGCGCGGGCGAGGCCTACCGGCGACGCCTGCAGGAGGCCGGGGTCGAGATCCGCGAGTTCCACAGCGTGAGCCCGTTGAAGGACCCGCGGGTCTGGCGCATGACGCGCCGCAACCATCGCAAGATCCTGGTGGTGGACGGGCGCAGCGCCTTCACCGGCGGCATCAACATCACCGACGACTACTCCGGCTCCCCCTCGGCCAGCGGCTCGCGGCTCAGCGGCAGCTCGGGCGGCAGTTCCGGCAGCCGCTCGGCGCACGGCTGGCGCGACACCCAGGTAGGCATCGAAGGGCCGGCGGTGGCGGAATTCCAGCGCCTGTTCCTGTACTGGTGGGGAGAGCTCGGCGGCCAGCAGCAGGATCCGCCCAAGTCCCTGTTCCCCGGCATCGAGCGGAGCGGCGACCAGTACGTGCGCGTGGTGGTGGACCAGGGCGAGGACCTGCTCGACAACCTGCTGGCACCCGCCGACGGGGCCTGGAAATCCCTGAGCGGGAAACAGCAGGACGAGGCCCGCATCTATGCCAGCTACCTCACCGCCATCGGCAAGGCGCGCCAGCGTGTCTGGATCACGCAGGCCTATTTCGCGCCCAACGAGGCCTTCGTTGCCGCACTGGAGGATGCCGCGCGACGCGGTGTGGATGTGCGCCTGCTGATGCCCGGCGAGAGCGACGTGACGCTGCTGATGCATGCCGCGCGCTCGCACTACCAGCGCCTGCTCGACGCCGGCATACGGCTCTACGAGTACCAGGACACGGTGCTGCACGCCAAGACCGCCGTGATCGACGGCGTCTGGTCCACGGTGGGCTCCGCCAATCTCGACTACCGCAGTTTCATCCTCAACGACGAGGCCAACGCCATCATCATCGGCCGCGACTTCGGCCGGCAGATGGAGGGAATGTTCGAGCAGGACCTGAAATCGGCGAAGGCCATCGACCCCCAGGCCTGGAGCGAACGCCCGTGGACGCAGCGCGTGAAGGAGCGCGGCGCGGCGGCGATCAAGTGGGCGCTGTAGCGCCGCCCTGCGAGGCCAGCAGCGCGGCGAAGTCCGCCGGCGGCATCGGCCGGCCGGTGAAGAAGCCCTGCACGTAGTCGCAGTGCAGGCGCCGCAGCGTGATTAGCTCCGACTCGGTCTCGACGCCCTCGGCGATCACCTTGAGGCGCAGCGAATGCGCCATGGCAACCATGGCGCGCACCACGCGCTGGTCGCGCGCATCGCGGTCTACGCCGGCGACGAACTCGCGGTCGATCTTCAGCGCATGCATCGGCAGGTGACGCAGGTAGCGGAAGGACGAGTAGCCGGTGCCGAAATCATCCAGCGCCACGCCCAGGCCCAGTTCGCCGGCGGCGCGCAGGTTGTCGGTGGCACGGGCGAAGTCGGAGATCAGGCCATGCTCGGTGACTTCCACGCGCAGCAGGCGACCGGAGACGCCATGCCGCTGCAGCGCCTCATCGATCTGCCGGGCGAAGCCCTCCTGCTTCAGTTCGGCACCAGAGATGTTGATGGCCACCGGCACCGGCTCCAGCCCTTGGGCCTGCCAGCGCGCGATCTGAGCCACCGCCTGGGCCAGCACGTGCCGGCCCAGGTCCAGGATCAGGTCGCTGCGCTCGGCCAGCGGGATGAAGCGCGCCGGGCTGACATCGCCCAGCTCCGGGTGGTGCCAGCGCAGCAGCGCCTCCGCCGAATGCAGGCGCAGGCCGTGGATGTCGAAGATGGGTTGGAAAACCAGGCTCAGCTGGTCCTGCAGCAACGCCTCCCGCAGGCGGCGCTGCAGGGCGATCAGTTCCGGGTCGGCCGCCAGGGTGGCCAGTTCTGCCGACAGGTTCAACGAAAACAGGGCGCTATCGTCGACCATGCTCGACATGGATTACCTCCCCCGGTATCCGCCCGGACGCAGCGGCAAGGGGGCAGGCTACACCGGCCCCAGGCTGGTTTGCCCCACCCTACCCCGGGGCGGCCGGCCGCCCCGGGGTTCTGGCTTCAGAAGGTACGCATCACCGAAAGGCGCCAGTTGAGCGGCTCGCCCGGGGTGACGCGTTCGCCACCGCCGGCATCCGGGTAGTAGCGCTCATCGAGCACGTTGTTGACGTTCAGCCGTGTTTCCCAATCCAGCAGTCGATAGGACAGGCCAGCATCGAAGATCTTGTAGCCCGGCAGCGAAAGATCCTCATACAGCGAGCCATTCTTGCCGGTGTTGCGCAGGTAGCTCAGGCTGAAGCCCAGGTCCTTGAGCACGCCCGAGGGGATCACGTACTCGGTGTGCAGATTCAGGCTGTCGCGGGGCACGTTCGGCAGCTTGGCGCCGCTGGGGAATTTCTCGTCTCGCGTGATTTCCGCCCGCAGGTTGGCGTAGGCCATGGCGATCAGCCAAGTTGGCAGTGGACGCCAGCGGGTCTCGACCTCGAAACCACGGCTTTCCTGCTCGCCGGTGGCGAAATAGGTGAAGGGGTTGTCCTGGTCTTCGGTGGCGACGTTCTGTCGCGTGAGGCGGAACACCGAGATCATGCCTTCCAGGCGGCCGTCGAGTGTATTGGCCTTGAGGCCGGTTTCGATGTTGCGGCCAGTCTCCGGCGGCAGGGGCTGGTCGTCGAGCGTGCGGTAGGAACCCTGGGGCGTGAAGGAGCGCGACCAGCTGGCATAGGCCGCCAGGCCCGGCACCAGCAGGTAGGTGGCACCCGCACGCGGACTGAATTTCTCATCCTTCACGCCGCTGGATTCGGCAGCGTCGTACCGTCCGCTGAGCGTCACCGTGAAGCGTTCGCCGAACTGGAGGTGATCCTGCAGGTAGAAGCCGATCTGCCTCTCAAGGCTGCGTGAAGCAGAGGGCGTGGGCTGCGCTCCCACGGGTTCCAGCGGCGCCGAGTAATCCGGATCGAACAGGTCCAGCGGATTGGCGTTTGCATCGAAGTTGCCGCCGGCATCGAAGTAGGCTCCGCGGCGGTAGCGATAATCCACGCCGCCGCTGAGATTCTGCTTCACGCTGCCGAGTGCGAGCGAGTAGGCCAGGCGGCTATCCACTGCGAATTCGCGGTCGTTCTGCTCGAACGGCCCGTAGTAGTAACGGCTGATGACATCGGTCCGGGGTATGTTGGTGGCGTCCACCACGAAGGGACCGGCGAACATCCACTTGTCCCAGAAGGTCTTGAAGCGCGTGTAGCGCAGGTTCTGCTGGAACGTCAGCGCCTCGCTGAAAGCGTGCTCCAGGGCGTAGCCCAGTTGCAGGTGATCCTGGTTCTGCACGGAGCCTTCGTCGTCATTGACGGAAAAATCGATCGGGAGCCGTCCATTGGGATTCGGCTGCACCGTGCCCGAGGCCGGCACCGGAGACCAGGGGCTGTCGCGATCGCGCTGGTAGCGTCCGAGGAAGGTCAGGCTGGTCCCGGCCTGGGGCGCCCAGGTCAGGGAGGGCGCGATGAACAGGCGCTGGTTGTCGGAGTACTTCACGAAGTCGTCGCTGTCGCGGAACAGGACATTGATGCGGCCCAGCCACTCGCCGGAACTTCCGAGCGGGGCGTTGGCATCCAGGGAATTCTCGACCAGCCCGTAGGAGCCGATGGCATAGCCCAGGTCGACGAAGCGCTCGTTGCGCGGGCGCTTGCTCACCAGGTTGACCAGGCCACCGAGAGGCGCCGAACCATAGAGCATGGACGCCGGCCCCTTGAGCACCTCCACCCGCTCGAGTCCTGCCAGCTCGTTGTTGGTGCCGGCCACGTTGCCACTGAGCAGGCCATCGAGATAGATACTGCCGTAGGCGGCGTCGAAGCCGCGGATCTGGTAGGAATCGTAGTAGCCGTAAGTGCTGCTGCGTGACACGCCGGCCACGCCACGCAATGCATCCGCGAGCCGCGTGATGCCTTGGTCGCGGATGGTGTCGGCAGTGACCACGGAGATGGCCTGCGGCGTCTCCATCAACGGCACGTCGGACTTGGCCACCTGGGCCTGCTTCACGATTTCCTCTCGCTGCCCGCTGACGACCACCGGGGCGAGGGTCTTGGTTTCCGCCGGGGCCGGTTCCGGAGTTTCCGGTGCCGGCGGGGGTTGAACATCGGCCTGCTGCGTCCATGCCGGTGCCGACAGCAGCATCAAGGCTGCGGCCGCACCCATGCTCATGCGCTTGCGCATGTGATCTCCTTGTCTTCGATGGAGACCAGGCCCTGTGGCGGAGGCTGCATGGGGTCACCGCCGCGCCCCGACGAAGGCGCAGGAAGCAGGTGACCGGCCGGTCAGCGCGCGATTCTATTTGAGAGCGATTCTCGTTACAACGCGTAGCGCAGGCCGGTGAGCCGCTCGCAGGCACTCCACAAGCGCTCCCGGGTCGCCGCGTCCAGGGCTGGCTTCGACGGTTTTACCCGCCGGGGCAGCCCACGGAACTCGCCGAAGCCATCCGGTCCGTAGAACTCGCCGCCGTTCACGTCCGCCGCGGCGGCGGCCTTGAGGATCGGCAACGCGCCCTGCCCCGGCGCCTGCCCGAGCCAGCCCATCGCGATGCGGAAGGCCACCGCGGCGAGATGATCGGTGAAGCGCTGCGCCTTCTGGCCCTGGCGGCTGTCGCCAATGCCGGTGCGCGAGATGCCCGGATGGGCCGCCACGGCCTGCAGGCTCCAGCCGGCCGCATCGGCGCGCGCCTGCAGCTCCATGGCCAGCACCAGGCAGGCCAGCTTGGCCTGGTTGTAGGCGCGTTCCGGCTCGTAGCGCCGCTCCAACTGCAGATCGTCGAAGTACAGCTTGCCCTGGCGATGCACCAGGCTGCTGACCCAGACCACGCGCGGCGCACTGCTGCGGCGCAGGCTGTCCAGCAGTTGGGCGCCGAGCGCGAAGTGCCCCAGCACGTTGATGCCGAACTTCAGCTCGAAGCCGTCCACGGTCGTGCGGCGCGCCAGCGGCGGCAGGATGCCGGCGTTGTTGACCAGGATATCCAGCGCGCGGCCGTCCGCGGACAGCGTATCGGCGAAGCCGCGCACCGCGGCGAGGTCCGCCAGGTCCAGTTCACGGAATTCCAGCGTCGCCTGCGGCACAGCCTCGCGGATGCGCGCCAGCGCGGCCTGGCCGCCCTCGACGTTGCGGTCGGCCAGGATCACCTCGGCGCCGCGTGCCGCCAGGCCCAGCGCCGTTTCGTAACCCAGGCCGGCGGCGGCGCCGGTGACCAGCGCACGGCGGCCGGACAGGTCGGGCAGTTCCCGCCGCACCCACTCCAGCGTATTCATGCGGCGCCGGGGATGCGGTTGAGCTCGGGATTGGCCTGCTGCGTCAGCACGCAGCGCGTGCCGCCGGGCGTGTACATCTGCGACACGCACTCGTTGCAGGCATTGCAGCCGGACACGGTGACCTCGCCGCTGGCGAACTTGTTGACCAGGCCCGGATCGTGGATCAGCGCGCGCCCCATCACCACGCAATCGAAGCCATCCTGCATCGCCTGCTCCACGCCGGCGATGGACTTGGCTCCGCCGAGATAGGCCAGCGGCATGCGCACCGCCGCGCGTACCTGGCGCGAGTGTTCGAGAAAATACATTTCGTGGAACGTGAGCTTCGGCTCCCACAGCCGCATCATGCGCGTGGCAACCTTGATGATGGGGCTCTGCACCGACTCCACCGCCGCGGCCGGCATGTTGCTGCCGAAGATCGCCCAGGGCGCCTCGACGTTCATGCCGCCGCTGAGCACCAGCAGGTGGGCGCCCGAGCGTTCCAGTACCTTGGCCACCTCGACGGCCTCGGCCGCGCCGGCGCCGCCCTTGTAGCCCTCGGTGACGCAGATCTTGCAGGTCACGGCCAGGTCCTTGCCGACCGCGTCGAGCACGCGCTGCAGGATTTCCGCGGGGTAGCGCGTGCGCTGGGCGGCGCTGCCGCCGTATTCGTCACGCCGGCGGTTGTAGCGCGGCGAGATGAACTGGCTCAGCAGGTAGCCGTGCCCCATGTGGATCTCCACCGCGTCGAAGCCGGCCTGCTGCGCCAGGCGCGCGCCGGCCACGAACTCCGCGGCGATGCGGTCCATGTCGCCGCGCGTCATGGCGGTCTTGAAGAAGCGGCCGCTGAGCACACCCGCCGCGTTGAAGCCGCCGGAGGCACTGAAGGGCGAGCCGCTGGACAGCTTCGGCAGGAAGGTGAAGGCGCCGCCATGCGTGATCTGCGCGCAGGCCGCGCCGCCCTCACGGTGTACCGCGTCGGTCAGCGCCCGCAGGTGCGGCAGGCTCGGCGCATCCAGCGACACCTGGTCCTCGAAGGTGCGGCCATCCGGACTTACCGAGCAGTAGGCCACGGTGGTCATCGCCGCGCCGCCGGCCGCCATGCGCCGGTGATGCTCCACCAGCGCCTTCGACGGCACACCGCCCTTGGCCATGCCCTCGTTGGTGGCGGACTTGATGAAGCGGTTGCGCAGCTTCAGCGGGCCGATCTGGATCGGGGTGAAGGCGGCGGAGGGGCTGGTCATGGACTGGCTTTCCGTTCTGGGATTGCCAGACCTTAGCCCCCTGACCTGCCCCCGGCCTCGTCCGATTGAAGTGTCACAAGGCCAGGATCTGCGGCAGCGCCTCCTCGATCCCGCGCCGCAGCCCGTCCGACACCGGCGTCATCGGCAGGCGCAGGCCGTCCCGGATCAGGCCCATCATCGCCAGCGCGGCCTTGATGGCGCCCGGATTGGGCTCGGAGAACAGCAGCCGTATCCAGGGCAGCAGCGTGTGGTGCAGGCGCCGCGCGGCGTCCAGTTCCCCGGCCTGCACCTGCGCCAGCATGCGCCGGTACAGGTCCGGCCGGATGTGTGCCGCCGCCGAGATCGCGCCCTGCCCGCCCAGGCAGGCGCAGTGGAAGATCAGCGCGTCCTCGCCGCTCAGCACCTGCAGGGGTGTTTCATGGATCAGCGCGGACAACTGGTCCAGGTCGTTGCCGGCACTCTGCTTGATGCCGGCGATGCGCGGGTGCCGGGCCAGCGCCTTGAGCGTGGCGGTGTCCATGCCGATGCCGCTGCGGTAGGGCACGTTGTAGAGCAGCACCGGCCGCTCCGTGGCGTCCGCCAGTGCCTCGAAGTGCCGGCGTATGCCCTCCTGCGAGGGCCGGGTGTAGTAGGGCGCGCTGATCAGCCAGCCGGCCAGGCGCTCGCTCTCCAGCTCGCGCAGGCGCGCGATCATCGCCGCGGTGTCGTTGCCGGAAACGCCGAAGACCACCGGGCAGCGTGTCCCGGTCACCTCCAGCACGGCGGCAAGCAGCCGCGCCTGCTCCTCGTCGCTCAAGGTGGCGGGCTCGCCGGTGGTGCCGCAGACGATGAAGCCGTCCACGCCGGCCTGCAGCAGGTTCTCGGCCAGCCGCTGCATGGCGGCCAGGTCGGGTTGGTTATTGCTCAAGGGGGTGACCAGCGGTACCCAGATTCCCTGGAATTGCGTCATGTGTTGCTCCTGTGTGATGGATGGTTGGGCGTCGGAAACGCTGACCATCGGCACGGAGCCGGCGGAATGACTGCGGGAAAAGCGGGAATCAGGTACGGCGAGGCAGGCGATCCGTCGGCAGCGACCGACGGGACAGCATCCCGTCAGGCGAGAGGCTGTTTTTTGGATTTGCCGAAGGATGCCAGGCGCGCGCAGGCCACCGCGCCGTGGGGCGGCAGGGTGCAGGTGACGATGTGGGCTTGCGGGCTCATGGCGGCGCGCACGATAGACCAAAGCCGAATGGAGCGCAAAATCCTGTAGGAGCCAGCAAGCTGGCTCCTACATTGGATCAGGCGCTTATTTCTTCTTTTCCAGGAAAGCGTTGACCCGCTTGGCAAAGTCCTCGGTCCTGGCGCAGCGCAGGAAGGCCGCGCGCTCGGCGTCCAGGCGGGCCGACAGTTCCGGCTCGGCGGCGTCGCCCAGCAGTTGCTTGAACTCGCGCAGCACCTGCGGGGGCTGCTTGGCCAGCAGCGCGGCGTAGGCGGCGGTGTCCTGCTCCAGCGCGGCCGGGTCGGCCAGCTTCGCCACCAGCCCCCAGGCCTCGGCCGTCACCGCGTCGAGCAGGCCGCGGGCCAGGATCACGTCCATGGCGCGGTTGGCGCCGATGCGGCGCGCCAGCGTGTAGCTGAGGCCGCCGTCGGAAGACGTGCCCAGGGCCGGGTAGCCGACCACGAAGCGGGCATTGCTGGCCGCCACGATCAGGTCGCAGGTCACGGCCAGGGACATGCCGCCGCCCGCGGCGGAGCCGGCGACGCTGGCGATGACCGGCTGCGGCAGCGCGCGCAGGTTGCGCACGGTGCGGTGCAGGCCGTCGATGATCGGGCCCAGCAGGCGATCCGGGTCGGGCAGTGCGTCGCGGATCGCGGCAATGTCGCCACCGGCGCAGAACTGGCCGTTGTCGCCGCGCAGCACCACCACGCGGATCTCGCTGTCGTCCTTCAGCGCGGCGGCGGCATCGGCCAGCGCATTGCCGGAGGCCAGCGACAGCACCGGCATGCGGCCGACGGCACGCAGCGTGAGGGTGGCGACGCCGTTGGCGCGTTCGACGGAGACGTATTCGTTGCTGCTCACGTGTTGCTTTCCTTATGCGATGAGGGCCTGGCCGCCGTCGACGCCGATGGACTGGCCGTTGATGTAGCGGGAGTCGTCGGAGCATAGCGCGACCACGAAGCGGCCGATGTCCTGCTCGCAGTCGCCGACGCGGGCCTGCGGCACCGTGGCGATGAAGGCGGCGGACTCCTCCGGGCGCTCGCGCGTCCACCATTCCATGGCCGGCGAGTTGGCCAGCGGCAGGATGGCGTTGGTGCGGATGCCGTCGCGAGCCCACTCGCAGGCGGCGGCGCGGGTGAGCTGGCGGATGGCCTCCTTGACCGCGGCGTAGGCGCCGTAGCCGGCCATGTCCCAGCGCTTGGCGGCGGAGGAGCCGAAGTTGACAATGTTGCCGTCGCCCTTCAGGTGCGGATGGCACAGCTTCATCAGGCGGAAGCTGGCCAGCGGGCCGGACTCCCAGCCGGCGGCGAAGGCCTCGTCGCTGACGTCGTTGAGCGCGCCCAGCGGCACTTCCTGGGCGTTGTTGACCAGGATGTTGAGCTTGCCGAAGTGCTTGACCACGGCCTCCACGCAAGCTGCCAGCGAGGCCGCGTCGCGCACGTTGCACTCCACCGCCAGCGCCTTGCCGCCACGCTGCTCGATCTCCTTGACGGTGGCATCGAGCTTGGCCTTGGTACGGCCGGTGACGGCCACCGCAACGCCCTCGGAAGCCAGTGCGAACGCGATGCCCTGCCCCACGCCCTGCCCTGCGCCCGTGACCAGCGCGACCTTGCCCTGCAGCTTTGCCATGTCTCTCTCCGGAATGCCTGTTCTGTGGCAGGCACTATCGGTCAGCCGCAGAGGCCCCGGCCTGATCCGGCTGGAGTAGAGGCAGGGGTGGAAACCCTCAGCCGGCGCAGGATGAACCGGGCATCGGTACCTTCCAGCGCGGATCGTCCACGCGGAACACGCGCGGCTTCATGTAGTCCTCGGGATCGCGCAGGTAATCCAGCTCCGGCGGGTTTTCCAGGCTGGTCAGGGCATTGCGCCACTGCGTCTCGTAGGCCGCCGCGCCACCGCCTAGCACCGGCGCCCAGGCGTCGTGATGGCTGGGCAGGAACAGCTGCGGATGGGCGCTGGCGACGTACTGCGTGGAATCGCGCAAGCCACTGGTGACCATGCCGAAGCCGACGATGGCGCCCACCTGCACATCGACGCAGCCGGGAAAGCTGCCGAGGGCGGCCTGCACCGCCGGCCCCTGGGGCTCCTCGTCGCCGATGGGGCCGGTGGAGTCGTGCCACAGCAGGCTGAAGTCGCCGACACGCAGGTGGTAGGCCCAGGTGCCGCCCTCGGGCTGGCCCAGCAGGCCGTCATCGGTCAGCGACTGCACGAAGCCGGCGATCTCGCGCGGATCGGTATTCAGGTGCTCCAGGAAGCTCAGCACCTGCGGCACGAAGATCAGCGGCAGGCCGCCGGTCAGCAGGTCGGAAGGATCGACCGCGGAGTGGATGTGCTGCAGCACCTGCAGCGGCGGCAGGTCGCGCCACAGGCGCAGCTGCTGCAGGGCCCCGGGCCCCGGCGACTCGCGGTTGCCCAGCACCACGCAGGGGAAGGCGGCCATGGCGCCGAGCTGCGCCGCACGCTCGCGCGCGGTATTGCAGACCGTCTGCCCGGCCACCAGGGCGGCGCCGGTATGGCCGGCCACGTAGCCGGCGTCGGCGGCATGGTCGAAGTGGCCGTGACCGATCAGGATCGCCTCCGGCTGGATCGCCACCAGCTCCTCTCGGCCGATGGGCACGTAGTCCTCCTGCAGGCCCACCGACTCCCAGGCGTCGAACAGGAACAGGTGGCCGCCGGCCGAGGCGATGAAGCTGGAGACGCCATACCACCAGAGCTTCACCGTTGCCGGATCGGTGGCGCCGGGCCCCAGGATGCGGTCGCG
>JASBRP010000068.1 GCA_030149365.1 Solimonas sp.
GGCCTCGGCCTTGGGGGCCTCGGCCTTCGGCTTCGGGGCTTCGGCAACCGGGGCGGGGGCTGGCTCGGGTTCCACGGCCGGCGGCGGTTCGGCGGCCGGAGGCGGTTCCGCAGCGGCCGGCTCGGCAGCCGGGGCGGCGGCGACGTCCACGGCGCCCATGTCGCCGTTGCCGGCGTCGGCAGCGTCGAGCGAGGCCTCGTCGGCAACCGCTTCGGCGGAAGCGTCCACCGGGGCCGCTTCATCGGCGGCGGCAGTGTCGGCGGCCGGTGCCGCAGCGGCGGGAGCTTCGGCGGTGGGCGCGGCGTCGGTATCGATCGCGGACAGGTTCAGCTCGCTGGCGAAGACCTCGTCCACCGTCGGGCCCTGCTGCTCGCGCTTCTCTTCCACATGGCGCTGCGGTGCGATGGTGTGCAGGACGAAATAGGTTCCGGCCGTGATCGCAACGGAAATGACGCCTAGCGTCAGGGCTTTGTTCATCTGGTCCAACCCTCCAGAAATATTGTTTCGTTATGGGCGCCGCAGGAAATCAGCCGACAGGCGGCTGGGCGCGAATTATGACGACCCTCAGGTCGGAAAACTATCCGACAGTGGCCCGCGCGCCGTCAATGATACGGCGGAAGCCTCTGATTTTACCGGCGCAAACCCGTGTCAGCGCGGCCAAGGACGCTGTGGCGACGATCGGTTAGCTTGGTTGTCTTGACGGAGCTTTTCGGGCTCCCACCCCTCGTTACGGCAAAGCAATCAGGAGCAGCGATGAGCGATCGCTTGATGGAATTCACCCAGACCCCCTTCGGCAAGAGCCTGGCCGCCATGCTTGGCCTGCCGCAGCCGCCGCGCCTGAATCGCGCCAAGGCCGCATGGGCGGATCGTCCGCTCGACGGCAAGTTCGTCACCGTGGGGTCCGGCAACGGCGCCATCCTGGCCAAGCCCCTGCTGGAGGCCCTGGCGGCCGCCGGCGCCGTGCTCCGCGTGGTGCCGGAGCATGCGGGCCTGGCACCCGTGAAGCAGGCCGCCGCCGAGCTGGGCCTGGCCGTGACCGGCAATCCGGGCGCGGATGCCAGCGCTCCGCGCAGCCATGCCGTGCTGTTCGATGCCTCGGGCATCGCCAGCGCCGAGCAGCTGCGCGAGCTCTATGACTTCTTCCAGCCGCTGGTCCGCAGCCTGCCGGCCAATGGCCGCGTCGTGGTGCTGTCGCGCTCGCCGGACGAGATCGAGGAGATCGGCCTGAAGACTGCCCAGACCGCGCTGCGCGGCTTCGTGCGCTCGCTGGGCAAGGAAGTGGGCAAGAACGGCACCACCGCCAACCTGCTGGAAGTGGCGGAAGGCGGCGCGCAGTGGCTGGCGGCCCCGCTGCGCTTCTTCCTGTCGGAGCACTCGGCCTATGTCACCGGCCAGCTGCTGCGCGTCGGCAAGGGCCCCCAGGGCGGCGAACCGTTGCCCCTGACCGGCTCGCTGGCCGGCAAGGTGGCCCTGGTGACCGGTGCCGCCCGCGGCATCGGTGCCTCCATCGCCGAGACCCTGGCCCGTGAAGGCGCCACGGTGATCGGCATGGACCATCCCTCGGCCGAGGGTGGCCTGGGTGAAACCATGGCACGCATCGGCGGCCACGGCCTGGCGCTGGACGTGACGGCGCCGGACGCGGCCGAGCGCATCGCCAAGGAAGCCGTCGGCAAGTTCGGCGGCCTGGACATCGTCGTCCACAACGCTGGCGTGACCCGCGACAAGATGTTGCGCAACATGTCGCAGCAGCAGTGGGACCTGGTGCTGAACATCAACCTGGGCGCCATCCTGCGCATCAACGAAGGCCTGCTGAAGAACGGCCTCAAGGACGGTGCCCGCATCGTCTGCATCTCGTCCATCGGCGGCATCGCCGGCAATGCCGGCCAGACCAACTACGGCTCGACCAAGGCCGGCGTGATCGGCTACACCCAGGCCATGGCGGCCACCATGGCCAAGCGTGGCGGTGCGATCAACGCCGTGGCGCCGGGCTTCATCGAGACGGCGATGACCGCCGCGATGCCGCTGGGCCCGCGTGAGGTCGGCCGCCGCATCAACTCGCTGTCGCAGGCCGGCCTGCCGCAGGACATCGCCGAGACGGTGACCTTCTTCGCCTCGCCGGCGGCGGGTGGCGTGAACGGTTCCACGCTGCGAGTCTGCGGCCAGAACTGGATGGGGGCTTAAGCCCAGGCCATTGGGGTCCGTTCGTGGTGAGCTTGTCGAACCATGAACGGACCCGGCTACCGGCGGGGGGAGCCGTTCCCCCTTCGACAGGCGCAGGGTGAACGGTTGCCGGGTTCGGGGTTGGCCGCAACGGCTCTCCCTATTCGGCGTAAAAGCGTTCACAATGCGCTCGACGCCATCCAGCGCCTGCGCCGGGCGGAAAAAAAGATAACGACTTCAATGCATTCCGGGCGGTTGAGGCCGGAAGCCCCGATAATCCGCCGCATGACTCTCCAACGGATCGCCGAATCCAAGCTGCCGACTCCCTTCGCCGAGTTCAGCATCACCGTGTTCCAGTCCGACGACGGCAAGGAGCACGTGGTGGTGTCGCTCGGTGATCTGGCGGGTGAACCGCCGTTGATCCGCATCCACTCCGAGTGCCTGACGGGCGATGCGCTGTTCTCCCTGCGCTGCGACTGCGGTGCCCAGTTGAACTCGGCCCTGCAGAAGATCGCGGAGGCCGGACGGGGTGCGGTGCTGTACCTGCGCCAGGAAGGGCGGGGCATCGGCCTGGGCAACAAGATCCGCGCCTACGCCCTGCAGGACAAGGGCGCGGACACGGTGGAGGCCAACCACCAGCTCGGCTTCCCGGCTGACGCTCGCGAGTACGGCCTGGCCATCGACCTGCTCAAGCAGCTGGGCCTGTGCCACATCCGCCTGATGACCAACAATCCGCGCAAGCTCGACGCCCTGGAGCAGGCGGGCGTGACGATCGTGGAGCGGGTGCCGCTGGAAAGCGGCCGCAACCCGTACAACGAGTCCTACCTGGCCACCAAGGCCGCCAAGCTGGGGCATCTGCTGGGCCTGCCGTGAACCCGACCGAGCCCTCCGATCTCGGTGACAAGCAGCTCGGCCTGCTGCGCGGGCTCGGGGCGTTCACCACGTCCACCTATCGCCTGACCAAGGGCTTTGCGCCGCTGGTGAAGCTGCTGGCCTCGGATCCGGACGTCACCCGCGACGAGCTGACCTACGCCGTCGACAAGGCCTTCGAGGGGCTCTACCAGCACCCGCTGCTGCGCCAGACGGAAAAGCTCACCAGCTACCTGCGCATGCGGCAGCTGATCCCCAACGAGCAGTCCACCGAGGACCTGATCCGCTTCCTGGTGGAGCAGGTAACGGCGCGCTCGCCGGTGCCGGTGCCCGATGCGCTGGTCCAGGAATTCTGGCTGTTCTTCAACGAGCTGTTCTCCTCGCCGGACCTCAAGGGCCTGGGGGAGCTGTCGCTGGACATGGTGCGGCTGGTGCTGCGCACCTACGAGCCGCAGCTGGTGGAGATCGTCAACCTGCTCAAGGCCGGCCGCCGCTTCAACCAGTGGCAGCTCAACGAGATCCTGCGGCGGGCGGCCATCATCCGCAACGATGCTGTCATCGTGCGGCGCCAGATCCGCGCGCTGCGCCATATCAAGCCGTTCTTCCAGGCCGACCCGCGGGACTTCGCCGCACAGGCGCAGATCGTGGCGGCGATGGTGCGCGAGTTCGGGCCGTTCTTCATCAAGATGGCGCAGGTGGCGGCGGCCAACACGGACTTCCTGCCCGAGGAGATCGCCAAGGAGCTGGCGGTATTCCACGAGGACGTGCCGGCGATGACCGAGGAGGAGGTGAGCAACGCCTTCCTCGAGTGCTACGGCAAGCCGGCGCACAAGCTGTTCATGGACTTCGACCCGGCAAGGCCGGTGAAGTCGGGCTCCATCGGCAGCGTCTATTTTGCCAAGAAGCCCTTCATCGAGGACGGCAAGGAAGTCCTCAAACCGGTGGTGATCAAGGTCGGCCGCCACAACATCGACCGCGAGTTCATCATCGGCAAGCTGGTGCTGGGGCTGGCGATCATGTCGTCGCAATACTGGGCGCCGCACACCAAGCTGGCGCCGTTCCTGCGTGCGATGCAGGAGCAGATCGACGAGTTCGTCGCCGGCTTCGTCGAGGAACTGGACTTCGAGTCGGAGGCGCGGCACCACCTGCGCTTCTACGAGCGCAGCCTGAAGTCCAACATGTGGAAAGTGCCGGCGATCTACAACCACACGCGGCGCATCATCGAGATGGAATACCTCTCCGATGCCAGCAGCCTGACCCGCGCGTTGCGCCGCATGCCGCTGTCGGAGCGTCGTCGCTTCCAGCGCCAGATCTCGGAGCGCCTGCTGTACACCCTGCTGTACCACGTGATGGTGCACGGCGAGATGCACGGTGACCTGCACCCCGGCAACATCATGATCGGCTCGGACGGCTCGCTGCACCTGATCGACTGGGGCAACGTGGTGCCACTGGACGGCAAGTGGAACCTGGTCTGGGACTACCTGGCCGGGGCGATCCTCGCCGACACCGAACTGCTGGCGGATACGCTGATCCGCGTCAGTACCCAGCCGGAAGCCAATGCCGCGCGCCGCGCCGAGATCAAGGCGCTGCTGGACGAGACCCTGGCCAAGAAGGGCATCCGTCCACTGACCCTAGGCAGCTTCATCCCTGAGCTGAAGCGGGAAGGCGTAGACGGGCTCTATCGGCGCGGACAGGCGATCCTGCAGCTGATGTCCAACACCCAGCATGCCGGCGTGGTGCTCAAGCGCGACTACCTGCACCTGTCGCGTGCGCTGTTCGCTGCCGCCGGCAGCTTCGGCTCGCTGTACGAGAACGAATCCAAGAAGAAGCTGGCCGCCGACCTGGCGCGGGGCCTGCTGCGCCTGCCGCTCACCTTCACGCAGGACCGGCTCCATGAAGAGAGCCGCAGCCTGCGCCTGCGCCTGGCACGCCTGCTACCGCTGCCCGGCATCATCAAGCAACGCCTGGCGCCGCCCGCGCGCCCGGCCCTCCACGCACCCTAAGTCTCCACACCATGCTCTACTCGCTGGCGCGCAGCGCGCTGTTCCAGCTCGACGCCGAACAGGCGCACGAACTGACGATCGCCTCCTTCAAGCACTGGCCGCGCCTGGCCACGGCGCCCTTCGCGGGGCGCACGCCGGATGACCCGGTCCGGCTGTTCGGCCTGAACTTCCCCAACCGCGTGGGCCTGGCTGCTGGGCTGGACAAGAACGGGGAGTGCATCGAGGCCTGGGCGCGCCTGGGCTTCGGTTTCATCGAGGTGGGTACGGTCACGCCACGGCCGCAGCCGGGCAACCCGCGGCCGCGCATGTTCCGCCTGGTGGAGCAGCAGGCCCTGATCAACCGCCTGGGCTTCAACAACAAGGGCGTGGACTACCTGCTGCAGCAGGTGGCCAAGGCCGACTACTCCGGCATCCTCGGCATCAACATCGGCAAGAACGCCGACACGCCGATCGAGCGGGCCGCGGACGACTACCTGATCTGCCTGCGCAAGGTCTACCAGGCCGCCAGCTACATCACCGTCAACATCTCCTCGCCCAACACCAAGAACCTGCGCGACCTGCAGGACGAGGCCAAGCTGGAAGCCCTGCTGCAGGCGCTCAAGGCGGAGCATGGGGAGCTGGCCCAGCGCCACGGCAAGCACACGCCGCTGCTGGTCAAGATCGCGCCGGACGTGAGCCCGATGCAGCTGGACCACATCGCCCGGTTGGCGGTGGAGCTGGGCATCGACGGCCTGATCGCCACCAACACCACGCTGTCGCGCCCGGGGTTGGAGCGGGAGCCGCTGGCCAAGGAACAGGGCGGCCTGTCCGGGGCGCCGCTGGAGAGCCTGGCCTGCGAGACCCTGCGCCAACTGCGCTCGCGCGTCGGCAAGGATTACCCGCTGGTGGGCGTGGGCGGCATCTGCTCGGGCGAGGACGCCCGGGCGCGCCGCCGGGCAGGGGCCGACCTGCTGCAGATCTACACCGGCTTCATCTACCAGGGGCCGCGGCTGGTCGCGGACTGCGCCCAGGCCTGATCCGGCGGGGCGGTAGCGGGGTGGCGGCTAGGAGAAATTGCCCATGGCAGGGGCAAGGTTGCCGCTGTCATGAGCAATACATTATATTCGACGAATAATCACTCCAAGTTACGACAGTACTTGGTTTTTTTCATTTTTTGAGTTCAAGACAGGGGAAGAGTGATGCGCATGCGGACCATCAGCGCGGCGGCCTTGGCGATGTTCAGTGTCGCCCCGGCTTACGCGGTTACCACGGACGGCTACGAGATTCCGTATGTCGGAGCTTTCTACTCCTACGAGCTCGGCGACAGCGCCCGTGACTCGGATGACGGCCAGGGCTTCCAGCTCACCGTCGGCATGCCGATCGACTGGGGCACCAACAATGCCCTCGAACTGAGCTTCATCGACGTCGGCCGCGAGCGCAACATCGACGGCAACAAGGACTACCAGTCGGCCCTGTCGCTGGACCTGGTGCACCACTACGGCGAGCCGCAGACCGGCCTGAAGTACGCGCCGCGCTTCAAGCCCTTCCTGCTGGCGGGCGTCAACCTGATCCAGGAAGACGTGCGCGGCGACGACCACGTCCACGGCGGCCTCAACGTCGGCGCGGGCCTGCTGTTCCCGCTGCCCTGGTACGGCCTGGGCATCCGCACGGAAGCCCGCGCGCAGGCCCAGTACAACGACGAGTCGGTCTCGGGTGAGGACTTCCTGATCGACTACCGCTTCAACGTGGGTCTGCAGGTGCCGCTGACGGTGTTCTTCGCCGAGCGCAGCGCGCCGGTGGGCAAGCCGGGCGAGTGCGAGATCTCCGTGGTGGATCCGGTCACCGGCCGCAGCGATTGCGCCGTGGATACGGATGGCGACGGCATCTTCGACAGCGTCGACCAGTGCCCCGGCACGCCTCCGGGCACCCCGGTCAACACCAACGGCTGCCCGGTCTCCAGCACCGGCACCGACACCGACGGTGACGGCGTTCCCGACGTGGCGGACCGTTGCCCCGAGACCAAGCGCGGCCTGACCGTTGACGTTGCCGGTTGCGTGGTGGGCCAGACCATGACGCTGCAGGGCGTCAAGTTCCACAACAACTCCGCCGAGCTGACCAACGACTCCCGCGGCATCCTCGACGGCGTGGCCCGCACCCTCAGCAGCCAGAAGAACCTGGCCGTGGAGATCGGTGGCCACACCGACTCGAACGGTTCCGAGGCCTTCAACCTGCTGCTCTCGCAGCAGCGCGCCGAGTCGGTGCGCCAGTACCTGATTGGCCGTGGCATCGACAGCAGCCGCATGACCGCCCAGGGCTACGGTGAGTTCCAGCCGGTGGCGTCCAACGAGAACGAGCCCGGCCGCGAGACCAACCGTCGCGTCGAGTTCAAGATCATCGTCGAGTAATCCTCCTCGGTCATCTGTAGGTACCAGACCGCGTGCTACCCTCGGGTGGCACGCGGTCTTTCGTTTTATGCAGTCCCTGGAGAGGGGTCACGATCATGTTCAAACGCCTGCTCATCGCCACTGCGCTGATCCTTTCGGGTTGCCATGGCAGCTCCGACGAGGCCGGTTCCGGTGGGTCTTCCGGCGGCGTCGTCCGCTTCATCGTGCTGGGTGATTCCGGCGCTCCGCCGGAGTCCGGCGACGTGGCCAAGATCGTGGAGAAGGTCTGCGCCCAGCGTGGCTGCGACTTCGCCGTTGGTGCGGGCGACAACATCTACGACCAAGGCGCGGATTCGCCCGACGATCCGATCTTCCAGGCCGCCTTCGAAGAGCCCTACAAGAACCTGAACTTCCCGTTCTTCATGGCCCTGGGCAACCATGACAATTCCAATTCACCGCTCGGCGGCGGCGGTACCAACGAGCGAGGCGACCACGAGGTGGCCTACACCGCCAAGTCGAGCAAGTGGGTGATGCCGGCGCGCTACTACACGCAGGGCTGGCCGCGCGGTAGCGCCAACCCGACGGTGGAGCTGTTCGTGCTGGACTCCAGCCCGATCACGCATTTCTTCAACGACCTGAACCCGGCCTGGAACGGAGCCAATCTCCAGACCTACATTGCCGAGCAGAAGACCGACATGCAGGCGGCGCTGTCGGCCAGCAAGGCGACCTGGAAGTTTGCGCTGGCACACCATCCCTATGTCTCCAATGGCATGCATGGCGACGCCGGCAATTACGAGGGCGGTGCCTCGCCGGACCTCTGTGCGCTGGCCGGGCTGATCAGCCCCAGCTGCCGCGGTAAGGACTACAAGGCGTTCCTGGAGCAGACCATCTGCGACAAGGTGGATGTCTTCTTCAACGGCCACGACCACGAGTTGTACTGGCTCAAGCCGGTGGCCTCCTGCGGCAAGACCCAGCACATGCTTTCCGGTGCCGCCTCCAAGCACCGCAGCATCCAGGACCCGGCGCGTAACGAAGCCTATTACCAGGTCGGCGACACCCATGGTTTCTTCTGGGTGGAACTGCGCGGCAACCGCTTCACCGGCGCGGCCTACCGTGTCGGCGCCGGCGGCATTGCCACCGACGTGGACGAGAACGGGGCGCCCAAGCCGGCCTTCGAGATGAGCTACACCAAGTGAGGCAGCTGCTGGCCCTGCTGCTGCTGGGGCTGACGGCCTGCCAGCCCGAGCCGCCGCCACGTCCGGTGGATGTGCCGGCCGCAGGGCTGCAGCTGCACGTGCCGGCGGCCTGGCAGGCGGATACCAGCCCTGGCAGCCTGTACTTCGTGCTGCCGGCGGAGCGCGGGCAGGTGATTGGCCGCAGCTTCTTCCTGGTGGCCAGCGACCCCATGCGGGAGCAGCCCAGTGGGCGTCCGGCAACGCTGGACAGCTATGTGCGCTACAAGGAAGAGCAGGGTCGTGCCCAGGCCCGCGAGTACCGCGTGATCCGCTCGCAGCGGGTGATGCTCGATGGGGTGGAGGCCGATCTGCGCGAGATCGAGCTATCAGGCCAGATGGAGCCGCGGCGCAGCCTGGCGGCCCTGGTGGTGCGCGGGCACGCAGGGCTGCTGCTGGTGGGCTCTGCGCCGGTCGACGACTTCCCCCGCCTGCGCCGCGATTTCGAAGCCATGATCCGCAGCCTGCACTGGCTGGCGCCGGCGCCCTGAGTCATGGACGAGGATGACGAAATCGTCTCGCCCTGCGTGGGCGTCTGCCAGCTGGACCCGCTCCATGTCTGCGTGGGCTGCCATCGCAGCATGGACGAAATCTCGGAATGGCCCTATGCCACTGATCCGCGCAAGCTTGAGATCCTGAAGCTGGCACAGCTACGTCTGGCCGGGCTCGAGAAGCGCAAGCCTTTCTGGCGCCGATAACCCCCATTTCCGTTTGCCAGGGTGCAAAATCCGGTCAGTCTTTCCGGAGTTTTCCATGAGCACCCCACAGCGCAGCGACTACGGCCACTTCCTGCAGATTCCCACCCGCTGGGGTGACCTGGATGCACTGGGCCACGTCAACAACACCAACTTCTTCGTCTTCGACGAGTCCGTGCGCCTGGACTACTTCGGCCTGTTCAGCCGCGACAATCCGCGCTTCTGGAAGGAAGAGGGCCTGATCCTGGCCAACCTGGGCTGCGATTTCGTCGCGCAACTGCACCATCCCTCCACGGTGGAGGCGGGCTTCCGCATCGCCCGCCTGGGCCGCTCAAGCATGAAGACCGAGGCCGGCATGTTCGTCGGCGACAAGCTGGTGGCGGTCACGCGCGGCACGCTGGTGTGGTTCGACTATACCCAGCAGAAGCCGGCCCCGATCCCGGACTACGTGCGCGAGGGCATCCGCTCGCGCGAGCGGATCTCGCCGGAAGAGGGCTGAGCGGCTTCACGGGGCCAAAAAAGAAAACGGCCCGCTTGCGCGGGCCGAATGGCTCGAGAGTACAGCGGGATGAATCAGATGCCGATGACGCCGCCGTCGTTACGGGTGACCACCACCGTCGCAGAACGCGGGCGGGAGGTGCCACCGTCCGGCCAGTGGCTGATCGTGTCTTCCAGATCGCCGGTCTCGCCCGGATGTTGGATGTTGACGAACATCGTCTTGCCGTCCGGCGTCATGGCAATGCCAGTGATCTCGCAGTCCTTCGGGCCGACCAGGAAGCGGCGTAGGTCGTCGGACGTAGGATTCTTGGCCTTGTAGGTCTTCTGGCCTGCTACCGTGATCTCTGCGCCGTCGCCCACGGCGCCAGGTGCAGCCGCCAGCATCATGCAGTTGGTGACATCGGTGTAGGCGCCATCATCCGTCTGGATCCACAGGACACCGCGCGGGTCGAACCACAGGCCGTCGGGGCTGGACAGATCGTTGTTGGCATTCAGACCGGAGAGGTTGACGTCCGCCGGATAAGTGGAGCGCGAACCGAACAGATAGATATCCCATTCGAAGGTCGTGGCGGCCGGATTGTCGCCGTCTTCGTGCCAGCGGATGATATGGCCGTTGACGTTGCCGTTGAGGCTGGCGGTGGTGCTGCCCGTATCCGCATCGTAGTTGCGCGGATTGGCCGCGTTTTTCGGCTGAGAGCTGGAAACGCCGCGGTTGGAGTTATTGGTGAGAGTCAGGTACACCTCGCCGTTGATCGGATTCACCGCGCCCCACTCCGGGCGATCCATTTTGGTGGCGCCGACGGCGTCGCCCGCCAGACGGCTGTTCAGGCAGACATCGGCTTGGTTGGCGAAAGGATAGGTGGTATTGGCGGCGTTCAGGCCATTCTTGTCAAAGCTAAGCTCCACCCACTCGCCGGTGCCGTTCTCGTTGAACTTGGCAACGTACAGCTTGCCGCTATCCATGTACTTGTCGCCCACCGCCATGCGGTCGGCCTTGTTGGCATCCGCCGGGTCCCAGTTCGCAGTAGAGACGAACTTGTAGACGTAGTCGCCACGGTTGTCGTCGCCCATGTAGAAGACGATCGGCTTTCCGGCCTTTACCGGACCCGGCCAGCAGCCCTCGTGGGCGAAGCGGCCGAGCGCGGTGCGCTTCTTCGGGGTCTTGGTGGTGTCGTAGGGATCAATCTCGACGACGAAGCCGTAGGTATTGATGACGTTGCGGAAGTCCGCAGTAGCCGAGGCTCCGGTGACGCCAGTGATCCAGCGCGCGAAGTCGTCGCTCGTACCTGCAGTCTCCCAAAGATGGCGGCCTGCGGGCGGCAATCCGGTGGAAGAGTTGTTGGCGTTGCCGTAGCGCGCCAGCGAGGTGACCTGCTTGGCCAGGCCCGCTTCAGTGCGCTTGGTGTTGTCGTCGACTGCGCGGGCAAAGTAGCCCGCCCAGTTCTCCTCGCAGGTCAGGTAGGTGCCCCAGGGCGTGTAACCGTTGGCGCAATTATTGACGGTGCCGCGGGTCTTCGTGCCATCGTTGGAGAACTTGGTCACGACTTGCGAGTCGCCTCGCACCGGGCCAGTGAGTTCCATCTCGGTGAAGGTAGTGACACGGCGATTGAGGCCGCCCTTGATCACGGCGAACTGACCTGAGGCGTTCTTCTTTACTTCGATTACGGAAACGCCGTGTGCGTTCATTTCCTTGACGCACTCGTCGGCCACCGTGCGCTTGCCGTCGACGCGGGTCTCGCCGGCAGCATGCAGGTAGGTCGTCGTCAGCGCCTCATGGTTCATGCACAGGATGCCACGCTCGGAGGCCTTCGGATCCGGGGTCGAGCCGGTGGCGGCCAAGCCGAAGAAGTACATGCCGTCGTGGTGATCACCAGCACGGTTCGCATAGGATGCGCCGTCCTCGCTGCCGTCGCCCTTCCAGGCGGAAATGGCATCCTTGATCGGATCGCCGAGGCCAAACAGCACGCGGGCCGTGTAGCCATCCGGCACCGTGAGCACGTCCGCCGTGCTCTTGGCCACGGGCACGAAGCTGAGCTTCGGCGTCGGGATCGGCTCTTCGGTGGCGGGCGTGCCGCTGTTGTTGTTGTCGTCGTCGCAGCCGGCGAGGCTCATGCTGCCGAACAGGGCGACCGTCGTGGCAGACAGGCCGCCGAACAGCGTCTGGCGGCGGGTAAAGCGCGCCTCCGCGATCTCCATGATGTGGGGATTGTTGGAGTTGTTGGTGACGACATCGTCGCCATTTTTGTCGTAACTCATGCGCGGTGGTCCTTGGCTGGAGTAGTGGCTGGGATAACCAATCTGAGCCTAGGGGGGTGATGTGACGCTCGTCTGACTGTTTTGTTACGTTTGCCTGCCTGCACCACGGCGGGAGCCCGGTTTTCGCCTAGAATGGCCCCATACGGAGGGTTTCATGATCAAGATCATGCTGGTGGACGACCATCGCCTTGTGCGGGCAGGCCTGAAGCGCGTGCTGCAGGAGGTGCCGGACATGGAGGTCATCGCCGAGGCTTCCAGCGGCGAGGAGGCCATGGACCTGCTGCGCAGCCACACGCCGGACGTGGTCCTGATGGACATCAACATGCCCGGCATCGGCGGCCTGGAGGCCACCCGGCGCCTGCTGCAGAAGCTGCCGGCGGCTCGCGTGATCGTGGTGTCCATGCACCTGGAAGAGCCTTACCCCAGCCGCATGCTGGCGGCCGGTGCCGCCGGCTACATCAGCAAGGACTCCGCGGCCGACGAGGTCGTGGCAGCCATCCGCCGGGTCAACACCGGCGGTCACTACGTGGCGGCCGACGTCGCCGGCAACCTGGCAGCCTCCCTGGTCAAGGGCAATAACGGCGGCTCGCCCTTCGAGCAGCTGTCCCAACGCGAGACCCAGGTCATGCTGATGGTGACCAAGGGCTACTCCACCCAGGAGATCTCGGACCGCCTGCACCTGTCGCCCAAGACGGTCAGCACCTACCGCTACCGCCTGTTCGAGAAGCTCAACGTCACCAACGACGTGGAGCTGACCCGCATGGCCATGCGCTACGGCCTGCTGGACGAGAAATCGTCCGAGCCTGCCGCCGGGGCCTGAGCGCCTTAAAATAGGGGCATGAAGCCCCAGACGGAGTCCTTCGACTCCCGCAGTTTCCTCTCGCAGCTCACGACCCAGCCGGGCGTCTACCGCATGTATGGCGGGGAAGGGGAGCTGCTGTACGTCGGCAAGGCGCGCAACCTGAAGAAGCGCGTCGGCAGCTATTTCCTGCGTGCCAGCGGCAACCCCCGCATCGAGAGCATGGTATCGCAGATCCGCCGGATCGAGGTGACGGTCACCCGCACCGAGGACGAGGCGCTGCTGCTGGAAAACAACCTGATCAAGGAACAGTCGCCGCGCTACAACATTTCCTACCGCGACGACAAAAGCTACCCCTACGTCCGCTTCACCGCGCATCGCTTTCCGCGCATCGCCTACTACCGTGGCGCCAAGGTGGGGCAGGACCGCTACATCGGCCCGTTCCCCTCGGCCAGCTCGGTGCGGGACACCCTGGGCACCCTGCAGAAGCTGTTCCGCCTGCGGCCCTGCCGCGACAGCTTCTACAACCACCGCGAGCGCCCCTGCCTGCAGCACCAGATCAAGCGCTGCAGCGCGCCTTGCGTGGGCCTGGTGGGCGAGGAGGAGTATGCCCGCGACATGGCCAACGCCCAGCGCATGCTGGAAGGCCGGGCGGACGAACTGGCCAAGGACCTCGGGGCGGAGATGGAGCAGGCCGCCGAGGCCCTGGAATTCGAGCGCGCCGCGCGCCTGCGGGACCAGATTTCGGCCCTGCAGCGGGTGCGGGAAAGCCGTGCCCTCACCGGCGGCGCCGAGGACCTGGACGTGATCGCGGTGGCGCCACACGCCTCCAGCAGCTGCCTGGCGGTGGTCAGCGTGCGCGACGGCGTCAACCTGGGCCACAGCAGTCATTTCCCCCGGCATCCGCCGCAAGTGGAGCCGGAGGAGCTGCTGGAGAGTTTCCTGAGCCAGCACTACCTGGAGCAGCCGGCACCGCCGGAGATCCTGGTCAGCCACGAGCTGGAGGATGTGGAGTTGCTGGAGGCTGCCCTGGCACAGCGAGCGGGCCGCAAGGTCACCATCAACCGCCCGCAGCGGGGTCTCAAGCTGCGCCTGCTGGAGATGGCGCAGAGCACCGTGCAGCAGGCCCTAACCACGCGCCTCACGGAGATGGCCAGCATGGACGAGCGCATGCTGGAACTGCAGCGCGCACTGGACCTGGAGAAGCCGCCGCAGCGGCTGGAATGCTTCGATATCTCCCACACCCAGGGCGAGCGCGCGGTGGCATCTTGCGTGGTGTTCAACGACCAGGGACCGCTGAAGTCTGCCTACCGCAAGTTCAACATCGAGGGCATCACGCCGGGCGACGACTACGCCGCCATCAAGCAGGCCGTGGCACGGCGTTTTGCCCGGGTGAAAAGCGGCGAGGTGCAGCGGCCCGACGTGCTCTTCATCGACGGCGGCCAGGGCCAGCTCAATGCGGCCCTGGAGGCACTGGACGAGACCGGCATCGAGGATCTGCGCATCTGCGCCATCGCCAAGGGGCCGACGCGCCGCCCGGGGCTGGAGGAGCTGATCATGCCCGAGCGCGAGTTTCCGCTGCGCCTGGCGGGCGATTCGCCGGCCCTGCACCTGATCCAGCGCATCCGGGACGAGGCGCACCGTTTTGCCATCACCGGGCATCGCGGGCGCCGCGACAAGGCGCGCGTGCGCTCCGGCCTGGAGAGCATCGAGGGTCTCGGCGCCACGCGGCGGCGAGCCCTGCTGAAGAACTTCGGGGGGCTGGCGCAGCTCAAGCGGGCCAGCATCGATGACCTGGCACGGGTGGAGGGTATCTCTCGCACCCTGGCAGAACGCATCTATGCCTATTTCCATTGAGGGGCCTTTTTTTCAGCCCCTGCCTGACGACCTGACGCCGGAGTCGGGTAATCTGTCAGCATGAAAAACAGGACGGTTGCGTGAAGATCACCCTGCCTCTGGCGTTGACCCTGGGCCGCGTCGCCGCGATCCCCGTGGTGCTGGCCTTGTTCTACGTGCCCGTGCACATCGGTGGGCATGAGGTCTCCCGGCAGCTTGCCACGGTGATCTATGCAGCGGCCGCCATCACCGACTGGCTTGATGGCTACCTGGCGCGCAAGTGGAACCAGACCAGCAAGTTCGGCGCCTTCCTCGATCCCGTAGCGGACAAGCTGCTGGTGGCCGTCTGCCTGGTGATGCTGCTGCAGGACCAGCCGGGCGGGGTGCTCGCCGCGCTGGTGGCCGTGATCATCGGCCGCGAGATCACCATCTCGGCCCTGCGTGAGTGGATGGCGGAGCTTGGCGCCCGTACCCATGTGGCAGTGAGCTGGATCGGCAAGGTCAAGACCGGCTTCCAGATGACGTCCATCGGCATGATGATCTGGCAGATCGACACCTTCCACCTGCCGATCTACCAGATGGGCTACGGCCTGCTGTTCATCGCCGCGGTCCTCACCATCTGGAGCATGGTGGTGTACCTGAAGGCGGCCTGGCCGCTGATGGCGGACAATAATTGAGCAAATTGGGCGGATTGAAGAAAACCTGCGCAAAAAGCTTGACTTGCCCTTACTTCTCTATAAAATGCGCGCTCTCAAGACGCGGGAATAGCTCAGTTGGTAGAGCGCAACCTTGCCAAGGTTGAGGTCGCGAGTTCGAATCTCGTTTCCCGCTCCAGTTTCAAGAAAACCCCGCAGCAATGCCGGGGTTTTTTAGTCTCAACGGCTGATACAATCCAGCCGTCCGGTGGCCAGGTGGCAGAGTGGTTATGCAGCGGACTGCAAATCCGCGTACGCCGGTTCAATTCCGACCCTGGCCTCCATTTACCTTACCGCACATTTCCCGCAGCCCGTGTGGCGGAATCGGTAGACGCACGAGACTTAAAATCTTGCGCCGCAAGGCGTGCCGGTTCGAGTCCGGCCATGGGCACCAAAGCGGATCCACGTTCAAACGCAAAAGCCCCGGAGTGATCCGGGGCTTTTGTCGTTCAAGACTCTGGTAGACGCAGCAGACTCAAAATCTGCCGCGGCCCAGGCAACAAAAAAGCCCTGGATCGCTCCAGGGCTGCGTCGTTTGCAGCGGCAGGCTCAGCGGTCGCGGAACTGCGCTTCCACGCGCTCATCCTGGCCCTTCACGTCCACGCAGACGGTGGCGGTGGGGCGCGCCAGCAGGCGCGGAATGCCGATCGCGTCGCCGGTCTTCTCGCAGTAGCCGTACTCGCGATTCTCCAGGCGGCGCAGCGCGTCGTCGATCTTGCGCAGCAGCAGGGACTCACGCTCGCGCAGGCGCAGGTCGAGCCAGTGCTCTTCCTCGGCGGTGGCGCGGTCGGCCGGGTCGGCGAACACTTCGCGCTGGTGCAGGCGTTCCTTGACGTCCACCTCGCGCTCCAGCACTTCCGCACGCATCTGCAGCAGGCGGTGGCGGAAGAACTCCAGCTGGGTGTCGTTCATGTAGTCGTCGTCCGACATCGCCCGCAGCTGGTCCTCGGTCGGCAGGCCGTCGATGCTCATGCGGACGACGGGCTTGCGCGGTGCCGGCTTCTTCGGCGCGGGCGCCGGAGCGGCAGCCTTCTTGGCCGGGGCGGGAGCGGGAGCGGCTTTGCTGCTCTTGTCGGTGCTGGCGGATTTCATCGAGGACGTGGGGGTAGGGGGCTTGGCTGCAGCGGTCTTGGCCGCGGCAACTGGTTTGGCGGGGGGCTTGGCAGGCGCTGCCGGCTTGGCCGGAGCTGCTTTGGCGGCGGGCTTGGCTACCGTCTTCGCAGCGGGCTTTTGCGCAGCCTTGGCGACAGGAGCGGGCTTCTTGCTGGTCAGCGCGCCCTTGAGCTTGCTGAGCAGCCCGGGAGCACTCTTGGACCCAACGGACTTGGAAACCGCTGCCTTCGCAGGGGCCGATTTTGCTGGGCTTTTTGTCGTTTTGGTCTTCATTTGAACCAATCTAATGCCATCTGCCTTGGCGATGCAAAGTCGAACAAAGTCGGGGTTTATACACCCCTGGGGGGGTGGGGTCAATCAATCCCGAACAGGCCTTCAGCACAGGGCTGGCGGCATTCCAGGGCAGCAGCAGGCTTCATCGGACAGCGGCCGGCATCCATCCGTTCAACAACACATGCGCGGGCAGATAAAGCAGCAAGGGAAAGCCCAGCAGCACCAGAAGCAACCAGGCCCATGACGACATCCAGCGCTGGGGTTTGTCGCTATCGAACCCGTAGACGTAGTTGATGTTGACGGGGGCCAGGCCGCGGTGTGGTGAAGGCGGTGGCATGAAGAAATAGCAGACCAGCACCAGCACCGTGGAGAGGCCAGTCCAGATCGGCAGGGCCCGCGGATCGTATCCGGTGTGCAGCAACAGATAGATGAGCAGTACGGGCAGCCAGCCGTGGAACAGCGAAAGCCCCCGCAGGAAACGCGAGCGCTGCTTGTCGAACATGTAGTCCGTCATGCCGCTGATCCGGTGGCCCAGCAGGTGCCCCATGAATGACAACAACCAGAAGAGCTGTGCGACCAGGATGCCAACCGTGGCAGTTGATAGCAGCAGCGCATCCTCCAGCCAGATACCGGCCAGGGTCAGCAGCAAGGCCACGTCGCAGAAGTACAAGAAGTTGGTGGGGCCGTACTTGTGCAGGTAGACCGGCACGAGCACCAACATGAATGCAGTGAAGGCCAACTGCCAGACCAAGGGAATGGATGTATGCGCAAGGGAGTCGATCATCGCGAGCTTCGGGTTTCCTGGGCTGGAACCTTGTATGGGCATCCAGTGCGGCCAAAGGATGCGGCTATGTTCTTCTTCTATTTCCATCAGCACCGCCGCCGCCATCCTGCCGTGGCCGTGAATCGCCTCGAACGTTGTCAGCCCCTCTTGCTTGGTGGCTTATTTTTGCCCTGCCGATCGCCCCAAACCCGGGCTTTATGCGCGGCCGAGGCAGATGGCGCTCATTCTTCGTTTAAAAAATCATTGAAAAACAGCCGCTTAAAACTTTCTTCAAAAAAAGCTGTTGCAGGACCCTCGATTCCGCCTATTATTCGCGCCCCGCTGACGGCAACGACGGAAACGACGAAGCCGCTAAAGCACTGATCTTTAAGAACAAATTAGCAAGTAATTTGTGTGGGTGCTCCCGGTGCGTGGCGAGAAGCCATAGCAACAACACGAGAGTATCAACGTAAAGCCAATG
>JASBRP010000010.1 GCA_030149365.1 Solimonas sp.
AGAGTGCCATGCTCTTGCTCCTGAACATGAGTCAGGAACCAGATGCTGGTCACGTCGACCTCGCCCCTCCATCAACAATCCGGAATCAGCCGCGCCCGCAAAAATGGACTTGTTTGTGGACTTAAAAGTCCCGGCTGTAGGCGGATCGCAGTGGACCGCGGCAGAACGTCAAAGAGAGGAAAAGTCCTTGTGTGGCAACGACTTGCAGACTCTCTTGGACTTCTGCGGAAGTCCGCAGAATGATGCAGTGGAGCGGGTGATGGGAATCGAACCCACGCTAGCAGCTTGGGAAGCTGCAGTTCTACCATTGAACTACACCCGCTTTACGAGGGGGTAGTTTAAACGATTGATTCAGCATGGGAACAGTAGGAAGCCGGGACTGCGTCGATCCCCGACTTCCGGTCCGGAATGGGTGGGCCGGGAATTGGGGGCTTTCCCCATGCCGTCAGGCTCTCATGCTCAACAATCCCTAGGATGGAGCACGCTCGCAGGAGAGGCATCACCCCCGGCAAGGGCTTGCCTCAGCACGAGCCCCGCCAGCCGTCCGAGCGGACTGCCTTGTCGAAACCGCCTCCCGGATCGCCCTCCACGCCAGGGATCCCCTCTCGTTTTGTGCTGCGGCAAGCCACTGCCAGGGATGGAGACAGGGCCTGTGCCGCCAGCTTTCGGATGACTATACTGGCGTCGCTCCCGTGTGCACCCTCGCCCTTTGAGGCGGGGATACCTGCGGAAACGACTGCTTTCGAGTTCTGCCGCTTGTTACGTCACCCCGCGTCTCCTGGCCAACAAGCGACATCCAGCCAGACCTGCAGGTGCTTCGGTGCGCAAGCCCGCGGCGCCCGGCACGACGTCGGATGATTTTGCAGGGGGGAGTCGTGGCCTGGCTGACTTCAGCCCTGCTCCGGGCTCCACTCCGCTTCAATCAGATTGCCGTTGTATCGGGTGCAAGGCATGGATATTGAGGACTGGCGAGAGTGGCATCATTCAAATGTCCAAATCAATCGGAGAAATAAAAATGTCGTTTCGGACTGAGCAAGAGGCGTTCTGGGCCGGGAATTTCGGAGCCGACTACATACAGCGTAACCAGGGAGATGCCCTGCTGGCATCCAACCTGGACTTCTTCGTCAAGGCTTTGCGCCAGGCCCGCAATATCAAGAGCTGCATCGAGTTCGGCGCCAATATCGGCATGAACCTGAAGGCGCTGAAACTGCTCCATCCGGCGATCGACGCCCACGCCATCGAGATCAATGCGGATGCGGCCCAGCAGCTGGAGAGCGTGATCCCGGCTGAAAAGATACACAACATCTCCATCCTTGATTTCGCCCCGCAACGGCAATGGGACTTGACCCTGATCAAAGGGGTGCTGATCCATATCAACCCTGAAGCCTTGCCGGTGGTTTACGACAAGCTATTTGAGAGCTGCGGCCGTTACATGATGGTCGCCGAGTACTACAATCCGGCGCCGGTGAGCATTCCGTACCGGGGGCACAACGACCGGCTGTTCAAGCGGGACTTCGCGGGCGAGATCATGGAGCGCCACCCGGCGCTTCAGTTGGTAGATTATGGCTTCGCCTATCGCCGTGACCCGAACTTCCCTCAAGATGACATCACTTGGTTCTTGATGGAAAAGCGCTAACCACATCCAATTTCGAGAATCCCAACATGCTGACGTACTGCAAGCGCTGTGTGATGCCAGACACTAAGCCCGACCTGCGTTTGGACGAACACGGAATCTGCAACGCATGCCGAAGCTATGAAAACCGCAAGGAGATCGACTGGGATCTTCGCTACAAGGAATTGCTGCAGATTCTGGAAAGGTACCGGCGCCCCAGTGGCGACAACTGGGACTGCATTGTCCCGGTCAGCGGTGGCAAGGACAGCACCTATCAGGTCATCAGGATGCTGCAGCTGGGTCTCAATCCGCTGTGCGTGACGTCGACCACCTGCGATCTTTCGGCAATCGGCAGGAAGAATATCGAGAACCTCAAGCAGCTCGGCGTCGACTACATTGAAGTCTCACCCAACCCGCTGATTCGTGCCAAGTTGAATCGTATCGGCTTGGCCCAGGTTGGTGATATTTCCTGGCCGGAGCACGTCGGCATCTTCACCATTCCCGTCCGCGCTGCCGTACAGTTCAATGTGCCCTTGATTGTGTGGGGCGAGAACTCGCAGAACGAGTATGGCGGACCGGCCGCGGCCTCCGAGAACAACGTGCTGAATCGCCGCTGGCTGGAAGAGTTTGGCGGGTTGCTGGGCATGCGTGTTTCAGATCTGGTCGGCCAGTCGGGGATTGAAGCCAAGCACTTGATCCAATACACCTATCCCAGCGACGAGGAACTACAGCGGGTTGGCGTTACCGGCCTGTTCCTCGGCCACTTCCTGCCCTGGGATGGCCTCTCCAATACGCTGATTGCACAGGCCAATGGCTTCTCCGTGTACGAGAAAGTGGTCGAAGGCTCCATGGTCAACTACGAGAACCTGGATAATCATCAAACGGGCATTCACGATTACTTCAAGTTCCTCAAGTTTGGCTTCGGCCGTGCAACCGATCTGGCCTGCCTGCACATCCGGCGCGGTCGCCTGACCCGTCAGGATGGGTTGGACGCCGTCAAGCGGCTTGATGGTGCATTCCCATGGCAATACCTGGGCAAACCGCTGGCTGAAATACTGCGCCCCCTGGACATGAGCGTGGATGAGTTCGCCCGCATCTGCGATCAATTCACCAACAAGAAAATCTTCAAGCGAGACTCGAGCGGAGCTCTCCTGAGAGACTCCAATCGCAACCTCACGAAGATCAATTACGACAATGTCTGAAGAGCTTGAGAGAGCTCGCGTTTTTGAGAGATGGCCCGTTAGCCAGCTGCTCAATTGGCATGTGGTGATTTCGTAACGATTGTCCGATATGAAGGGCCAGCGCACTATTCGACTGGCCCTTCATGTCGCAACAGTTGGGTAATCACGAAAACAGGGACTTACGTCCCTGGCTCGACAAGCTGTTCGCTTTTCACGCATCGCTGCCTTTCGCCCTCCCTGAAGCCCGTAAGCGAGTGCAGGGTGCCAGCCTCCCCTCAGGCCGCACCGATGACCCTACTCGTCCCGGAACCGTATATATCCCCGGACTTAAAGGATTGCGCGGATCAAGCCGAAGATACCGCCCCAAAGACGCCCAAGCAGATAGGGCCCTGGTATTCAGAAGGGCGTGACCTCGGCAAACTGAACAGCGAGGTCACAAGCGCCGCCCACGATAGAATCCCCCCAATGAACCTGCATATCAACGGCGAAGTCCAACACCAGCCCCCGCCTTGCTCGGTAGCCCAGCTCGTCGAGCGCCTGCAGCTGGCCGGCAAGCGCCTGGCCGTGGAGCGCAATGGCGACATCGTGCCGCGCTCCAGCTATGCCGACACCTGGCTGGCCGACGGTGATCGGCTGGAGATCGTGCAGGCGATCGGTGGCGGTTGATTGAGATATTTATTCATTCAAACAACAATTGTTCGATAAATAATCACGGACGAGTCATGAACAAGCCCCTGAAATACCTGCTCATCGGCGTTGGCGTGGTGATCCTGCTGCTGGCGGGCGCCCTGACCGCCGCCGCGACGCTGTTCGACCCCAACGACTACCGCGACACCATCGCCGCCAAGGTCAAGGAACAGACCGGGCGTGACCTGCAGTTGGGCGAGATCGGGCTCAAGGTCTTCCCCTGGCTCAAGGCCAGCGCCAAGGGCGTCGTGCTGGGCAACGCGCCGGGCTTCGGCAGCGAGCCCTTTGCCCAGGTGGGCGAGGCGGACGTCGGCGTGAAGCTCTTCCCCCTGCTGTTCGACCGCAAGGTGGAGGTAAGCACCGTCAAGCTCTCCGGCCTGCGCCTGAACCTGCAGGTGGACAAGGACGGCAAGAACAACTGGGCAGACCTGGCCAAGCAAAAGCCCGAGGAAGAGAAGAAGCCCGAGGACCAGGGCGGCGGCTTCGACATGAAGTCACTGGACATCAGTGGCGTCGAGATCAGCGACTCCTCCGCCAAGTACAGCGACGCCCGCAGCGGCAAGAGCTACCAGATCGACAAGCTGCGCCTGGAAACCGGCGCGCTGTCGCCGGGCAAGCCCTTCGACGTGGCGCTGGGCTTCACCGCCATCGCCAGCGCGCCGGCCGCCACCGCCGACCTGGACCTGAAGACCACCGTCGACTACCAGGGCGAGACCTCGCTGCTCAAGCTCAGCGGCCTGACGCTGAAGCTCAAGGCCGCCGGCAAGCAGGTCGCCGGGGGCAAGGACGCCAACGCCGATCTCGAACTGGCCGGCGCCGCCACCGTGGACATGGCCAAGAAGCTGGTGGGCACCGAGAACCTCAAGCTCAAGCTCAAGGGCCAGGGCATGGGCTTCGACGCCGACACCGAGCTGGCGGCGCAGCTGCTGGCCGACTACGGGCAGAAGCTCTACAACGCCAAGGGCCTGGTCTTCACCGGCACCGTGGCGGGCCAGGGCGTGCCGGGCGGCAAGCAGCCGCTTAAGCTCAGCGGCGACTTCTCCTACGATGGCGCCAAGGGCACCATGGCCTTCGACCAGGGCGCCCTGGCCGTGGCCGGCCTGGACCTGAAGACCAGCATCCGCGGCGAAGGCCTGGGCGAAGGCGGCACGCCGCGCCTGCACGGCCCCATCAGCATCGCGGCCTTCAATCCGCGGCCGCTGATGAACCAGCTCGGCATCAAGCTGGAGACGGCCGACCCCGAGGCACTCAAGAGCGTGAGCCTGGCCGCAAACTACTCCGGCACGTTCACCTCCGCGCGCTTCGACCAGCTGAACTTCAAGCTCGACCAGACCACGATGCAGGGCATGTTCGGCCTGCGCGACTTCAAGGCCAAGGCCATGGAGATGGCGCTGAAGATCGACGAGATCAACGCCGACCGCTATCTGCCGCCAAAGAAGCCAGGGCAGGAAAAGCCGGTGGCCGCCGCCGGCGACAAGAAGTTCGACGACCAGCCGCTGCCCACCGAAGCGCTGCAGAAGCTCAACGCCAACGGCACGCTGGACATCGGCAAGCTCACCATCAATGGCCTGAAGCTGAGCAACGTCAGCCTCAAGCTCAGCGGCGCGCCGGGCGCCACGCAGGCGCAGAACATCTCCGCCCAGCTCTACGGCGGCAAGGTCAGCCTGAGCAACAGCATGACGGCGGGAAACGAACCGGGCTACGCCATCAAGACGCAGTTGTCCGCACTGCAGGCCGCGCCCTTCTTGAAGGACCTGATCGGCAAGGACCCGGTGAGCGGACTGGGAAATTTTGACGTCAGCCTGAACAGCCGCGGCAACACCTACGGTGAGTTCAAGAAGGCCCTGAACGGCGACCTGTCCTTTCGCGTCGAGAACGGCGCCGTGAAGGGCTTCAACCTGGCGCAGACCGTGCGCAAGGCCAAGGCCACGCTGGCCGGCAACATGAACTACACCGAGTCCGAGCAGCCGGTGACCGACTTCACCGTGTTCACCGCCACCGCCAAGATCATCAACGGCGTGCTGAAGAGCGACCTGCTGGATGCCGCAAGCCCTCTGTTCCGCGTCAACGGCGAGGGCCAAGTCGACCTGGTCAACGAGACCATCAACTATCTCGCCAAACCGACCATCGTGAACACCATCACCGGACAGGAGGGCAAGGGCCTGGAGCAGCTCAAGGGCATCATGATTCCCATCCGCCTCAGCGGAAACATGTACAAGCCCAAGGTCTCGCTGGACCTCAAGGCGGCGCTGCAGCAGCAGGCCACCGAGAAGCTGCGCGAGAACCTCAAGGGCGAGGAAGACAAGCTCAAGGCCAAGCTCGGCGAGAAGCTCGGCATCCAGACCCAAAAGGACGGCAAGCCGCTGGACAAGCAGGAACTCAAGCAGGAGCTCAATAACAAGCTCGGCGACCTGCTGTTCGGCAAGAAGAAAAAGCAGGAAGCCGCGCCCGCGCCGGCCCCTGCCGAGCCGGCCGCACCTGCCGAGCAGAAGCCCGTGGAGGCTGCGCCGGCCAAGTGAGCTTCCTGCCAGGTCATCCCCAGCAAGGTCCCGGAAATCCGTTCGTGCTGAGCCCGTCCTTACTTCGACGGGCTCAGTATGAACGGGGGCCGTCTCATGCCGCCCGCTAAGAAGACCGCGGCGCTCGCGCCCTTCGCCGATCGCCTGCTGACCTGGTTCGACGTCCACGGCCGGCATGACCTGCCCTGGCAGCATCCGCGCACGCCCTACCGCGTGTGGCTGTCCGAGATCATGCTGCAGCAGACGCAGGTCACCACCGTCATCCCCTACTTCGAGCGCTTCCTGCAGCGCTTCCCGGACGTGGCATCGCTGGCCGCCGCGCCGGTGGACGACGTGCTGGCCCTGTGGGCGGGCCTGGGCTATTACGCCCGCGCGCGTAACCTGCACCGCTGCGCGCAGGCCGTGGTCAATGAACACGGCGGCGAATTCCCGCGAGACATCGAGGCCATGCAGGCACTGCCCGGCATCGGCCGCTCCACCGCCGGCGCGATCCTGTCCCAGGCCCATGGCGACCGCCATGCGATTCTCGACGGCAACGTGCGGCGCGTGCTCTCGCGCCACGCCGCCGTCGAAGGCTGGCCCGGCGCGCCAGCCGTGCAGAAGAAGCTGTGGACGGTCTCGGAAAGCCTGCTGCCTCAGGCGCGCATGGCCGACTACACGCAGGCCATCATGGACCTGGGTGCCAGCCTCTGCAGCACGCGCAAACCCGCCTGCGCCATCTGCCCCCTGACACAGGACTGCGGCGCACGCATCGCCGGCCTCACCGCGCAGATTCCCGGTGCCAAGCCCAAACCGAAGCAGGAGCGGCCAGAGCGCGTCACGCAGGTGCTGCTGATCGAGAACGGGCAGGGCGAACTGCTGCTGGAGCGCCGCCCGCCCGCCGGCATCTGGGGCGGCCTGTGGTGCCCGCCACTGCTGGACGAGGGGCTGGATCCCGCAGCCGCCTGCCGCGAGCGCTACGCACTGGAAGCCGGCCCCGCGCAGGCACTGCCGCCACTGCACCACGCCTTCAGCCATTTCGACCTGGAACTGCGCCCCCTGCGGCTGCGCGCCGAGCCCGCCAGCTCGCTGCGCGAAACCGCGGAGCTCGCCTGGATTAAAATGGACGACCCCACCAAGGGCCTGCCCGCGCCAATCCGCAAACTGCTGGACGCGCGCCGTAAGGCCGGCCTGCCCGAGAACGAAAAATGTCCCGAACCATTCACTGCGTAAAGCTCGGAACCGAAGCCGAAGGCCTCGACCGCCCGCCCTACCCCGGCCCTCTCGGCAAGCGCATCTACGACGAAGTCTCCAAGCAGGCCTGGGCCGACTGGCTCGCCCACCAGACCCGCCTGATCAACGAATACCGCCTGGCCCTGGCCGACGCCCAGTCGCGCAAGTTCCTGGCCGACGAAATGGAGAAGTTCTTCTTTGGCGGCGGCGACCTGACGCAGACGGGCTTCACCCCACCGTCGAAGAGCGAATAGTCCCCGACCTTGCCCCCTCTCCCTTCGCGGAAGAGGGGCAACGGGGGAGGGAAACGGTCAAATATTGGCCAATGCCCCAGGGAAACCTCAGAAAATCCATCGTTTTCCTTGACTCCCCCACCCCACCCCGCTTTAATACGCGCCCTCGCCGCGCAATGCGGCAGGTTTAGAAGTACTACATCTTGCTCGGCCGGGTAGCTCAGTCGGTAGAGCAGGGGATTGAAAATCCCCGTGTCGGCGGTTCGATTCCGTCCCCGGCCACCAAGCAAGATTTCGCTTCCGCATGCAAAAATCCCACCGCTGCCCGGTCGGGTCGGAATTATCCGGCGCATTCCTGGCCTCCCCTTCGCTCGCGCTCGGTCTACGCCGAGGGACGCGCCTGCAGCACGGCTGATGCCATCCCCGACCAGAATTTGACTCATTGATTTGGTAGTTTCTCCACTCTCAGTCGAGGGTTCTGCGGGCCATCCACCTGTCGGCATCTCGCATAATGGGTGGGCGCCAGATGTCCTGGGCCTACTCCGAAGCCGTCTTCGCCGCTCCGAAGGAGCCCGGGGCGCGCTAACATGCGGGTCTGCTTGGGTGACCCCTGCCACGCAAGCAATGGGCACCGAGGGTGGCGTATTGGTGGCGGCCTTGCACGTACCCTCATGGTTTCCCTAGCTGATTTCGAGTTAGACCAGTCCGGAGTCGAGTGCATGAGCAAAGAACAGCCCGCAATCATCTACACCCTGACCGACGAAGCCCCCCTGCTGGCCACCGCGTCGTTCCTGCCGATCGTCGAAGCCTTCACCGCACCGGCCGGCATCAAGATACAGACCAGCGACATCTCGCTGGCGTCCCGCATCATCGCCGAATTCCCCGAATTCCTGACCGAGTCCCAGCGGCTGCCGGACACCCTCGCCGAGCTGGGCCGTCTGACCCTGCTGCCCGACACCAACATCATCAAGCTGCCCAACATCAGCGCGTCGGTGGCGCAGCTGCTGGCGGCAATCAAGGAACTGCGCGCCAAGGGCTACAACCTGCCGGAATACCCCGAGCAGCCCAGCACCGAGGAAGAGACCGCGATCAAGAAGCGCTACTCCAAGTGCCTGGGCAGCGCGGTGAACCCCGTGCTGCGCGAAGGCAACTCCGACCGCCGCGCCCCCAAGGCCGTCAAGGAATACGCCCGCAAGAATCCGCACTCGATGGCGCCGTGGAGCCAGGCCTCGCGCTCGCACGTGTCGCACATGCACAAGGGCGACTTCTACCACGGCGAGAAGTCGATGACGCTCGACCGCGCTCGCAACGTGAAGATGGAGCTGCTCACCAAGAGCGGCAAGACCATCGTCCTCAAGCCCAAGGTGGCGCTGCAGGACAAGGAAATCATCGACAGCATGTTCATGAGCAAGAAGGCCTTGCTCGAATTCTATGAAGAGCAGATCGAGGACGCGCACCAGAGCGGCGTGATGTTCTCGCTGCACGTCAAGGCGACGATGATGAAGGTCTCGCACCCGATCGTGTTCGGGCACTGCGTGCGCATCTTCTACCGCGACGCCTTTGACAAGCACGGCAAGACCTTCGACGAGCTGGGCATCAACGTCAACAACGGCATGGTCGATCTCTACACCAAGATCGCCAAGCTGCCGCAGAGCGAGCAGGACGAGATCAAGCGCGACCTGCACGCCTGCCACGCGCATCGCCCCGAGCTGGCGATGGTCGACTCCTCCAAGGGCATCACCAACTTCCATTCGCCCAACGACGTCATCGTCGACGCCTCCATGCCGGCGATGATCCGCAACGGCGGCAAGATGTGGGGCGCCGACGGGCGCCTGAAGGACGTCAAGGCGGTGATGCCGGAGTCGACTTTCGCCCGCATCTACCAGGAGATGATCAACTTCTGCAAGACGCACGGCGCCTTTGATCCCAAGACCATGGGCTCCGTGCCCAACGTCGGCCTGATGGCACAGCAGGCCGAGGAGTACGGCTCGCACGACAAGACCTTCGAAATCCCGGAAGACGGCGTCGCCAACATCACCGACCTGGAGACCGGCGAAGTGCTGATGACCCAGAACGTGGAGACCGGCGACATCTGGCGCATGTGCCAGGTCAAGGACGCGCCGATCCGTGACTGGGTCAAGCTCGCCGTCACGCGCGCGCGCCAGTCCAAGACGCCGGCCGTGTTCTGGCTCGACCCCTACCGCCCGCACGAGCACGAACTGATCCAGAAGGTCGTGAAGTACGTGCAGGAGTACGACATCAAGGGCCTTAAGATCGAGATCATGTCGCAGGTGCGCGCCATGCGTTACACGCTGGAGCGCGTGGTCCGCGGCCAGGACACCATCTCCGTCACTGGCAACATCCTGCGCGACTACCTCACCGACCTGTTCCCGATCATGGAGCTGGGCACCAGCGCCAAGATGCTGTCGATCGTCCCGCTGATGGCCGGCGGCGGCATGTACGAAACCGGCGCCGGCGGTTCGGCGCCCAAGCACGTGCAGCAGCTCACCGAGGAGAATCACCTGCGCTGGGATTCGCTCGGCGAGTTCCTGGCCCTGGCCGTCGGCCTGGAAGACCTCGGCATCAAGACGGGCAATGCCCGGGCCCAGCTGCTCGCCAAGACGCTCGATGCCGCCACCGGCAAGCTGCTCGACACCAACAAGAACCCCTCGCCCAAGACCGGCCAGCTCGACAACCGCGGCAGCCAGTTCTATCTCGCGATGTACTGGGCCCAGGCCCTGGCCGCACAGACCGAAGACGCCGAGCTCGCCGCGCATTTCGCGCCCCTGGCCAAGACGCTGACGCAGAACGAGCAGGTCATCGTTGACGAACTGACCACCGTGCAGGGCAAGCCGGCCGACATCGGCGGCTACTACTATCCGGATCGGGAGAAGCTGGCAGCGGTAATGCGCCCGAGCAAGACCTTCAACGCGGCGCTGGCGGGGCAGTAAGCCGCAGCAGGAACCCTGATCGCGCCGCAGGCGCCTTGAGGGAATCCCGCTGACCCGCGGCGTTCAGCAACCGTAGCCGCAGTGGACGGCCTCCCCGGAAAGCCGGGGAGGCCGTCCAGGCCGTACCCTCCCTCAAGCCGGTGGTGCAGGCTCCGGCCTGCGCGCCACGAACCGCGATCCCAGCGCCGCCGCAATGCCGGCCACGGCGATGATCGCCATGCCCAGGGCGCCAGACCCATCGGGCACATGGTTGAACACCAGCCAACCCAGCAGCCCGGCCCAGAGCAACTGCACATACTGCAGCGGCGCCAGCGCCGAAGCCGGTGCCTGCCGGTGTGCGGCCGTGAACAGGAAGTGTCCGACACCCGCCAGCAGCCCGGTGCAGCAGAACAGCGCCAGGTGCATCGGCGACGGCACCGGGCCGCTCCAGACCCACGGCAGCCAGGCCCCGAAGCACACCGCCCCGACCAGTGCCGTATGGAACATCAGCGAGACCGTGCTCTCCGTGCTCGCCAGCATCCGCGACAGCAGGTGGTAGATCGCGTTCGCCGCCGCCGCGCATAGCGCCAGCACCACGCCGATCGCATCGAGCCCGCCGCCGGGCCGCGCAATCAGCAGCACGCCGATGAAGCCGGCCACGGCCGCCAGCCACCCGTGCCGGCCGACCCGCTCCTGCAGCAGCGGCCCGGCCAGCAGCACCACCAGCATCGGGAACAGGAACACGATCGCCGTGGCCTCGGCCACCGGCATCCGCTGCAGGGCCAGCGTCATGCTCAGCGAGGCCACGGCGAGGCAGGCCGCGCGAAGCAAGACCAGTCCCCTGCGCCGGGCCTGCAGCAGCCGACGCCCCTGCGAAGGGGCCAGCAACAGCACCATCAGCAGGCAGTGCACGATATAGCGCAGCGCCACGACCATCGGCGCGGGATGGTGTGCGACCAGGTACTTGGTCGTGGCATCCATGCACGCCATCAGGAACACGCCCAGCACGAACAGCGTGGCGCCTCCCAGTGCACGCCCGGAAGGGGCGCTCATCGCAGGGCATCCACCCCGGGCCGGCACATCAGTGCGCAATCCCCGAGGCCCCGGCTTCATCGATCAGCGCGCCGGAGCTGAACCGCTCGAGCCCGAACGGCTCGATCAGCGGATGGCGCTTGCCCGTCGCCAGCGTGTGGGCCATCGTGAAACCGCCGGCCGGCGTCGCCTTGAAACCGCCGGTACCGAATCCGCAATTGAGGTAGAGCCCATCGACAGGCGACGGGCCCAGGATCGGGGAGGAATCCTTCACCACGTCGCAGATACCCGCCCACTGGCGCATCAGCCGCAGGCGGGAGAAGGACGGGAACAGGTCCAGCATGCCGGCCGTCACCGCCTCCACCGTCAGGAAGTTGCCGCGCTGCGCGTACGACGGATACAGGTCCAGGCCACCGCCGATCAGCACCTCGCCCTTGTCGGTCTGGCTGATGTAGATGCCCGCGGAAGGCGAAAGCACCATCATGTTCAGGGCCGGCTTGATCGGCTCCGAGACGAAGGCCTGCAGCGCATAGCTGGTGATCGGCAGGCGCAGCCCCGCCATGGCCGCCAGCTGGCTGGTATGACCCGCCACGGAAAGGCAGACCTTGGCTGCGCCGATGTCGCCACGGCTGGTGCGCACCCCGCTGACGCGGTTGCCGTTCATGATGAAGCCGTTCACCTCGCAGCCCTGGATGATGTGCACGCCGCGCTCATCCGCACCGCGCGCATAGCCCCAGGCCACGGCGTCGTGGCGCGCCGACCCGGCGCGCTCCTGCACCAGCCCGCCCAGCACCGGGAAGCGGCCGTCCTGGCGCAACAGCGGCTCGCGGCGGCGCAGATCCTCGGGCGACAGCCACTCTGCCTCGATGCCGTTGAGCGCCATGCCGTTGCGGAGCCGGTGCGACATCTCCACCTGGTGGCGATCGTGTGCCAGCACCACCTGCCCGCGCTGGGACAGCATCACGTTGTAGTTCAGCTCCTCGCTCAGGCCCTCCCACAGCTGCAGCGACTTCTCGTAGAACGCAACGGACTCCGGGAAGAAGTAATTGGATCGCACCACGGTCGTGTTGCGCCCGGTATTGCCGCCGCCGATCCAGCCCTTCTCCAGCACCGCGACATTGGTGACGCCGTGGTTCTTAGCCAGGTAGTAGGCCGTGGCCAATCCATGTCCGCCGCCACCGATGATGATCACGTCGTAGGAAGGCTTGGGCGCGGGATTGCGCCATTGTTGCTTCCAGCGGCGGTGGCCGCTGAGGGCATTGAGGGCGAGCGAGAGGGCAGAATAGCGCACGGCGGGTTCCTTACAGCCGATTGCGGACGAAGTCGCCGCCTTTCATGATCATGGAGAAATTCTCGTCAGGCCTGGCCATGACGTGGATGTCACGCATCGGGTTCTGGTCGATCGCAATGAGGTCGGCATAGGCGTCCGGCTCGATGCTGCCCAGCAGGCCTTTCTTCTGCATGATCTCGGCGTTGATGCTGGTGGCTGAACGCAGAAGCTCAATCGGCGAGAAGATTTCCGAGCGGAAGCTGAACTCCTGGCTCTGCATCGGGTGGAAGCGCTCCTCGAACAGGTCGGTGCCCATGCCGACGCGCGCGCCGGCGCGCTGCAGGTATTCCATCGACTGGTACGCCGCGGCATGCGCGATCTTGACCTTCTCCAGGCTCTCGCCAAACATGCCCAGCTCCGGCCCGTGGCGCATGACCTGCTCCATCACCGCGATGGTCGGCACCGCAAAGGTCTTGCCGTCGGCAGCCGCAATCAGCCTCGCCGTTTCCTCGCTGATGATGGTGCAATGATCGATCGAGCGGATGCCGGTCCGGATGCAGCGGCGCGCACCATCGTCGGTGTGGCAATGCGCGATCACGTATTTGCGGCGCGTGCCGGTTTCATGCACGGCGGCCGCGATCTCCTCGTCGGTGTACTGCGGCATCCAGAGCGGATCGGTCGGCGAGGAGACCCCGCCTGAAATGAAGATCTTGATGTGGTCCGCCCCCTTGCGCAGTTCGTTGCGGCAGAACTTGCGCACGTTCTCGACCCCGTCCACCACCTCGGCAAAGGTGTTGTTCGCCACGCAGCCGCAGGGCTCGTCTATCCGGTCTGCCGCACGCATGTCCCCATGCCCGCCGGTCTGCGACAAGGCCTTGCCGCCATAGAAAAGACGCGGGCCTTCCATCAGGCCCTGGCTGATCGCCAGGTGCAGCCCGATCTCGCCACCGCCCGGGTCACGCACCGTGGTGTAGCCGCGATGCAGCGTTCCCTTGAGCAGCCGCGAGGCATGGGCAACCTTCAACGGGATGGTCATGTTGTCCATCCGGTGCATGTTGAAAGAGATGCCGTAGACGTGGAAATGCAGGTCCAGCAGGCCCGGCATGACGAAGCGGCCGCCGAGGTCGATCACGTCCGCGCCGTCGATCCGCGCCTCGCGGTCCACGACCTCACGGATCCGGTCGTTCTCGATCACGATGCTGCCGCCCTCGATCAGGGCCTCGTTGCGGCCGTCGAAGATCAGGCCGTTCTTCAGGATCTTGATGCTCATGATTCAACCCCAGGTGTAGCGCTCCCGGGCGGATTGACGCAGGAAAACCACTGGGCTCCGGCCATCATCCGACCGCCACCCGATTCACCACGTTCAGTCCCGCCCAGAACTATACGTATTGCTATCATACATTACTGTATGTACATTACAGGAATTACAGACCATTTGGAAAGTAAATGCCGCAGGCAGCCTCCGCCGCCCTGCGCGAAGCGAGCCATGCCGTGAGTACCCAGCGAAAAACATCGAAGCTGCCGGCGCCGCCAGCCTCCAGGGGGCGTCCCCGCAAGTATTCCGACGAGCTGCTGGTGGATGCCGCGCTGCGGGTGATGGGCCGCGACGGCTATACCGCTCTCACCATCCGCTCGCTGGCCGAGGAACTCGGCGTGAGTCACTCCGCCCTGTACACCTACGTGGGTGCGATCGAGGAGATCGAGGACAGGGCGAAGCGCAGGTTGACCGATCAACTCCCGCGGCCGCAGTCCTCCTCGCCGCCCGAGTTGCGCAAGGAGTTGTTGGCCTTCCTGCAGGCGGCAAGGGTGCTGATCCTGCTACACCCAGGTGTCCTGATCTCCAGGCTGGGCTCCGCCGCCTCGGAAATCTTCCGGGACATCAGTGAGCAATGGTTTGGCGCCCTGACCCCCCATGCTCCCGACCTGAAGACCGTAAAGCTGGCATTGACCGCGCTGATGGGCACCGTCCTGTTGATCGTGGAAGGCGAGCGCCTGCTGTCGGCGGGCATAGACCGGAGAGGCCCCAGGACAAGCTCCAGGAAGGCATCCGCCAAGCCCCTTACGTCTGCGGACGTAGAGCCCTACCTCAACGACCTTATCGACCTGGTACTGCCAGGCCTGGCCACCAGCAAGGCCCACAAGCCGGCCCGCCGCAGGAGCAAGCAGTGATGAGCAAACGCCACCTCACATGGGTATCCCGCCTGCTCGCCACGGGTCTGGCGATATCGGCACCTGCCGCATGGTCCCAGGCGCCCGCGTCCCAGGCGCCTGCGGACAACGACGCCTTCCTCGATTCCCTGCTCGCGGAAGAACCGGCATCGCCCGCCACCACCGGCCCGCAAGCGCCAACCACAGCGCCCGCGCAGCCGGAGACAGCGGCGCCCCAGCCCGAAGAGCTGGATGTCATTCCGGCCCAGGCAAAGGAAACGGCGCCCCAGCAAACCCTGAAGGAACCCCGGCGCCCGCCGGCGCAGCTGGAGGAGATCGTGGTCACGGCGACCAAGCGCGCCGAACCCCTGCGCGAGATTCCCGCGACGATCAACGTGCTGTCGGGTGAGGAACTCGAACGCGCGGGCATCCAGAACATCGAACAGATCGTCACGATGGTCCCCGGCGTCAACCTTACCGACGAAGGCTCGGGCGGCACGCCCAAGCGCATCACCATCCGCGGCATTTCCGCGGGATTCGGCACCAATCTCACCGCGGGCTTCCTCATCGGCGACATACCGTTCACCGATCCCTTCGCCCCCAAGGTACAGCTGGACCCGAATCCCTTCGACATGGCCACCGTCGAAGTCCTCAAGGGCCCCCAGGGCACCCTCTTCGGCGGCACCGGCCTCAACGGCATGATCCGCTACGTGCCGCAGGCGCCAGAGCTCGACGAGGTTCGCATCAAGTACTACACCCAGCTCACCTCGTATCCCGGCAACGGCGACAGTGGCTGGAACTACGGCGCGATGATCAATGCACCCTTCGCCGACAACCAGGCGGCAATCCGCCTGGTGGGCTTCAATCGCGAGACCCCCGGCTACGTCGACGACACGCGCAACGACAAGCGCGACGTGAACAGCGCATCGCAGCAGGGCCTGCGCGCCATCCTGGGCTGGGAGCCGAGCGAGCGCTGGAAGATCTCGCTGATGGGCGCCACCCAGAAGACGAAGGACGATGACATCGCCTACTCCGACTACTACGACGGCCGGCTCGAGCACCGGACGTCGCCGAGGCCCAGCCCGGCCGAATCCAGCTACACCCTCGCCAACCTCTCCATCGAGCGCGAGTTCGGCTGGGGCTCCCTGATCTCGCAGACCTCGTACGTCGAAAAGGATTTCGATATCTTCCTGGAGGCGTCCAGGGCCACGGGCGGTCAGCTGCCGCTGCTTGCAGGCGCGGACGACAACCACAGCAAGAGCGCCATCCAGGAGTTGCGCGCCGTCTCGTCTCCCGGCGACGGCCCCTGGAAATGGCTGGCGGGCGCGTTCTACTACGACATGAGCCTCTACGACTGCGCGGAAGCCGGCGTGACACTCGGCCTGCCGGTGTCGCTGCCGATCCCGCCCCTGCTCACTGGCATCCTGGCCAATCCCTGCCCCGGCAACGCCGGCAAGCTGGGCGGCATCCTGGACATCGGGCAACTGGTCGGCGACCTGGACCTGGAGGAAAGGGCCTTGTTCGGCGAAGTGACGCGTGAACTGGGCAGCAACTGGGAGGTCACGCTGGGCGCCCGCGCGTACCGCTTGCAGACCAGCGGCGCGGTCTCCTTCGCCGGAGCGATCTACGCCCTGCAGAACAACCTCATGGCCGGACGCCGGCCGGTGAACTCTTCCGAGGACGGCATCAGCCCCAAGTTCTCGATCGCCTACCGCCCTGCCGACGACCTGCGGTTCTACTTCACCGCCTCGCGGGGCTTCCGCTTCGGCGGACCGCAGCTGGCCGCATCGACTCCGACCATTTCGGTGCCCGAGAACTACCAGTCCGACTCGCTGTGGAACTATGAACTGGGCATGCGCAGCGACTGGCTGGATCGCTCCCTGCGCGTCGATGCCTCCATCTACCTGGTCGACTGGAAGGACCCCCAGGTCTTCCAGCAAAGTCCGCCCCAACCCATCGCCATCGGCTTCATCGACAACGTCGGCGGCGCCAAGAGCCAGGGCGCGGAAATCGCACTGACCTATCTGCCGGGCTTCATCGAGGGACTGCGTGTCGAGGCATCGGCCTCGTGGAGCCGCACCGAGACCACCGAGGAATTCGAGGCGGCCAGCGGCGAGATCGTGCCCAAGGGCTCTCCCTGGCCCTTGGCCCCGCGCTGGCAGACGGCGACCACCCTGGCCTATTCGCGGCCTATCGCCGCCTGGCAGGCCGGCGCCTCGCTGCGCCATGCCTACATCGACCAGGCCTGCAACACCATCGACTGCACTGCCCAGGTCTTCGGCTACCAGACGCTGGACTTCAACCTGTTCGCCTCGCCGGCCGAGCGCAGCTACTGGCCGCAGGTCAGCCTGACGCTGGCCAACCTCACGGACGAAAGGGGCTACAGCAACATCACCACCAATCCCCTGCCCGCCGGCGACACCATCAACTACATCGCACCGCGATCGCTGGTGCTGCGCCTGAGCGGAAGCTTCTAGCGCGCCGCTTCCGAACCCGGAGTTCCCGTGAAACCTGACTATCCGCAAACCGATATCGAGCCGCAGACCGTCACCTTCGGCAGCGTCACGCTGAGCGACCCCTATGCCTGGCTGGAGGAGGAATCGGCGCGTGCGGTCGAATGGCAGGCACGCCAGGATGCGCTGGCGACGAATCATGTGCGCAGCCTGCCGCAGTACGCGCCGCTGCTCGCCCAGAACCTCGCATATGCCGCCGCCTCGCGCCTGGGCAGCTTCACGCCCACCTATGCAGGAGGGCGCTGGTTCCGCCACTGGATGCCCGACGATCAGGACTGCGACGTGCTCGAGGTCGGTGCAGGCCCCATCTCCCCCGGCCGACGCATCCTCGACTTCAACCAGGGCACACATGCCGAGCCGCGCAAGATCGAAGCCATGGCCCCGTCGCCGGACGGCCACAAGATCATCGTCACCTGGGGCGAGGGCGGGCGCGAGCAGCAGTACTTCCAGGTGCTCGACGTCGACACCGGCGCCCTGCTGCTCGGCGGGGTTCCGCAACTGCGCCCGCAGTGGACGGCCTGGCTGCCCGACAGCAGCGGCTTCTACTACATGGCTTACGACCCGGCGCTTTCGGCCACCGCCGGCCGCATCTACCTGCAGCGTCTCGGACAGCCGGCACCCACTCAGCCTGAAGACCTCGAGCTGACGCACCCGGTAGCCATCCCGCGAACCTCCGCGGACGGCCGGCACATGCTGCTGTTCGCCGATCACCTGAACCGGCGGCCGGACTACATCCGCGATACCACCGCCGACGGACCGTGGCGTCCGTTCCTGAAGGGTGTGCCCCACTCCTTCCGCGGCGACATCATCGGCGACCGCTTCATCGCCCTCACCAACGAAGACGCCGCCACCGGCCGCGTCGTCTCGATCCCGCTGGCCACTGCCACCGATCGCGGCACCTGGCGCGAGTTGCTGCCGGCTTCGGCCAACGTGCTCGTCTCGCTGGTGGTCGTCGGCAGCCGCTACGTGCTGGTCGACCTGGTCGACACCTACAGCCGCGTGCGCGTCTTCAACGCAGAGGGCGTCCTCGAGTGGGAGCTGCCGCTGCCCGAGCCGGGCACCGTCAACCAGTTCGCCGGACCCTACCTGCTCTACAACATGGTCGACTGCGTCGCCGCCGGCGGCACGGACGAGATCGTATTCGTGTTCTCGTCATTGCGCACCTCGCCTGCGCTGTTCCGCGCCGACCTGGCGCGCCGGCAGCTCGAGCCCCTGACCCAGCCCCACACCCGGATCGACGCCGTGGTGCAGGATTTCGCCACCACCAGCAAGGACGGCGCACGCGTGCCCTACCGCCTGGTCGCGCGGCGCGACGTCGACCTGTCCCGGCCCCAGCCCACCATCGTCTTCGGCTACGGTGGCTTCTCCGCCGCCGTCGTGCCCGGCTGGACCCCGTTTTCCGCGTGGATCCGCAACGGCGGCGTACTGGTCGTCGCACACCTGCGCGGCGGTGGCGAGTTCGGCCCTGACTGGTGGCACCAGGGCCGCCTGCGCCACAAGCAGAACACCTTCAACGACGTCAATGCCGTCGCCGAGGATCTTATCCGCCGCGGCCTGACCACGCCGGCGCAGCTCGGTGTGCAGGGCGGTTCCAACGGCGGCACCATGGCCGCCGCCGCCGCCGTGCAGCGGCCGGACCTGTATCGCGCATCCGCCCCGCAAGTGCCGCAGACCGACGTGCTGGCCCGCGTGCGCGATCCCATATCGGTCACCGCCACGCTCGACTATGGCGACCCGCTCGATCCCGAGATGTCGCAGGTGCTGCATGCCTGGTCGCCGTACCACGGCGTGCGCGAGGACGTCGCCTATCCGGCGTTCTTCATCGATTGCGGCCTCAATGATCCGCGCTGCCCGCCCTGGCATGGCCGCAAGCTCGCGGCACGCCTGCAGCACGCCAGCGCGAGCGAGCGGCCGGTCCTGCTGCGCGTACGTGCCGGCGCAGGCCATGGCCCGGTCGGCAAGCAGGCCGCCGCCGAACAGAACGCGGAAATACTCGCGTTCTTCGCCGCGGAACTGGGCCTGCCGATCCATGGCTGAAGCGCTGCAGCAAGGCACCCCCGTGACGCGGCAGACCTCACTTCCGACTCCAGGCATTCCTCCGATGCAAACCATCCCCCTCATCGACCCGCCGGTACAGTCCATGACCCTCGCGGACGGCAGGACGCTGAGCTGGCAGGAGTTCGGCAAGCCCGATGGCAGGCCCGTGCTGTACTTCCACGGCGGCGGCAGCTTCTGCCTGGAGGCAGGCCTGTTCCATCGCGAAGCCCTGCAGCGCAACATCCGCCTGATCGCGACGAACCGCCCCGGAGCAGGAGACAGCTCGCCCTGCCCCGGCCGGCCCGTCGCCGACTATTCAGACGATCTGCGCGAACTGCTCGATCATCTGGAGATCGGCAAGGTCGCCTGCCTCGGCGAGTCCAACGGCGGCATGGTGACGATGGCCATCGCCGCTACGATGACGGATCGCGTCGTCGGCGGCGTGCCCATCAATCCCACCGTCCCCTGGTTCGATCCGGTGGCCCGGACCGTGTCCTCCAGCCTGGCGCGCTGGGGCTATCGCGCCATGAAGTACGTTCCGTGGGCACTGCCGGCCTTGGCGGAGAAATCGCTGGACCGGAACTACCGCCTGAAATCCCGGAACGATCGAAGTGCCGGGCGCTTCAATCGCCAGGACCTGCTCGGACCGCCGCCGGGCGTCGAGCCCGATGTCGGCGAACTGCAGTGGCGGGTGATGCTGCAGCATTCCGAGAGGAGGAAGGCGCTTCTGCATGAGCTCAAGTGGGCCACCTCGGATTGGGGCTTTGACTACTACGCCATCCCCGTGCCGCTGGACTTCTACTGCGGGGTATTCGACTCGCAGGCCCCGTTTGCGCTGGTGCTCGCCGACCAGAACCCGGACGCGCGCTTCCACTACTTCAAGTACGGGCACACGGCCTTTTCACATCCCGACGCCCGGCGCCGCATCTTCGACACGATCGCCCGCTACTTCGAAGCCTGAATCGCCGGCAGGAGCCCATCATGGCCTTGTACCAACCCAGTCCCCAGGAACGTTCGCTGATCGCCGTCCAGAAGGCATCGGAGCTGGCGAATGCCGTCATCTCCAACTGCATCTTCTGGAGGATCGCGCAGGGCAAGCCGATCGACGGCAGCCTGCCGGACATCAGCCTGGAGGGCGCACAGCGGCGCGCCGCCTGTGGCCAGGAAATCCTGCGGCTCCTGTCCGGCATCGACGACGCGAGCCTGCCGCATGAGGTCGTGCTGACGGCAACGCTGGCGCGCTTCTTCGCGCAAGCCTGGAGCCAGGACGCCGACCGCTACTGGCTAGCAGTCGACGTGATGGAAAACACCTTCTACGGCCCCTTCGTGCAGACCGCCTATACCGGCGGCTTCATCTTCAACGAGCTCCGCAAGGTCCTGGCCGAGTTCGTCTTCCGGCGCGACAGCGACGCCGACCGCTACCTAGCCCTGCTCGGCGACACCACGCACCTGCTGCGCCAGATCCACCAGCGCACCGCCGGCCAGGCCGAACGCGGCATCCGCATCCACAAGCTGCAATTGCCGGGCTCGCGCAAATTGCTCGAGGGCCTGCGGAACACAGCCGCCGCGGTATATCCGGTAGCGCCCGAGCGGCTGGCCGCGCTGCCTGATGCCGCAGCACGGTCCGCGGAAATCCAGCGCCGCATCGACCAGAGCGTCCTGCCGGCCTTCGACGCCCTGATCAGCCAGCTCGACGAGCACTACGAAGCCCTGGCCCCCGAAGGCGTGGGCATGGACAAGCTCCCGGGTGGCGCCGCGGTATACGCCGAGCTGCTGCGCATGCACACGACCATGGACCTGACGCCCGAGCAGGTCCACGCCGCCGGTCATGAACGCATGGCCCGCATCCAGGCCCAGATGGCGGAAGTGCGCCAGCAATTGGGCTTCACCGGCACGGAGGCCGAGTTCGCCGTCCACCTGCGCCGGCAGCCCGGCGCGATCGCCGCCTCCGCCGACGAGATCGGCGAGAAGATGCGGCGGCACAAGGACCGCGTCGAGCAACGCTTCGACGAGTTCTTCGCCCAGCGCTCGGCCTGGGAGTACGACCTGGAGCGCCTGCCCGCCGCGCTGGAGAGCGGCATGACCTGGGGCTACTACTCGCGCCCCATCGGCAATGAAAAGCGCGGCCTTTACTACTACAACGGCTCCAAGCTCGACAGCCAGTCGGTCATTGCCGCCGCCTCCCTGGTCTTCCATGAGCTGGTGCCGGGGCACCACCTGCACCTGACCCTGCAGATGAGCAACCCGGACCTGTCCGACTTCCGGCGCAGCTGCGTGGTCAATGCCTTCAACGAGGGCTGGGCCGAATACGCCGCCGCCCTGGCCGGCGAGATGGGGCTGTATGACAACCCCTACGATCGCTACGGACGCCTGTCGCAGGACGCCTTTCTCACCTGCCGCCTGGTGGTGGACAGCGGCATGAACGTGCTGGGCTGGAGCTGGGAGCAGGCCAAACAGTACATGCGCGAGCACACCATGTGCGCCGAAGGCGAGATCGAGTCGGACACGCTGCGCTATTCCTGCGGCATCCCGGCCCAGTCGCTGGCCTACAAGCTCGGCGACGAGGAAATCCTGCGCATGCGCCGCAAGCTGCAGGACCGGCTCGGCGAGCAGTTCAGCTTCCGTGACTTCCACAGCGCCGTGCTCGGCTGCGGCGCGCTGCCGCTGCCCGCGCTGGAATGGCACCTGGACCAGGTATTCCCGGAGAGCGCGGCGTGACGTCGCCCCTGGGCTTCGTTGCGATACAAGAAGCCGCCGCGCGCCTCAAGGGGCAGATCGTCGATACGCCCTGTCGTCCTTCCCGGGTGCTGTCGCAGATCACCGGCGCCGAGGTCTGGCTGAAGTTCGAGAACTTCCAGTTCACCTCCTCCTTCAAGGAGCGCGGCGCGCTCAACAAGCTGGCCCAACTGGGCGCCGCGGAACGCAGCGTCGGCGTCGCCGCCATGTCCGCAGGCAACCACGCGCAGGGCGTCGCCCACCATGCGACGCGGCTGGGCATCCCCAGCACCATCGTCATGCCGCGCGGCACGCCATTCACCAAGGTGAGCAACACCCGCGCACTCGGCGGAGATGTCGTGCTCCACGGCGAAACCCTCGCCGAAGCCTGGGACCACCTGCAGGAGGAATTCATCCGGCAGCGCGGCATGACCCTGGTCCATCCCTACGATGATCCCGCCGTCATCGCCGGCCAGGGCACGGTCGCGCTGGAGATGCTGGCCGAAGCGCCCGAGATCGACACGCTGGTCCTGCCCATCGGCGGCGGCGGCCTGATCGCGGGCGCGGCGATCGCCGCTCGCGGCCTGCGTCCGCACATCCGGCTCATCGGCGTCCAGTCCAGCAACTACGCCGGCGTGGCCGCCGCCCGGCAGGGCGACGTCGTCCATGGCGGACAGACCCTCGCGGAAGGCATTGCGGTGAGCCAGCTGGGCCGCCTCACCCTGCCGGTGATACTGGAGCAGGTGGACGAGGTCGTGCTGGTGGAGGAGCACCATATCGAGCGCGCCATCGCGCTGCTGGCCACCATCGAAAAGGTGGTCGCCGAAGGCGCCGGTGCCGCCGGCCTGGCAGCGCTGCTGGCCGACCCCGGCCGCTATGCGGGCCGCAAGGTCGGCCTGGTCGTCAGCGGCGGCAACATCGACCCCCGCCTGCTTGCCTCGGTGCTCATGCGCAACCTGGTCAGCGAGAGCCGCCTGATTTCGCTGGGCATCGACATCGAGGATCGCCCGGGCTCACTCGGTCGCATCGCGGACTGCATCGGCCTGCACAACGGCAACATCATCCAGGTCCACCATGAGCGCCTGGCCACCCGCATGCACGCAAAGAGCGCCCGCCTGAAGCTGCTGGTCGAGGCCCAGGACGAAGCGCACGGCAGGGTCCTCCTTGACGAGCTGCGCAAAGCCGGATTCCAGGCCTTCTTGCAGCAGGAGCACGAGCCCGACTGAGCTCGCCGGGTCATCGGTACGCGCCCCGAGAGGAGCGCTTCGCCGTCAGGCCCCGCGCGGCTCCGCCCCATGCGCCAGCGCGAAGTCGATCGCCGCGCGCAAGGCGGTGACCTGGGCCTGGATGCACTGCTCCGGATTGGCCGTGGGGCTGTCCGGGTAGACCTCGGTCGTGCTCCGGAACACCGCGTCGGTGATACCGGCGCAGAGACCCAGGCGCCGGGTGGCGTACTGGATCACGCCCGGCGCCACCACCGGCGCACCGATGATCCTGCCCTGCGGATCGGGCGGCGCAATATGGGTGACCCGGGCCACGGCCTCGATGATGGCGCTCTGGAAATCCGTGTGCGGCGTCTCGGTATCGTCGACCAGGTAGAAACCATCGGGGATGACGTCCGGCACGAAGGCCACACCGTCGCGTGCCGCGAGCGCCGGGCGGAACTCGGACTCATCGGTATCGGTGGTTTCGTGCAAGTCCACGTGGACCAGCACCTGCTCGTGCACGGATGCCAGCAGGCGCAACAGGGCCGCGGACTCGCCGGCCGGGCTGTTGTGGCGGAACGAGCGATTGGGATCCAGGGCCTGCGGGTTCCAGCGCTGGATCGTTTCATAGCCCCAGGGGCTGACACAGGGAGCGACCACGATATTGATGCGCCCCTCGTAACGCGCCATGTGCTCCTGCGCGAAGCGCAGGGCGCCATGGACCCCGCTGGTTTCGTAGCCATGCACCCCGCCGGTAACCAGGGCCACCGGCAGGTCGTGGCGCCAGCCGGCGGATTTCACCGCGTACAACGGGTAGTGACGCGTGCCGTAATCGAGCTGGCCATAGCGGATGACCGTGCAGCGCCCCTGCAAGCCCTGGATCACGGACAGCACGTCGCTCTCATAGCTGCGCAAATGCTCCCGCTGCGCAAGCCAGGCGCTCCTTTCGGTCTCGCCCCAGGGGACGCCAGGGGTGCCGATGGGATAGGTACGAGCGGAAACGGTCATGGTGATGTCCAGGGGGTAGGCTGCAGCCGCTCCTGCGCAGCCGCCCGTACAAGCCTAGCGGCCGGGCACGCGCCCGGCATCACCCTGCCCTGCGCCGGGCTTCAGCCAATCATGCGCGAGAGCTGTACCCGGTTGCGCACCCCGAGCTTGCGGAACGCGCTGTTGAGCTGGCACTCCACCGTCCGCGGCGAACGGCAGATCTGCTCGGCGACCTGGTCATTGCTCAGCCCCTTGACCACCAGGCGCGCCACGCGCTGCTCCGACCGGCTCAGCTTCTGCAGGGCAGCCAGGGCTTGCGCAGACATCCCGTTGACCTCTTCGCGGGGCTGGTCGTCGAGTATGCGCAGCACATAACCACCCGGTGTCGCCTCCAGGCTCGCGGTCAGTCCCGGCATCTCCGGATGCTGCAGGCGCAGCGGGCCGGCCCCAGTCCTCATGCCAGGCAGGAGCGCCATGGGCAGGCTCATCGCTTCCTGGCCATGAGGCAGCGTCCGGTTCCAGCGCTTGAACTGGAGCTCTCCCTGCGCACTCTGGTACAGCAGTGCGCCGCGACGGTCGAAGAACACCAGGGCCTCGGGCGATTTCCTCAGGTAGCCCTGCAGGATCGTGCGGATGTCGCAGTCGAACGCCGGCGGCCTGCCCGCCAGCAGGCCGGAGTCCAGTTGGGATCCCATCATGTGCATCGGAACACCTCCAGGCGCCGGTCGATACCCGACCGTCGCCGTCATCCATTTCCCGCAAGCCCTGCCGCCGCGACGAAAGCCTGGCGTGGCGGCAGCCATCCCTCGTCCCTTGCAGCCCCTCAGGCATCCAGCCGCACGAAGCTCTGTTCCCTGATCCGCATCGCCACGAACACCCACAGCAGGGCCGCACCCAGCATCAGGTAGCTGAAGAACAGGAAGAACTCCGGCCCGACCAGGCTGTAGGTCGAAACCCCTGCCGCCGGCTTGAGGTGGCCCGTCGCCGCCACGGGCTGGCGGTTCACCACGTCGAGCAGCAGCGCCTCTCCATCGCGGATCTCGCCGATGACGTAGGTGCCGCCCAGGGCCCGGGCCCTGCCATCGGGCAGGCGCTGCGTGATGCCGGTGTCACCACTGAAATCGATCTTCTGGCCGGGCACGAAGTCGCCGTCCGCCGGCAGCGTCAGCGTGGTCCGCTCGCCGGCCTGCAAGGCCAGGCCCTGCACCGGCTCGATCATGCCGTGCGAAACCGCGGCAGTGATCAGGTTCCCGGCGCTGATCGACAGCAGGTACAGCGCCATGACGAAGCTCTTCATGCGCAACGGCGCCTGCCGGTAGCTGTACTCCAAAGCCGTGATCGACACCAGCACTTCACCGGCGGTGAGGATTGCGTAGGCCAGGATCTGCCACCACACGCTGGTGACGATACCCTGCTGGATGCGCCCTTCGATCCAGGCCACGACCATGTAGGAGCCGGCGGCGAACAGCAGGCCCACGCCGATCTTGCGCAAGGCCGTCACTTCCACGACCCGGCCCAGCAACGGGTAAACCACGTAGGTGAACAACGGCACCAGCAGCAGGATGAACAGCGCGTTGACGAAGGAGATCTGGCCCGGCAGCAGCGTGATGCCCCAGCCCAGCTCCTTGTCCATCAGCGAGGACTGCGCCTGCAAGGTCCAGGTGATGCCGATGGACTGGTCCAGCAGCGACCAGAAAACCGCCGTGAAGAGATACACGATGCCGAGGCGGCCGACCAGGCGAGCGCCCTGCGCGCTGAACACGTCGCGCAGCCATTGCCGGCCGGCCGGCGGCAGCACCACGAATCTGGCGCGCCCCAGCCATAGCCGCAACGTCGCCACAGCCATGACCACGGCCGGAATGCCGAAGGCCCAGCGCGGGCCGCCATGCGCCAGCAGCCAAGGGCAAAGCAGCATGGAGATCAGCGCGCCCGCATTGGCGATCAGATACAGCCAGGAAAAGGCGCGCCCGATCAGGTGCTGGTTGCTGGCGGCAAACTGGTCGCCCATGTTGGTCGACACGCAGGGCTTGATGCCGCCGGTGCCGAGCGCCAACAGGAACAGGCCTATCGCCAGGCCCTGGGTGCCGCTGGACAGCGCCAGCACCGCACAGCCCGCGACATAGGCCATGGAGAAGCCGAGGATCGTGCGGAACTTGCCCCACAGGACGTCCGAAACGACCGCGCCCAGCAACGGGAACAGGAAAGCTCCCGACTTGAACAGCGACTGCCAGGTGGTGGCTTGCGCCTCGCCGACCTGCAGGAACTGCACCATGTACACCGCCAGGATCGCATTGATCCCGTTGTTGCAGAAGCGCTCCCCGAATTCGCTGCTGATGATGTAGGGGACGCCAGCCGGCATCCGGCCGCTGCTCGCGGCCGTGGCAGTGCTCATGTGAAGCCTCAGGCGTCCTGGCGCACGAAGGTCTGTTCCTTCACCCGCGTCGCCACCACGATCCACAGCAGGCCGGCGCCAAGCATCAGGTAGCAGAAGAACAGGAAGAACTGCGGGCCGACCAGCCGGTAGGTCGAGACCTCGGCACCGGCCTTGAAGTCACCGGTCGCCGACACCGGCTGGCGGTTCACCACGTCCAGCAGCAGCGCCTGTCCGTCACGGATCTCGCCGACGATGTAGGTTCCGCCCAGCGGCGCGGTCTTGCCGCTGGCCAGTTGCACCGTGACGCCGTTGTCGCCACCGAAGTCGATCTTCTGCCCCGCCACGAAGTCCGATCCTGCCGGTAGCGCCAGCACGGTCTGCTCGCCGGTGCGCAGCTGCACGCCCTGCAGTGGCTGGACCATGCCGTTGGCGACCCCGGCCGTGAGCAGGTTGCCGGCGCTCAGCGACAGCAGGTACAGCGCCATGATGAAGCTCTTCATGCGCAACGGCGCCTGCTTGTAGCTGTACTCCAGCGCCGTGACCGACACCAGTACCTCGCCCGAGGTCAGGATGGCGTAGGCCAGGATCTGCCACCACACGCTGGTGACGATGCCGTTCTGGATGCGGTTCTCGATCCAGGCGATCAGTACGAAGGACAGCGCCCCAACGAAGAAGCCGGTGCCGATCTTGCGCAGCGGCGTCACCGTCCAGACCCGGCCCAGCCCGGGATAGATCACATAGGAGAACAGTGGCACCAGCAGCAGGATGAACAGCGGATTGAAGAACTGGATCTGCGCCGGCAGCAGCACCACGCCAAGACCCAGCTCCTTGTCCATCAGCGAGGACTGCGCCTGCAGGGTCCAGGTGGTGCCGTTGGCCTGTTCGAACAGCGACCAGAACACCGCCAGGAAGAGATAGATCAGGCCGAGGCGGCCGATCAGTTGTGCGCCCTCGGCGCTGAACACCTCGCGCAGCCACTGCTTGCCCGCCGGAGGCACGGTGGCGAACTTGTCGCGGCCCAGCCAGAACACCAGCGTGGCCACGGCCATGGCGATGGCAGGAATGCCGAAGGCCCAGCGCGGGCCATTTTCCTGCAGCAGCCAGGGGCACAGCAGGATCGAGACCAGCGCCCCGGCGTTGATCGACAGGTAGAACAACGAGAAGGCACGCTCGATCAGGTGCTGGTTCTTCGAGCTGAACTGGTCGCCGACATTGGTCGAGACGCAGGGCTTGATGCCACCAGTGCCGAAGGCGATCAGGAACAGGCCTATGGCCAGGCCCGTGGTGCCGCTCGACAGCGCCAGCACGGCGCAGCCGATCGTGTAGGCGATGGAGAAGGTGATGATGGTGCGGAACTTGCCCCAGAACACGTCGGACACGATGGCGCCGACCAGAGGGAAGAAATACGCCCCGGACTTGAACAGGGACTGCCAGGTGGTGGCCTGCGCCTCGCCCACGTGCAGGAACTGCACCATGTAGATCGACAGGATCGCGTTGATGCCGTAGAAGCAGAAGCGCTCCGCGAATTCGTTGCTGACGATATACGGGATGCCCGCGGGCATGCGGTCCTCGCGGGCGGCGGCTGCAGTCATGTCTGTCACGTCGTTTCTCATTGGTTCCCTGACTCTTGCCGCGCGTCACCGGTCCAGCGCCCCATCCAGGCCGAGACGCTCCGGTACCATTGCTCGCTGTTCCGGGGCTTTAGAACCCAGTGGTTCTCATCCGGGAACATCAACAGCTGGCTGGGAATGCCGCGGCGCTGCAGGGCCGTGAACGTGGCGATTCCCTGCTCGGGCGGCACCCGGTAATCCTTTTCGCCATGCGTCACCAGCATCGGCGTGGACCAACCCTTCACATGGTTCACCGGATTCTGGCGCTCGTGGTTCTCCGGCTTCTGGAAGTAGGGGCCGTCATGCTCCCAGTCGACGAAGAACTGCTCGTCGGTGGCGTAGGCCATGGAGCGGTTGTCGAAGATGCCGGCGTGATTGACCAGGCACTTGAACGCCCCAGGCCAGTTGCCGGCGATCCAGTTCATCATGTAGCCACCGTAGCTGGCGCCCAGGGCGCAGGCCCGGTCACCATCCAGGTAGTCGAAGCTCTTGAGCGCGAACGCCCAGCCCCGACGCAGGTCTTCCAGGGGTTTGCCGCCCCAGTCGCCGTGGATCGAATCGGTGAAGCCCTGGCCGTAACCCGTGGAGCCATGGAAGTCGATGAACACCACGGCATAGCCCATGCCGGAGAAGACCGCCGGATTCCAGCGGTAATGCCAGAGATTGCCCATGCTGCCCTGGGGCCCGCCATGTACGATGAAGGCCACCGGATACTTGCGGCCCGGCTCATGATTCCAGGGCTTCACCACATGGCCATGCACGGTTTCGTCGTTCCAGCCGCGGAAGGAGAACGCCTCGGCGCCTCCGAAGCGGACACCCGCCAGGCGCTCGCGGTTGAAGTCCGTGATGACGCGCGCGGCCCCGCCCTTGCTGCCCATCCGGAACAACTGGTCCGGCGAATTGATGGCGTTCTGCTGGTAGACGATGCCGCCCTTGCCGAGGCTGAAGGCCTTGACGGTGCCCTCTCCGGTGAGCGGCGCAACACGGCCATCCGCCACCGACACCGCGAAGAGCCGCGCCTGGCCCAGGTCCTGCGCGATGCAGAACAGCGTACGGCCATCGGCGGAAAGCGTCACCGCATCCGGCGAACGATCCCAGGCCGGCGCGATCTCGCGCGTCAGGCCGGTGGCCAGCGTCATTTCCATCAGGCGGAAGCGGTCCGACTCATACATGGCGCGCGACATCGCGCGGTAGTAGAGCTTGCGGCCATCCGGCGAGAACAAGGGCCCCGTATCGGTCGCCGGATTGCCGGCGGTCAGGTTGTGGGGCTCGCCGGAACCGTCGGCCGCGACCAGGAACAGGTCGAGATTGGTGCTGAGGGATTCATCGGCGCCGGCCACGCGCGCACTGAATACCAGCGACTTGCCATCCGGCGAGAAGGCCCATTCCTCGTCCCCCCCGAAGGGCTTCGAAGGCACGTCGCCGTCGATCCCCTTGCTGACCCGGACGGCCTCGCCCATCTTTCCATCCACGCCAACCACAGCCGTGAACAGCTGTGACCGCGAGCCCCGCTTCCAGGTGTCGAAGTGGCGTACGAAAAGCTGTGTGTGCAGCATGCCGCTGCCCGCCGGCGAAGCCTGGGCATCGAACTTCTGGCGGCTGCAGGGGAGGTCTGCGCAGTCCGTGAAGACCTCCAGGGCGAAGGCCAGGCGCGCTCCATCGGCCGACAGCTTGAACGCCCCGACATCCAATGGCAGATCGCTCACCTGCCCGGCTTCCCCCGAGCGCATGTCCAGCCGCCAGACCTGCGAGCTGCCGCTGCGCGTTGACAGGAAGTACAGCCATTTTCCATCCGGCGACCAGCGTGGCGACTCGCCGTTGCCGGCGTCACCCGTCAGGCTGCGTGCGGGCCGCTTGCCGTCGAGCGAGGCCAGCCACAGGCTCTGCCTGCCCTTGTTGGCGGCGTAGTCGGTTTCACGCAGGCTGTAGACCACCTCCTTCCCTGATGGGGAGACGCGGGGATCGGAGACGCGCTCCATCATCACCAGGTCTTCCACCGTCATGGGACGGGCGGCGGGTGGCGGCGCGGCCTGGGCGGCGGCCGCTGCCATGCATAGCAGCAGGCCGCAGACCAGGCCTCCCAGGGCGATGCGCTGGGCACCGGCCACGGGAGGACGGGGCAGAATTGCGCGTGCCCCGCTCACCAGATCTTCACCCGCTTCTCCGGCGCCAGGTACATCTTGTCCTGCGCGGTCACGCCGAAGGCCGGGTAGAACTCCGGCACGTTGACCACGGTGCCGTTGACGCGATACTCGGACGGCGAATGCGCGTCGGTCTTCAGGCGCTTCAGCAGTTCCGGTTCGCGGTACTTGCGCGCCCAGGCCTGGGCCCAGCCCATGAAGAAGCGCTGGTCGCCGGTGAAGCCGTCGATGATCTCCGGCTCCTTGCCGTTCAGCGAGAGCCGGTAGGCCTGGTAGGCGATCGACAGTCCTCCCAGATCGCCGATGTTCTCGCCCACCGTCAGTGCGCCGCTCACGCAATGGCCTTGCAGCGGGCAATAGCCATCGAACTGCGCGATCAGCGCCTTGGCGCGCGCATCGAAGGCCTGTCGGTCCTGCTCGGTCCACCAGGACTTGAGGTTGCCGTCGCCGTCGTACTTGGAGCCCTGGTCGTCGAAGCCGTGGCCGATCTCGTGCCCGATCACCGCGCCGATGCCACCGTAGTTCAGGGCATCGTCCGCGGCCATGTCGAAGAACGGCGGCTGCAGGAAGGCCGCCGGGAACACGATCTCGTTGAGGCTGGCGTTGTAGTAGGCGTTGAAGGTCTGCGGCGTCAGCAGCCATTCCTCGCGATCGATCGGCGCCCCCAGCTTGGCACGCTCGCGCTGGAACTCCACTTCGGTGGAGCGGGCCATGTTGCCGTAGAGATCGTCCGGCGCGATGACCAGCGCCGAGTAGTCCTTCCAGCGGTTGGGATAGCCGATCTTCAGCGAGAAGCGCGACAGCTTGGCCAGCGCCTTCTGCTTGGTCTCGGCGCTCATCCAGTCCAGGTCCTTGATGCTCTGCTCGTAGGCCTGGGTGAGATAGCCCACCATCACCGTCAGGCGCTGCTTGGCCTCGGGCGGGAAATGTCGCTCCACGTAGAGCCGGCCCAGCACCTCGCCCAGCGCCGTCTCCCCGGCCTGCACCGCGCGCTTCCAGCGCGGGCGGTTCTCCTGGGTGCCGGCCAGGGTCTGGCCGTAGAAGGCAAAGTTCTCGTCGACGAAGGCCTTGCCCAGCAGCGGCGCCGCGTTGCTCAGCAGGCGGAATTTCAGGTACTGCCGCCAGGTGGCCAGCTTCTCCTGCTGCATCAGCCGCGCCAGCCCCTTGAAGTAGCTGGGCTGTCGCACGATCAGGCCCGGCGACTGGCCGGCGCCCACCTCGTCCACGTAGGCCTGCCAGTCGAAGTCCGGCGTGATGCCGGGGAGCGCCTTGAACGAGTACTTGTTGTAGGTCTTCTCGTCGTCGCGGTCTTCCACGCGCGTCCACTGGATGCGCGCGATGCGGGTTTCCAGCGCCAGGATGTTGCGCGCCGCCTGCGCCGCGTCGGGCATTTGCGCCAGGCGCAGCATCTTCTCGACGTGCGCGAGATACCTGGCCCGCAGGTCCTTGAACTTGGGGTCGTCCGACAGGTAGTAATCCCGGTCCGGCATGCCCAGACCGGAAGGCGTGCCGTAGTACGGCGCCGCCTGGGCGACGGAGGCGATGTACTGCGTCGCCAGCTTCGGGTCCTGGCCGATGGCGTAGAACACCGGTGAGGGCACGCCGCTGCGCGCGAAGTGCGCGAACACGCGTGCCAGCTCGCGCTTGCGGGTGATGGCATCCACCGCGGCAAACTCCGCCTGCAGCGGCTTCAGGCCCAGCGCCTCGATCCGGGCCTCGTCCATGTAGCTGGCATGCAGGTCGCCCAGCTTCTGCGCATCCGACCCCGCAGCCTTTCCGGGCGTCGCCGCCGTCTCCTCGATGAGGCTGCGCAACTGGCCTTCCACGATGTCGACCTGGCGCAGGTACTTGGCATAGTTGGAGCGGTCCGCCGGGATTTCCGTCGTCGCCAGCCAGCGGCCGTTGACGTGGCGGTAGAGATCGTCCTGGGGACGCACCTGCGCATCGATGGCCGCGGCGTCGATGCCCGACACCGGCCTCGAAGCCGGAATGGGCGGCGCCGTCGGCTGCGTCACGGCGCTGGCGCAGGCCGTCAGCACGCCGGCGGCCAGGGCCGCCACCCAGAACTTGTTCATCGGGATGTCCTTGCCAGGCGGGCCGTCAGTGCGTCGCGAATCGCGTGGCCGGCATGGCGCCGAGCACGTCGTTCACCGGGCAATAGTCATAGGCCAGCGCATCCGCCACGGCCTTGTAGGTGACCTTGCCGAGGTGGATGTTGAGCCCGTCGCGCAGGTTGCCGTCGGCCAGCGCCGCCGCCCGGTAGCCCTTGTCGGCCAGGGCGATGACGTACGGCAGGGTGGCGTTGGTCAGCGCGAAGGTGGAGGTCCGCGCCACGCCGCCCGGCATGTTGGCCACGCAGTAGTGCACGATACCGTCGACGGTGTAAGTCGGCTGCTGGTGCGTGGTCGGCCGGGAGGTCTCGAAGCAGCCGCCCTGGTCGATGGCCACGTCCACGACCACCGCGCCCGGCTTCATGGTCTTGAGCATCTGGCGGGTCACCAGCTTGGGCGCGGTCGCACCCGGCACCAGCACCGCGCCGATCACCAGGTCCGCCTTGGCCACGCAGGCTTCCAGGGCATCGGCGGTGGAATACAGCGTCTTCAGGCGGCCGTCGAAGACCGTGTCCAGCCAGTTCAGGCGCGCGATCGAGCGATCCAGGATGGTCACGTCGGCGCCCATGCCCACGGCGATGCGCGCGGCGTTGTAGCCCACCACGCCGCCGCCGATCACCAGCACGGCGGCCGGCGCCACGCCGGGCACGCCGCCCAGCAGCACGCCGTTGCCGCCCTGTGCCTTCTCGATGGCATGCGCGCCGGCCTGGATCGACATGCGCCCGGCCACTTCGCTCATCGGCGCCAGCAGCGGCAGGCCGCCGCGGCCGTCGGTCACCGTCTCGTAGGCAATCGCCACGCAGCCGGAATCCACCAGCGCGCGCGTCTGCTCCGGGTCCGGCGCCAGGTGGAGGTAGGTGAACAGCACCTGGCCCTCGCGCAGCATGCGGCACTCCACCGGCTGCGGCTCCTTGACCTTCACGATCATCTCGGCGCGGCGGAACACCTCGTCGGCGGTCGCCACCAGCTCGGCGCCGGCGTTGCGGTAGGCCTCATCGGGGATGCCGATGCCCAGGCCCGCGCCGGCCTCGATCATCACCTGGTGTCCACGGCTGGTGAGCTCGCGTACGCCAGCCGGCGTCAGGCCCACACGGTATTCGTGGTTCTTGATTTCCTTCGGCGTGCCGATGAGCATGGCTCAGGCCGCCTTGCGCAGCGTCGCCGCCTTGATGGCGTCGCGCAGGATCGACAGGCCCAGGTCGATCTCGTCGTCCGAGATCGTCAGCGGCGGGGCGATGCGGAACACGCCGCCCATGCCGCGCAGGTTGACGATGTTCATCGACAGGCCCAGCTCCATCGCGCAGTCGGTGATGCGCGAGCCCAGCTCCGGCGCCGCGGCCTTGGAGTCCTTGTCGCGCACGATCTCCATGCCCAGCATCAGGCCGCGGCCGCGCACGTCGCCCACGCAGTCGAACTCGGCCATGATCGCTTCCAGGCCCGCCTTGAGGCGGTCGCCCGCCACGCGGGCGCGCTCGGCCAGCTGGTCGCGCGCCAGGGCCTTGAGCACCGCCAGGCCGACGGCGGCCGGCAGCGGATCGGAGACGTGGGTGGTGTAGAACAGGAAGCCGCGCTCGTGGCACAGCGCTTCGGTGGCCTCGGAGGCCAGCACCGCCGCCAGCGGCAGGCCGGCGCCCAGGGTCTTGGACAGGGTCAGGATGTCCGGGACCACGCCGTCGCGCTCGAAGGCGAAGGTGGTGCCGGTGCGGCCCATGCCGGTCTGCGCCTCGTCCAGCACCAGCATCATGCCGCGCTCGCGGCACTTGGCCTGTAGCGCCGCGAGATAACCCTCGGGCAGTTCCAGGATGCCGCCGGAGCTCAGGATCGGCTCGGCGATGAAGGCGGCCAGCGCGCCGGTGGACTGGCGGTCCACCAGCTCGAAGCCGTAGTCCAGCTCCGCCTGCCAGTCATGCTTGCCGTTCTTCAGGAAGGTCGGGCGATAGGCATTGGGCGCCATGATCGCCATGCCGCCGACGCTCATCGGGCCATAGCCCTTGCGGCCCGCGGAATAGGTGCTGGCAGCCGCGCCGCCGGTCATGCCGTGCCAGGACTGGCCGAAGCCAACCACTTCATAGCCACGGGTGGCCATGCGCGCCATCTTCAGCGCCGCCTCGTTGGACTCGGCGCCGGTGCTCAGCAGCATCACGCGATCCAGCCCCGGAGGCGCCAGCGCGGCCAGCGCCTCGGACAGCTCGACCACCGGCTCCGACATCATGCTGCTGTGGATGTGCGCCAGCTTGCCCACCCAATGGCTCACCGTCTCGGTGATCTCCGGGTGGCTGTGGCCGAGGATCGCGCTCATCTGGCCCGAGGTGAAGTCGAGCACGCGACGGCCGGAGGCGTCGTAGAGGAAGGAGCCCTCGCCCCGGACGGGGACGAAGTCGGCGAAGGTGCCGCCGTAGCGGAAGACGGATTTGGCGGCTCGGGCGAGCAGTGCGTTGGTCATGGTGTGCTTCTTTGTTTGTCTGGTGATGTCGGGTCGATGGGCCTGGGCAACCGCTCTCAGCGGGCCGTCAGCGGCAACACGTTGTCGTCCGAGTTGCTGTCCACGTAGGTGTTGTAGGGGTCGACGCCGACAAAGGTCGGCTCCTGGTCGGCCGTGAGGGTCAGGGTCTGGCGTCCGCTGCGCAGGCGATGGACCTGCATCGCCAGCACGCTCTTCGCCGTGAAGTCGCGCTTGCCGGGCTCGGCGGAGAACACACCGACGTCGAAGGCCTCGTCCAGCGGCGCCTCGGTCTCCCGGCCCCGGTCGTCGGCATAGCGCTTGCGCGCTTCCATCTCGATGTCGACGCTCCAGCGCCCATCGGCCAGGCGGCTCTTGCGTGCTTCGATCACGCGGACGTCGTACATCGTGATCTTCTCGAACAGGTCGGTGATCAGCTGCTGGTGCTCGGGCTTTGCTTCTGCCCGCAGGCGTCGCACCAGGTCCAGCGAGGTGGGATAGGGCGCCGCCTTGAAGGCGTAGTCCTTGATCAGTGACCGCAGGGCGCGATTCACGGCCTCCTCGCCCAGGCGCTCCTTGAGCAGGTACATCACCATGCCGCCCTTCATGTAGCGGACATGCGCCTGCTCCTCGACCCGGTCCAGCGACACTTCGCCCACGGTGGCCATGGCGCGGGCGCGCAGGTAGGTGTCCAGCGAATGCTTGAGGAAGCGGCGGATCTCTTCCTTGCCGTACATGCGCTCCATGACCATCAGGGTCGAGTACTGCGCCAGGGTTTCCGACAGCACGGTCTGGCCTTGCATGTCGGCACCGACGACCTGGTGCGCCCACCACTGGTGCGCCACTTCATGCGCGGTGACATAGGTGACGCCGTCGTACCAGTCCGGCTCGGGCGCTCCCAGGATGAAGCCGGCCGCCTCCGAGTACGCCACCGTGCCTGGGTAGGCCTGCGCGAAGTTGCGGTAGGCCGGGAACTCCGCGATGCGCAGCTCCTTGAACTGGTAGGGGCTGAAGTTCTTCGTGTAGTAGTCCAGGCCCTCGCGCATCGCCCGCATCATGCGATCGACGTTGTAGCCATGCGCCGGGTGGTGGTACACCTCCAGCGACACGTCGTTCCATTGCTCCTGGCGCAGCTCGTAGCGCGCCGATAGCACGGTGAAGAAATGATGGATCGGCGCCGTGGTCCGGAAGCGCGTGATGCGGCGCTCTCCCTCGACCTTCGAATCCACCTGGGTGCCAGGCGCCACGACCGTCTGGTCCTTGGCCGCGGAGATGGTCAGTTCGGCGTTGACCCAGTCGCTGTCCGGGCGGAAGTAGTGATTCAGTCGCGGCGCTTCGTCGTCCAGTTGCGGCGGACGCAACTCGTCCGGCAGGCCGTACTTGCGGCGCTGCGTGCGGTCCCCCAGTGCATAGATGTTGTGCACGCCCAGCAGCGGCGTGATCTCCCAGTTGTTCAGGAAAGTGCCGTTCTCGACGATGCGGTTCTCGTTGTTGTTGTTGCGGAAGCCGATCTGCTCGCGCACCGTCTCGAAGCGAACCTCCGCGGTCTGTCCTGGCTGCAACGGCTGGTCGAAGCGGTAGATCCGGAAATGCAGGTCAGGAATTTCCTTGACCATCCGGGCGCCCTGGATCTCCAGCGAGCGCATCTGCAGATCGGTGACGGCATCGGTGCCCATCCAACTGCCCTTCTCGATCTGGCGCGCCCAGAACACCGGGATTTCGCTCAGCGGCGCTGCGGTCTTGTTCTGGATCACGTAGCTGCCGCGCGTGGTCACCCGCGGCACTTCCGACTGGATGTCGAGGTCCAGCTTCACGTCGGTAATGCGCGGGAGCGGCATGGCCTTGTAGGGGAACAGCTGCTTCTCGTACTCCGCCGACCAGCGCTCGCTGTCGAGCGCCGTGCGCCATTCATTGAGGACGTGGGTGTTGTAGTACACCACGCCGCCCGTTCCCAGCATCGCCAGCACCGCGGCAGCCGTGACCCAGCCGGCGGTCCCGCGCAATCTGGACGGCAGGCGCCGGATGCGTTGCTTCAGCGGGGCGGAGGTGCCACGCCGCCAGAGGCCGTAGGCCAGCACGGTGAGCAGGGTCGCCGCCGCGGTCCACCAGGCGCGGTACCAGGCCGCGTGTCTGGCGAACTCGCCCTGTCCGTTCATGTCGGACAGCGGCACCGGCGAAGTGCTGGCGTACAGGTAGAGGTGGTTCTCCCAGCCCAGCTTGGGGAAGGCGATCTGCGCGGCAACCACCAGCACGACCACCAGCAGTCCGCCGTACTTGTTCGGCACCACCATCTGGATCAGGACCACCAGCACGGCGTACTGCGCCATGGTGATCATCCAGGGCAGCAGGTACCAGTTCAGGTAATGCGCCAGCTCGAAGTCGAAATAGCCCTTGAGCGCCTGCACGCCGAGCGCGGTGGCCGCGCTGGCCAGCACCATGAGCCACAGCACCAGGGCGATGGCGATGATCTTGGGCAGTACGAACACCCAGTCCGGCGACGGCGTCGCGTCGATGATCTGCTCGATCCGGCGCTCGCGGTCGCGCCAGACCAGTTCGCCGGCGTAGTAGGCCGCGATCACCAGGGCGATGGTCGGAAACTCGACCGTCAGCGCATTGATCATGACGCGCGTCACCGGCAGGGTGTTCACGCCGAAATCGTCGCCGGAGTACCACAGGCCGATCAGGGCGTTCAGGATCGCCATGCCCAGCAGCACGAGGAACGACGGGCTGCGCAGCACGCTCAGCACGTCGAAGCGCGTCAGGGTGGCGAGCGCCGACCAGCCGAGCTTGCGCGATGCCGGCACCCGCGCCGCCGGCGGCGCACTGCGGACGACGTCCACGGTCGCCGGCTCCGCGGTCGCCTTCGAGGGCTTGCCTTCATGGCCCACGCGCAGGAAGTTGCGCCAGGTCCAGGCCAGCATCACCAGGGCAATGCCCATCCACACGGCACGGTTCAACAGGATGGGGCCCGCCAGGGGCACCAACTGCGCGTTGCGCTCCGTCGGGGTCCAGTACTGGGTGGTCAGCTTGAGGGCCGAAAGGGCGAAGGGGTCCAGCAGCGCGGCCCAGTCGCGAATACCTGGCTGCGTGATATAGCGGGCCGAAAGCAGGTAGACCATCAACGCGACCAGGGCCACCACATAGGGCGCCAGCATCGACCGCGTGATCGTCGCCACCGCGAACAGGCAGGCGCCGAGGATGAACAGCGATGGCAGGCACAGCACGAGGTAGGCGTGCAGGTAGGCGTCCCAGCGGAATGCGCCAACGGTCTCGGGGTCGAGCCAAGGCATGGCCGCCGCCAGCAGCGCAGCAAGAGGCACCGCGAGGAACACCAGCGCGCTGGCGCAGAAGGCCCCGAGGAACCGTCCGAACAGGTAGTCGAACTTCGACAGCCCGGTCACGCGGATGATCGACCCGAAGCGGGTCTCGTCATCGCGCAGGATGACGTTGGAAACGAACGAGGTCACGATGAACATGGCGAAGACCGCCATGATCATCAGGTTGAAGGCGACCGTGTACGGCGAGTTGCGGAACACGTATCCGCCCCAGCCGATCCGCAGGCTGTCCGAGACGACCATCCAGAAGGTCAGCCCGAAGAACGCCAGGGTGGTGATCCAGAAGATCGCCGAGGTGATCTGGTACCGCAGCTCGAAGCGAGCGACGTGGCTTAGCATGACGGCATCTCAGGCGCGGCGGCCGCTGATCAGCGTCGAGAAATAGGCATCCTCGAGGCTGCCCTCCGCCTCGGTGAAGCCGTCGCCCGGATTCGCATCCGCGAGTACGTGGATGTAGGTGCGGCCGCCGTAGAGCCGGGTCGCGATCACGTTGTAGGCATCGCGATGCGGCTCGAGCTCGTCCTTGCCGATGGTCTTGCGCCAGACGCGGCCCTGGATCTCGCGGATCAGTTCCTGCGGCGTGCCCTGCTTGACGATGCGCCCGCTCATCAGCATCGCGGTGTTCTGGCACAGCTTGGAGATGTCCTCCACGATGTGGGTGGACAGGATCACCACCACGTTCTCGGCGATTTCCGCCAGCAGGTTGAGGAAGCGATTGCTCTCCTCGGGATCCAGGCCGGCGGTGGGCTCGTCCACGATCACCAGGCGCGGGTCGCCCATCAGTGCCTGCGCGATGCCCCAGCGCTGGCGCATGCCGCCGGAGAAACCTGCCACCGCCTTGTCACGGAACTTCCAGAGATTGACCTTGTTCAGCAGCGCCTCCACCACCTCGCGGCGCTCGCCGCGCCCGGCGTAGCCCTTGAGCACGGCGATGTGGTTCAGCAGTTCGTAGGCGGTGACGCGCGGATACACGCCGAAATCCTGCGGCAGGTAGCCCAGCGTGCTGCGCAGCGCTTCGGGGTTGGCCAGCACGTCGATCTCGCCGAACTGGATTACCCCCGAGGTGGGCACCTGCAGCGTCGCGATGGAGCGCATCAGCGAGGACTTGCCCGCGCCGTTGGGGCCCAGCAGGCCGAACATGCCCAGCGGCACCTCCAGCGTAACGCCGTCCAGCGCGCGGAAGCCGTTGGGATAGGTGTGGCAGACGTTCTGAAGTTTGAGCACAGCGGACCTCGTGTCGGTTACGGCGGCCTTCTCCAGCCGCAGTTCATGTTTTTTTCGATGCAGCCGGTGCTGCGGCCTATTGCCGCAGCGTCATCGGTTCGCCGATGGCGTCCGCGGCAATCTCCGCGGCCGAGAACGGATAGCGGTGCAGCTTCTTCTTCGAGAATTCACGCGTCTGGTCGGCGTAGTGCGGCGACGCCGGGTCGGTGGACTGCGAATAGCTGAGGATGGCCTTGGCCACCGGGCCCTGCTCGTCGAAGGTCACCGCCTGCATGTAGCTGGCACCGTGAACCAGGACATAGCCCTTGGGGGACGGCATGCCCTTAGCGTAGTTGAGGACGCCGCCGGTGGAGGAGCCGGAGATGGGAATGCGCGCTTCGCCGCGCTGGGCGAACTGCACATCTCCCAGCTTCGCATCCGGCTCGAGGCCGAGCTTCTTCATGCCCTCCGCCGCAGCGGCCAGCTCGGCCAGCACTTCGTCGCCGGCCTTGCCCGCGACGATGAAGCCACGCGGCGTGTTGAGCGGATCGTTGGCGTCATAGGCCACCTTCCATACATCGGGGCGGTTCTCGATCCTGGGCCAGAACAGAGAGAACAGCATCGCGCCGCGGCTGTCGAGTTCGGCCTTGCCATCCCATTTGGCCAGCGCCGCACAGGCCTCGGCAGGCGCACTCTTGCGCTTGCAGAGCTCCAGCAGCGCCGGCCGCGCCAGGTCGGCCGCGAAGAACTTGTTGCCGAGCATCGTCTGCGCGGCGAGGTCGATGTCGAAGCGGCCAGCCTTCAGCACGCGGCCGATCTCCTCGACGCCGGAGCGCGTGCGCAGGCGGCCCAGGCCGGGCTCACGGCCCATGATCGGGCTCAGCTGCAGGGGCTCGGCCGGATTGGAGTAGCGATAGCTATCGTTGCTGTTCTGCACGTAGTCGCGGCGCAGCAGCGCAGCCTGCAGCGAGGGCGGCAGCAGGCCGGGCTCGGCTACGTCGGTCGACTTTTCCCACTCGCAGGCCGCACGGCTGCCATCGAGCACGTAGATGTCCTGCAGGTGGCCCGGCAGGCGATCGCGCACCGTGCCGCAGGCCGCGAAGCGATCCGCCGGCACGTTCGGAACCGGCGTGATGTCGGCGTAGAGCGCGTCGCCGTTGCGATCGGCCGCCAGCGTGTTGAAGGCGGGCACGCCCAGCGTCCGGCCCAGCGCCTTGCGGATGTCCTGCACGTTGCGCGCGCGGGCCAGGTCCAGGTAGGTATCGCCGCTGCGTAGGTTGTTGGTGTTGGCGTCGGTCACCGCATAGGCCGCCTGCCGCGTCCACTCGAACTCCGTGCCCGGCACGGAAATCAGCGGGCCGTGGCGGCTCGCGTACAGGGTCCGGACGATCGTCCGGCCGTCCTTGTCCTGCACCTGGATCTCGCGGCGGCTCATCGCCTCGCGCTTGCCATCGACGATGTAGGCGGTCGGGTCCTGCGGATCCAGTGCGAGCTTGAAAAGCGTCATGTGCGCCGCCATGTCCGAGGTATGGGTCCAGGCGACGTCCTTGTTGAAGCCGATGCCCACGAACGGCAGGGTCATGATCGCCGCGCCGGCCACGTCAAGCTTGCCGGGAATGGTCAGGTGCACCTCATAGAAGCGCGCGGGGCCGATCCAGGGAAAATGTGGATTCGCCAGGACCAGGCCCTTCCCGTTCGCCGTCGCGTCACCGCCGAAGGCCCAGCCGTTGCTGCCGAGCGGCATGCCGTCGAAAGCCTCCGTCGCGGCGACGCGGGATCCCGCCTCCTGGCGAGCCGTCGCAGCCGGAGGCGCTGCGGTCGCGATCTGCTTGGCGAACAGGGCGGACGACGACAGGATCGAGAAGGTATTGAACGAGACCAGGACATCGTCCGTGGTGATCTCGCGGACCCAGGGCTTGCCGGCGCAGGCTGCCGGCAGGCTGTCGCGGTGATCGCGCAGGTAGCGGTTGTAGCCCGCGACCCAGCCATCCACCAGCGCCCGGGAATCCGGTGATGCCTTCTGGAAGGCCGCACGCAGGGCGGCCTTGTCGGTCACCGCCAGCTGGAAGATGTCGTTGTCGATGTTCTTCGCCGGCCGGATGCCGATCAGGGCATCGCCGTCGGCGCCGAAATACTTCGAGCGCTCACCCGCAAAGCTCATGTAGGTATCTGCCAGCAGGCAGACGTTGTCCTGGGCGCGCGTATAGGCGGCACCGAAGCCGAGGCTCGCGAAGTCGGCGGCCGTGATGTGGGGAATGCCGAACTGGGTGCGCGTGATGCTCACCTCGTACTTCGCCGCTTCCTGCTTCGGCGCGCTGGCGCAGGCCGCCAGGCCGAGCAGGGCCGCACCGAGCAGCGGCAACGGACGAAGGATGGTTGGCTGCTTCATGAACGTGCCCCTCACTTGAAATCCACGCCGAACCGCAGGATGACGGCGCGCGGGCGCGTGTAGCCCACCGTCCAGTTCACCAGGTCTGCAAACGTGTCGTCCTCTGCATTCTTGGTCGCGGACACCATCTTTCTCTCGTCCGTGATGTTGTTGACGATCAGGCCCAGCGTCGGGATGAAGGAGAGGTCGGTACGCGTCAGGCTGAAGTTGAAGTTCAGCATGTTGCGCGCCTCCAGCCGGCCCTGGTGCTGCACGCTGCCCCAGGCAAAGCCGTTATGGGAGAACTGCAGCGCCGTGCTGGTACTCCAGACATCACTGAAGAGACGCGAGTAGCTGAGCGAGGCGGATGCCTGCAGGCGCGGAGCGTTGGGCATGGTCGAGCCGGCAGGGACAGGTTCGCCATCACCGTCCTTGAACTCCGCCGCGGTCCTGGAATCCAGGTAGCCGCCGCTGGTTTCCAGTAGCAGTCCCTCTATCGGCAGCAGGTAGCGCAGGGACAGCTCGACGCCCTTCACTTCCACCTCGCCGACGTTGTCGATGTAGGCCTCCGCCGGGGGCGCCACCTGGGAAACCTGGGCGTCGCTCCAGCGCTGGTAGTAGGCCGAGAGGTCCAAGCGCAGGCTGCGGTCCAGCCAGTCGGTGCGGACACCGGCTTCGTAGGCCCACAGCGTGCTGGACTTGTAGGTCGGAGGGACCGCCGAGTTCGGGTTGGGAATCGCCACCGCGTTGACGCCGCCGTACTGGAAGCCGCGGGAAACGCTGCCATAGACCAGCATGTCGTCGGTGGCTTGCCAGGCAACGGCGAGCTTGGGGCTGAAGCCCTTATCCTTTACGTCCAGGGGCTCCACCGACTTCAGTTCGCGGGTGGTAAGCACGGGGATCAGTCCCGACGTGGTCGAGACACCGCTCACCTCGGTGCTGTAGAGGCGTCCACCCAGCGTGACGGTGACCGATCCGAGGCGGCGCGACAGTTCGCCGAAGAGTGCCGCTTCGCTGGCTTCCAGCGGATCGAGCGTCTGGCGCCCGATCGAAACGCCTCGTTCGCTGAGGACGGAATCGCGCAGGGCGGGGGGCAGCAGGTTGAAGGCCGCGCGCAGCCTCGGCAGCAGCGGGACGGGCGTGTAGATATCGGAGGCAACCGAGGCGTCGTAGACGCTGTAGAACGCGCCGGCCTGCCAGGTCCAGTCGCCGCCATCCGGCGACACCAGCCGTAGTTCCTGCATCATGCCCTTGGCATCGACATCGCGCTTGGTCCGCCCCACCGTGAGGCCCAGCTCGCCCAATGGAGCTGCCAGCGCATAGGAGCCGTCGAAGTCGAAGCGGTTCTGCTTGGTCTGGTAGGCCGTCAGCGAGACCAGCGTGGCCCAGTCGAACTCGTAGCGGACGTCCAGCGTGGACAGATCGAAATAGCGCTCCGTGGGCGAGGACTGCGGCGCGTCGTAGCGCGTGTAGTCCGCGTCGAAGTTGGTCACGTAGAAGGCCTCGTCGGCCTTGCGTTCCTGGGCGGTGTACCAGGCGTTGACGGTCAGCCGATCCGTCGGCTGCCACAGCACCATCGCCCGGCCGGACCACTTGCGCGCCTCATCGACGTCCTTCTCCTGGCGCAACGGGTTGTCGATGTCGATGATGCCCGGGCGCTGCTCCGAGACGCCCGAGAGGCGGAACGCCAGCGTCGAGCCCACCGGTAGGTTGAGCGCGGCGCCGTAGGTCGGTGCCGAGCCGCCGTCCTTCACGGTGGCCCACTCGGTGAAGGCCTTGCCTTCCCAGGTCTCCAGCTTAGGAGCCTGCGGAACGTAGCGGATGACGCCCGCCAGCGAAGAGGCGCCGAACAGGCTGCCCTGCGGCCCCTTCAGCACCTCGACCGTGGCCAGGTCCCAGGTGTCCGGATCCACTACGGTGTAGCTGCCGATCGGATCGCCCAGCGGGATGTCTCCCAGCAGCACGCCGACGGTCTGGTTCGTGGTGTTGTCGGGCGCGATGCCGCGGATCACGATCTTGCGGGAGCCGGTGACCGCGACGTCCTGGATCTGCAGGCCAGGCACCTGGTCGACGAAATCCTGCAGCTCACGGGCGCCTTGCTGCTCGAGCTTGTCGCCGGTCAGCACGTCGACCGTCATCGGGATGTCGCGCACCGACTGCTCGCGCTTGGTTGCCGTGACCACGATCTCCTCGATCTGCCCGCGCTGCGAGGGCTCGGGCAGCGACTGCGGCTCCTGCTGCTCGCGAGCCAGCACCGGGATCGTCTCAAGCTCCTCGAAGGATTCTTCGGCCGGGCCGGGCGCCGTGGCGTCGACCTGCGCCGGCGGAGCTGCGGCGGGCGGAGTGGCCGCATCGGCGGGCGCCGCCGCCGCAGCGGGAGCTTCAGCCGGCGCCGTGTTGCCGATATCACCGTTCAGGATTTCATCGAGGGCGGAGTCGATATCGGCATCCCCTGACTGATCCTGCGCAGCAGGCGGCGGCGTGCTGCCGGCAGCCTGCTCCTGGGCACCCGCCACCGACACGAAGCCGGCCCACAGCGCCAGGCACAGCGTGCTCCGGCGAAACGGAAGTGCGCGGGAACCACTCGAGAACGTCGGTCTGCTCATGTCGAAGGCATGTCCAAATAATCAACCCGTACCCCTGGGTGCCTTGCCCGCCGTACCACCCGGCAAATCCCCCTCATCCGATGAGCCGCGCAGGGAAACCACGGCATCGTGAGCTGAAACTACACGATGCGATGATTGACGCGAATCTAATAGTTCTAATGCTAGACATAAGATTTACTTATGCGCTTGGGCACGCTGATTGCAGTGACCCACGGTGAGGCTTTTTGCACTGGAACCACGCGGGAAATGAGCCGATGCAGTGCAGCAGCGCCGCGCGGCGTGCGGCTTGCGGCCGGGGGAGCCAGCATCAGCCCGCATCCGGGGCATGCAGGGGAAAGGGTGATCCGGCGACTCCCCGGGCCACCGAATCGAGAGCAGGGCCGGCAGGCTCGCCGCCGGCCCCTGCTACGGGCGGGCTACTTGAGCTTGGCCGCGGCGGGCTCGGCGGCCCGGCGGGCGCATTCGGCGTCCTGCTCGGCCGAGCCGCCGGACACACCGACCGCACCGGAGACCCGACCCTTGTCGTCGGCGAGCGGCACGCCGCCCGGCAGCGTCGTCATCTGCATGATCAGGAAGGCATCACGGGTCGGCGCGTCGGCCGCGGCGACTCCGCCCAGCACCGCCGTGGGGGCGTTCAGGCGCAGCGCCGTGCGCGCCTTCAGCAGCGCGGCCTCGGCGGTCGCCGGGGAAGCGCCGTCCTGGCGCTTGAAGGCCACCAGCGTGCCGGAGGCGTCGATGACGCCGACGCTGAAGGGCGTAAGCTTCTGGCTGGCCACGTAGTCCAGGCAGCGCGCGATCATGCGCTCGGCGTCGCGCAGCGCGCTGTCGCCGGCCTTGTCCGCGGCCTGCGCGGGCATGGCCAGCATCGTCATGCCAGCGCACAGCGACGTGGCGGCCTTCTTCCATTCAAGCTTGATCGTCATTTACGGTCCCCGGTTGCGTTGGAATCTGGCGGCGGCGGCGCATGTGCGTCGGAGCCCGTGGCACCCTGCTCGCTGTCGTAGGCCTGCCAGGCATCGTTGATGATGGAGGCGCGGATGGCCTCCACGTCCTGCGGCGTCAGCAGGCCCTTGAAGGAACCCATGCCGCGGCTGGCGCGGATGCCGCCGAGCACGATGTCCTCGAACTCGCCGTAGGTCTGCGCATTGATGCGCCGCAGGTCCGGAACGGTGCCCGTGGCCGCGCTGTTGTTGTGGCAGTGCTGGCAGTGGCGCTTGAACAGGTCCGTGCCCCGCGTGATCGTTTCCGGCGAGCCGTGGCGCGGCGCGGGCGGCGTGGCGAACTTCTTCGCATGCTGGATCTCGGCCGGCAGCGGCACCGCGCCGCCGCCCAGGCGCAGCACGATCAGCTTGCCGGCGTTGCCATAGCGATAGGCCGCCGTGCCCTCGGGATGCGTGCCGCCCAGGGCACCGCCGAAGCCGGCCAGCAGCGCCACGTACTGCTCGCCGTCCAGCTCGTAGGTCATCGGCGCGGCCATGATGCTCACGCCCAGGTTGATCGCAGCGAGCTGCTCGCCGGTGGAGGCGCGGTAGGCGTACAGATAGCCGGTGGAGCGGCCCTGGAACACCAGGTCACCCGCCGTGGTCATCACGCCGCCGCCGTTCCAGATGGCGTTCATCTTGCCGGCCCACTGGTCGGAGGTTTCCACCTGCCAGGCCACCTTGTTGGCCACCGGATCCCAGGCCCGCAGATAACCGCGGATGGTCGGATCAGGCTGGCCCTTGGCGAGCTCGGCCACGGTCGGCATCTTGGCGGAAGCCTCCGCGTCCAGGCCCCAGTCGATGGCACCGTCGATCGGGAAGCTGTACAGCGCGCCGATATTGATGCCGCCCTTCTGGTACTTGTAGGGCTCCTTCGGCATCCACCACACCGCGCCCATTTCCAGCGCCGGGATGTAGACCAGCCGCGTCTGCGGATTGAAGGCCATTGGGTGCCAGTTGTGGCCGCCGGCGGGCGACGGGAAGATCAGGACGGGCTTGCCGCTGTAGTTGCCCTGCCCGGTTTCCACCGGGCGGCCAGTCTTCTTGTCCACGTGCGAGGCCCAGGTGACGGGCACGTAGGGCTCGGCGGACAGCAGTTCGCCGGTGGCGCGGTCGAGCACGTAGAAGAAACCGTTCTTCGGCGCCTGCATCAGCACCTGGCGCTGGCGCCCGCCGATCTCCAGGTCCGCCAGGATCATCTTCTGCGTGGCGGTGTAGTCCCACTGGTCGCCCGGCGTGGTCTGGTAGTGCCAGGCCAGGCGGCCGGTGCCGGCATGCAGCGCCAGGATCGACGATACGAACAGGTTGTCGCCGCCCGAGGGGCTGCGCAGCTCGCGCGGATACAGCGCGGAGTTGCCCACGCCGATGTAGACCAGGTCCAGCTGCGGGTCGTAGGCCATGCCGTCCCAGACCGTGCCGCCGAGGCCCACCTCCCAGAAGGAGTTCGGGTCCCAAGTTTTGGCGGCCATCTCCAGCTCGGGGTTCTCGAACGGGCCGGTGGTGCTCTTCGGCACCGTGAAGAAGCGCCAGCGCTGCTCGCCGCTCTGCGTGTCGTAGGCGGTGACGTAACCGCGCGCGTCCAGCTCGGCGCCGGAATTGCCGATCACCACCAGGTCGCCGGCGATGTAGGTGGAGCCGGTGACCGTGTAGCCGCGCTCGTGGTCGATGATGGTGTCCACTTCCCAGGCCTTCTGGCCGGTCTTGGCATCCAGCGCGATCAGGCGACCGTCGAGCGAGGCAACGAAGATGCGACCCTTATGGAAGGACAGGCCGCGGTTGGTGATGCCGCAGCAGACCTTGCTGGTGATGGCGTCGTTCACCTTCGGGTCGAAGGACCACAGCTTCTTGCCGCTGCGGGCATCCAGCGCGTGCACGAAGCCCCAGGGCGCGCTGAGGTACATGACGCCGTCCACCACCACCGGCGTCGAGGACTGGCCGTGCTTGGTGTCGAGGTCGTAGTTCCAGGCAAAGCCCAGCTGGCCGACGTTGCCGGCGTTGATCTGCTTCAGCGGCGACGAATAGGTCTGGCCCGCGTCGTGGCCGCCGATCAGCCAGTCGCCGTTGCCGGCCGCAGCCGCAACCTGCGAGGACGCCTCGGCCTTCAGCAGCGCCGGCTCGCGCAGCGCGAAGATCGCCGCGACTGCCGCGATGACGACCACGGTCCCGACGATCAAAGATGTGTTCCGCATGACCATACCGCTCCCGGAATGATGAAACTCGTTGTTGTTCGCTGCTTCAGGCAAGCGCCGGCTTCACCACCGGCAGCAGCACCGCCGAGGCCTGCTCCGCGGAGCGCAGCACGGTGATGTCCGCCTTGCGATAGTCCTCGGGCCGGGCATTGAAGATGTTCGGCACGAAGCTCTGCGGGTTGCGGTCGTACAGCGGGAACCAGCTCGACTGGATCTGCACCATGATGCGGTGCCCCGGCTTGAACACATGGTTCACGTTGGGCAGCTCGAAGCGGTACTGCTGCGCCTCGTTGGCCGGAATCGCGCTGGGCTGCTCGAAGCTCTCGCGATAGCGGCCGCGGAAGATGTTCATGGCGATGGGCAGCTGGTAGCCGCTGCTGTCGGGGTCGACAGGATCCTTGGCCGGATACACGTCGATCAGCTTCACCACGAAATCGCCGTCGGTGCCCGTGGTCATGGCGTGCAGGTCGGCCAGCGGAATGCCGCGCACGTGCACGGCCTCGGTCAGCACCGGCGTCTCGTAGCTCAATACGTCCGGCCGGCCGTCGACGAAGCGCTGGTCCTGCGCCAGGCTGGTGCTCCAGGCCTCGTAGGGCTTGCCGAGCACGCCGGTGCCCAGCTCGGCGAAGGGATCGACCACCGGCCGCGGCAGGTAGGGGACCGGCTTGGCCGGATCGCTGCAATAGGTGTCGCCGGCCTGCTGCTGCGAGGGCCGGGTGAAGGACAGCGCGGAGCCGGCTTGCAGGTACAGCGGCTGCAGGCTCGAGGCGTATTGCTCGTCGCAGGCCGTGGGCCAGTCCTCCAGGCGCTCCCAGCGCTTCTCTCCGGTGTTGTAGGCCATCACGCGGGCCAGGTTCGCCGGCGGGCCCCCGCGCAGGTGCTCGTCCAGGAACGGGAACATGATCTCCTGGTGGTACTGGTGCGCGGTGTCGATCTGCCATTGGATGGGCCCGATCGACGGCGCCGTGCGCCATACCTGGTTGTGGTGCCAGGGGCCCAGCACCAGCCAGTTGTTGGCCTCGTGCCCGGCCTGCTTCAGCGCGCGCCAGGCGTGGTTGGCGCCCCAGTTGTCTTCCTGGTCCCAGAAGCCCTGCGTCCACAGCGTGGGCACCGTCGACGGGCGCTCGGCCAGGCGCTGGTCCACCGCGTAGGCCTGCCAGTACGCGTCGTAGGACGGGTGCTCCATCATGCGCGCCACGAAGGGCAGGCGATCCAGGCCGTGCTCGCGGATGTAGTCGCCGGCGGAACCGGCGCGCAGGAATTCCTCGTACTTGTCGTGCGTCTGGCTGGGCGTGAGCACGCCGACGCCGCGCTGGCCGCTCTGCATGTGGATGAAGCCCAGCATCATCTGGCGGAAGGCGCCGTAATGGAACCAGTCATCGCCCATCCAGGCGTCGATCAGCGGGCCCGAGGGCACCGCGGCCTTCAGGGCCGGATGCGGGTCCAGCAGCGCCATGGCACTGGTGAAGCCGACATAGGAATTGCCGAAGATGCCGACGCGGCCATTGGACTCCGGCACATGCTTCACCAGCCAGTCGATGGTGTCCCAGGCGTCGGTGGAGTGATCGGTATCCGTGGGGTTGCAGGGCCCGCGCGTGGCCTGCGTGACGTAGTAGTCGCCCTCCGAGCCGTGCTTGCCGCGCACGTCCTGGATCACGCGGATGTAGCCAGCGAGCAGATACTTGTCACCCGCCATCCGCGGCTTGAACAGCGAGGCGTTGTAGGGCGTACGCATGATCAGCGTGCCCGCGTCCTTGGCGTGGCGCGGCGTGTAGATGTAGGTCTTCAGCTTCACGCCGTCGCGCATCGGGATCATCTCGACGCGCTCGGAAAACCCCTGGTCCAGGGTCCTGACTTCAAAACGTTCTGGAATGTCGCTCACGACCCGTCCTTGCTGAGGAAGCTGCGCCGCGCGGCTGGTAACCGGCAGCTCCGCTGCATCACCCGCCGGCTTGCTGCCTGCCACGAAAAAACGGGGAGCCTTCAGGCCATTCTGCCGGGGGGCCTACCCCACAAGAAGCTAATACTTCTTATGTGGGATATAAGAGGTTCTTATGGGCTCTGGCGGCTCCTCCGAGGCCTGCCGCATGAACCGCCGCTCGGGCCGGATCGGGGGCCGGAAAGGGCCCGCTAGATCGTCGGCAGCATCGAGCGCAGGTGCGATTCGAAGCTGCGCAGCAGTTGCGAGGAGTTGTGCCGCCCGGTCTTGATGGTGATGCCGATGGAGGGCAGCTTGGGCAGGCGACTGGAGGGCGGCAGTGCATACAGATCGGGCGGAACGGCGCACTGTGTCAGCACGGAAATCGCCTGGCCGGAACGCACCACCGCCATCAGCCCCGCCATGCTGGCGCTGGCATAGGCGATGCGGTACTGGCGCCCGGCGCGTTGCAGCCGCGAAACGGCGGCCTGGTAGTCCAGGGTGTCGGGATCCGAGAGTGCCAATTGCACGGGATCGCGGTTGTGGGCATCGCTGCCCTTGACCCCCACCCAGACGAACTGCTCGCGGCGCAGGAAGCGGTCGCGCTGCGAACTGTCCGGCTCCGAGACGATGGCGATGTCCAGGACCTGGCTCTTGATCTTCTCCAGCAGCCGCGTGGTCGGCTCGCAGACCACCTCGATCAGCACCTGGGGATGCAGCTTGGAGTATTCCCGCAGCAGTTGCGGCAGGAAGGCCAGCGCGTAGTCCTCCGGGCAGCCGACGCGCAGCTCACCGGACAGGCTCACGCCCAGCAGCTCGCCGACCGCTTCGTCGTGGGTACGCAGGATGTTCTGTGCGTGCAGGTACAGCCGCTCGCCCTGCGCCGTCAGCGTGATGCCGCGCCCGCTGCGGATCATCAGGGTCTGCTGCACTTCCATCTCGAGCCGCTTGACCTGCTGGCTCAGCGCCGCTTGCGTGCGCCCCACCTTGTCGGCCGCGCGGCTCATCACGCGGGCCTCGGCGATGGCGACGAAGTTGCGCAATAGATCGATGTTAAGTCGCGTGCTCACCATATAAATCTACCTTATGGCCCAAAGGGCGTCACGCCAGCACGGCAGAGCGCCAGCGCCGACGCCCTCAGGGCTCCCAGGCGCGCGGCAGCAGGCCGGCTTCGCGCACGGTGGGGATCTTCAGCAGGCGGTCGAGCAGCAGCTCCGGGTACATCACCGTGTGCGCCTGCAGCTCGAAGCGCAGCTCCAGCGATTCATCCTCATCGCGCCGGGTGAAGGCGAACTGCAAGGGCAGCTCGTTCCGCACGGTGAGCAGGGCCAGCACGCGGGCCGGCAACTGGGGATCGGCCTCCGCCACCAGCCGGTAGCGCAGCCGAGTGTGATCCTCCGGCGCCATGGTGGTGTCGCCATAGGGGCCCTTGGCGCTGGCGGCGACCTGTTCGAGGGCGCTGCGCTGGGGATCGACCGGGCTTGCAGGCGTCATGGCGTTGGCGGGGAGCAGGGGAAGTAACAGCACGGAACGGGCCGGTATTCTGACCACGGCCTCCGGCCCGCAGAAACGAATACTCGTTATGTGGGGCATAAGGCCGGCTAATGGAGGGCCGCGGGTCTATGATGCGAAAACATGCCTCCGACAGCCGCGAAGCCGTACCTGACACCGGAACAGCAGGCGCTGTTCCGTGAGCGTGGGGTGCTGCAGCTCAAGGGCGCCGCCGGACGGAGTCAGGTCAGCTCCTTGCGGGAATACGTGCTGGAGGAGCTGGAGCGGCTGAAGGTCTGGGCCTCCGGCAAGAGCCTGTCGGCCTCGCTCAAGCAACTGCCGGCCTTCCAGCAGATCACCCGGCTCTCCGGGATGATCCGGCTGCCGGAGACGCCCTCCCCGCTGATCTCGCCCGGGCTGTACGCCGACATGGAGACGCTGGCGGAGGGCAAGCTGGCCGCCGCGCCGGGCCAGTTGCTGCTGTCATTGCCCAACCAGGGAGAGTGGACGCTGGAAGGGCTGAACTGGCACACGGATGTTGCCCCGGAGAAGCAGCGCGTGCCGGGCATCCAGGCCTTCGTGCTGGTCGACGACGTGCTGCCCCGCGGTGGCGCGACCCTGGCCATGGCGGGATCGCATCGACTGGCGGAGCAGGGAGAAGCAGGCCGGACATTCCGCGAGCGGCTGCGCCGGAACGAGAACCTGGAGCTCGAAATGCGCGCCCGGGATTTCTCGATACTGGAAATGTCCGGGCAGGCCGGCGACGTCTACCTGATGGACATGCGGACGCTGCACACGCCGTCCATCAACGCCTCCCGCAAGCTGCGCATCATGGCGACAGTGCGCTACCTGGCCGCCTGAGGCGCGGCGACTACCGCGGCCGCTCTCCCAGCAGGGCGTTCAGCCCCTGGGCGATCGCCGTCATTCCCTCCAGCGTGGGATGCAGCGGCGCACCCAGCAGTCCCTTCTCGGGATGCAGGCCGTTGGCCCAGGGCTGCGGGGCGCAGACATCGTGCCCCAGGGTCAGGCGCTGGGCGTCGAGCAGCAGGGCGCCATGTCCTTCGGCGGCGGCGTAGGTGACTTCCGCAAGCTGGTTGGCCATGACGCGCATCTGGGCGGCGGCTTCGTCGCTCAGGCCGAGCCGCTCGCAGCTGCCGCTTTCCGGCAGCAGGGTCTGGTAGTTCACCAACACTACTTGGGCGTGCGGCGCGCGGCGGCGCACTTCCGTGATGATGGCCACCAGGCGCTCCAGCAGGGGCTGGAGCTTCTGCTCGGTCTCTTCGGGGCTGCGCACGTGGCAGCCGCCGATGCCGCGGATGTACCAGGGTGTCTGCTCATTGCAGGCCAGCGCCATCATGTTGCCGAGGTAGGCGATGTCGTTGCCGCCGATGGTGATCGTGACCAGCTCGGTCTCGGCGGTGACGGCCGCGATCTGCGCGGGCTGCATCAGCTGGCCGCCTTCGAGGATGTGCCGGGTGGTGGCGCCGCCGCAGCTCACGTCCACCAGCGATAGGCCGCGCAGCCGGGCGAGCTGGTGCGCGTAGTTGTCGCGTGAGCGGGCGCAGAACCAGGGGCTGCCTGGAGCTGCCGAGCTGATGGCCGGACCGGCGGCGAAGGAGCTGCCCATGGCCACGTATTGCGGGCGGCCCTGCTCGGGGCGGCCTTCGAAATAGAGATGCACGGCGAACGCCGCCAGCGCCAGCAACAGGGCGGCGACCGTGTAGCCCACCAGGGCGAGTATCCTCTTTGCCACCGCGATCCCCTCCAATCCAGCGACGACTGTACGCACTAACGCCCCGGCACACCATGCAGGCCATTGAACGAAGGATCACCGGCTTTCACCAGGACGAGGAGCGGCACTGGGTGGCACAGCTGGAGTGCGGCCACAACCAGCACGTGCGCCACAACCCGCCCTGGCAGAACCGCCCCTGGGTGGTAACGGCAGAGGGGCGCGCCGGAGTGCTGGGCGAAACGCTGCGCTGCGTGAAGTGCGCCCAGGGTGCGCCGCCGGACGCGCGGCCCTGAACGGATAGCCGCCGACATGCCCGCCGCGAGCGGGCATTTTTCTGCGCGGGCAAACACCGTACGACTCCGGCCAGGCGCCAGGGCGCGCCGCCGGCCCGCGTCCAGCCCCCGGAACGGGTGAACTCCATCACAGCTCCGCCGCCCTCACCCCCCCACGGAGGGGTTACGCCGGGCGCGGGCGAAAACGAATACTCGTTTCAAGGCATGCGCCGCTTGCCGGACGCACGAAACGCAGCTTGGAAGAACGGGGAAACGCACTCACGCAGGGCCGGAAGCGGGCCGTGTCGCGGGTATCGAATCCATGGACCACATCACAGCAGAAGCCAGCCGCCTGCCCGCCACCGTGACGGCGGCGCTGATCGCGGACCTGAAGGCGGGCGGCGAGCGCCAGCGCCAGGCCCTGGCCCTGCTCTACCGCCGCCATGCGCCGCGCCTGGTGGCCTGGTACCTGGGCCAGGGGGCGGATCGGGCGCTGGCGGATGACTGGGTGCAGGACACCTTCCTGCGGGTGATGCGCGGGGCGGCGGCGCTGGAAACAGACGAGGCGTTTGTCGGCTGGCTGTGGGCGATTGCGCGCAACGTGATGGTGGACGCGCGGCGCCGCAAGGACAGCCAGCTTGCTTCGCTGGACGAGGCCGACGGCAGCGGGCTGACGCTGCGGGAGACCACGGTTTGTGAAGCGGCGCGGCCGGACGAGGCGCTGGAGCGCCTGCAGCACGCGGCGCTGGTGGGGCGGCAGTTTTCGGCCTTCCACCGCGATTTTCCGGAGCGGGCACGGTGTATCGCCTGGAGCTGCCGCGAGGACATGAGCATGGGCGAGCTGGCCAGCGCCATCGGCCGCAACGTGGGCGCGACGCGGGAGTACCTGTCGCAGTGCCGCAAGAAGGCGCGGGTGTATTTCCAGCCTTGCCTGGAGGCGGCATGAAGATAAAGGGCATCGGATCGACCGGCGGCGAGGAAGTCCGCCCGTACTTCGACAAGCTCAGCACGAACGGACTTTTCGGAGCTCCGGGATGCAAGCAGAAAGTTTTCCTGACGCGGATGAATGTTCCGCGTCATTCCGAATGAGGGCGGTGGGGCCGTGAAAGGCCGAGCCGTGCTCGGGGTATCGGGGGACCGGTATCCATCCTGTTGTTCCAACCATCTAGTGGAGTAGAAATCATGAAGTCCTACGTCAAGCCTGTTCTGGTGAAGCTCGGCACGCTGGCCCTGATCAAGTCGAACTCGACGGGCCCCAGCTCCGACGGCAAGCAGTACGCCGGCTTCTTCAAGTAAGAAGTTGTCAGGGACTGCCCCGGGTGACCGGGGCAGCTCTCTTTGGGCGGCCGGGCCCTGCCCCGCTCCGCCAAGCCTGATGGCACATATGTTCGAGCGCTTCGAGAAGCTGGTGGATGTCACGGCCCCGCCGCCGCGGGAGCAGCCGCCGGCCTCGCTACGCGCGCTCTACCGATATTTTCTGGCCGAGCACAAACGCCTGTTCCTGGCGCTGATGGTGATCGGCAGCGGCGTGGCGGTGGCCGACGCGATGGTGCCGGTGTTCATCGGCAAGATCGTCACGCTGGTGGCAGCGCCGGACCGGCAGGCCGCCTTCACCGAGGCCATCCCCATGCTGTGGGCGATGGCGGGTTTCATCCTGCTGCTGCGGCCGCTGCTGCTGCTGCTGGACCTGGTGCTGCGCAACAACCTGCTGGTGCCGCGCGTGACCTCGCGCATTCGCTGGGTGAGCCACTGGCACCTGATCCGCAAGCCCTGGAGCTTCTTCCAGAACGACCAGGCAGGGCGCATCGCCAGCCGGGTGATGCACATGCCGGGCGCGCTGCGCGAGAGCGTAGAGGCCGCGATCCGCGCGGTGTGGTACATCGCGATCTACGGCGGCACCTCGCTGCTGCTGTTGTGCCAGGCAGACTGGCGGCTGGCGCTGCCGGTGTTGGCCTGGTTCCTGGGATACGGCCTGCTGCTGCGGCACTTCGTGCCGCGTCTGCGCCTGCGAGCACGCGGCAATGCCGAGGCCTACTCCACGCTGATGGGCCGCATCGTGGACAGCTACAGCAATATCCTGATGGTGAAGCTCTTCGGCCGCCAGGAGAACGAGGACGCCTACGCGCGCGAGGCGCTGGAGGCGCATGACCTGGCGCAGCGCCGGCACATGCGCCTGATCACCGCTTTCGTCTTTGGCCTGGCGCTGCTCAATACGGCGCTGATGGCGGTCACCACCGGCATCGGCGTGAACCTGTGGCTGCAGGGGCTGGTGGGCGCGGGCGCGCTGGCCATGGCGCTGCCGCTGTGCTGGCAGATGGCGAGCACCGCGGGCTGGGTGGCCTGGGAGATCTCCGGCATCTTCGAGAACGTGGCCGCCGTGCAGGACGGCATGGAGTCAATCTGCGCGCCCAACCGGCTGCTGGATGAGCCGCAGGCCCAGCCGCTGGCGGTGACGCGAGGCGAGATCCGCTTCGAGGCGGTGCGCTTCGGCTACGAGGGGCGCGCGGAGGTCTTCAACGGCTTTGACCTGACGATACGCCCCGGCGAGCAGGTGGGCATCGTGGGGCGCAGCGGCGCGGGCAAGTCCACGCTGGTGTACCTGCTGCTGCGGCTGTTCGACGTGAACGGCGGGCGCATATTGATCGACGGGCAGGACACGCGCGCGGTGACACAGGAAAGCCTGCGCGCGGCGATCGGCGTGGTGACGCAGGACGTGACGCTGATGCACCGCTCGATACTGGACAACATCCGCTACGGCCAGCCCGAGGCGGCGCCGGCAGACGTGGCCTGCGCGGCGCGGCAGGCGCAGGCGGATGAGTTCATCCGGCAACTGCGCGACGAGCAGGGCCGCGAGGGCTATGCGGCGATCGTGGGCGAGCGCGGCGTGAAGCTGTCCGGCGGGCAGCGGCAGCGCCTGGCGATGGCACGCGCGATATTGAAGGACGCGCCGATCATGATCATGGACGAGCCCACCGCGGCGCTGGACAGCGAGGCGGAACAGGCGATCCAGCGCGAGCTGCAGGCCCTGGGCCGCGGGCGGACGATGATCACGATTGCGCACCGGCTCTCCACCCTGATGCGCATGGACCGCATCCTGGTGATGGATGCCGGGCGGCTGGTGGAACAGGGCACGCATGCCGAGCTGCTGGCGCGCGGCGGGCTCTACGCCAGCCTGTGGCGCCACCAGGCGGATGCCCTGGAGCCGGAGGCGCATTCGCTGTTCCGCAACCCTGAACCCGAACAGGCGGCCGCTTGAGCGCGGCGACCTCCTTCAAGCACTGATCACATGACGGATACGAAGATGAACCCGACACCGCCGGCCGCCCTCCCCGCCTTCAAGGCCCAGCTCGCCAAGGGCGTGACGCTGACGCGCATCGAGGGCAAGAGCGTGCTGTTTTCCACGCGCACGGGGGAGTCCTTCGGGCTCAACGACATGGGCGCGGAGATGCTGGCGCAGCTGTTTGCCGGCGACTCGCTGCGGGCGGCAAAGCAGATCGGCGCGGAGTACAACGCGCCGGAGGCGGAGATTCACCAGGATCTGTCGGAGCTGGCGGAGGAGTTGGCGGGGTTGAGGTTGATTGAGGTGCGACGGTAGGCGGCACTGAGCCTATTCAGCCTCGGACACTTGAAGAAGTCCGTTCGTGCTGAGCCTGTAGAAGCGCGGGCGGACTTCCCCAACTGCGGCTAGCTGGTTTCCGCCCACCCTTCGACAGGCTCAGGGCGAACGGAAACTCCAGCGGAGGTTCTTCCCTCGCCCGCTCGCGGGAGAGGGTGGCCCGGAGGGCCGGGAGAGGGGCTGTGAATCTGGGAATGGTGCGTCACCGACAGATTTACAGCCCCTCTCGGCAACTGCTCCTGCGTTGCCCTACCTCGGGCATCCATGCCCTCGTCCCCCGCCCCTCTCCCGCAAGCGGGCGAGGGGAGTTACCGCCAAGCCGGATATTCCGCCACCACCGTGAAGTCCTCCAGCCCCGGCGTGGCGACGAAGGTCTGGCCGCCGTTGACTACCCAGGCGTGGCCGCTGACCGGGGAGAGCTTCATGCCTACGCGCAGGTTGGCGGCGTGGCCGCGGAGGTTGAGCAGGTACCAGGTGACGATGGCCTGATCCAGGCACTCGATGGGGAACGGCAGGAAACGCAGGCCGCGCTGGATCCGGTCCGCGATCTGCGGCGCTGGCCGGGCGCCGAAGGCGCGCCACAGCGGGCGGCAGCGGCGGCCGAGGCCGGTGGCGAGGCGGACGGTGCGGTCCAGGCCGAGGAGCTTGGTGCTGCAGAAGGACAGGACGAGTAAGGCGGCGCTCATGAATATGATGAACATGCAGGTGGAACCCATTACCCAGTCGCACCAGGGCGCGAATTGTCAGGCTGAGGCGAGCACGCGGGAGGTCTTCCTGGTGCAGGCGGGCACGAGCCCGCGGTGGCGGGCGGGCGCCGGCACGCAGCAGGCGGCCAGCGAGCAGGGCGTGCTGCTGGTGGAGGGGGCCATCTTCCGCATCAACGGGCAGCGGCATGCGCGGCCGGCGCAGGTGCTGCTGGAGCGGCTGCGGGAGCGCGGCACCGGGGCGTTCTGCGAGGTGACGGGTGACTTCGTCGCCTGCTACGTCACGCGCGAGGGTGTGCATGGCTTCAAGAGCCTGACGGGGCAGCACCAGCTCTACTACGGCGAGGGCCAAGGGCTGTTCTGCAACCGCCTTTTCCCCTTTCACGCCGCCACGCCGGTGCCGGAGTGGGACGAGGAATACTTTGGCCGGCACACGCTGATCGTGCCCGGCTCGCAGTTCCATGCGGAGTGCACGCCGCTGGCGGGTGTGCGTCGTGTGTTGCCGGGGCAACTGGTGACGCTGGGGCCGGGCGTGACCAAGCGCGCGCTGGTGATGCGCCAGTACCAGTACAAGCTGGACCCGCAGCAGCGCCGCGAGGACGTGGCGCCGGAGATCCTGCGGCTGCTGCGCGAGTCGGTGCAGGACCACCTGCACGCGGCGCCGGGCGCGGATGTGTGTATCGAGATCTCCGGGGGGCTGGATTCGTCCTTCGTGGCCTGCCTGGTGGGCGAGGTCACCCAGGGCGCCAAGGGGGTGATGTTCTCGCAGCCCAACGTGCCCTCCCACCATATCAGCGAGGGCTATGCCCGCGAGGTGGCGGAGCGCTATGGCATTGACCTGCGGATCATCCCGCCGGACGAACTGCCGGCGGTGCCGCAGCTGGAGCCGGCCTACAGCGACGAGCCCAGCGACTTCTTCTGGTTTGGCGAGCTGTTCTCCGAGGCGGTGGCGCAGATGACGCGGCCGGGCGGGCTGGTGTTCACCGGCTTTGGCGCGGACCAGCTCTTCCTGCGCTCGCCGGCGATGCTGCCCCACCTGCTGGGGCGCGGCGAGTGGGGCGCCTTCTTCAGCGCGCTGCGACCGGCGGCCAGGCTAATGAGCCGCAGCCCGGTGAGCCTGGCGCTGCAGAGCCTGGTCTCGCAGATCCCGCGGGAGCTGTATTACCGCATGGCGCGGCACACGGAGAAATGGCCCTGGAACCCGCTGGACGTCTGCGACGTGAACATGGACCGGCTGCTGCATGCGCCGGTGGGCTGGCTGCGAGCCGATGACCGGCGCGCGGCGTGGGAGGACCAGCGGCGGCAGACCGAGCGGGAACTGGTGGGCGACGGCATCATCTGCGACAACTGGGGCTACTTCGCCGCCACGCGCGCCGTGACCGCGCCGCACTTTGCGCGCCGCGGCCTCAAGGATGCCTCGCCGTTCTGCGACCTGCGGCTGATCGACTACGTGTACGACCACGTCAGCGCGCTGCTGGTGCACGACTTCAACGGCCGCTACAAGGAGCTGCTGCGCGAGGCGCAGAAGGGCGTGGTGCCGGAGAGCCTGCGCGCCAGGAAAAACGACACCTTCGTGTTCAACTCCTTCCAGCTGCGCTACTTCAACCAGGCGCGGGAGTACTTCCACTCCCTGGTGGACCACTGCCCTGCCGGATGGGTGCACGCGCCGAGCGTGCGCGCCGAGATCGAGGCCCTGCAGTTTGGCCTGATGAATGCGTCCACGCGGTCCGTGGTGGCGCTGATGGGCTACCTGAGCTGGCAGCGGGCCTTCCTGCGCCAGGCCGGCGGAGAATCCGCGGCACTGGAGCGGCTGCCCTGGAGCCAGTTGGGCAATGGGCACGGCTGAACGCCGCGCCCGGGAATTCCGGAAACGGAAACGCATCAACCCGATGCGCTAAAAAAAACTGCTCCGCCGGGCCGCTCCGGAGAGATGGCGCGCGCCACGTGCCAGACCCAGCCTTTCGGCCAGCCGTTGTCTCCGCGGGCGCCTCGTCCAGGCACGCCCGTTGCGCTGCGCGGGCTCCCCTGGTGGAGGGGCCCGGCGGGCAGCAATACCGTGTTGTTAATGAGCACCGACAGCAGGTGTGACCCGGGACTCGTTCGCGGATGCGCTAGCAGAGCCCTACTGGGTTAGCCAGGCAATCGTTCTACTGCAGGGAAGTTGGGGAGCGGAGGGGCATGGGCCGGGTGGATGAAATCGATCCCGGTACGCCGTGGGGCCTCGGTCGTTGCGTGGCAACGTGGGGCCTGGCTCGATAGGAATAGGTTACGCCAGAGGGGGCGGAACTCATAACGGAGTTCCGTTTTTTCTGCAGGAGCCATGCAGCCCATATCTGGAAGTAAGGACTACGCCGCAGGATCGGGCTAGCCCTCAAAGAGGATCGTCTACCTATCGCCCCGCTATCGAGGCGTCCGAAAGTATCCGCCCAACGTTTTCAGAGCGACTCTCGCAACGTCCGCCCCAGAAATTTTCCGTCTGAGTGTCGCTGAGCCTCGGGCGCCCGATCCATCTTCAGAATCAGATCGGCCAACCGTTCCTGCAAGGCATCCCGGCCGATCACAAACGCGAGTTTCAGGTTTTTAGCCAGGAGAAATTTTGTGATCTCCTATCAAGGCCCAAAAGGCGGCGATTCACCACCGCCGCTTCATCCAAAGCCTGAGCCGCCCTCTCCATCTCAATAGCCTTCTGCGGCGCAGAGAATCTGACGCCCCTCAACGCGTCGCGAAGGGAGAAGATTTTCGCGCGAAGATTCCTTTCCAGATCAGGCTCGAGTAACCCCAACCCAGCTACTGCGCCAATGCGTTGCGGCGTTCAGATCTTTTCTTGCTGCCGTCTTCCTACGGCTCTACTTTGAGTATCTCAACGATGACGGCGGATCGACCCGTCTTGGCCATACGCAATCCGGGGACAGTTCGGCGAAGGGCCAGCTTCCGGGGCTCTTTCGCGGATGCGGCGCAGAGCCCTACTCAATCGCCCGTGCCGACTATTCCTGCGGGAAGCTTTGCTGGAGGTGAGACTGGAGCCGCGTGGAAAAAGACCCTCAGGGCAAATATGGGCACGTTGAAGTTATCTGACCTGGACCCTGCTCGTTGAGGAGCATTTTAGGCGGATTATGAGCGGAATTTGTAAGGAGTTCCGTCTTTTTAGCTTGGCTAGCCGGCAACGCAAGAAATTCAATCTGGCTCACCGCCATGGCTTGCCAAATGTGCTTCAGTCTTTCTAGCAATGGCAATGGAAACGGCCAGCCATCTCGCAGGTGGCCCTTAAAGAAGACCGTCGCGCATCGCACAACGCGGACCTCATTTCCCTGAAAAAACAAACGTTCTCTTCGCCGGAAGAGCCTCCATTTCGGAATGCGTAGAAGATTTGTTGTGGCCGCGGCTGGAAATTGCGATATTTACTAAAGGGGTGGACTACAACCCTCCCAGCCAGGGAGAGCCTCCATAGCTGTGAGGCGCTCATCAATGAACGGGATATTTCGAAATGGCCAGGCCGTTATTTACGAGCAACGAATGGAAGGGATTCTGGGACGAAATATGGTCAAAGTTCGTAGATGGAATTCGAGCTACCGGCGCCAAATTAAGTCTAGTTATCACAGCTTGCGGAATAGCGGCTGTCACTTGGGGGCTTCCTCACCTTAATAGGTCGGACACCTCGCCCGAGACGCTCGGGATTTATGTTCTAGGCTTTATCATCCCTTTATTTTGCGAGGCGTTTCTTCTCGTCAAGGATGAAAATCGCTCCTTCGATGGGGCCGTAGCAGAATGGACTTGCATATTTTTATTTGTTCTTTGGACTCTCGCCTTTTGGCTGTCCTTAAAAACTAATTTTCCCCAGCCAGCGACGGACGCTCCGCACTCAAAGTCTGAATGGCGTTGGGGAGCATCTGGATTTCTGCTCTTTTTACTTGTACTTTCCTTATTTTTTAGCTTTGTAGTAACCGGATTCGATCAAAAAAAGGCACCAAAGATCCCGGTTCTCGATGAAAAACCGCAGGAATTACACGATAGGGCAGACCGTCATGGCTAAATATTTCCTGACAGTGCCTGCAATCCGCATCTCTCAGCCCATTGGAGAATTCTTCCTTTGCTCAATTCCGGCGGAGACACTTCTCGCGGTAACGTACTCGATTCCCGCGACAGCGAAGCGATCAGAAGGACTTTTGACTGGTATTTTTGGAAACCAGCGAACTGAGATCAAGGATCGCAGTCGGCAGATCGGAGCGTATATTGATGAGGAGAATTCGACGTTTCCCAACAACATCATCCTCAGTGCGAATTACAGAACGTCCGGCGACTTCGAGGATGATGAATCTTTGCAATGGCGAGTAGAGCGCGTGAAGGACGAGCACTATCAACTGATAGTGCCATCTCCCGAACGTCTGGCGTCAATTATCGATGGCCAGCACCGTCTGAAAGGCTTTGAGGAATCCCAAAAGCCCGACAGGAAAAAAATGGACATGCCGTGTGCGGTATTTATCAATCTGCCTCGCCCGTATCAGGCTCGGATATTTGCAACAATCAACATCAATCAAAAGCGAGTGGATAAAAGCCTCGCTTATCAGCTTTTCGGCTACGATTTAAATGAGAAAGATGCCGATCTATGGTCTCCAGATATGCTCGCAGTGTTCCTGGCCCGAAATTTAGAGGGCAGAGACGACTCCCCATTTAAAAATCACGTGCGCCTTGCACTAGTCCAGATTCCAGGTGAAGGAAAGCAATCATCTGTTTGGAAAGTGTCAATCGCTAGCATCGTCGAAGGCATTACCCGACTCATCTCCGCCAAACCTGCCGCAGACAGGAGCGCCCTTTTGAGTAAGGAGGCAGTGGACAGATCGAAGCTGGCAATTGACTCTACACCGTTACGCCAGTGGTACATCGATGGGAAGGACAAGAAGATTCTAGAATTAATCATTGACTATTTCCGAATCATCGATGAAGTTGTATGGAGCCATCAAACTGAGGGCAGCTTTGCGACCAAGACGGTCGGCATACTCGCGCTCTTTGACATACTCCGAGAGGGGCTTAGCAAGAAGCGTCTCGACCCAAATGCTACTCAGCAGACCACTCGCACGCTATTCGCGCATGCTCGAGGGATCAACTTTTCCGACGACTTCTTCCATGCATCTGGCGCCGGACGGGTACGAATTCGCCGCGTACTCCAAACACTCACAGGCTTAGATCCAACCCCCCAAAGGGAAACGGCGGAAGCAGTTTCCCGCCTCCTGCATAAGTAGCGACGTTACTCCGCTTTGATCGGAACCTCGGCGCCTGCTTCCCTAAAAAGACCGATGATCTGCTCTTTCGAATATCGCCTCTTCACGTCCGACCTCCTGGGTCTTGGGCCGGACTATAAATCGGCAAGTCGCGGCTGAGTAGGGCGTGGCCGCTGGATGGCCCGCTCTCGGCATGCGCCGGCCCTAGCGGCCGTGGAGCTGAGGGATTGGCTGTCAGGGATACTATCCGCAGATGGGGCAAAAATTCGTAACGGGGTGCCGTAATTTTCGGTCCACGACTGCTGGCAGACAGAAAAATAAACTGGCCTCTTTTAGGCCGCGTGCTCCTTGCCTGCGCCCCACAGCCGCGTAATATCAACTTTTATTTTCTGCGCACAGTGCCACTCGCATACAGCTCAGTATGTGCCTAGCGGCGACATCAATTCGCCCTGTTCCGTATGTCATTCTCTACTTGAGCCGGCGCCTTCCTATCCACCCATCGATAAAACTCCAGCGCACTACCCAAGGCCTTCAGTGAGGCTTTGAGCATCGGACGAGCAGAAGTAACCTTTGACCACCATCCCAATGTCGGATCTAGCCGTCTGATCTCCTGCCGTAACTCCTCCAGCGCCAAGCCGACTTCTTCCTCACGTACAGCAGAAAGCCCATGCGTGAAACTGAGCTGATTTCTCGCAGTGTTCACGTTGCCAAAAATATGTCCATTGCCGAAGCGCGCTCCCAACTTCCCGCTGGCAACCAAGATGTCCAGGAGCCTGGAAACCCCCGCGCTCTCTCCGTCGGAGAATTTAATGCCATGGACTGTCTCCAACGCCAACCCCGCCTCTACAGCAATGGCACTCAGCACATACTCCGTAGCCCGATTGGAAAGCATGAGCGACGCACTTGAGGAACGACGAGCATGCAATATTTCGGCGCATACAAAGCAAATGGCACTCGCAGCTACTAACACTTCTTTGATGCTGCCGGCCTCTCTTCGCTCAAGCACCCGGACTATGGAATGAATATCGTTCAACTTGTTAAGAAAATCCTCTAAAGGCCGCCCCTGGGATATCTCAAAGCGAAGCCGAGCTCGCCATTTCTCAATCTCCTGGACGATGTGAGGCCGCGATATCCACCAGTGGGGGCGCCTAGACGCAGAAACATTCGTCATAGCGACCGCACAGGAAAGATAGATCTGCTCCAAAAAAATATAGAGGTCAAGAAGAATTCGTAACGTCGGACCGAATGCCTTACAAGCATCCTCCTTCTCTAGAAGGCAGAGCAGAGATTCGATGTCTTTTGAGGAAAAAACAAATTCACTAAATGCAGAGTCGAGTTTCTCTGTTACTTGTCGCAATAGAGAACTTGGCAGATCTTGAGGGCCCACGCCTGCAAGAAAAGCGGAAAGCTGGTCATGACTAGCGTAGTGCCCTCCAACGATTAGAACAACCTGTTCTCCTGATGGGAGGAATTCATGATCTGCGCAGAGCTCTGCAAGAAACATCTCATACTGCTCGGCATCCATCAGCGTACAAGCCGCCGACAACGGCAGGCTCATATCCCAGCGAGCCACGGAAGACATTTCTAGTCCAGAAGGTCTTCAAGTTGTACAGAGATGTATGCAAGTAATTTGGACTTTGCCTCTTCGAATCGAATCGATGAAATTTTTGCGATCTCCTCAAGAAACTTCTTCTTGTCGTCCGCGTTGCCCGATTTTTGAAGGGCCCGCAGATGCTCTATCTCCGCTTCATCCTGAATAACTTCCATGTAGTTATTCTTATAAAACTTAATTAGCTGATCCCTGAGAGTAGACAGGTATGCCGACGCCGCCTGCCGGGCTATCGATCGGAGGGCCGTAGTTAATGATTGCTTCAGTGGTGATTCGAGCTTTGTCCCTCGGAGCTTCTCTAGCGCGTTAATCGAAGCGTCGATGGCCACCTTCATGCTCAGAGAACTAAGCATTAAATTTAGCCAACCCTGTTTAATCTCTCCGCCTTTGAAGTTCGCTCTCTCTCCCTGCCAAAGCATGTGCTGAGTAAACGTACTACTGCCCAGAAATTGCATGTCATGCGGGACAATGGTCTTCTCGAAGGCAGCCACGACCATATGTGCCGCCTCGCCAGGCAGAACGCCATGCTTAATGAGATCGCGGCTAACGACTATCCAGGATCGAATAAAGGCTTGCTGGAAGACGGCCAATCTACTGGTTTTCGGCTGGTCCGCCTCAATGTCTTTAAACAAAGATGTATAGGCCAGCTTAGTTTCCGGCATCGCGATGGCATTAATGTCAGAGGGAATTTGGTGTTGCACAATCATCTTATGAACGAGATCAAACTCCGGCTTATCTCCTCTTTTCCTTTCAACGGCCAGGCGCTGCATCCTGTCCCTCATATGCGATATCAACTTGGCATATGGAGAGAACTCTGTAAAAAGAACGGATAGAGGTTTAGCGACATACTCGGCGATCTGCTTGTAAATAACTTCATCGACAGCGCCACCAGAAACCTCCCTAGCAACAGCATCAATATCAAAGTCCTCATCCAGATCCAAAAGCCGTTCTTGAACAGCAGGAAGCTGAAGTATGGTTGATGCAACTCTTGGAACAAAAAGGCTTGCACTAAGTGCATCAACTATTATGGAAACGGAGGTAATGCTGTAAGGTCGATTAATCTGGCCGGCTTTTTTATCATCGTGGATATTCCATTCTAAGTGATGGAGCTTGCTGTACCCGGCCGTCTCATCGTCTTTCCAACGCTCTGCAAATGCCCTTACTGCTTCAGCAGCATAGGATCTATCATCGAGCAGCTGGAGGAAATGACCACTAACCCTTTTTGCCTCGTTATTTACGGTTATGAATAGATCTCGAAGATCTTCTAGGCCTGATTTCGTAGCGCCAACAGCAAACGGCGAAAACACAATGCATATGGGCACTTCGATCCCTTCTACAACGCTCTTCGACTCTTCGGAGTCATAGAGGCCGGAAAGAGCTTTGTATCGATGCTGACCATCGATAACAACCAGCGAGGATCGAGAAGAATTCAGCTCAAGGTGAGCGCCAAAGTCATAGTAGAAGAAGGGTTTGCCAAGATCTGAAAATTTGGGAAGCTTCTCATTCTCTACACTACTTCCCCAAAGCTTTAGCCTGAACAGATTTCCATCCCATGTAACTGTTATCGATGTACCGTTGTCGCTGTCCTCCTGAACGGGCACATCTTGAAAGAATTCCTGGATCTCTCCCGTCAGGTCTTTGTTAATAATCGAAACCAGCAATGGCGCAAAAAAAACCGATCGGCCCTGGCTTTCCACAACGTAGTCCCGAATGTCGGCAACGTGACTAACATTCACATCGCGTTGAATCATCTGAGAGAACTTAATTTTTTGAATTGGCAGCGCGTCTGCCGCAACCTGCAACGTATTCTTAAGACGACTAATCGGAACCGTCGTCATAAAATAGAAAGCCGGATGACTCGCCTTGGTCCTGAATCGACCGAAGGTACCCCGGAACTTCGCATCGAAAACGTCAGTCGGCGCTTTAAACATCGCTTCCATAGATCACCTAGTTGCCGTTTGAATAGTTAAGCCAGCGAAATCCGCGGCCGAAGAAACGCTTGAGTTGCTCGCTCTGCACATAACACCGCCCTTCTCGGCACATCCAAGGGACGGACTATAAATTTTAGATCAGACCACGATACCTTTAGCTCCTTCAGTCGGCCTGAGAATTGAGTGGCTCCAGACATATGTTGACGGAGACGCTCCTGAAAGGTTTGACTGGCTGTCATCCCGACATATATCGGTTGCGATAAATCCAATGTGTAGCGCAAGACCATTGCCGCAGCTTTAACGGCATCGACCCCGCCACCGAGTTCACTAATCACTTGCGCCAGATAAGTCGCATGCACGCCTTCCGGACTGGGTTGCGCGGTCACGGAGTAGGAAGTTCGCAGATGTGGTGCCTGCTCCGTAGCGATTTGGCCCAAAAGAATGCTGCTACGACTTAAGGCTAGATTGAGCCGCTCCGCCCTTCGTAGCAAGTCAGTGGTTAGGAGCTTGCAATCCCTCTCCGGCAGAAGTCCGAGCCTCACATCATTCGGCAGCGATAAGCGGAACGCATAAATCCCAAAATTGTCATCCGGGACATTATCCGCCTCTCCAGGCAACTCAAAAATATGTTCTGCGCTCATGTCGCACGCATGCCCTCTGGAAGACTCATACAACTAAAATATCTCTGCCGGAGACGACTCGCGCTTGGGCAGCTATAGCAAGGACTCGATACGGTGAGCTAATAAGTCCCAAGGCACTTCAGGCGTAGCGTGACTCCAGCTAATGCGGACACACGCGTTGGCGGCATCAGGGGACATACCCATCGCTGTAAGCACGTGGCTTGGTGAATAGCTAGCCGAGGTGCAGGCAGATCCATTTGAGATAGCTACCAGGTCCTTCAAGGCGACAATCAACGCCTCAGAATCCAAGCCGGCGAAGGACAGATTGAGCACGTGAGGTTCCACATTCGCTACACTTCCCGAGATTTGCGGAGAAAGCCGCGACAGGGCCGCGATGGCCTGCTGGCGAACCTCGAGATTCTTATTCCTTCGAGCTACATTATCCCGCTCTGCAAGAGCACTTGCTTCGCCTAGTGCTGCAATCAATGCGACCGGCAATGTGCCGGGACGCAGCCCACGCTCCTGTCCTCCACCAAAAAGGATCGGGCGCAGGGGAATCTTTTCGTATCCTCGACGGCGGGCGATCAAAGCGCCAACACCCTTAGGGCCATAGATCTTATGCCCACTAATACTGATGAGATCTAGGCGGGAATTCCGCAATGGCTCAATGTCCTTACCGAAGCCTTGGGCTGCATCGGTATGCAGGAACGCTGGGTGGTCCTCCATGACGGCGCAGATGGAAGCAAGTGGCTGACGAATGCCCGTCTCGTTGTTCACCTGCATCAACGACACCAATAGTGTGTCTTCGCGAAGTGCCCCTTCCAGATCTGCCGGGTCCACCTCACCGCTGCTTCCCACAGGGAGTGTTGTTACCTCAAATCCTTCTCGCGCCAGGGCCTCCACAGGCTCCAATACGGCCTTATGCTCAATAGCAGAGGTAATGATATGTCGCCGTCCACTCGCCGCACCTTCCTCGCGGAGGCCAAGAATCGCGAGGTTGTTGCTTTCCGTCGCGCCACTAGTAAACACCACCTCCTCACGGCGGCATTGCACCACTGATGCGAGCTGATCACGGGCTCGCTGGACTGCCTGTTTAGCGCGAGCACCATATTCGTGCGTCCGGCTCCCCTCATTCCCATACTCGAGTGTCAGGTATTTCAACAAAATGTCGCGCACAGACGGCTCTAACGGCGTAGTCGCGTTGCAATCGAGGTAGATGGGGGCCACGGCGCTCCCTATGTACGTTTTATTCTGGTTGATTTAACATACATGCCGCCAGAATTTGACGGACATGACCTGCCATGCCGCGCAACTCCTCTCCAGGTTCACGTACAGGCGGCCCCATTATGGCGGGTTCCTCGGACGTAAGCACCCAGCCCACCCTGACATTTCCTGTCATCCGAGGGATTCAGGCCCATCGCGAGTACTACGTGGCGATGTGGACTCTCCGGATGCTGCGCCAGATCTCGATTTTTAATGAGGACGAGCTTTCTCCGGAGCTGCGGGCGCAGCGGACCCTTAACACTGCGCGGGTGCCGGAGATTTGCGATTACATCCTTGGAAATCCTGAGGACTATGTCTTCTCGGCACTTACGGTCTCCATCGACTCGGACGTGCATTTCGAGGCACTCCCCGGACAGGACAAGCTGGGGCTCCTCCAGGTGCCGATGGATGCAAGATTCATCATTAACGACGGACAACATCGGCGTGCGGCCATTATTAGGGCCCTCGAACAGCGCCCGGAGCTTGGTCACGAATCCATCGCCGTGGTGTTCTTCCTCGACATTGGCCTAGAGCGTTGCCAGCAGATGTTTGCCGACCTAAACCGGCATGCGATACGGCCCAGCCGCTCTTTGGGCCTCCTATACGACCACCGCAACGACAAGGCTCAGCTAGCCAAGTTAGTCGTGATGAAGTCAGATTTCTTTCGGGAAATCGTAGATATGGAGCGATCATCCCTGGCAAAGCGCTCGCGGAAGCTTTTCACGCTATCGGCCTTCCACAATGCGTGCGCGGATCTCGTCAGCGGGCTGGCCACGGGGGATCTAAATGAAGATGCAGACCTGGCCCGCGAGTACTGGGATGCTGTGTCAAAGCACTTTCCAGCTTGGGGACAGGTTAGGGAAAATCGCCTTTCGGCCAGTGAGGTTCGCGATGGTTACATCCATTCGCACGGCATCGCGCTTCAGGCTCTCGGCAAGGCAGGAAACACCTTACTGCACGAACACAAGGCGAATTGGAAGCAAAAGCTTAAGAAGCTGGAGACCATTGATTGGTCTCGCAACAATGCCCGCGTTTGGGAGGGCCGCGCGCTTATTGGCGGCAAGGTTTCCAAAGTCACCACAAATGTCTTGTTGACTACCAACATCATTAAGCAGGCCCTGTCACTGCCGCTAAGCGCAGACGAACAACAGGTTGAGTCCGCGAATCTTAAGGGGCGCCACTAGGGCCCTACTTTCCGAGCAATTTCATGACTAAGCGAGAGGCGCCGATCAAAACGCCACAGGCGGTTGATCCAACACCACTGAGCGCAATAACCAGTGGAGGAAAAAAAGCCGGGAAAGGTGCCAGCATCACAGGCACCAAGCGCGCATCGGCATTCGATGAGCTTGGCTACAGAAAAACGATTGAGCAGCTCCTAGAAGAGATTCGAGAAATCTACCGGCTTGACGATGTGCCGTGGATTATCGGCTACTCCGGGGGCAAGGATTCCACGGCCACACTGCAGTTGATCTGGAACGCTCTGCAGGGCTTGCCGCTGGAGCAACGACACAAGCCCATTTTTGTAATCTCCACTGACACCTTAGTGGAGAACCCAATCGTTTCTTCTTGGGTTCGCTCCTCACTCCGCACGATGTCGGCGGCCGCTCAGAGCCAGCAGCTACCCATACGCCCTGAGCTCTTGCATCCTAAGGTTGAGGACTCCTTCTGGGTAAACCTGATTGGACGCGGCTATCCGGCGCCGCGCCCAAAATTCCGCTGGTGCACCGAGCGGCTAAAGATTCGCCCTTCGAACAAATTCATTCTGGATCTCGTAGCCGAGAACGGCCAGGCGATCTTGTGTCTTGGAGCCCGAAGCGAAGAAAGTGCGGCCCGCGCCAAGGTTCTGGCCCGCAATACCAAATACCGCGTGCGAGATCGCTTGAGCCCCAGCGCCACCCTACCTGGCTGCCAGATTTATACACCGGTTGAAGCCTGGACCAGCGATGATATTTGGTTTTATCTCAACAATGAAAAAAATCCGTGGGGCGCTAGCAACAAGGAGTTGATGGGCATGTACGCGGGGGCGACCGCCGATGGCGAATGCCCCTTGGTGGTGGACACCTCCACCCCCAGTTGCGGCGACTCTCGATTCGGCTGTTGGGTATGCACTCTCGTCGAAAAAGACAAATCGATGACAGCCATGATCCAGAATGACGCCGAAAAGGAGTGGATGATGCCGCTTCTCGATCTGCGTAACGCGCTCGACTTTCGCAACAATGCCGTCGCTGACGAGACGTCCAGCGATCACCATCTGCGCGACTTTCGACGAATGGGTGGCGCAGTCGTTCTCATGGCAGACGGAAACCCAGTCCCTGGCCCCTACACTCAGTCGGCTCGAGCCGACTGGCTAAGCCGACTGCTTAAGGCGCAAAGCTACATCCGCAAGAATGGTCCCAAGGACGTCGCTGACTTGGAGCTGATAACGCTCAATGAGCTACAAGAGATTCGGCGCCTTTGGATCACAGAGAAACATGAGCTTGAGGATCTTCTTCCCAAAATCTATCAAGCCAGCACCGGCAAGGCCTACCCAGGAGCCGCGCTGGACGACAACCTTTTGCTCGGTGAGACAGAGTTTAAATTGCTTGCGGAAATTTGCGGAGAAGACCGCTTACATTATGAGCTTGCCAGGGAGCTCCTGGGCCTAACCCAGCAGCAGCGCTTCTCTGGGCGCCGCTCCGGCTTGTACGACCAAATTGAGAAAGCCTTCCGACGCCACTTTTTTGACGACAAGGACGACGCGGTGTCCAGGGCACGCCGGCGCGCCGACCACAAAGCCAAGCGAACTTCGCAGCGGCAGACGGGGACCGTGACCGCCACCGAGGGCCATTCGCCCTCCGAAGATCTCGAAGCATGATCATTGACTCAATAACGTTGCAGAATTTCGGGGTCTATCGCGGCACTCAATCAGCCGTTCTTACCCCAGAACCTGGCAAGCCGATCATATTGTTTGGAGGCATGAACGGCGGCGGCAAGACCACCATGCTCGATGCAGTTCAGCTTGCGCTTTATGGGCCGCGAGCACGCATATCAAATCGTGGCAACCTTTCTTACAAGGAGTATCTGCGCGAAGCGATGCATCGCGCTGCTCCACCCGAGGAAGGCGCGGGCGTCGTGCTGGAGTTCCGACGGCTGGTAAATGGTCAGTTCCAGTCCTTTCGTATAAGCCGGAACTGGTTTTCGACCGCCAAGGGCATAGAGGAGAACACGGAGGTTTCGCAGAACGGCGTAACTGATCCTGAAGCGGCTAGCCAATGGGACGAGACAATCGATGCTTATCTACCTAACAGCATCGCTCACCTCTTCTTCTTCGACGGTGAACAAATCATGGACTTGGCTGAAGCCGAGCATGCCGCGGATATCCTTCGGACAGCGATCCACTCCTTGCTCGGCCTGGATCTTGTTGACAGGCTTGAAACTGACCTGAAGGTTTTTGAGCGCCGCAAGCGTGCCGAAGAACTGGACCCTTCTGCCGCTGCCGAGCTTGTCCATCTGCGCGCCCAGTTGGAACAGTTAGATTCTGAACAAGCACAGATCGCAGCCGATGAGGCCGCCCTGGTAAATCAAGTTGGGCGACTCTCCAAAGAGGTCAGCTTAAAGGAGGCGCACTTTCGCTCAGAAGGCGGAGAGCTTTTTGATAAGCGCGCAGAACTAGACCGGCGCTTGGCAGAGGTCCGTCAAGAAAAGCTCCGCACTGAGGCACAACTAAGGGAGCTCGCCGCGGGCATGCTACCCCTGGCGATGCTGCGCTCCGAGCTCAATGCACTACATCGATTGGCTGATCACGAAGAAGACATTAAGCGCGCCAGAACCGTTTTGACTGTCCTCCAGAGGCGCGATCAGAATCTGATCAGACAGCTGACCAATGAGGGGCTCTCTGCCAAGGCCCTCGCGACCGTATCGACCGTAATGAAGGACGACCAGAAGCGCCGAAAAGCCGATGCGGATGGTGAGCTGTACTTAGGGGCTTCCGGAGATCTTCCGGCTCAGCTCGAATGGATCGAAGCCTCTCCATTAACAAGTGCTGAGCATCAGGCCCGATCGCTAGTAAAGGCGATTGGCAGCTTTGACGAGAAGATCCTAAAGGTTGAACGAGACCTCGAACGCGTTCCGTCAACGGAGCGGATCGAGGCGATTAAGGCTGAGCTCAACGCGCTCAGCGGATCCCGCGAGCGAAAGGCAGCTGAATTAGAAGTTCTCCGATCGCGGCAAGCCGCGCTTTCAAAGACCCGACAGTCCCTTGAGGCACGCTTAGACCGAACCGATCAAGAGCATTTTGATCATCAGGCCACAGCGGACGACAAGGCTCGCTTCCTGCGTCACTCAATCAAAGTTAGGTCTACACTGGACGCACTTCGTGGACGCGTAGTTGAGCAGCACGCCGAGCGGATGCAAACCCTGATCCTTGACGCATTCCACCAGCTGCTGAGAAAGAGCGACTTGGTTTCCGCCATACAGATTGACCCCGAATCCTTCAGCATCACTCTGAAGGATGCCAAGCGACAGCCCCTGCCTTTCAGCCGCCTTTCTGCAGGTGAACGACAGCTTCTTGCCACTTCTCTTCTTTGGGGACTCGCTCGTGCATCTGGCAGGCCCATTCCTACCATGATTGACACACCGCTGGGCCGCCTCGATTCAACTCATCGAATGCATCTTGCAAGCCGCTACTTCCCGAACGCATCGCATCAGGTTGTTTTACTTTCCACTGACGAAGAATTGGTTGATGAAGACTTGTCGGCCATTCAGCCCTTTGTCTCAAGAACCTATCTCTTAAAGCATGATGATCGACAAGGAACCACGCGAATTGAGAAGGGGTACTTCCAGTGATGAAAGCCCCGATTGAAACCATCCGCATTAGTCAGCAAGGCAAAGATCAGCTGATCAAGCTGCGTCGAAACACAGGCATTGAGCACTGGAACGTGCTTTGCCGCTGGGCATTTTGCGCATCACTCCGTGATCCGAAAGCCCCTACCGCTTTCTCCGATAAGCTGGAGGGCGGCGTTGAAATGACGTGGAAGGTGTTCGCTGGCGAGCATGCCGATCTTTATGCTGGATTGACGCGCATGCGAGCCAAAGAAGACGGATGGGCGGGCAGCGAGGAGGAGATTGGCCAGTATTTGCGCGCTCACCTACATCGAGGCCTCAATTTTTTATCTTCTGGAACAGCCACGAAATCTCTGGCGGAGCTATGTTCAAAGTGGATCACGGAACCTAAGGCTAAGCGCTAACCCGCCGTCATATCTAGAAGCGCTCGGATGGTGGAGGTATCGACCCTATGGCCATTGGAAAGGTTGTAGCCGAGCACCTCTACATACACGTATCAGCACTCCAAGAATTGGAGGATCAGGATACTGCGGTACTAATTCGCGAAACCTTGGCGTTACTGCCGCCGGCGGAGGGCGCAGTAGTCAACGTTGCTAAGGTTCATCTGCGCAGCCGCGCCGTTTCACTGCTGTCCTATCCTTACTTCGAAGACGACCCTTTCCCGCGTCTAAGCTGCAGCTGGTCTAGAGCATCCGGAGATACGGGCGTCGTAACGCGTCGAAGCTACGAGGACTCCAGTAATCCTCCTATCCTGCACCGGAAGGAGCTCATGGTTTCTCCGAATCACCCCTCGCGCGACGCATGGTCGCGCCTGACGGAGGAGGCCAAAGAGTGGGGTCTATTCGATGAGTCGGCCACAATAGGCTTTGCGTTAAATTGGGAACGCCTGATTGCCTCTAAGGGCCTGCAGATTCTAGGTGGCCAGCTGATTCCGTTGGGCAATGACACTTCCGACAGTGCCTCATCGTCCTCCGAGCTACCTTCTGGGCCCATTGAGCGACACCGGACTGCGCTCTCCCGACAGGCCCTGTCGGTACCGATACAACTCCTTACGCGACATGGTCTTTTAGAACCCTCTCAAACCTTCTTCGACTATGGGTGCGGTCGGGGAGGCGATATGACCAGACTAAGGGAAGAAGGTTACGCCGTTGGCGGGTGGGATCCGTACTTCGCCCCAGCTTCCGAACACCACCCTGCAGACGTGGTGAATCTCGGCTTCGTCATTAACGTCATCGAAGACCCTGCCGAGCGCGTGGAGGCATTGCGATCTGCCTTTCATCTTACACGGAAGGTTCTGTCTGTCGGAGTCATGCTCGCTGGGAGCAGCAATGCTGGTCAGACTTTTGGTGATGGCCTGCGATCGAGCCGGAACACCTTCCAGAAGTACTTTACGCAAAAGGAGATTAAAGACTACGTTGAGACTGTGCTAGAGCGAGAGGCGCACCCCGTTGGACCCGGGGTGGTCTTTGTTTTTTCAGATGCTGCGCACGAGGAAAAATTTCTAGCCCGGCGCTACCGAAGCCAGAATGTGGCGCCTCGCCTGTTGGCCAGGCAACGCGTCAGGCACTCCTCATTAGAACAATTTAAGGCGACCCATCAGGCCCTGCTAGCTACGCCTGAAGCACAAGCAGCACTAGATAGGCTCTGGCTCCTAGCACTTGACTTGGGGAGACTGCCCGACGAGATGGAGGCCAGCAGTATCGGAAATTTTTTGCAGATTTTCCCCAGCTACAAAAAAGCCCTGCGCACGCTCGCCCAAACAAAGGAGATCTCATTACTCGAGCAAGCAGAGAAGGCCCGCAAGGATGACCTTGACGTTTACTTCGCCCTTCTCCACTTCACCCGAAAAGCAGATCGGAAGAACAGCGATCCTGTCCTTCAACGAGATATCCGGCACTTTTACGGCACAGTGACACTTGCCAGTGAGGCAGGCAATAGACTGCTGCGAACAGCGGCCGTTCCAGCCTCGATATACGAAGCCTGCCACTGGTCCAGCGAAAAAGGCCTTGGCTGGCTCACAGAACAATCCCACTTTCAGCTTGAAGCCGTTAGCGTCGATCGACTTCCTGCTGTGCTACGCATTTACATTGCCTGCGCGCTTCAGCTATCCGGTTCCGTTGCCAAGTATCAGTTAGTAAAGATTCACATAGCCTCTGGCAAGGTCAGCTTCCTTGACTATCAAGACTACGACTCGCCCCTCCCGCTCTTGCGACGTCGCTTGAAGGTCGATTTGCGGCGTCAAGATCTTCAGCTCTTTGAGTATGGATCCCCTCAATTCCCCATGCCCATACTTCACCAGAAGAGTCGCTTTATGAGCGACGAGAGCGAAGGGTATGCCGAGCAAATCTCTTTTGACGAGAGACTCGAAAACCTTGGACTGGCGGATGCACGGCTTGGAGCAGATGAGCTTCTGCAGGAAATTCGTTACCGAAGACTAGAGATTTCCGGGAGATCGCTACGCCCTAGTACCGAGATCCCAGCCTTGAGCGAACGCTGCGGCAAATTTCTGCGCTTTCAGGATTTGATCCATTGCGGAGAAACGCAGCATCGGCTTGGCGTTGCGAATACTCCGCTACGTGCAGACAGCTACAACGCATTGTATGAACTCGCCACCCATGTGCTTGACCCTGTAATCGAATACTTCGGCGCGATAAAACTAACCTATGGATTTTGTTCCGCCGAGCTTCAAAAGCACATCAAAAGCAGGGTAGCGCCCAAGCTTGATCAGCATGCCGCAGCAGAGCTAAATGCCCGGGGCCACCTTATTTGTCCCCGCGGGGGCGCAGCATGCGACTTTCTGGTCGAGGACGAAGACATGGCGGGTGTTGCGGAATGGATCATCGAAAACCTTCCCTTCGATCGCCTCTATTTCTATGGAAAGGATCGGGCCGTTCATGTGAGTTACGGGCCGGAACAATCACGTCTGGCTTACGAGATGATCGAGCGAGGAGGAAAGCTTGTCCCCCGCGAATATAAGAAGAAAACTTCTTAAGTGACGCCCGCGGCGCCTTACACAACTACCCCCGCGGATGCCCCTCCATCATCGCCCGCGCCGCCTGCGGCAACGCCGCCGTGGGGCCGGTTGAGCCCAGGCTGAGCAGGCTCATGTAGGCGCCGTCCATCAGCAGGAAGAGGCCGCGGGCCAGGGCGCCCGGATCCTTGTAGCCGGCCTGGGTGCAGAGCTGGGTGATGCGCTCCAGCTTCTGGCGGTTGAACTCGGTGACTACTTCCCTGGCAGGGTGGTTGGGCTCGGTGAGCTCGACGCTGGCGTTGCCGATGGCGCAGCCGCGGGTGTCGCAGGTGCAGGCCTTGCGGGCCTGGCTATCGAAGATGGCTTGCAGGGCGGCGCGGGCGTCGCCGGGGTGTTGGGCGACGATCTCGTCCAGCCACTCCCAGTATTCGCGGACGGATTCGCGCAGGTATTCCACCACCAGGTCGTCCTTGCAGCTGAAGGACCGGTAGAGGCTCATCTTGGTGGTCTGGGCCTCGCTGGCGATGGACTCCACACCCACGGCGCGGATGCCGTTCTTGTAGAAAAGCTGGCGGGCCGCACTGAAGATGCGGTCTCGCGCGCTGGCGCGGGGCGCCTGACATTCCTTTTCCTTTGAAACACTTGCAGTGGACATGGTCCGCTCCAGTACAAATCTGCTTGAAATGAGACTGACCGGTCACTACCATGGCTCCACGGTGATACCGAACGGTCTCGTAACATCATTGTTGAGGGCGCCACCCCCAGAGTCAAGGCGAACCCGACAGATGGACGGCTCCACGGCTTCACTCCCGCTAGACCATTTTGGGAGCCGTTCATGACTACAACAATCCCCCCGTTCCGTGGTGTTTTTGCCCGCCGCGCCGTGCTGGCGCTGGGCCTGGCCTCTGCCACGGTGCTACTGAACGCCTGCGGCATCTCCGAGGCGCAGGAGCAGGCGGCCGCCCCGGCGGCGACGCCGGTGCAAGTGGCGGAGGTGCCGGTGCGCAGCATCGCGGACTGGCGCGATTACACCGGCGAGATCGAGGCGCAGCAGCGGGTGGACATCCGCCCGCGCGTCTCGGGCTATATCCAGCAGGTGGGTTTCTCGGAAGGCGCGCTGGTGAAGAAGGGCCAGCTGCTGTTCCAGATCGACCCGGAGCCGTTTGCGGCGCAGGTGGAACGCCTGCGCGCGGAGCTGCAGCGGGTGGAGGCGGAGCAGCGCCTGGCGGGCTCGCGGCGTGAGCGCGCGGTGGCGCTGCTGGCGGAGAACGCGATCTCGCAGGAGGAGCATGACCAGCTCTCCGCGGCGGCGGCAGCGTCCCAGGCCGGCGTGGCGTCAGTACGCGCGGCGCTGAGGGCGGCGGAGCTGGACCTCTCCTATACGCGGGTGACGGCGCCGGTGGACGGGCGCGTGTCGCGGGCGCTGATCACGGAGGGCAACCTGGTGGACAGCGCCAAGGTGCTGACCACGCTGGTGAGCGTGGACCCGGTGTATGTGGCCTTTGACGTGGACGAGAGCACTTACCTGAGCGCGCTGGAGCGTGCCGGGGAGGCTCGGGTGTACGTGGGCCGCATGAACGATGCAGGCACGCCGCACGAGGCGAAGCTGGATTTTGTGGACAACGTTTCGCGTGATGGTGTGATCCGGCTGCGGGCTACTTTGGATAACTCGGCTGGCGCGTTTACGCCGGGATTGTTTGCCCGTGTGCGGTTGGTGGCGGGGCAGGAGTTCACGGCGGCGCTGGTGGATGACAAGGCGATCGGCACGGACCTGGACAAGAAGTACGTGCTGGTGCTGAAGGACGGCAACGTGGCGGAGTACCGCGGCGTGACGCTGGGCGCGCGCCTGGATGGGCTGCGCGTGGTGAAGGCCGGACTGCAGGCGGGCGACGTGGTGGTGGTGAATGGCCTGCAGCATGTGAAGCCGGGCTCCGCGGTGGCTCCGACCAGGGTGGCGATGGGTGGTGAGGGGCAGGCTTCGGCGCAGGTGGCGGGGGCTGGTGATTCGTCCGCCGGCAATGCGGCGAGCTCAGCGCGAGTGGACTCTGAGGGCTCGGAGCCGTTCACCCTTCGACAGGCTCAGGACGAACGGGGTTCGGCGAAGAAGCCGGTGACGGAATCCGTTCGCACTTCGACGGGCTCCGTGCGAACGGACTCCGAGAGAGCAGCGTCCTCCGGAGCGGCGCAGAAGGATGCGGAGAATTCGGCCAGCAAGGGCAAGCGGCAGTTGAGCGTGAGCGCGCCGCAGGCCCGGCCGGAGGCGGTTGCGGTGCAGGTGGCTTCGGCGGCTGATGTGGTTCGGCCCGAGTTGCGCCCCTCGCCTCTCCCTCTCTCCCAAGGGGAGAAGGGTTCAGCAGAAGATTTTCGGGTGACGGCGAATGAGTTTGGAGCCGTGCCGTGAATTTCGCCCAGTTCTTCATCAGCCGGCCGATCTTTGCGGCGGTGTTGTCCGCCCTGATCCTGATCGCGGGTGCGATCTCGCTGGGGCGCTTGCCGATCAGTGAATACCCGGAGGTGACGCCGCCGACGGTGGTGGTACGCGCCAGCTACCCGGGTGCCAACCCGAAGGTGATCGCGGAGACGGTGGCGAGCCCGCTGGAGCAGGCGATCAACGGCGTGGAAGGCATGCAGTACATGTTCAGCCAGTCCACGGCGGATGGCGCGATCAGCCTGACCATCACCTTTGCGCTGGGTACGAACGTGGACCAGGCGCAGGTGCTGGTGCAGAACCGCGTCTCGCAGGCGCTGCCGCAGTTGCCGCCGGAGGTGCAGCGCCTGGGCGTGACCACCAACAAGGCGAGCCCGGACCTGACGATGGTGGTGCACCTGCTCTCGCCGGATAACCGCTATGACCCGCTGTATATCTCCAACTACGGCCGGTTGCGCGTGAAGGATGAGTTGGCGCGGCTGGATGGTGTGGGCGACGTGCAGATCTTTGGCGCGGGGCCGTATTCCATGCGCGTGTGGCTGGACCCGGAGAAGGTGGCCAGCCGTGGGCTGACGGCCAGCGAGGTGGTGACGGCGATCCGTGAGCAGAACCAGCAGGTGGCGGCGGGTACGCTCGGTGCGCCGCCCTCGCCGAACGCGGCGGAGTTCCAGCTCAGCATCGACTCGGCCGGGCGTCTGGTGACGGAGGAGGAGTTCGGCAACATCATCGTGCGGGTGCGCGATGACGGCGCGATCACGCGGCTGCGTGACGTGGCTCGGGTGGAGCTGGGCAGCAGCAGCTATGCGCTGCGCTCGCTGCTGGACAACAAGCCGGCGGTGGCTATCCCGATCTTCCAGCGGCCGGGGTCCAATGCGATCCAGATCTCCGACTCGGTGCGGGCGACGATGGAGCGGCTGAAGGCGGATTTCCCGCAGGGGCTGGATTACCAGATCGTCTACGACCCGACGGTGTTCGTGCGCGGCTCGATCAAGGCGGTGGTGCACACGCTGTTCGAGGCGATGCTGCTGGTGGTGCTGGTGGTGATCCTGTTCCTTCAGAACTGGCGGGCGAGCCTGATCCCGCTGGCGGCGGTGCCGGTGTCGCTGGTGGGCACTTTCGCGGTGATGCATGCCATCGGCTTTTCGCTGAACACGCTGACGCTGTTCGGCTTCGTACTGGCGATCGGCATCGTGGTGGATGACGCGATCGTGGTGGTGGAGAACGTGGAGCGCAACATCGAGCAGGGCAAGAAGCCGCTCGAGGCGACGCGCCAGGCGATGCGCGAGGTCACGGGGCCGATCATCTCGACCGCCCTGGTGCTGAGCGCCGTATTCGTGCCCACGGCCTTCATCAGCGGGCTGACGGGGCAGTTCTACAAGCAGTTTGCGCTGACGGTGGTGATCAGCACGCTGATCTCGGCCTTCAACTCCCTGACCTTGTCCCCTGCCCTCTCGGCGGTGCTGCTGCAGGAGCATGGCGCGCCGAAGGACCGGCTGCAGCGCGGTATCGATGCGTCCATGGGCTGGCTGTTCCGGCCCTTCAACCGCTTCTTTGGCGCGGCGTCTGAGCGCTATGTGGGTGGGGTGCGGCGGCTGACGCGGGGCTCGGCGATCGTGCTGGGGCTGTATGCGGCGCTGCTGGGCCTGACGGCGCTGGGCTTCAAGGCGGTGCCGGAGGGCTTTGTGCCGCAGCAGGACAAGCAGTACCTGGTGGCCTTTGCCAACCTGCCGGAGGCGGCGACGCTGGACCGCAGCGAAGAAGTGATGCGCCGCATGGGCGAGATCATGATGAAGCAGCCGGGCATCCAGTCGGCGGTGGGCTTCCCGGGCCTGTCCATCAACGGGTTCACCAATGCGCCCAACGCGGGCATCGTGTTCGCCACGCTCAATGACTTCAGCGAGCGCAAGGGCCCGGAGCTGAGCGGCAGCGCGATTGCGGACCAGCTCAATGAGCAGTTCAAGACGATACCGGAGGCGTTCATCGCGGTGTTTCCGCCGCCGCCGGTGCCGGGCCTGGGCACCATCGGCGGCTTCAAGATCCAGCTGGAAGACCGCGGCGGGCTGGGCTTTGCGGAGCTGTCCACGGTGACCAACAAGATCCTGGAGCGGGCGAAGCAGGAGCCGGGGCTGTCGAATTTGTTCAGCAGCTACCAGATCAACGTGCCGCAGCTGTTCGCGGACATTGACCGCGACAAGGCCAAGGCACAGGGCGTGAGCATCCAGGCGATCAACGAGACGCTGCAGATCTACCTGGGCTCGCTGTACGTGAACGACTTCAACCGCTTTGGCCGCACCTACCAGGTGAACGCGCAGGCGGACATGGCCTTCCGCCTGCAGCCGGAGGACGTGGTGAAGCTGAAGATCCGCAACGCGCAGGGCGAGATGGTGCCGCTCTCCAGCTTCATCACGCTGAAGCAGACGGCGGGGCCGGACCGGGTGATGCACTACAACGGCTATGTGACGGCCGAGATCAACGGCGGCCCGGCGGCGGGTTTCTCCAGCGGCCAGGCGCAGAAGCGGATCGAGGAGATCGTGAAGGAGGAGCTGCCCAACGGCATGGCGTATGAGTGGACCGAGCTGGCCTACCAGGAGCTGGTGGCGGGCAATACGGCGCTGCTGATCTTCCCGCTGTGCGTGCTGCTGGCCTTCCTGGTGCTGGCGGCGCAGTACGAGAGCTGGAGCCTGCCGTTCGTGGTGATCCTGATCCTGCCGATGGTGCTGTTCAGCGCAATTGCCGGTGTGTGGCTGTGGGGTGGCGACAACAACGTGTTCACGCAGATCGGCCTGATCGTGCTGGTGGGCCTGGCCTGCAAGAACGCGATCCTGATCGTGGAGTTCGCCAAGGAGGCGGAGGAGCGCGGCGAGCCGCTGATGGACGCGATCCTGGAGGCTTGCCGCCTGCGCCTGCGGCCGATCCTGATGACCTCGCTGGCGTTCATCATGGGCGTGGTGCCCCTGGTGTTCAGCAGCGGCGCCGGCGCGGAGATGCGCCAGGCGATGGGCGTGGCGGTGTTCGCGGGCATGATCGGCGTGACGCTGTTCGGCCTGGCGATGACGCCGGTCTTCTACTGGCTGGTGCGGCGCTTCGTGCACGCGCGCAGCCGCAAGCCGATTGCCTTGCCGGCGCCGCCGGATGTGGCGGCGCGGATGGATCATGGAGTGGTGTCATGAAGGACGAAAATGCTGTTGCAGCAGTGAGGTCTGAAGAGGCTGTGTTTGCTCAACCGAAAAGCCGCCCCTCACCCCAGCCCTCTCCCCGCACGCGGGGAGAGGGAGAACAGACCCGGGCGCGCTGGCAAACGCTGCTGGTGCCGATGCTGGCGGCGATTGCGCTGGTGGGCTGTGCGGTGGGGCCCGACTATCAGAAGCCGGACACGGCGGCGCCGGCCTTCCACAACGCGGATGCGGCGGTGGTGAGCGGCGAGGCCTACGAGGCGCGTTGGTGGCGGCTGTTTGGCGACGAGACGCTGGCGGGGCTGGTGGAGCAGGCGCTGGCGGCGAACCATGACGTGACCATGGCGGTGGCGCGGGTGCAGCAGGCGCGGGCGCTGTTCCGTGACCAGAAGCTGGACCAGTTCCCGGTGGTGACGGCGGGTGGCGTGGTCAACAACGGGCGGCAGCCGCTGCTGTCGGGCGACAAGCCCGGCATCACCGGCCCGCAGACGGACGTCGAGAACGCGCGTATCGGCTTTGACGCGGCCTGGGAGCTGGACCTGTTCGGGCGCGTGCGCCGCGGCGTGGAAGCGGCGCGGGCCGAGGCGCAGTCTGCCGAGGCGGAACTGCGCGAGGCGCAGGTGGTGGTGGCCTCGGAGGTGGCGCGCAACTACTTCGAGTGGCGCGGGCTGGCGGAGCAGATGGACGTGGCGCGGCGCAACCGCGACACGCAGGCGGAGACGCTGCGCCTGACCCATGTGCGCCTGAAGCTGGGCCGCGGTACGGAGCTGGAGACGGCCAGCGCCACGGCACGCCTGGAGGTGACCGAGGCGGCGATGGCGGACCTGGAGATCCTGCAGAAGCGCGCGGAGCACCGGCTGGCGGTGCTGCTGGGCCAGCGGCCCGGCGCCTGGCAGCCGCCGGCGCTGGCGCGCACCCAGGCCATTGCCCGGGCGCTGCCGGTGGGTGATGCGGGGCTGCTGCTGCAGCGCCGGCCGGACGTGGCGCGGGCCGAGGCGCGGCTGCACGCGGCGACGGCGCGCATCGGCGTGGCCAAGGCGGATTATTTTCCGCGGCTGTCGGTGAATGGCTTTGCCGGAATCGTCGCCGGCAGCTTCGGCGACTTGGGCCAGGCCGCCAATCACGCCTGGACACTGAGCCCACAGATTTCCTGGGCGGCGTTCGACCTGGGCAGCGTGGCGGCGCGGGTGGATGCGGCGGACGCGAACACGCGGGCGGCGGCGGCGGCCTATGAACAGGCGGTGCTGGTGGCGCTGGAAGAGGTGGAGAACGCTTTCGTGAGCGTGAGCCGCTCGCGCCGGCGTCTGGAGCACACGCTGGCGCAGGCCGGCGCGGCGCGGCGGGCGGCGGAGCTGGCGCGCATCCAGTACAAGGCGGGGTCTACGGACTTCCTGGTGCTGCTGGATGCGGAGCGCACGCTGCTGGCGGCGGAGGATGCGGTGGCACGGGCGGAGTCGGCGGTGAATACGTCGGCGGTGTCGGTGTACAAGGCGCTGGGTGGTGGGTGGAGCCAGGGCGAGGTGGTGGCGGTGCGTTGATGCCCTCCGGGCTCGAACTGGCGCTTGGCTGCGAAGGGCGGGGCTGGTCGGGCTCCCCCTTCACAGGGAGACGGGTAACACCGTCCTGCCGTGCTCGGTGCGTACCGCCGCTGCACCACCCTCACCCTGACCCTCTCCCGCCAGCGGGAGAGGGGATGAAGGGGGGAACGCGCAGTGTTCGCGAAGCCCCGCCCCCTGATGCAGGAAGCCCCGGTTTTGGCCTTCAAAACCGGGGTTTTGCGCTCCAAGGGATTGTCTTTCCTGGGTTTATGGCCGGCGGACTGGTAAAATTAGGGAATGTCCGGTATCCTCATAGGGCTAGTGTCAAGCAGTGTATTCAGCTGTTCCTCCGCGCCAAACGCGGATAAAGGTTCCCGATGCGTTCCTTGACTGTTGCAGCCTCGGCGGGCGGCATGCCCGCTTTTATGTGTAAAGGAATGTATTCATGAGCAACACCTCCACCGGTACCGTCAAGTGGTTCAATGAAGCCAAGGGCTTCGGCTTCATCACCCCGGCCGCCGGCGGCGAAGACCTCTTCGCCCACTTCAAGGAAATCCAGGGCACGGGTTTCAAGACCCTGACCGAAGGCCAGCAGGTCGAGTACGTCGCTGCCCGCGGCCCGAAGGGCATGCAGGCGACGCGCATTCGCCCGCTCTAATCCGGTCTTCCGGATTGGAACAAAAGACCGCGGCTCTGCCGCGGTTTTTTTATGCGCGGTGGGTTTTGGGGATTCCCTGGAGAAGTCATGATCGGCTGCGGGGCTATCACTACACTGCAGCCTGGCCCGGATGCTTGCGGCTGTAGGCCTCGTTACGGAATCGGCCTGAACCTCGTTTGATGGAGCCCCCTCTCTCCAACCTCTCTCCCACGAGGGGAGAGAGGCTTAAGAGGCCCCCCTTACCTCTTAGAAACGAGGAAGGGGGTTCAAGGACAAACAAGAAGGGGCGGCCCTGGCCGCCCCTTCTTGTTTGCGGGAATGGCTCCCTAGTACCGCTTCGCTTACTTCTTCGGCAGCTCGATCTCGGCCTTGGCGGTGGCCATGACGGTGCCGAGCTGGTTGGCCATCTTGCAGTCCACCTGCACGATGGGACGGCCCTGCTCGTCCGTGCGCTTGTCGATGACGGTAGCGGTCATGATGGTGATGTCGCCGGCGAAGGCGGAGCCGCGGTAGTTGGCGCTGGAGTGGACCACGCGGCCCCACTCGCCGGCCCAGCCGGCGCAGTAGTCGAGGATCCAGGCGCCCATGGAGGCGCCGTAGCCGTAGGCGCGCGGCATGCCGATGGTGCGGGCCCATTCGGGGAACAGGTGGCCGCGCGAGGGGCCGTAGTAGGCGCCGTCGGTGAGCTCGGGGTTCTGGCGCTCCATGACGGGGTCGTTCTCGTGGCCGGCCATGTCCTTGGTGAAGCCGAGGGCTTCCAGGTCCAGGTCGGTGCGGCGGTGCATGCTGCCCCAGATGGTGAAGAGGTAGGCGCGCCACTCGGTGGCGAAGCTGGCGATGCTGTGCGGCCCGAAGATGCGGACCGGCAGGACGTCGCCGACGCTGACGTCGTCCCACCAGCGCTTGCCGTGGCCGAGGTCGTGCAGGGTCTGCACGTATTCGAACTTCCTGGTCTCGAGCTCTTCGATCTGTTCGCGCGTCCACACCGGGTCTTCGGTGGCGGTGAGCGAGCCCATCTCGCGGGCGAGGTCGGCGCGGTAGCGGATGCTGGTGGAGCGCTGGGTGGCGATCTTCTCGTTGCGCTCGTTGTAGTAGACGTTGTCGCCGCGCTGGAAGCAGGTGGGACCGGCGAACTTGGTTTCCTTGACGGCGTAGTCCAGGGGGACGCGCTCGTTGCGGATGAGGTCTCCGGCGAAGACTCGGGGGCCGTGGAACCACCACTCGTCGCCACCGAAGATCAGGTGGGAGTTGGGGATGGTGCCGACGCAGCAGGGCGCGGCGCCGTGGCCGTCGTCGGTGGCGACGGGGAAGGACTGCGGCGCGATGAGGCGGCCGAAGCGGCTTTCCAGGGCGAAGTCGTCGTCGTAGTGCAGGCGGTTGGGGTAATGCATGCCCTGCGCCCAGCGACGGATGTCGTTGGGGGCCACGGGGTCACGCGTGCGGCCCGGCTGCATGGGCTTGCCGAGGTAGCGGTCGATATCGGAACAGTCGAGGGTCTTGTCGGTCATGGGCGGCTGCGCGCGGCTTAGTTGGAGTAACGGCCGCCGTTGACGCTCAGCGTGTGGCCGGTGATGTAGCCGGCTTCGTCGGAGGCGAGGAAGGCGATGGCGGCGGCCATGTCCTCCGGCTTGCCGGCGCGCTTCATCGGCGAGGCGGCGGCGATCATGTCGACCTTGTCCTTGAGGCTTTCGCGCAGCATCGGCGTGTCGACGAAGCCGGGTGGGACGTTGTTGACGGTGATGCCGGTGGGCGCGAGTTCCTGCGCCAGCGACTTGGTGAAGGCGATGACGCCGCCCTTGGAGGCGGAGTAATGCACCATGGTGGCGGCGCCGGACTGGGCGCTGGAGGACGAGACGTTGACGATGCGGCCCCACTTGGCGGCGAGCATGTCGGGCAGCACGGCCTGGGTGCAGAGCAGCACGCTCTTGAGGTTGACCGTCATGATGCGGTCCCAGAGCTCTTCGGTGATGTCCATGAACGGGGTGAAGGCGGACATGCCGGCGTTGTTGACGAGGATGCCGATGGGGCCGAGCTGTTCGCGGGCGACCTGGGTGGCGGCGTCGACGTCGGCACGCCTGGAGACGTCAACGCGCGAGGCGATGGCGCGGTGGCCTTCCTTGACCAGGTCGGCAGCGGCGGCCTGGGCGCCGGCTTCGTTGAGATCCCAGATGGCGACGGCGGCGCCGGCCTGGGCGAGGCGGCGGGCGGCGGCCAGGCCGATGCCCGATGCCGCGCCGGTGACGATGGCGACTTTGCCTGCAAGTGACATGGCGACCCGCTCCTCCGCGGTGGTTCCGTTAGCTGCCGGAAACTAACGCGCGGACGGAGTTATCGTCAACAGTGTTGTTGATTTTTGATCTGGGCGGCAGTGGCGAGGCGTCTGGAACCGCAGAGCCGGGGCAGGCCCTGCGCGTGCCGGGGCGCTGCTCCCGGCTTCGCCATGCGGAGCCGGGCTACTGTTGGTCCGGGTTGCGAATAGGCCTGGGACGGGTTTGACGTAGCCCCCTCTCTCCAACCTCTCTCCCACGAGGGGAGAGAGGCTCAAGACGTACCACGGTCACCCGGCAACTGCTCCTGCGTTCGAGGGCATGGATGCCCGAGGTAGGGCAACGCATGGAGCAGTTGCCGAGCCCTATCTTCGGCATCCATGTCCTCGCAACCTCGTTGCCACCTGGGGAGAGAGACCCCGGACGGCTAGAGGTGCCGCACTTCCTTGGGTGCATGCCACCAGTCGTTGTCGCGGCCGTTGCTGTAGCCCACCGGAGCTTCGGCGAGCGTGCTGGGGTCCAGGTCGTCCAGGCAGGCGAGGTTGATGGCGACGAAGGGACCGCCCATTTCCTCGATGTGGCCGCGGCCGAAGGAGTGTAGCCCGCAGTTGCCGCAGAACAGGTGATGCACGCTCTGGGTGTTGAACTGATAGTCGCGCAGGGCGTCTTCGCCGGCCAGCAGGCGGAAGGCTTCGGGCTTGATGGTGGCGCCCCACATGCGCTGCTTGGCGCAGATGGAGCAGTTGCACTTGCCGGTGCCGGCGGCGAGGTCGATGTCGGCCTCGAAGCGAACGGTGCCGCAGTGACAGGAGCCGTGGTAGGTGGTGGTGGGCATGGCGAGGTCCTCAGGCGGCCTGCTGCTGGGCGAGCAGCTTGGCGTCGAACTCGGCGGCGCGCTGGATCGCAGGGCGGTCGCAGACGCGGGCGGCGTATTGCTCGAAGACCGGCAGCTTGGGTACGGCACCGACCATCATGGTCCAGCGCAGGGCGGTGCCCCAGAGCACGTCGGCGGCGGTGAAGCGCTCGCCCAGCAGCCAGGGCCCTTTCTCCAGTTGCTGGGCCACCGTGTTGATGACGGTGTCGTAGTCGCCGTAGGGCGAGCCGCTGGGAACCGGCGGGGTGTGTTGGTTGAGCTTGTCGACGATGGCAGGCTCGAAGCAGGCGGCGTAGAACGCGAGCCAGCGCAGGTAGGGGCCGCGCAGGGCGTCGCCGATGGCGGGCGCCAGACCCTTTTCCGGATAGAGATCGGCCAGGTAGAGCGTGATGGCGATGCGCTCGGTGACCAGGGCGCCGTCATGGACGATGGCGGGCACCTTGCCCAGGGGATTGATGGCCAGGTATGCGGGGCCGCGCTGTTCGTTGTTTTTGAGGTCCAGCACCTTCAGCTCGTAGTCCGCACCCAGCTCTTCCATGAGCGCGAGGGTGGAGGCGGAACGGGACTGCGTGGCGTGGAAGAACGTGACCTTGCGATTGCTCATGTGAAGCCTCCTTGGCGATGCGGGTTGTGTTTGGACCGTGGAAATGAGCTTATGGCCAATTGCGGACAGTTTCGGCCCTCGATAGGATCGGTCGCATGTTGACTGCATCGTCTCGCCTGCTGCGCCTGATCGCCCTGCTGCAGAGCCGCCGCTACTGGTCCGGCCGGGACCTGAGCGAGCGCCTGGAGGTGGATCCGCGCACGCTGCGGCGCGACGTGGAGCGGCTGCGCGAGCTGGGCTACCCGGTGAAGGCCTCGGCGGGCGTGGGCGGCGGCTACCAGATGGGTGCGGGCGCGGAAGTGCCGCCGATGTTGCTGGATGATGATGAGGCGGTGGCCGTGGCGGTGTCGCTGCGGGCGGCGATGGCGAGCGTGGCGGGCATCGAGGAGACGGCAATGCGGCTGCTGGCGAAGATGGACCAGTTGCTGCCGGCGCGGCTGCGGCGGCGGGCCAGCGCGCTGCATGCGGTGACGATCTCGCTGCGTAGCGGCGAACCGATGGCGGATGCGGACATGCTGACGCGCAGCGCGGCGGCCTGCCGCGACCAGGAGTGCCTGCAGTTCGGCTACCGCGACCGCGGCGGGCGCGTGACGCAGCGGCGCGTGGAGCCGATGCGCCTGGCCAATGCGGGGCGGCGCTGGTACCTGGTGGCCTGGGACCTGCAGCGCGGCGACTGGCGCACGTTCCGAAGCGACCGCATGAGCGGGCCGCTGGTGACAGGGGCGCGGTTCACGCCGCGCACGCCGCCGATGGACCTGGCGGAGTACGTGAAGCGGGCGATCTCGTTTGCGCCTTTCGAGTACCAGCTGCGCATCCGCCTGAAGGGGTCGATGCAGGAGATGGCGCAGCGCCTGCCGCCCTGGGCGGGTGTGCTGGAGCACGAGAGCGAGACGAGCTGCGTCCTGGCTACCGGTGCGGACAGCGTGGAGGCGATGGCGGCGCAGCTGATGTTTGCCCGCGACTTCGAGCTGGTGGAGCGGCCGGACTGGTTGCCGGAGTTGCAGCGGACCATTGCGCGGCTCGCCGGGCGTGTGGCGATGTAGCTTTATGGTGCAGCCTGCGACGCGCTGGAACGAACGGCACTTTCGTCAGGAATCAGCGGTATCAGGCGCCCGACCGACGGCGGCGCCTGCCTCTCTCTGCAGAGGCCAATTCCCATAAACGTGGCACATGGGTTGCTAAATAGATTCCGCATCCAATGACGCATGCGGGGTCGCAGGGGAGCTCTCTTCATCGTTGCCATCACGCTCGGCAACTCCCTGTTGTGTATGAGCGAAATCAACCTACGAATGGAGTCATGTCATGGCAATTCAGGAACTGAGCCGCGCAGAGGTGTCCGTTGTTTCCGGTGGCGCGGGCCTTGTGAGCGGCGTGGTGACCGGTGTGGTCTCGCTGGTCGGCAAGCTGCTCACCACGCCGCTGGTCACCAGCCTGTTGAGCACCTTGACCAAGGTGACGCGCGGCCTGCTGGGCGGGCTGAGGTAGCAGGCAGGCGACGGAGCGGGAAGGCGGGCCGAGGCGGCTCGACCTTCCCGCGCTGCTCACATATCCCTCGCCGGCCGACCCCGTGTCCGCCGGCAGCATGATCACTCCACCTTGATGGCGTCCGGCGGCGCGATGTCGTGCCTGCCGCTTGCGCCTGGGTGACTGCGGACATCGGGCGACCCAAGGAGCCGGGATGTCATCCCTTTATCGCAAGGCGGCGCTGGATGCCCAGGCGACCACTCCGCTGGGCAGGATCATCCTGGTGCAGCCGCCGTCGTTCCGCGTGCTCACGGCGATGGCGCTGTGCTTCGCCGGAATCGTCGTGGGCTTCCTGTTCTTCGGCGGCTATACGCGGCACAGCACGGTGACGGGGCAGCTATTGCCGGACGCCGGGCTGATCCGCGTGTATGCGCCGCGCGCCGGCGTGGTGATCGAGCGCCAGGTGCGCGAGAACCAGGCGGTGAAGCCGGGCGACGTGCTGTTCGTGATTTCAGGTGAGCACCCTGCCCGCCTGGGCGGCGATGAGCTGCGCGGCCGTTTCGGGCTCGCGGCGGCGGAGCGGGATGACTCACGACTGCTGGTTTCCAAGGCGGCGGAGTTGCGCCGCCAGCTGGAGATCATCGATGAGCAGATCGGGAACCAGGTAAGCCGGCTGGAGTTGAGCCGCAAGACGGCCGGCTCCTACCGGGAGCTGCTGGCCCGCAAGTACATCTCGGCGGAGCAGTTGCAGCAGAAGCAGGAGGACCTGCTGGACCAGCAGGCACGCCTGCAGGCATTGGAGCGGGAGCGCGTGGCACTGACACACGAGTTGGGCACGCAGTACCAGGTGATCACGGCGACGCAGGCCGGCGTGGCCACGGCGGTGAATGCGGACGTGGGCCAGGCGACCGATGGGCAGCGGCCGATGCTGAGTATCGTGCCCGAGGGTTCGCGGCTGCAGGCGACGCTGTTCGCGCCCAGCCGCGCGGTGGGTTTCGTGCGCGCGGGCGACCGCGTGCGGCTGCGCTACCCGGCGTATCCCTACCAGAAGTTCGGCCATCACGGCGGCGTGGTGGACTGGGTTTCGAGGACGGCGGTGGCGCCCTCGGATATCGCGGCGTTGGGACCGCAGCCGCCCGGCACGGAACCGCTGTACGAAATCCGCGTGAGCCTGGACCGCCAGGTGGTGACGGCCTATGGCCGCCGCCAGGCGCTGCAGTCGGGCATGGTGGTGGAGGCGGACCTGCTGCAGGAACGCCGGCGACTCTATGAGTGGGTGCTGGCGCCGCTGTTCACGCTCTCGGGGAGGGTGTAGCGGTGCTGGATGCCTTGTCGCTCGGCTGGGGCCGCCGGCTGCCGCTGATGCTGCAGACCGAGGCGGCGGAGTGCGGGCTGGCTTGCCTGGGCATGGTGGCGGGCTATCACGGCTTGCGTACCGACCTGCGAACGCTGCGGCAGCACTACTCCGTGTCGCTGAAGGGTGCACGCCTGGCGGACATGATGCAGGCGGCCAGCGGCCTGGGGCTGGCCAGCCGCGCGGTGAAGCTGGAGCTGGAGGATGTGCCGCAATTGCGCCTGCCCTGCATCCTCCACTGGAACTTCAATCACTTCGTGGTGCTGCAGAAGGTCACGGGGCGCCACGCCACGATCCATGATCCGGCCGTGGGCATCCGGCGGCTGGCGCTGGAGGAATTCTCCGGTGCCTTCACCGGCGTGGCGCTGGAGCTGTGGCCGGCGCCGAGCTTCGTGCGCGCGGAGACCCGCCAGAAGATCGGTCTGCGCCAGCTGACGGGGGACATCGCGGGGCTCTATCCCGCGCTGGGGCAGGCGCTGCTGCTGGCACTGGTGCTGGAGCTGTTCTTCATCGTCAGCCCCTTCCTGCTGCAGTGGGTGGCGGACGAGGTTCTGGTGTCCTCCGACCGCGAACTGCTGAACGTGCTGGCGCTCGGCTTCGGCCTGATGCTGCTGATGCAGCAGGTGACGACGCTGGTGCGCGGCTGGGTGCTGATGGCGCTGGGTACGAGCCTGAAGCTGCAGTGGCATGCCAATGCCTTCACTCACCTGCTGCGCCTGCCGACGCAGTATTTCGAGAAGCGCCACCTGGGGGATGTGGTGTCGCGCTTCGGCTCGATCGATGCGATCGAGCGGACGCTGACCACGTCGTTCCTGGAGGCGATCCTGGACGGGCTGATGTCGGCGGTGACGCTGGGCCTGATGGCGCTGTACAGCCCGCGCCTGTGCCTGGTGGCGGTGTCGGCGATGCTGCTGTATGCGCTGGGCCGCTGGCTGTGGTTTGCGCCGTTGCGCCGGGCGACGGAGGAGCAGATCGTCCATGCCGCCAAGCAGCAGAGCCATTTCCTGGAGACGATGCGCGGCATCCGCACGATCAAGCTGTTCCAGCGACAGGAGGAGCGGCGCTCGCACTGGCTGGGGCTGATGGTGGAGCAGGTCAACGCGGATCTGCGCTCCAGCAAGATCACGCTGCTGTACCAGTCGCTCAACGGCCTGCTGTTCGGCGCGGGGCACATCCTGGTGATCTGGCTGGGCGCGCAACTGGTGATGGACCAGCAGTTCACCATCGGCATGCTGCTGGCATTCATCGCCTACAGGACGCAGTTCGATACGCGCGTCGGCGCGCTGATCGACCGGTTGATCGAGCTGAGCATGCTGCGCCTGCAGGGCGAACGCCTGGCCGACATCCTGCTGACGCCCGGCGAGTCGACGCGAGGGCAGGCCGGGCTGGCGGCGCATCAGACAGAAGCCGGCGTGTCCATCGAGGTGCGGAACCTGCGCCTGCGTTATGCGGAGCAGGAGCCTTGGGTTCTGGATGGCGTTTCGTTCCGGATCGAGCCGGGTGAATGCGTGGCCATCGCCGGGCCTTCGGGCTGCGGCAAGACCTCGCTGGTGGGCGTGCTGCTGGGCCTGCTGCCGGCCTCGGAGGGCCAGGTGCTGGTGAACGGCCGCGCGCTGGAGCAGCTAGGGCTGGACGAGCTGCGTCGCATCACCGGCTCGGTGCTGCAGGACGATGTGCTGTTCGCGGGGTCCATCGCCGACAACATCTGCTTCTTCGACGCCCGGCCGGATCGGAGCTGGATAGAGGAATGCGCGCGGTTGGCGGCGATTGCCGACGATATCGACACCATGCCGATGGCCTACAACACAATGATCGGCGACATGGGCGCGGCGCTGTCCGGCGGGCAGAAGCAGCGCCTGCTGCTGGCACGCGCGCTGTACAAGCGCCCGGCCGTGCTGGTGCTGGACGAGGCCACCAGCCATCTGGACCTGGAGCGGGAGCGGCAGGTGAACGAGGCGGTGCGCGCGCTGCGCATCACCCGCATCATCGTGGCGCACCGACCGCAGACCATCGCGTCGGCGGATCGGGTGATCGTGCTCGCGCAGGGCCGGGTGGCCGACGGCGTGGCGATGCCGATTGCCGAAGCGCCGCTGGTTGCCGCCCATGGCTGAGCGATGGCGTGGCTGGAGGGTGCTGGTGGCACTCTGCGGTGTGGTGCTGCAGGGCCAGGCGGCGGCGGATTGGCGTGAAGACCCCTTCTCAACCGAGCGCCAGCTGCCGCTGCCGGTAAGCGAGCGGCTGGCGAGCCTGGGGCTGCCTTGCGCGGGCGCCCTGCCCCAACCGCTCACGCCGCTGGATGCGGTGCGTCACGCGCTCTGCGAGCACCCTCAGACACGCCAGGCCTGGGCCGCGGTGGAGGCTCAGGCGGCGGCGGTGGGCCTGGGGCAGTCCGCCTACTGGCCCGGCGTGAGCGCCGCTGTGGGGCTCAGCCGGGTGCACGTGGCCAGCGAGTATCCCGGGCAGCCGGAGCTGGATTCGTCGTTCGATGGCCGCAGCAGCGGGCAGTCGCTGGGGCTGGACTGGGTGCTGTACGACTTCGGGCTGCGCGCGGCCAGCCTGCGGCGCGAGCGCGCGTTGTTCGTGGCGGCCTGCGCTTCGCAGAACGAGACGATCCTGGCGGTCTTCCTGGCGACCGCACGGGCGTACTTCGCGGCAGAGCAGGCGCAGGCCACCCTGGCCACGGAGATGCAGGCGGAGCAGGCCGCGCAGCAAAGTGCGGAGGTGGCGGCGGCCCGGATGGCCGCGGGCGTGGGGCTGGAGGCGGACCGGCTGCAGGCGCAGACGGCCCACGCACTGGCCCGCCTCAACCGTATCCAGGCGCAGGAGAAGCGCGAGAGCGCCTGGGGTGTGCTGGCGTCGGCCATCGGGCTGCGGCCCGGCACGCCGATCCTGCTGCCGGTGGCCGATGACGCGGCGATGGACGCGCCGGATCTGGACGCACGAATCGACGCGCTGATGGAGCGTGCACAGCAACTGCACCCACGCATCGCGGCGGCGCGGGCGCAGTTGCAGGCGGCGCAGGAGGCCGTTGCTGCGGAGAGGGCCGGCGGGCGTCCGCGCCTGGCGTTCTCGGCCTTTGCCGAGCGCAGCGATACGCCAGTGGATCGCGTGTCGAGCCGGCAGCAGATCGAGACCTCCAGCCTGGGGCTGCGGCTCAGCGCGCCGCTGTTCGAGGGCTTCGGTCGGGGTTATCGCATCCGCCAGGCGGAGGCGCTGCGGACGGGGCGCGAAGCGGAGTTGCTGGCGGCGCGGCAGGATGTGGCGCAGGCGGTGTGGGAGAGCTATGTCGCCGTGCGCGGCAGCGCGGAGGCGCGCCGGGCCAGCCGCAGCCTGCTGGACAGCGCCGGGCAGTCCCATGCGCTGGCCGCGGGGCGCTACCAGGCGGGAGTCGGCACCCTGCTGGAGCTGCTGCGGGCGCAGTCCGACCTGGCGCTGGCGCGCCAGCAGGAGGTGATGGCGCGCACGCGCTGGCGGCTGGCGCGGCTGGAGCTGGCGGCGAGTTTGGGGCGGATTGATTTCGGGATGCTGCGGTGAATCCGCTTGTCATCCGTCTCCCATTGCGAGAGAGGGGGAACCATCAAGGCGTAGCGACTCCCTGAAAATTCCCCCTCTCCTCGGCAACTGCTCCTGCGTTGCCCTACCTCGGGCATCCATGCCCTCGCCTACCCCTCTCCCGCAGGGGGAGAGGGGAAAATGGCTTACTGCGTGCGCTGCCCCACCCGGAATCCCGCCGCCGCCTTCTCCCGCAACTCCTCCGGCCAGCGCGATACCTCCACGCTCACTTCGTAGGCCGCGGCGGCGATGATCTGCGCGATGCGGGCGGCGCTGGATTCCAGCTCGGCTTCGTAGGCCTCGTCGGCCTGCGGCTGCTGCGCGGCGGCCATGATCAGGCCGCCAGCGGCAGCTCGTGCGGCTGCTCGGCGTCGTTGGCCGGCACGGTGGCGCCGGTGCTGGGCTTGCGGCGGCCGGGGAGCGACAGCTTGGCGATGCGCTTCCAGGTGCTGAGGGTCTGCTGGAAGAAGGAGCCGGTGTTGTACGGCAGGCCGTGCTTCTTGCAGATGGCCTGCACCTCGGGCGAGATCTCGGCGTAGCGGTGCGCCGGCAGGTCCGGGAACAGGTGGTGCTCGATCTGGAAGCTGAGGTTGCCGCTCATGATGTGCATGAGCTTGCCGCCGTGGAAGTTGGCCGAGCCCAGCAGCTGGCGCACGTACCACTGGCCGCGGGTCTCGTCCTTGATCACGGACTCGGGGAACTGCTCGACGTCTTCCGGGAAATGGCCGTTGAAGATGACGGCGCAGGCCCAGACGTTGCGCGCCAGGTTGGCGGCGACGTTGCCGGCGAACACGAGCGGCGCCATCGGGCCGCCCAGCAGCGGGAAGACCACGTAGTCCTTGGCCAGCTGCTTGCGCATCTTCTTCCACACCGGCTTGAACTCTTCCTTCAGCTGCGCGCCGGTCTTGGTCTTGTAGATCAGGACCTCTTCGAGCTTGAGGTTCTGCACGGCGACGAAGTGCTGGAAGAAGGTGTGCAGGATGACCGTCAGCGGCAGGTTGGCGAGGAAGCGCGGCTCCCACTTCTGCTCTTCGGACATGCGCAGCAGGCCGTAGCCGATGTCATGGTCGCGGTTGAGCACGTTGGTGTAGGTGTGGTGCTCGTAGTTGTGCGTCAGCTTCCAGTTCTTGGCGGTGTCGGCGCTGTCCCAGTCGAACTTCTGCGAGTTCAGCGCGGGGTCGCCCATGAAGTCGTACTGGCCGTGCATGACGTTGTGGCCGATCTCCATGTTGTCCAGGATCTTGGAGGCGCCCAGGGCGGCGACGCCCAGCGGCCAGGCCGGCGGGATCATGAGCATGACGCGGCCGGCGACTTCCAGCTGGCGCTGGCGGCGGATGATGCCGCGGATGTACTGCGCGTCGCGCTCGCCGAGGTCGGCGAGGACGCGGTTGCGGATGGCGTCCAGCTCGGTGCCGATGGCTTCGAACTGTTCCTTGCTCAGCTTGTTGAAGATACCCATGGTGGTTTCTCCTGATCCGTATTCGTTGTTTGTTTAGATGTCCAGGGTCACGGTGCCGACCGGCACGCTGACGCAGATCTGGATTTCCTGTTCGCCGGCTTCGCTGAGCTCGCCGGTGCGAACGTCGCGCACGACGCCGTTGGTCTTGCGGCAGGTGCAGGCCTTGCAGATGCCCATGCGGCAGCCGGACTCGGGGCGCAGGCCGGCGGCCTCGGCCTGGTCCAGCAGGGTGGCGCCGCTGTTGACGGCCAGGCGCTCGCTGCGGGCGAAGCGCACTTCGCCTTCGGCGCTGCCGCTGTCGATCACCAGCGGGGCGACGGTGAAGCGTTCCAGGTGCAGGCGCTCGGCCAGGCCGTCTTCCGACCAGACCTTTTCCACGGCCTGCATCATCGCGGGCGGGCCGCAGAGGAAGGCGGTGGCTTCGCGGTAGTCCGGCACGGCCGCCTGCAGCTGCTCGCGGCTGAAGAAGCCCTGCAGCTCGCCACCCTGTTCGGGCTGGGCGTAGCAGCGGATCAGCTCGACGTTGGCGTGCTGCGCGGCGATCAGCGCCAGCTCGTTGGCGTAGATCATGTCGAGCGCGGTGTTGCAGTAGTGCAGGAAGGTGATGCGGCCCTGGTGCTTCTCGTCGAGCAGGGTGCGCAGCATGGACATCACCGGGGTGATGCCCGAGCCGCCGCTGATCAGCAGCACGCGATCCGGGCGCTGTTCCGGCAGGGCGAAGACGCCGTCGGCCTGCGACAGGGTGACAACGGTGCCGGCGGTGAGCGCGGTCTTCAGGTGCTTGGACACGAAGCCGCCGGCGTGGGCCTTGGCGGTGAGCTCGATCAGGCCGTCGGCGGCGTGCACGGAGTTGGCCGGGGAGTAGCAGCGCATGCGGCGCACGCCGTCGATCTCCACGGTGAGGCGCACGAACTGGCCGGCGCGGAAGCCCTGCCAGTTGCCGTTGGGGCGCAGCGTCAGCGTGATGCTGTCGGCGGTGCCGTGCTTCACGGCGACGATCTCGGCGCGCACTTCGTGCACGGACCAGGTGGGGTTGAACAGCTCGAGGTAGCGGTCCACGCCGTGCGGGGTGGTCAGCGTCTCGGCCAGGCGCGAGCTGAGGATGCGGCGCATGCCGGACTTCAGGAAGCTGCTGCTGGTGTTGGCGGTGTTCATCTGCGGCTCACGTTGGTGAACAAGTGTGTACCATCTTGTTCCGTGAGACTTCGCGTGTCAACAATTGTTCACTGAATTTTGTGAATTTGCTGTTTTTGAATGATTTTTAGTTAATTATTTCAGTGAACGTTTTCGCATTATGCAGGGTTTCGGGGGTGTTCGGGGAGGGGCTTTGCGGGGAATGGGGGAACAATCCTGCAATCTGCGAGGCATCCGGTTGGGACCGTGGGTTGTGCTCACGGCCAACGGCCACTCCTACGGGTGCTTTTCATGTGGGAGGGACGCAAGTCGCGAGGGACGCTGGAAGATCGCGACTTGCGTCGCTCCCACGAGGGGTGGGTTTTCAGCGGGGACCGGCGGATCCATGCAGGCGGCTTGTCGCGAGCAAGCTCGCTCCTACAGGTGCGTCCCTATGTAGGAGC
>JASBRP010000013.1 GCA_030149365.1 Solimonas sp.
GCGCGGCGGCGTTTTCCCCGGCGGGGCGCGTGCGTTTCTCCCATCTTCAGGTTGGGCGCGGGCGTGGGCCGCTTTGCACACGTGGGGCCAAAGGGCCGCTCCTACCGGAAAAAGGAATCGCTAATGGTGCAGCACGTCATCGATACCGAAGGCCAGCCCTACGCGCCGGACAAATGGCCGCGCAAGCCGGACTGCGGCAGCGAGGGCTTCCTGGCGCTGGACCTGCGCGTGGGCACGGTGCTGAGCGCCGAGCCCTTCGCCAAGGCGCGCAAGCCGGCCTACCAGTTGCGCGTGGATTTCGGACCCACGGTGGGTGTGCTGCAAACCAGCGCGCAGGTCACCAACTACGCGGCGGAATCCCTGGTGGGCCGCCGTGTGGTCGGTGCGATCAACCTGGGCGAGAAGCGCATCGCCGGCTTCACCAGCCAGTTCCTGGTGCTGGGCGCGCTGTCGCCCGACGGCACGGTGAACCTGCTGGCGCCGGATGGCGCGCCGCCGGATGGGGCGCTGGTGGCCTGATGTTTTTCCTGTAGGAGCCAGCTTGCTGGCGACTTTCGGGGGGCCATCCATGGCGAGACTGCGGCTCGCCCATTGAACCCCTGCCCGGCCATCCATGGCCGGGCGTTCGGCGACGCAGGCGATGCCGTTTAGGCATCGCCTAAACGCGTCGCCTCACCCATCGCCGGATCGCTCACCGAGTGGCGCCCCGTCTCCACGCGCCCCGCGACACGGCGCAGGAACGCGGCGTCCTCGTCCACCGTCACGCTGAGGTCGTACCAGGCGCCACTATCGGCCAGCGCCCAGAAGTGCTCGATCTCCCGCCCCGCCTCCACCTTGAAGCTCCAGGGGCCGTCGTTACGGTAGGCGTTCGCCGCCACGTGGAAAGTGCAGGCCGCCGTGCCGTCGTTGCGCAGCTTGAGGCTGACGTCGCCGTTGGCGATGTCGTAGCAGACGCGGACCTCGGGGCTGGCAGCCGATGACAGGGCGCCGGCATTCCTGAAGTGGCGGTGGAAGCCGTTGGGGCCCAGCACCCACAGGTCGTGGTTGCCGGTGAGCCCCGGTGTCCAGCGATGGCTCAGTTGCTTACCCGGTTCCACGGCGTAGCGGTGAGGCACGCCATCCAGGTCGTTCTGGTTGTAGACGTGGAACACGGCGCCGGCGCTGCCGGTGTTGCTGAAGAACAGCTCCAGCCCCAGCGCGCTGCGAAGCGGCTCCACGTGAAGTTCGTAGGGCAGCGCGCGCGAGTAGCGCACACCGCGCTCCTGCTGCGGCAGCGTACCGGCATCGCCCGTGGGCGCCGCGATCTGCAGCAACTGCTCCTGCGCCTGGCGCAGCGCGTCGGCCTGCTCGCGCGTGCCGTAGGGCAGCGCGGGGAAGGCTTCGTCGTTGGGATTGGCGAAGTTGAAGCAGGACGTGAGGTCGCCCATGAAGGCACGGCGGTAGGGCGTGATGTTGGGCTCCGCCACGCCGAAACGCGCCTCCAGGAATCGGATGATCGAGGTGTGGTCGAAAGCCTGCGAGTTGACCCAGCCGCCGCGGCTCCAGGGCGAGACGATATACATCGGCACGCGCGGCCCGGGGCCGAAGCTGCTGCCGACGAAGCTAGGATCGCGGGAGTTGGCATTGGTGGCGTAACGCTCGCCGGAATCGTCCGCGGTGCTGGCACCGGCCTTGGCGCCGGTGATCTGCCCGGCCGCCAGGAACGAGGGCGCGGCCGGCGGCGGCACGTGGTCGAAGAAGCCGTCGTTCTCGTCGAACATCACCAGCAGCACGGTCTTGCTCCAGACCTCCGGGTCGGCGATCAGCGCGCGCAGCACTTCCTGGGTGAACCAGCCGCCCTGCACCGGGCTGGAGGGGCCGGTGTGCTCGGAGTAGCCGGCCGGGCCGACGACGTAGGACACCTGCGGCAGGCGCCCAGCGAGCACATCGTTGCGCAGACCGTCAAACGTGCCGGCCTTCATCGTGGTGCTGAGTCCCTTCAGCAGCAAGGGGTTGTTGGGCTCGCTCTCGCGGTTCTCGTAGGCGAGGCGGAAGTTGCGGAAGCCCTCCAGCGAGTTGTCGGTGAAGTTGTCGTCCATGTCCTGGTAGACCTTCCAGGACACACCAGCCGCTTCCAGGCGCTCGGCATAGGTGGTCCAGGTGAAGCCTTCACCGGAGGGGCCGAGATCGTCGTTGTCGTTGTACAGGCGCGGACCGCCGCCGGTGCCGTGCGGATCGTTCCAGCCGGTGAACATGAACAGACGGTTGGGGTTGGTGTTGCCGTGGTAGGCGCAGTGATAGGCGTCGCAGATCGTGAAGGCATCGGCCAGCGCGAACTGGAACGGCAGCTCGGCCTGGCGGTAGTAGCCCATCGACTGGTTTTCCTTGAACGTCGGCCAGCGGCCGAAGCGCCCCTTGTTCCAGGCCGGGATCGAGTCGGCCCAGCCGTGCGGCGTGCCGGACACGCGCTGCGCGTTGCCGGCGCTGCTGTCGAGGTGATACGGGCGGATGACCTGGCCGGCGAGGTTGCGCTGCTCCCAGACCGTGCGGCCGCCACTTTGCGGCACGGTGAAGCGGTCGCCGAAGCCGCGCACGCCACGCAAGGTGCCGAAGTAATGATCGAAGCTGCGGTTTTCCTGCATCAGGATCACCACGTGCTCCACGTCATGGATGGTGCCGCTGCGCCGGGCCGCGGGGATCGCCAGCGCCTCGGCGAGGATCTGCGGGAAGATCGTGGCACCGGCGACACCGGCACCGGCCAACTGGAGGAAGCGGCGGCGGTCCATCTGGCTCACGAGCGCGCCCCGGTTTCAGCACAGCTGCCGTCCTGGCGCGCCGCGACATCCTGTGCGCCCGGGGCCGGCGGGCAGCGCATCACGCGCGGGGCCGGCTCTTCGGGGTTGGGGGCCGGCGTGGTGGTTTCAGGAGCTTCCGAGCGGCTGCAGGCGCTCAGGACGGCGGTCAGCAGCAGGCTGGCCAGCAAGGGGGAACGGGGCATGGGCGTCTTTTCCGTCTCGGTCGGTAAAACGGCCAGCCTAGGCAGCGATGTGGTCAGGACGATGAAAGTCCAGCCCCGGCCACGGATAAATCCATACCGGAATCAAGGGCTCGGCGCGGTCCACAAGGAATTTTTCCGGACCCTGCCTTGATGCCTGACGCCTGTCAGGTATATCGTTTCTCCCATGCACAAGCTCCCCGCCAGACAGCAGGACCTGATGGACTTCATCCTGCGCTTCGCGCGGGATTCGGGCCTGCCGCCGACGCGCGGCGACATCGCCACCGCCCTGGGCATCACGCGCCAGACCGCGGACCAGCACCTGCGCGCCCTGGCCACCAAGGGCCTGATCGAGCTGCTTCCCGATACCTCGCGCGGCATCCGCATCCTGGATGCCGATGCATTGGCCGCCAACGACCCCTGGCGCCTGCCGCTGGTGGGCCGCATCGCCGCCGGCTCGCCGGTGTTGGCGCCGGACCACATCGAGGAACAGCTGCGGGTGGACCCTGCCCTGTTCCAGCCGCGCGCCGATTTCCTCTACCGCGTGCAGGGCCGCTCGATGGAGCGCGCCCACATCCTGCCGGGCGACCTGGTGGGCATCCACCAGCAGGCCACGGCGCGCAACAACCAGATCGTCGCCGTCGCCATCGAGGACCGCCTGACCGGCGAGCCCACGCTGACGCTCAAGCGCTACCGCCAGCAGGACCGCATGGTCACCCTGCTGTCCGAGAACGACGACCAACAGAGCTACGCGCCGATCGTGATCGACCTGGGCCGCCAGCGCTGCGAGATCGTGGGCCTGTTCGCCGGGCTGATCCGCCTCAACCGCGACGCGCCGGAGTCCTGATGAATCCGCGTCTGGATCCCCTGCGGCAGGTCCGCGGCGTCTGGGTCGGCGTCGAAACCGCCCCCGTGCCCGCCGTGGCCAGCGGTCACCTGACGCTGGACCGCCAGTTGCCCGGCCATGGCTGGCCGCGCGGCAGCCTGGTGGAAATCCTCACCGCTGCGCCGGGCATTGGCGAAGTCTCGCTGCTGCTGCCGGCCCTGCGCCGCCTGGCCACGGAGAAGCGCGTGGCTTTCGTGCAGCCGCCCTTCGTGCCCTATGCGCCGTCGCTGGCACAGAGCGGCCTGCCGCTGGAACGCATCGCCTGGATCGACGCCGAGGGCGCCGAGGCGCAATGGGCCACCGAACAGGCCCTGCGCAGCGGTGCCGTCAGCGCGGTGCTGTACTGGGGCGCCAGCCTCGACGCCTTGGAACTGCGCCGGCTGCAGCTCGCGGCCGAGGGCAGCCAGGCACTGCTGTTCCTGTTTCGCCCCATGTCCGCCCTGACCGCGCCCAGCACGGCGGCGGTGCGCATGGCGCTCAACCCGCAGAAAGGAAAACTGCGGATCGATTTGCTGAAGGCGCGCGGCGGACGGCCGGGCGTGTTGCAGGTGGACCCTTTCCGGCGAACGGCTCCTCCACGGGCGTCGGAACTCCTGGCACCTGCGACACCTTCCGTCCGCCGTGCAGCCCTCACCTAGCCTCACGGACCACCCGTCATGCTATGGCTCTGTCTTCACCTGCCCGCCCTGCCGCTGGAAGCGCTCGCGCCTCCGCCCGAGTTGCCCTTCGCGGTCCATGAGCGCCGTGGCGGCAAGCGCCTGCTGATCGCCGTCAACGAAGCCGCCGCGCGCCAGCGCATCGAGCCCGGCATGACGGTGCCCGCCGCGCAGGGCCTGCTGCCGGCATTGCGCGTGGCCGAGCGCCAGCCGCGCGCCGAGAAGCAGGCGCTGCAGCACCTGGCCGACTGGGCGCGGCAGTTCGGCAGCGAGCTGTTCTTCGACACGCCGCGACAGATGCTGTGGCTGGAGATCGGTTCCGGCCTGAAGTACTTCGGCGGCCTGGACTCGCTGCTGCCGCGCCTGCAGACCTCGCTGCAGGGTCTGGGCTACATCGCAGGCATCGGCATCGGCCCCACGCCGGAAGCCGCGGCCTGGAACGCCCAGGCCGAGGACGGCCCGATCCTGAAGCCGCGCGAACTCTCCGAGCGCCTGGGCTACTACCCGCTGGCCTGGCTGCCTTTTCCCGAAGCGGTGGAAGGCCTGGCCAGCAGCGGCGTGAAGACCCTGGCGGAACTGCTGCGCCTGCCGGCCGACGGCCTGGCCCGGCGCTTCGGCCCGGCACTGCCGGATTACCTGCAACGCCTGCTGGGCCAGCGGCCCGATGCGCGCGAGCGCTACCTGCCGCCCAAGGTCTACCGCCGCCGCATGGAATTCCTCGGCGCCATCGAGAGCACCGAGGGCCTGCTGTTCCCGATCCGTCGCGCGCTGACGGAATTCCAGGGTTACCTGCGTGCCCGCGACAGCACGGTGCAGCACTTCATCTTCGAGTTCGAGCATGAGGGCCACCCGCGCACGCGCATGGACCTGCGCCTGACCGCGCCCGCGCGCGATGCCGCGCATTTCCTGGTGATCGTACGCGAGCGGCTGGAGCGCCTGGCCTTGCCGGCACCCTCGCTGGCGCTGACGCTGCGGGCCGAGCGCTTCCTGGTGCCGGACCTGCACCAGGGCGACCTGTTCGACCAACGCCTGCAGCAGGACGGCGAATGGCTGGGCCTGCTGGAGAAACTGCAGGCGCGCCTGGGCAGCGACGCGATCCGCTTCCTGGGCCTGCGCGCCGAACACCTGCCGGAACGCAGCTGGCATGCCTCACGCCAGCCACAGCCGGGCCAGGCAGAGTTCCCGCCGCGTCCGTTCTGGCTTCTGGCGCGGCCCCAGGCACTGCATCAGCCGCCGCGCCTGCGTGGCCGCCCCGAGCGTATCGAGGGCGGCTGGTGGGACGGCGCCGATGCGCAGCGCGACTATTTCCTCGCCGAATCCGACAGCGGCTCGCAACTCTGGGTGTATCGCGACGCGCTGAACGGCGGCTGGTTCATGCATGGACTCTGGGCCTGACGATGAACGATATCCAAGCCGCAAACCCCACTCCGCGCTTCCAGTCCTGGGACGACCAGGCCCTGCAGCAACTGCTCTCGAACACCCGCTCGCTGCGCCCGCGCGCGGAGCCCATCAAGCTTTCCGAAGCCCTGGAGCAGGTGCTGGCAAAACTGTTCCAGCCCCTCCCCGACCTGTCAGGAGCCGAGCCCATGAATCCCCGCATCAGCATGATCACCCTGGCGGTCCGCGACATGGCGGAATCGGTGCGCTTCTACGAGCAGGGCCTGGGCCTGCCGCGCATGAACTCGGACCCCAACGTCGCCTTCTTCCGCCTCAACGGCAGCTGGCTAGGCCTGTACGGACGCGAGGCCCTGGCGGAAGACGTCGGCGTGCCTGCCGCCGGCAACGGTTTCTCCGGCTTCACGCTGGCACACAACCTGGAATCCGAGGACGCGGTCGATGCCCTGATGACGCAGGCCCTGGAGGCCGGCGCCCGTCTGGTGAAGCCGGCCCAGAAGGTGTTCTGGGGCGGCTACTCCGGCTACTTCAGCGATCCCGACGGCCACCTCTGGGAGGTCGCCCACAACCCGCACTTCTGGATCGGCCCGCGCGACGGGTGATGCCTTGGGGGTGCCGTCCATGGCGCGACCTCACCAGGAGTATTGCCCACCTGCCCGGCCATCCATGGCCGGGCGTGATTCGCCAAAGGCAATGCCATTTAGGCATTGCCAAAGCGTGGCGAATCATCCATGAGCTACGCCGAACTGCACTGCCTCAGCAACTTCTCCTTCCAGCGCGGCGCCTCGCACGCCAAGGAGTTGGTGAAAAGAGCCAGCGCGCTAGGCTACGGCGCACTGGCGATCACCGACGAGTGCTCGATGGCCGGCATCGTGCGCGCACACGATGCCGCGGAAGAAGCCGGCCTCAAGCTACTGGTGGGCTCGGAATTCCGCCTGCCGGACGGCCTGCACCTGGCGCTGCTGGCGCCGGACCATGATGCCTACTCGCAGATCTGCCTGCTGATCACGAAGGGCCGGCGTAGCGCTGAGAAGGGCAAGTATCACCTGACACGTTCTGATCTCCAGCAAGGCCTGGATCGCTGTCTCGTGATCTGGATTCCAGGCGCCGACATCCAAGATGACGATGCGCATTGGTTGCGCGAGCATTTTCCCGCACGCGGCTGGATCGGTGTCACGCAACTCCTGCAGGCCGACGATGCCGAACGGATGAACCACCTGCTAGCGCTGGGCCGCGAGGCCAGCCTGCCCTGCGTAGCCACTGGCGGCGTGCATTACCACGTACGTGAGCGGCGGCGCCTGCATGACGTGATGACCGCGATCCGCGTGGGTCGCAGCGTCGCGGAGGCCGGACATGAGTTGTTTCCCAATGGCGAGCGCCATTTGCGGCCGCTGGACACGCTACGCCGACTGTATCCGCCGGAGCTGCTGGCGGAGACGCTACGCATTGCGGAACGATGCACGTTCAAGCTGACTGAATTGCGTTACCGCTATCCGCATGAGGTGGTGCCCGAGGGACGCACACCCATCGGCTATCTGCGCGAGCGCGTCCGGCTGGGCAGCGCCGAACGTTGGCCCGGGGGCATCTTGCCCAAGGTCATCGACCAATTGGAGCAGGAACTCCAGTTGATCGAGGAACTGGGATACGAACACTACTTCCTGACCGTGGCCGATATCGTCCACTGGGCGCGTAGCCAGGGAATCCTTTGCCAGGGCCGTGGCTCCGCGGCCAATTCCGCGGTCTGCTTCGCCTTGCACGTCACCGAGATGGACCCGGCCATCAGCAACCTGCTGTTCGGCCGATTCCTGTCACGCGAGCGCGGCGAGCCGCCGGACATCGACGTGGACTTCGAGCACCAGCGGCGCGAGGAGGTGATGCAGTACGTCTATCGACGCTATGGCCGCGAGCGCGCCGCACTGGCCGCCACGGTGATCCGCTACCAGCCGCGCAGTGCGCTGCGCGACGTAGGGCGCGCGCTGGGTTTCAGCTCGGATCACATCGATGCGCTGGCCAAGTCGATGTACTGGTTCGACGATGCCACCAAGATGGCGGAGCGCTTCGTGGAGCTAGGCATCGATCCGGAAGCGCCGATGTCGCGAAACCTGCTCGGCTTCGTGCAGGAGTTGCTCGAGTTCCCCCGCCACCTGTCGCAGCACGTCGGAGGCTTCGTCATCTCCGAGGCGCCGCTGCACACGCTGGTGCCGGTAGAGAATGCAGCGATGGAAAATCGCACGATCATCCAGTGGGACAAGGATGATCTGGAGTCACTGAAGCTGCTGAAGGTGGACTGCCTGGCACTGGGCATGCTCAGCGCAATCCGCCGGTGCTTTGACCTACTCGCGCCCCATCCAGGATCACCGCAGCGCATGCAGGATATCCCCGATGGGGATGGCCCCACCTACGACATGCTCGGCAAGGCCGACTCGGTCGGAGTTTTCCAGGTGGAGTCGCGTGCACAGATGTCGATGCTGCCCAGGCTCCAACCCAAGTGTCATTACGACCTGACGGTGCAGGTCGCGATCGTGCGCCCCGGCCCGATCCAGGGAGACATGGTGCATCCCTACCTGAGGCGGCGCTCGGGCAAGGAGAAAGTGGAATATCCCAGCAAGGCCCTGGAGGGAGTCCTAGGCCGCACCTTGGGCGTCCCCCTGTTCCAGGAGCAGGTCATGGAGATCGCCATGGTCGCCGCCAGCTTCACGCCCGGCGAGGCCGACAACCTGCGCCGCTCCATGGCCGCCTGGAAGCGCCGCGGCGGCCTGGAGCACCTGCAGGGCAAGCTGATCGGCGGCATGCTGAAGAACGGCTACACGCAGGAGTTCGCGGAGCGCATCTACCAGCAGATCCTCGGCTTCGGCGACTACGGATTCCCGGAATCCCACGCCGCCGGCTTCGCCAAGCTGGCCTATGTCTCCGCCTGGCTCAAATGCCACTACCCGGCGGCCTTCTGCGCCGCGCTGATCAACAGCTGGCCCATGGGTTTCTATGCGACGGCGCAACTGATGGCCGATGCACGCCGCCACGGCGTGGAGTTCCACCCCGCCGACGTCATGCACAGCGACTGGGACTGCAGCCTGGAGCCGCCGGACGCCGAGAGGCCTGCCGTGCGCCTGGGCCTGCGCATGGTCTCGGGCTTTGCCGAAGCCGACGGCCGGGCGCTGATGCAGGCGCGCCAAGAGCGGCCCTTCTCCAGCGTGGACGACCTGGCGCACCGCCTGAAGCTGCCACGCAAGTCGCTGGATGCCCTGGCCCGCGCCGACGCACTGGCGACGCTTGGCGGGCATCGCCACCGCGCGCGCTGGGCCACGCTGGGCAACGAGCGCCTGCCCGGCATGCTGGCCGGCCATTCCGCCGCGGAGGATGCCGTGGAATTGCATGCTCCGACGGAAGGCCAGGACATCGTCGCTGACTACCGGAGCACCGGGCTGACGCTGCGCCGCCACCCGCTGGCGGTGCTGCGCCCCAAGCTGGATCGCCTGCGCGTGCGCCGCGCCGCCGACCTGCCCAAGCTCGAAAATGGCCAGACCGTGCGCGTGGCCGGCATCGTCACCCACCGCCAGCGACCCGGTACGGCCTCCGGCGTGATCTTCATGTCGATAGAAGACGAGACCGGAATTGCCAACCTGATCGTCTGGCCGCGCGCGCAGGAAGAGATGCGCCACGAGATCATCGGCTCCACGCTGATCGTGGTCAGCGGCGAACTGCAGATTGCCGACGGCGTCATCAACGTGGTGCTGGAGAAGGCGCGAGACTACAGCCGCTGGCTGGGCGGCATGCGGATGGAGTCACGGGACTTCCACTAGCGGGAATCCGCCTCCGGAACCAGCGTCTGCTCCAGGTGCTCCAAGGGTTTCTGCGCCAGGCTGCACAGGCAATACAGGAAGAACAGGGCCACGCCGAGACTCAGCACCGCCACGGCCGCCAGCCTGAAGCGATGCCACCACTTCATTTCCTCACGCTGTTGCCTGGCGTATCGCATGCATCCCCGGGCCGGCGTCTGCGCAAGGCCCTGGCTTGCCGGTGCCCCATTCTCCGGGGCCATGGCCCGGCTGTTCCCTCCAGCCGGACGCACGGCATCCCCTGCCCGATGAGATCGCGGCCCCTAGCCTTGTCTAACCACTGGACAGCGCCTGCCGATATGCTTGGTCATCCATAGCCCTTACAGCATTCCCCTGACACCGCCATGTTCACCCTGACCGTCACTCCCCGCTTCTACGAAACCGACGCCTTCCGCCACATCAACAACACGGTGATGACCGGCTGGTTCGAGACCTCGCGCGAGCCGATCCTGCGCATCTTCTCGCCGGAATTCCCGGTTCGTGGACTGACCTTGATCCTGGCGCTCATCGAGGTGGATTTCGTGGCACAGACCCACTACGGCGCAGAGGTGACGATCCGCACCTCGATCGAGAAGATCGGCGGCAAGTCCTTCACCGTGCTGCACGAGGCCTGGCAGAAGGATCACGTGGTGGCACGCGGCAAGGCCGTGATGGTGGCCTTCGACTTCGACGCACAGCAGTCGGTAGCCGTGCCGGAGGCACAGCGCGCCGAGTTGCAGAAGCACTTGGCGGCGCCGCAGTGAACACGGCCGGCCTGCTGATCGCCGCCAGCGCCCTGGTCCTGCTGGTGCTGGGCACGGCCCACCTGGTCTTCACCTTCTTCGGGCCGAAGCTGCTGCCGCGTGATCCCACCCTGATCGAGCACATGAAGGCCGTCTCGCCCGTGATCACGCGCGAGACGACGATCTGGCGCGCCTGGATCGGCTTCAACGCCACCCACAGCTACAGCGCCATGCTGTTCGGCTTGGTCTGGGGCTACCTAGGCTTGTGCCAGCCGGAGCTGCTGTTCGGCTCATCCTTCCTCAGCGGCCTGGGCATGTTCACCCTGCTCGCCTACCTGCCGCTGGGCTGGCTGTATTTCTTCAGCGTGCCCTTCAGCGGCTTGCTGCTGGCCACCACGCTCTATGCCGGCGGCCTGTGGATGGCCTGGACCTGAAGTGCGACATACCCTTGCCACCATCGGGCTAGGCCCCCTGCTCCTGCTGCAGGCGCGCCATGTACGCCGCGTGACCCCACGCCTGCCGGAGGCCTCGGGCGAACGCCAGGGCGAGCTGGGCAACGGCCCCTTGCTGCGCCTGCTGATCGCAGGCGACTCGGCCGCCGCCGGTGTCGGCGCCGAGCTGCAAACCCAGGCCCTGTCGGGGCAACTGGCACAATTGCTGGCAGCGGACTTCCGCGTGAGCTGGACGCTGGTCGCCACGACGGGACACACCACCGCACAAGCCCTGCAACAACTGCGCGAGTTGCCTGAGGCCCGCTACGACGTGGTAGTGACCTCGCTGGGCGTCAATGACGTCACCGGACGCACGCCGACGCCGCTATGGCTGCGCCAGCAGGCGGAACTCGTGGAGCTGATGAGACAGCGCTTCCAGGCCCGACTGGTACTGCTCTCCGGCCTGCCACCGATGCATGTCTTCCCCGCCCTGCCCCAGCCGCTGCGCTGGTACCTGGGCGCACAGGCACAGCGCTACAACATGGGCCTGCAAGCCTGGTCCCAAGGGCGGGATGGCCTGGAGTTCCTGCCACTGGACTTCCCGCCGGACACGGCGCTGATGGCCAGCGACGGCTTTCATCCCGGGCCTGGTGCCTACAGCGTCTGGGCGCAGCAACTCGCTGGCCGGATTCGGGAACGCTGGGCTGCCTGAATTTCTGGCGCCTACGAAAAAGCCCGCCGATCGGCGGGCTTTTTTATTTGAAGCGGTAAAGCTCAACCCAGCGAGATCACACTGTTGAGCAGCATGCGCACCAGCATGGTCTGGCGGGTGACTCCGGTCTTGCAGAAGATGGAGCGCAGGTGCGTGCGGGCGGTGTTGCGGCGCACGTTGAGCTTCTCGGCAGCCTCGTCCAGCGTCAGGCCTTCGGCCAGCAGCAGGGCCAGGGCGGCTTCCATGCGGGTCAGGCCGAACAGGCGGCGCACCACTTCCTGGGAAGGCTGCGTGCCGCTGGATTCCGGGTCGCGCAGGAACACGGCCGCAGCCGGGCGCTGCTTGGCGCCGGTGAATTCGCCCAGCGGAATGGTGCGCACCACGATGCCGAGCTTGGCGCGACCGGAGGGGCGCGTCACCGACATGGCCTCGACCACCGAAGGACCGCCCACCGGCTCCTCGACAGGACCACCGGTCAGTGCCTGGCGGATCATGCGCTGCAGGTCGCGGTTCTCGTGGTTGCTGGAAAGGGCGATGCCCGTGCCGCTACGGACGATGCCGTCCTTCTCGCCCAGGATGCGCTGGGCTTCCTGGTTCATCTCCAGGACCGAGCCGTCCTGGGCGAAGGTGACCATGCCCACCAGCATGCGGTTGACGGCGCCGGCGAAGAGCTGGCGGTCGCATTCCAGGTAGTCGAGCTTGGCGTGCAGGCGGATGGAACGCTTCAGGTGCGGCAGCAGCAACCGGACCAGCGCCTTGTCCTCGGTCGAAAAGGTTTCGGCGCTATCGGAACGGGTGATGCGCAGGCGGCACTCGATGCCTTCCTTGGTGTAGATGTCGGCCCCCAGCAGGTGCCGGATGTCCAAGGGCTTGAGGTATTCCTGGTACATGGCGCTCTTGAGCCACTGCTGGGAGCCGATCAGCTCCTCGGCGGTGACGACCTCGCCCTCGGGCAGGCGCACGAAGGGGTCCAGCGCGAAGAAATGGGTTTCGTAGGACTCGACGCCCTGCGAGGTCACCTTGCCGGTGTTGATCATCACACCGTGCGACTCGGAGGACGGCGGACGCAGCATCAGCGTGACATGGGCAGCGCCCAGGGTGTCGCGCATTTGCTGCAGTGCAGTATTCCAGGGGGGCGATTCGGTCGGGCCGTCGTAAATGGCACCCAGGAGGCGGTCCAGCCCTTCAACATCGATCGTCTGTGGTGCGGCGACAGCCCTGGTGGGAGCCACGCTCTTCTCCTGCCGGGCCCGGAAACGGGCGGCACTCGCATTCGCCAAAGCTACCATCAAACTCTCCTCGTCGTGCGCTTCCGGCTGGCTGTTCTTGGTTTTGTTGTCGCCCAGGGGCGAACGGAAGCTGGCCTGCGTCAAGAGTCACCGGACTGTCATCCAGGTGCCTCATCCATATGGATGATCCATCTTCCGGAGGCTGCCGATCAAGATGTAAATGAAACCCATCCGCCGCCCGGCTGGCGCCTGCTGCGCCTGCCCCGCCTGGGCGGCATCACCACCGCAGACCGACCGGATTCCCATGACCAGCGAAACGCAGATGCGCCAGGCGATGCAGGCCTATATCGACGCCTTCAACGTCTCCGATCCCCAGGCGATCGCCGACCTCTACGCCGACGATGCCACCGTGGAAGACCCGGTCGGCTCCCCGGTCAAGAGCGGCAAGGCGGAAATCCTGAAGTTCTACAAGATGGCCGTGGCCACCGGCGCCAAGCTGTCCCTGGCCGCCCCCATCCGCACGTCCCACGGCAACTCCGCCGCCATGGCCTTCGACGTGAAGCTCAACATGCCGGAGGGCAAGGCCCACATCCAGGTGATCGACGTCATGACGTTCAACGACGCCGGCAAGTTCAGCTCGATGCGCGCCTTCTGGGGCAAGAGCGACATGGTGATGGGGTCGTGACGCTCTCCCTGCAGCAGATTTCTGACCGGATCGAGCTGCAGGATCTGGTCACGCGCTACGCCAACGCCATCGATGCGCGGGCCTTCGACCGGCTGGACACGGTGTTCACGCCGGATGCCTACATCGACTACCGCGCCATGGGCGGCATCGACGGCCCCTACCCCAAGGTCAAGGCCTGGCTGCCGGAGGCGCTGAAGCACTTCCCGTCCTACCAGCACTTCGTCGGCAATTTCGATTTCCAGATCGACGGCGACAGCGGCACTGGCCGTATCGCCTGCTTCAACCCCATGGTGGTGCCCAAGCCCGAGGGCGGCACCGAGACCATGTTCCTGGGGCTCTGGTACGTCGACCGCTACCGGCGCACCGTCGAAGGCTGGCGCATCGTGGAGCGCTCCGAGGAGCACTGCTATGACCACGGCATGCCGGACTGGATGAAGAAAGCGCTGAAGATGCCCTGAAGGAGCTGCCCATGGCCCGCATCAACGTGCAGGACGATCTCGGCAGCTGGATGCAGCTGCAGCCCGACATGGCGGCGGGCCTGGTGGCCTACAGCGAGGCCGTCTACGGCAAGGCCCGCCTGCCGCTGCGGGTGCGCGAGATCGCGCGCATGCGCATCGCGCAGATCAACGAATGCGAGGTTTGCCGCAACGCCCGCCAGGAACATGGCCCTGGCCAGGGCGTGGACGAGGCGCTGTACGCCGGTGTCGCCGGCTGGCGCACGGCCAGCGGCTACTCGGAGCGCGAGAGGCTCGCCGCCGAGTTCGCCGAACGCTTTGCACTGGATCACGTGGCGATGCGCGCCGATGACGCCTTCTGGCAGCGATTCCGCGCCGCCTACAGCGACGCCGAGATCGTGGAACTCACCATGTCCGTGTCACTGTGGCTGGGCGCCGGCCGCGCCATGCGGGTGCTGGACGTGGGCCAGACCTGTGCGCTGACCCTGCAGTCGCCTGTTGTATAGTTTCCCCTCTCCCGTCTACGGGAGAGGGTTTCTGTAGAGGATGGGACGGCTAGCCCAACGATCATCTACAGAAGCCCTCTCCCCCTCCCCCTCTCCCGCAGGCGGGAGAGGGGACAAAAACCATGACCAACGACACCGACCTCCCCACACCCCTCCAGGTAGCGCGCCGCATCCGGCCGCTGGACTGGATCATGCTGGCGCTGGCGATCCTGTCCATCGGCCTGCTCAGTTGGGAGACCTGGGGCTCGGTCACCGAGGAGCAGCGCAGCTGGATCCTGCGCACCGACGTGCTGATCTGCGCCATCTTCGCCGCCGAGTTCCTGTGGCGCTGGCGCGAGGAAGGCTGGCGCCGCGGCTACCTGGGGCGCAACTGGTACGAGATCCTCGGCATGATCCCCATCGCCTCGCCGGCGCTGCGCGGATTCCGCCTGTTCCGCGTGATCCGCATTTTGATCCTGCTCGGCCGCTTCGGCATCGCCGCCGACCGCGCATTGGGCGACGACTTCACCTACCGCCTGGTCCGGCGCGTCAAGAAAGCCATCGTCGGCTCCATCAGCAGCGCCGTCACCGTCGCCGTGCTCAAGGAGGTGGCGGACGTGATGGCCCGCGGCACCTACACCAAGAACATCTCGCGCGCCCTGGAGGAAAACCAGAACGAGCTGCGCAGCATGATCCTGGAGAAGCTGCGCGAGGACCAGCAGACCGGCCGGCTCAAGCGGCTGCCGTTCTACAACGACATCGTGGAGAGCGTGATCGACGCCGCCATGCGCGTGATCGAGCAAGTGCTGAACGACCCGCGCACCGACGAACTGGTGTCCGACATGCTGCGCGAGAACCTCACGCAGCTGCGCACCGCGATCGAGCAGAAGGACCGCGACGAACACCGCTGAGCGAAACGCTCAGCCAGCGGTCAGCGCATAGACCGGCATCGGCGCATCGAAACCCTTGAACTGCTCCGGCTCGCGCGCCAGCGCCGGGAATTCCGGCGGGTCCTGCAGCGCCTCATGGGTGCGGCGGTCGCAGAGCACCTCGCCCGCCTCGGCACGCTGGCACAGGCGTGCCGCGAGGTTCACCGCATTGCCCACCGCCACGTATTCCAGGCGGCCTGCCCCCTGGATGGCGCCTACGGTGAGATGCCCGGTGGCGATGCCAATGCCCAGGCCCAGCTCGCCTTCGCGCTGCAGCAGCGGCTGCGCCTCGCTCATCAGTTCCAGCGCCAGACGCACCGCGGCGCGGGCATGGTCCGCCACCGGCAGCGGCGCTCCCACCAGCATCAGCAGGCCGTCGCCGGCATGGTCCTTCACCGTGCCGCCATGGCGCGCCGCCACCTCGCCCGCCAGTTGGTAGAAGCGCTGCAGCAGGTCCATCACCTCGTCCGAGACGCGCTCGGCGGCAAAGCGCGTGAAGCCGCGCAGGTCGCAGACCACCACGCTGATCTGGCGCCGCTCGCGGCGCATCACCTGGCCCATGCCCTGCAGGTTCACCACCCGCGCCACCTGCGGCGACAGGAACTGGCGCATGAACTCGCCGCGCTGTGCCTGCACGATGTAATAGCGCACCGAGCCGCCGAGGAACACCAGCAGGCCCAAGGCAATGGACACCGGCACGTAGCGCTCCGCCAGCACCAGCCCGCCGAGCAGGAAGGGCGCAGAGATCACCAGCGCCCGCAGGCGGCCGCACTCGGCGGGATCGGCACTCACCACCAGCAGCATGACGATGGCGATGCCCGAAAGCAGGATGCTGCTGCCCAGCACCGGCGTGAACACCGCCCACTCCAGGCCGCTGAGGCGCATCACGCCCGGCTGGTCCTGCAGCGCCGCCTCAGGGGCAATGGCGATGTAGCCCAGCGTCATCGCGCCGTAGATCAGCCCCAGCAGCTGCGACACGCGGAACAGCACCTGGATCGTGCGCTGCAGCCTGGCCGCCGACAGCACGGCGATGCGCCGCGCCCACTCGATGCCCACCAGGATGTTGGCCGCCTCCAGCAGCCGCGCCATCACCGCTGCCTGCAGTTGCCAGGCGGTGCTGCCGGCGTGCTCGAAGAGGCTCAGCCCCAGGCGCAGGCCCAGCAGCAGCATCGCGATCGCCAGTGCGCGGCTGGCGCCGCTGCGGGGGTCGCTCATCAGCACGATCACGCCCATGCCGGCGGCGATGATGCCGACGACCAGGTAGGCGGTATGGAGGGAATTCATCTCACAAGCTTAGCCGTTCATCTGGCATACAGCATTGGCCACCGCGGCAGGCAGGCTGTCAACGCCAGGCCTCACGGGCCGTTGTACCGGATGTCTCCCCCAAGGACCTGAACCGATGAACCTGAAGACCCTCACCGCCGCGCTCGCCCTCGGCCTTGCCTCCCTGAGCCTGCCGGCCCTGGCCGCGACGCCGGACCAACCGCCCGTGCCCGGCACCACCGACGCACAGCCCTGGAAGCAGAAGTTGCAGGAGAAGTGTGCCGCCGATCCTCAGAAGTGCGAAGAGATGAAGAAGCGGCACGAGGCCCGCAAGGCCGAGTGCGCGGCAGACCCGGCGAAATGCAAGAAGGACCGCCGCGCCCACCGCAAGGATCGCCACGACAAGTGCATGGCCGACGCCAACTGCAAGGCGAAGATGGAACAGCACAAGGCCAAGCGCGAGGCCCGCAAGGCCGAATGCGCCAAGGACCCCGCCCGGTGCAAGGCTGAACGCTCGAAGCACCGCGAGGAGCGCAAGGCGCGCTGCGAGGCGGATGCCGATTGCAAGGCAAAGATGGAGAAGCGCCGCGCGGCTCGCGAGGAGCGTTGCGCGAAGGATCCGTCGGCCTGCGAGCCGCCGCGCAAGCCCTGGGAGGGCACGGGTACGGCCCCGAGCGCGCCTCGCTAAGTGACCCACTCCCTCTCCCGCCAGCGGGAGAGGGAGTTCAACTCGACTCTCTCCCATCACCCCCTGCACGCTTTGCAGGGGGTTCCTTTTTATCCCTTAAGCCCCGCCCTCTTCCGGTACTCCCCAGGACTCATCCCGGTCCACTGCCGGAACGCCCGATGGAACGCGCTGGGCTCGGCAAAGCCCAGGGACTGGGCCACGTCCAGCACGCTGCGCTTGGGGTCCGCCAGGTATTCCAGCGCGAGATCGCGGCGGCGGGCACTCTTCTCGATGCGGTAGGACGAGCCCTCCTCCTCCAGGCGGCGGCGCAGCGTGGTGGGGTGGCGCCGCAACTGCCAGGCCAACTCGTCGAAGTCCGGCCACTGCTCGGGCGGGGTCTCGCGCAGCAGGCGGCGCACCCGGTGCGCCACGCTCTGCGGGTCCTTGTACTTGAGCAGGAAGTTGTGCGGCGCGCCGCGCAGGAATTCACGGGCGCTGGCCTCGGTCTGCACCACCGGCGCGTCCAGGTCCGCCGCGCTGAAGGCGAAGCGGGTGACCGGCCGCTGGAAATGCAGGGTCTCGCCCACGATCAGCAGGTACTCGTCCTGCCAGGCCGGCGGCGGGTAGGAGAACCCGGCCTCGTGGATGACGATGCGCCGGCGCACCAGCCAGCACACCAGGCCGTGCAGCATCACGAACAGGGTCTCGTGGGCGAAGACCTGCGCCTCCCGGGCGCGCGGCCCCTGCTCCACGAAGCGCAGCGCCGCCTCCGGCCCCTCCAGGTCCAACTCCACCCGGGTATCGGCCAGCAGCAGGTTGACCAGCCGGGCGCCCCGGACCAGGGCCGTGCGCAGGTCCGGGGTATGGAGCATCAGATGGCACAAAGTGGCAAAACTGCCCACCCGCATCGGCCGGGAGTCCAGGCCGAACAGCTCGTCGTCCAGCAGCTCGGCGATGCTCAGCCAGAGGCTGCCGAAGACCTCCGGCCCGACCCGCGCGCGATCGTCCACCAGCAGGTCCGCGGCCAGCCCGGCTTTTTCGAGCGCCAGGGCCGGGTCCAGCCCACGCCGGGCCACGGCTTGCAGGGCCTGCCGGACGAAGGCCACGGCGATGGTGCCGCGGGATTCAGCGGGCCGGGCCATGGGCGTAGGGTCGAGAGGGCCGGACAGGATTCATATGGCAAATTCTGTCACTAAACGAGATGCTTTTGGGCATCGCCCCGCAAGCCGGGCTGGCGTAACGTTCCCGGGTTTCCCGATTGCCAGGATCTGCCCATGACCGCCCAGCCCGCCACCGCCACCCGCCAGACCGAAACCAGCGAGGCCACTCCGCTGCGTTTCGTCACCGCCGCCAGCCTGTTCGACGGCCACGATGCCGCGATCAACGTCATGCGCCGCCTGATCCAGGGCAAGGGTGCCGAGGTGATCCACCTGGGCCACAACCGCTCGGTGGAGGACATCGTCCGCGCCGCGCTGCAGGAAGACGCCGACGGCATCGCGCTGTCCAGCTACCAGGGCGGCCACAACGAATTCTTCAAGTACATGGTGGACATGCTCGCCGAGCGTGGCGCCCCGCACATCCGCGTGTTCGGCGGCGGCGGCGGCACCATCACGCCGGAAGAGATCGCGGTGCTGCACTCGCAGGGCGTGGAGTACATCTACCACCCCAACGACGGCGCCAAGCTGGGCCTCACCGGCATGATCGACGACCTGGTCGAGCGCGCCCACAAGCACCGCCTCGACACCCGCGTGCCGGCCAAGGTCAGCGCCGACGACGAGATCAGCATCGGCCAGATGCTCTCCACCATCGAGGAAGGCGCCCTGCCCGAGTCCGAGCTGGCCCGCCTGCGCAAGGAATGGCAGCTGGCCGGCGCCAAGACGCCCGTCATCGGCTTCACCGGCACCGGCGGCGCGGGCAAGTCCTCCGTGGTGGACGAGCTGCTGCTGCGCTTCTTGCAGGCCTTCCCGCAGATGCGCATCGCCGTGCTCGCCGTGGACCCCACCCGCCGCCGTTCGGGCGGCGCCCTGCTGGGCGACCGCATCCGCATGAACTCGCTGCGCAGCAAGCGCCTGTTCATGCGCTCCATGGCCACGCGCCGCCAGCATGCCGCCACCAATACCGTGCTGAAGGACTGCGTCGCCTTCCTGCGCGGCCAGGCCTATGACCTGGTGATCGTGGAGACCGCCGGCATCGGCCAGAGCGACTCCGAGATCGTGGACCTGGTGGACTTCCCGGTCTACGTGATGACCAGTGAATACGGCGCCGCCAGCCAGCTCGAGAAGATCGACATGATCGACTTCGCCGAGCTGGTGGTGCTGAACAAGTTCGACCGCAAGGGCGCCGAGGACGCACTGCGCGACGTGCGCAAGCAGTGGAAGCGCAACCGCGTGAAGTTCGAGCTGAAGGACGACGAGGTGCCGGTCTACCCGACCATCGCCAGCCAGTTCAACGATCCGGGCGTGACCTGGATGTTCTCCAACCTCTGCCGCCTGCTGCGCACCAAGCTCAGCCTGCCGGAAGCCCAGTGGACGCCGGACCTCGACACCTCGCTGAAGGAGCCGCGCGCCACCGTGCTGATCCCGGGCAGCCGCGTGCGCTACCTCGCCGAGATCGCCGAACAGGGCCGCAGCATCAACAAGGACGCCGAGCGCCAGGACGAGACCGCCAACCGCGCGCAGAACCTCTGGGAATCGCTGAAGGAACTGGGCGACGAGAAGCTGCCCAAGGCCCTGGACTTCTACGCCAACGAGGACCTGACCTCCGGCGGCGACAAGACCCTGCTGACCCTGCGCCAGCGCTACAACGACGCGCTGAAGTCCCTGGAGCCCAGCTCCGTCGACCTGCTGCGCGCCTGGCCGGAGCGCCTCAAGGGCGTGACCGACGCGCAGTACACCTATGAGGTGCGCGGCAAGGCGGTGAAGGGCGACAACTACATCGAGTCGCTGAGCCACCAGAAAATTCCGAAGGTCGCCGCGCCGCACTACGAGAGCTGGGGCGAGCTGCTGCGCTTCCTGCTGAAGGAAAACCTCCCGGGCGGCTACCCCTACACCGCCGGCATCTACCCCTATCGCCGCGTCGGCGAGGACCCGATCCGCATGTTCGCCGGTGAAGGCACGCCGGAGCGCACCAACCGCCGCTTCCACTACCTGAGCCAGCCCGGCTCGCCGACGCGCCTGTCCACCGCCTTCGACTCGGTGACGCTGTACGGCGAAGACCCGCACACCCGCCCGGACATCTACGGCAAGATCGGCAACTCCGGCGTCAGCATCGCGACGCTGGACGACATGAAGAAGCTCTACTCCGGCTTCGATCTCTGCGCGCCGAGCACCTCCGTGTCCATGACCATCAACGGCCCCGCGCCGATGATCCTGGCCATGTTCATGAACACCGCCATCGACCAGCAGGTGGAAAAGCACCTGAAGGCCGACCCGGCGCGCTGGGCCGCCGCCGAGAAGAAGATCGCCGAGCTGTTCGCCGGCAAGACCCGCCCGGTCTACTCCGGCGAGCTGCCGCCCACCAACAACGGCCTGGGCCTGGCGCTGCTCGGCATCACCGGCGACCAGCTGCTGGACGCCGAGACCTACGCCAAGATCAAGACCGAGACCATGTCCATCGTGCGCGGCACGGTGCAGGCGGACATCCTCAAGGAAGACCAGGCGCAGAACACCTGCATCTTCTCCACCGAGTTCGCACTGCGCATGATGGGCGACATCCAGCAGTCCTTCGTCGAGCGCAAGGTCCGCAATTTCTACTCGGTGTCGATCTCGGGTTATCACATCGCCGAGGCCGGCGCGAACCCGGTCAGCCAGCTTGCCTTCACCCTGGCCAACGGCTTCACCTTCGTGGAGTACTACCTGGCGCGCGGCATGAAGATCGACGACTTCGCGCCGAACCTGTCGTTCTTCTTCAGCAACGGCATGGACCCGGAATACTCCGTGATCGGCCGCGTGGCCCGCCGCATCTGGGCGCGCGCGATGAAGGAGCGCTACGGCGCCAACGAGCGCAGCCAGATGCTGAAGTACCACATTCAGACCTCCGGCCGCTCGCTGCACGCCCAGGAGATCCAGTTCAACGATATCCGCACCACGCTGCAGGCGCTGTACGCGCTGTTCGACAACTGCAACTCGCTGCACACCAACGCCTACGACGAAGCGATCACCACGCCCACCGAGGAGTCCGTGCGCCGCGCCGTGGCGATCCAGCTCATCATCAACCGCGAGCTGGGCCTGAACTTCTGCGAGAACCCCTGGCAGGGCAGCTTCGTCATCGACCAGCTCACCGACCTGGTGGAAGAAGCCGTGTACAAGGAATTCGAGAGCATCTCCGAGCGCGGCGGCGTGCTGGGCGCCATGGACACCATGTACCAGCGCGGCAAGATCCAGGAAGAGAGCCTGTACTACGAACACAAGAAGTACGACGGCTCGCTGCCGCTGATCGGCGTCAACACCTTCCTGCCCAAGGACCACGGCGGCGAGATCGCGACCACCATCGAGCTGATCCGCTCCACCGAGGAGGAGAAGGGCCAGCAGATCGGCAACGTCGAAGCCTACCGCAGCAACCGCAACGGCTACGGCCCGGAGAGCCTGAAGAACCTGCAGCGCACCGCGCGCGACCGCAAGAACATCTTCGAGTCGCTGCTGGAGGCGGTGAAGTACAACAGCCTGGGCCAGATCAGCCACGCGCTGTACGACGTGGGCGGCGAGTATCGCCGCAACATGTAGGGCGCAGGGCCTTCAACGAAAAAGGGGCAGACCGGAAGGTCCGCCCCTTTTCGTTATGCGGCGGGCTTACTTGTGCCGCTTGCCCAGCACACCCTTCACGGCATTCACGCCCAGCAGCACCAGGCCGCCGACGATGATGCCGGCCACCAGGTTCAGCAGCGTCGAAGCCAGCGCACCCAGGCCCGGCACGCCGGACACGGCATGGGCGGCGTTCTCGACGGCGTGATGCAGCGGCGGGATGCCGTGCACGACGATGCCGCCGCCCACCATGAACATCGCGGCGGTGCCGACGATGGACAGGAACTTCATCAGCTTGGGGGCCAGTGCCAGCAGGCCACGGCCGAGGGCACGCGCCGCAGCGCTGGCGCGCTGGCTCAGGTAGAGGCCGGCGTCGTCCAGCTTCACGATGCCGGCAACCAAGCCGTACACGCCCACGGTCATCAGCACCGAGATCGCCACCAGCACGCTCAGCTGCTTGCTGAAGGCGGCCGTAGCCACGGTACCCAGAGAGATCACGATGATCTCGGCCGACAGGATGAAGTCGGTGCGGATGGCACCCTTCACCTTCTCCTTCTCGAAAGCCACCATGTCCACGGCGGGGTTGGCCACGGCCTGCACCAAATCGTCGTGATGCTGCCGGTCATCCGCCTTGCTGTGCAGGAACTTGTGGGCGACCTTCTCGAAGCCCTCGAAGCAGAGGAAGGCGCCGCCGAGCATCAGCAGCGGCATGATCGCCCAGTTGGCCAGCGCGCTGATCAGCAGCGCCGCCGGCACCAGGATCAGTTTGTTCACCGCCGAGCCCTTGGCCACGGCCCAGACCACGGGCAGTTCGCGGTCGGCCTTCACGCCGGTGACCTGCTGGGCATTCAGCGCCAGGTCGTCGCCGAGCACGCCGGCGGTCTTCTTGGCGGCCACCTTGGTCATCACCGACACGTCGTCGAGGAGGGTGGCAATGTCGTCGATCAGGGCTAACAGGCTACTGGCCATGCGGTGGGTCTCGTCAGGGAGACCCGATTATGTCAGGACTCCGCGTCGTCCTTGCTACCGCTGCGGCCCGGCCAGGGACGCGGCGCGGGTTGGCCCAGCCCGGCCTCCGCGGCCGGCTCGCCGGGGCGGCGGCGGAACAGCAGCAGCGAGAACGCCGCCTCCGTCTCCAGGCCCTGGCGGGCCTCCAGGGCGGCCCGGCGCTCGGGTCTGGCCTTCCAGGCATAGGGCGTCATCTGCAGCAGGTGGCCCAGGGCGGGCTGCCCCAGGCTCAGCGGAAACTGCAACTCCCGCCGCGACTGCAGCTCGAACTGCGCCTCAAAGGGGGCCAGGAACTTGCCCGGGTCGTAGGGGTGCACCTCGTCGAACAGCTGCTCGCGCAGGCTCTGCAGGTGCCCGGCAGCCGGCGTCACTACCAGCACGTGGCCCTCGGGCCGCAGCACCCGGTGCATCTCCGCCAGGTGCATCTGCGTGAAGATGTTGCAGACCAGGTCCACCGTGCCGTCGGCGATCGGCAGGTGGGCGCCACTGCCGACCAGCCAGGTCACGCCCGGGTAGCGCTTGGCGGCGACCCGGATCGCGGGCCGCGCGATGTCCAGACCGGTGACCTGCGCCGACACTTCGGCCAGCGCGGCGGTGTAGTAGCCCTCGCCGCAGCCGATGTCGAGCAGGCTCTGCGACTGCAGCGGCGCGGCCAGCGCCAGCAGGGCGTCGCGCAGCGGCTGGTAATGCCCGGCCTGCAGGAACTCACGGCGTGCCATGACCATCTGCGGATCGTCGCCGGGATCACGGCTGTTCTTGTGCTGCACCGGCAGCAGGTTGACGTAACCCTCGCGGGCCACGTCGAAGCTGTGTTCCCGCAGGCAGCGCCAGGCCTTGGCCTCCCGCTGCAGCGGTTGCCGGCACAGCGGGCAGAGGATCAGGGCCATGCCGCGCTCAGGCCGCGGCGGGCCGGGACTGCAGGCTCAGGGCCAGCGCCTCGGCCACGCGCAGGCCGTCGATGCCGGCCGACATGATGCCGCCGGCATAGCCCGCGCCCTCGCCCGCCGGATACAGGCCGCGGGTGTTGAGGCTCTGGTAGTCCTCGCCGCGGGTGATGCGCAGCGGCGAGGAGGTGCGGGTCTCCACGCCGGTGAGCACCGCGTCGGGCATGGCAAAACCCTTGATCTGCTTGTCGAAGGCCGGCAGCGCCTCGCGGATCGCGGTGATGGCGTACTCCGGCAGCGAAGGCGCGAGGTCACCCAGCAGCACGCCGGGCTTGTAGCTGGGCTCGACGGCACCCAGGGTGGTGGAAGGCTTGCCGGCGATGAAGTCACCCACCAGCTGCGCCGGTGCCTGGTAGTTGCTGCCGCCCAACAGGTAGGCCCGCGACTCCAGCTCCTCCTGCAGCGCGATACCCGCCAGCGGGCCGGCGGCGACGCCACCCGGGTAGTCCTCCGGCGAGATACCGACGACGATGCCGGCATTGGCGTTGCGCTCGTTGCGCGAGTACTGGCTCATGCCGTTGGTGACCACGCGGTTCGGCTCCGAGGTGGCCGCCACCACGGTGCCGCCGGGGCACATGCAGAAGCTGTAGACCGAGCGGCCATTTGCGGCGTGGTGCACCAGCTTGTAGTCGGCCGCGCCCAGCAACGGATGGCCGGCATAGCGGCCCAGGCGTGCGCGGTCGATCACCGACTGCGGATGCTCGACGCGGAAGCCCACCGAGAAGGGCTTGGCCTCCATGAACACCTTGCGGGCCTCCAGCATGCGGAAGGTCTCGCGGGCACTGTGGCCCAGCGCCAGGATCACGTGATCGGCCCGCAGGGTCTCGCCGCCGGCCAGGGTCACGCCGCGGAGATGGCCGTCCTCGACCAGCAGGTCGGTGACCTGCTGCTGGAAGCGCACCTCGCCGCCCAGCGACTCGATCTCCTCGCGCATGCGGGTGACCACGCCGGTGAGGCGGAAGGTGCCGATATGCGGCTTGCTGACGTAGAGGATTTCCTCCGGGGCGCCGGCCTTGACGAACTCCTGCAGCACCTTGCGGCCGTGGAACTTCGGGTCCTTGACCTGGCTGTAGAGCTTGCCGTCGCTGAACAGGCCCGCCCCGCCCTCGCCGAACTGCACGTTGGATGCCGGGTTGAGCACGCTGCCGCGCCACAGGCCCCAGGTGTCCTGGGTGCGCTGGCGCACCGCCTTGCCGCGCTCCAGCACGATGGGCCGGAAGCCCATCTGCGCCAGGGCCAGGGCCGCGAAGATGCCGCAGGGGCCGAAGCCGATCACCAGCGGGCGGTTGGCATGCCCCACCGGGGCCGCCGCCACCGGCTTGTAGGAGGTATCCGGTGCCGGGCCCACGTGCCGGTCTTCCTTGAACTTGGCCAGGATCGCGGCCTCGTCGCGAAGCTCGCAGTCCACCGTATAGACGAAGTTCAGCTCCGACTTCTTGCGGGCGTCATAGCTGCGCTTGAACACCGTGAAGCCCAGCAGGGCGCCGTCCGGCAGGCGCAGGCGCTTCTGGATGGCGGCCGCCAGGGCTTCCGGGGGATGCTCGATCGGCAGCTGGAGTTCGGTCAGTCTCAACATCGGGCTTGGGTTCGGTGGGCTTTCGGGAACAGGCCGGCCTGTGGCGCGCATTGTCCCATGATTGCCGCGCGAGTCGGGAGCCCGGGGCAGCCCAGGCACGCCGTAGGGCCGGCAGCGAGCCCTGTGGGGCGACTCCAGGCCCCAGGGCTGCTATTTTCCGCGGCGGAATCCCCATCACCGGTACCGACTCGTGAATCTTCGCAACTGCCTGCTGCCCGCCCTGCTGCTCGCCCTCGCCGGCTGCGCCAGCCAGCCGGAAATCCCCCCGGCCGCCTTCGGCAGCACCCAGACCCTCAGCGTGGGCCAGACCGTGCGCTTCGACGACGGTCTGAGCGTGGAACTGGAGCGCGTGGAGGACTCCCGCTGCCGCCAGGGCATGCAGTGCGTCTGGGCGGGTGAACTCGCGCCGATCCTGCAACTGCGCGGCGGTTTCGCCGGCGACAAGCCCGTGAAGCTGCGCCTGGCCACCGGCAGCGCCCCGGCCAAGCAGCAGGGCCCGTACCACTTCACCCTGCGCCAGGCGACGCCAGAGGCCGCTTCCGTCACGGTCAACCGCAACCGCCCGTAACCCGGCCTCTAGTCCGTTCCGGGGGTGCGCCGCCCCGGAACGGACCGCAGTCTTGGCCCTCGGAAAAGACCATCCGGGGGAGCCATGAGCATCGAGCAGCGCAACAAGCAGGCGGCGCAAGCCTTCTTCGACATCCTCAACCGCGGCGACGTCCCCGCGCTGATCGCCGCCTACGCCGAAGACGGTCGCTGCGTGACCATGGGCAACACGCTGATCTCCGGCACCTATAGCCGGGAGCAGATCGCCGCGGCCGCCGGCGGCATCTACCAGGTCTTCCCCCAGGGCATCCGCTTCAGCATCAAGGCCATGACCGCCGAGGGCGAGCGCGTGGCGATCGAGGCCGAGTCCGAAGGCGCTCACGTCTCCGGGCAGGTCTACACCAACCAGTACCACTTCCTGATGCGCTTCCGCGACGGCAAGGTCGTGGAGTTCAAGGAATACATGGATACCGAGCGAGTCACGGACATCCTCTGCGGCGGCCAGAAGCGCCCGGCGGCCTAACGTCATCCACTGACCGTTCACCCCGAGTAGCGCCGCCGCAGGCGTCGCGTATCGAGGGGTCCCTCCGGCCCTGTCCTGCATTGGAGCCCACATGAACATCCTCGTCCTCGGCGGCACCGGCCTGATCGGCGGCCATGCCGCGCTGCACCTCGCCAGCCTCGGCCACAGCGTCACCATCGCCGCCCGCAAGCCGGCCGCGGTAGCGGAAGGCTCGCCGCTGTCGACGCTGCCCTTCATCCCGATCGACTACCTCGCCGAGGGCGACGACCGCGAGTTGTCCGGCTTCGACGCCCTGGTCTTCGCCGCCGGCAACGACATCCGCCACGTACCCCAAGGCACCGACGAAGCCGCCCACTGGCAGCGCGCCAACGTGGAAGGCGTGCCGCGCTACTTCGAGCGTGCCCGCAAGGCCGGTATCCGCCGCGCCGTATACATCGGCAGCTTCTATCCGCAGGCGCGGCCGGAACTGGTGGACCAGATCAGCTACGTCCGCGGCCGCAAGCTGGCCTGCGACGGCGCCCGCGCCCTGGCCAGCGATACCTTCCACGTCTGCAGCGTCAACGCCCCCTTCGTGGTCGGCCACATCCCCGGCCTCGTCGTGCCAGCGCTGGCCGCGCACGCCGCCTACGCCCTGAGCCGCATCCCCCAGGTGCCGGCATTTGCCATGCCCGGCGGCGTCAACTTCATCTCCACCACCAGCCTGTCGGAGGCCGTGGCCAATGCGCTGCTCCAGGGCGAGAACGGCAAGGCCTATCTGGTCGGCGACGAAAACCTGAGCTTCCAGGAATATTTCGGCGAATTCTTCCGCGCCGCCGGACACAGCGGCGAGCTGCCGCTAATCGACCGGGAGCACCCGATGCTGCCCGACATGGTGCTCTACGCCGGGCGCAGCGGCACGATCTACTACGAGCCGGATGCGGCGGAGACGAAGCGGCTGGGGTATCGGCGCAATGACGTGAAGCGCACACTGCGCGAGATCGTCGAGGGGTATCGATAGAGACCCGTCATACCGGGAAAACAGGCCTCTTTGTAGGATGTGGTGAGCGCAGCGAACCGCATCGGGCGAATCTCGCCGCATCTGATGCGGTTTGCTACGCTCACCACATCCTACATGTCGGATTTCTCCAGCACGCTAACCAAGCGAAGCACCCTCGCATGGCTTGCCGAGATTCAGCTCGGCAACGACACCTTCCGCCGTCCCTTCACCCGCACCTTGAAGCTCATCGCCGGCCCCGGCGTCGGTGCGGTCTTGGTCTTCAGCACGTAGTCCGGGCTCGGCAATTCCAGGTCGAAGCGGTGGAACAGCTGCGCCATGCTCATGGCCAGCAGCACTTCGGCCAGGCTCTTGCCCAGGCAGGTGTGATGACCGCGACCGTAGGGCGAATAGGCGCCCACCTGCATGTGCTCCGCGCGTGCCTTGGTGTAGCGGTCGATGTCGAACTTCTCGGCATCCGGGTAGAACTGGTCCTGGTAGTGCGGCACGGCGGTGCCCAGGTAGATCAGCTCGCCTTCCTTGATCAGGTGGCCGCCGAAGACGAAGTCCTTGTTGGCGGTGCGGATCTGCGCCACGGCAATGGGGAACAGGCGCATGGTTTCCATGATGGCGCCGTTGAGCGCCGGCAGGCTCTTCATGAACTCGTCCTCGTTCACCGGTCCCTTGGCGAAGAAGGCGTCCACTTCCTCCTGTACGCGCTGCAGCACGCCGGGGTGCTTGAGCACGGTGTAGACGATGGCGGAGGTGGTGTTGGCGACGGTGTCCAGGCCCGCCACGTAGGGACCCGTCATCAGCATGATCAGGTCGCCCTCCGGCACCAGCTCCGGATCGCGCGCGTGGGCGTCCATCACGTCGTCGATCAGGGTCTTGTACTCCTCCGGCGTGGGGCTTTTCTTGGCGCGGTAGTCCGCGATCATCTGCCGGCCCAGCTCGAACATGCGTACCTTGGCGCGCTTGTACTCCGGGAACTTCATCATGAACTGCGGGCGCTGGCGCGTGACCAGCACGTTGAGGATGTAGAGGATCGTGGTGCGGATATCCTTGACGTACTCGCGCGGCGTCTTGCCGGTGAGCACCATGCCGAGCTGGTCCACCACCAGGAACTGCATGGCCTCCACCACCGGCACCATGGAGCCGACCTTCCAGTCGCGGTCCAGGCTCGACGCGGTGATGTCCAGCACCTCCTGGTAGCGCCCCTTGATCGACTCCTTGGAGAAGCCACGCTTCATGACCGCGCGCAGCTGCTTGTGCAGCTCGCCGTCGGTGGCAGACAGCATCTTGGAGGCGCCGAACTCCTTGACCAGCGGCTCCCAGGCCTCGCGCGAGCGCAGGCTGTCCTTGCCCTCCCGCGTGCCCATGAAGTTGGCGGCCTCGGCGCCGGCGATCACCGTCAGGTGATTACCGAAGACGTTGACGCGGAAGGCGGAGCCGTAGTCCTGGTAGCAGCGGGCGAAGAAGCGCGCGGGGTCGGCCGCCATCTGCAGCGTGCTGCCGATCAGCGGCAGGCCGCGCACCATCGGCGGCGGGGTGGCATCGGCAATGGAAACGGCGGCTTCGGGCGTGGACATGGCGTGCCTGCGGGCTGGAGCGATTCCCCAGTCTGATCAGGCCACCACGCCGCCACATCGCCCTTTTGGAGGGTATCGGTAAACGACCCGCTGATTACGAATCAGTTGTTCCGCCGATCACGCTACTCCGGCAACTGTTTCGCCAGGAAATCCAGCTGGTTGCCGCCCATGATGCGGGTAATCTCCGCTTCGGTGAAGCCGGCGTCCATCAGGGCCTGGGTCACCAGCACCAGCCCGGTGGTATCGAAGGGCACGGCCACCGCGCCGTCGAAGTCCGAGCCCAGGGCGACATGCTCCAGGCCGATGGTGGTGACCACGTGGCGGATCGCCCGGGCCACGGCCGCGGCGTCCTGGCCACAGACGGCGGTCTCCCAGTAGCCAATGCCAACCAGGCCGCCGTTGAGGGCGATGCGGCGCAACTGGTCGTCGCTGAGGTTGCGGCGGTTGTCGCAGGTGCCTTTCACGCCGCCATGGGACACCACGACCGGGCGCGTGGCCATGGCCAGCACCTCGTCGATGGTCTTGGGCGATGCATGCGCCAGGTCCACGATCATGCGGCGCTGTTCCATGCGCCGGATCATCTCGCGGCCCTTGTCGGTGAGGCCGCCCTTCTTCACGCCATGCGCGGAGCCGGCCATCTCGTCGTCGAAGAAGTGCGTGGGCGACATCATGCGAAAGCCGGCGTCGAACAGAACATCGACGTTGGCGGGATCGCCCTCCAGCACCTGCGCACCTTCGATCGCCAGCACGCCGGCAACCTGCCCCGGCGCCTGTGCACGACGCTCCAGGAAACCGCGCAGTTCGGCTTGGCTGCCGACCACGCTGAATCGCCCCTGAGAGCGTGACGCCATGTCATGCAGGCGTTGGGCCTGGTACAGCGCGCGCTGCTTGAGGCTGCCCCAGGTGCGCGGCGGCCAGCCCTGGACGATAGCCAGCGGCAGGATGTTGTCGCTGCTGTCGTCGTTGTGCTCGATATTGAGGCCGCGCGGCGTCTTGCTGACCACGGCGAATACCTGAAGCGCCACGCCGCCCTCGGCCAGGCGCGGGATGTCCGTCTGGCCGCGCGAGCTGCGCTGGAGCAGGTCGCGCCCCCACAGCAGCGGATCGGCATGCAGGTCCGCCACCGCCAGCCGCGCGTGCAGCGCCTGCGCCTCCGGCGAGGCACTGTAGGGAGGCGGCTGCAAAACCACGTTCATGCCGCCCTCCACCTGGCCCGGTACCAGCAGCCTGGCCGCTACCAGCAGCACCACCAGGGCGAGCAGGACGAAGACAGTGTTGCGATTACGGCGCGTCATGGCCGTGTGCCAGTGCAGGAAACGGCGGCATGGCACGGCAAGCCGGGCAGCCAGCGCAGGCCGGCAGATGTCGCATTCGCGATCATGGTTTGTCTCCTGGTTGCACCGATATTCCCCCATCCACGCGGGGGTGTCGAACAGGCTGGGGCGTACCCTGGCCCAGACCCCGGGCTTGCCGGGGCCTGCAAAGCCGGCGGCGGCAGGTTAGGCTTCGCGTCCCAGGCCCCGTCGTGGCCGGAGAAGAACATGTTCCAGTCCCTGCGTATCCCCGCCGCCTGCCTGTTGCTGGCCCTGCCCCTGATCGCCACCGCCGGCAAGAAGACCGAGAAGGCCGAACTGGCCTGCATCGACGCCGAGAAGCCGGCCGAGCCCTTCAGCGAGCACGACAAATGGGGTATGGAACGCTACGAGGCCGACCTGGCGCGCTACAAGCGCGATCACGAGCGCTACCTGCGCTGCCTGGACCAGAAGGAGAAAGCCTCGCCAAATTCGCTGGGGCACAAGCTCGACGACGCCATGGCGAACCCCCGCCAGATGCCGCCGGCACCGCCACAGGCCGGTTCGCCGACGGAACCGCAGCCGCGCTGAACCAGCCGCGGCGACGTACACGAAAGGCCCGCTTCAGCGGGCCTTTTTCTTTTCCTGCTTGGCGGCTTTCTTCTCCGCCGGAGTCTTCAACGGCTTCTTCTTGACGTTCTTCTTCGCATCCATGCCCTTGCTCATGCCGCTCTCCCAGTGGTGACGCCAGGGGCCGGGCAGATTGCGCCGGCTACCCCTGTTTCTCTAAGCCTTGTTTCTCTAATCCTCGGCTTCGGCCGCCTCGCGGCCACGCTGCCGGGCCTCGGCCTCGGCACGCGCCTCGGCGATCTGGTCCAGCACACCCTCGACGTCGGCGGCGGTTTCGTCGTGCACGTAGCGCCCGGTGAGGGGGCTGTCGGGCTGCAACTCCGCATCCTGGTACAGCTTCCAGATCTCGAAGGCGTACTCGGTATCCAACAGCTCGGGCGCGAAGCGTCCGCAGTATGCGGTCATGTTGTCGACGTCGCGCCGCAGCATGCGGAAGGCGTTGTTGTTGCCCGAGGCATCCACCGCCTGCGGCAGGTCGATGATCACCGGACCATCTTCGGCCAGCAGCACGTTGAATTCGGAAAGATCGCCATGGATCAGGCCGGCGCAGAGCATGCGCACGATCTGGCGGATCAGGAAGGCATGCCAGAGGCGAGCCTCTTCCGGCTCGGGCGAGACATCATTGAGGCGCGGTGCCACTTCGCCGTCGGCTCCGCGCACGACCTCCATCAACAGCACGCCCTCGTAGTAGCCGTGCGGCTGCGGCACGCGCACGCCGGCGGCGGTCAGGCGGTACAGGGCATCCACCTCGGCGTTCTTCCAGGCGGCTTCCGCCTCCTTGCGGCCATGGCGGCTGCCCTTGCCCATGGCGCGGGCATCGCGGCTGCCACGGGCGCGTCGGCCTTCCTGGTACTCCGCCAGCTTGTGGAAGCCACGGTGCTCGGCCTCCTTGTAGACCTTGGCGCAGCGCACCGCGCTGCCGCAGGCCACCAGGAACACGGAGGCTTCCTTGCCGCTCTTGAGCTGTCGCAGCACCGCGTCGACGATGCCGTCGTCGATCAGCGGCTGCAGGCCTTTTGGAGGTTTCATGCGCCATTGTGAACGATCGGGCGGGGGAAAGCCGAGGCCGGGCCGTTTAGAATGTGCGTCATCCCATCCGCCCGAAGGCCCATCGCCCATGAACGAGATCGAAACCGCCGTGCGCCAATGGCTGGAGCGGGTCGTGATCGGCCTCAACCTCTGCCCCTTCGCCGCGCGTCCGGTACTGGGCGGACGGGTGCGCGTATTCGTCAGCGCCGCCACCACCGAGCTGGACCTGCTCACCGACCTGCAGCTGGAGCTGGCGCGGCTGGACGAGACCCCTTCGGCGCAGCTGGAGACCACGCTGGTAGTGGCCCCCGACATGCTGGCGGACTTCCTCGACTACAACGACTTCCTGGATCGCGCCGACGAGCTGCTTCAGAGCTTCGAATGGGACGGCACCTACCAGGTGGCCAGCTTCCACCCGAAGTACCAATTCGACGGCACCGAGCCGGACGACCCCGAGAACCTCAGCAACCGCTCGCCCTACCCCATGCTGCACCTGCTGCGCGAAGACAGCGTGGAGGCAGCCGTGGAGGCACACCCGGACGTGGACGGCATCCCCGAGGCCAACATCCGCCGCCTGCGCGGGCTGACGCCGGAACAGCGCCGGGAGCTGTTCGGGTAAGCCGGGGCTTTCGTGGAGTGCCATGAATGGCACTCCACGCCGGCGAACGCCCGGCCATGGATGGCCG
>JASBRP010000016.1 GCA_030149365.1 Solimonas sp.
GTAGTCCTTCTCCGCCGGCAGGCTGGAGACCGACAGGCTGCTGTAGTTGCCTTCGATTTCAAAGCCGGTGTAGCGGCCCAGGGCCCGGCCGACGCTGACCGAACCGGCGATGCCGCTGTTCATGTCCTGCTTGTCGGAGAAGACCCCGCCGATCGACGGCGACACGTACCAGCGCTGGTCGTACTTGCCCGCGTCCTGCGCGGACGCCGTGGCGGCCCAGAGCAGGCCAGCCGCGGCCAACCATGCAAATTTCGACATTCTTGTATCTCCCATCCCTGAAAGAGCTGCGGACGCGACTGTACCGTGCAACGGGGTCCCGAGACGAATTTTTCGACAACGCCCGGGGGGCTGATTGCTACCAATCGTCAGAAAACCACTTGCAGGCGCGCAACCGGTTCGCCCAATGGCATAATATTTTCCACGAACCCGGGCGCAAACTCCACAAGCCCGTGGTAACCCATCCGCTCAGGGAGCGTTTCGAGATGAAAGGACTTCGTTGGTTGTTGGTGATGAGTGCGCTGGCTGTCGCTGCTTGCGACGGCGGCCCCAAGAGCCCGGACTTCGAGGCGGAAACCAAGGTAACGGAGTTCCGCATCGCGAGCATGACAGCCACGACGGCATTGGCGTCCATCCCAGACCTGGCAGTGGGTGCCACCGAGGATGTTCGCGCCTTGGCCACGATCACGTCCACGGTACCTCCGGGATACGTCGGCCCCCCCACGCCGGTCACCGAAGGGGGACAGCTGGTCGTCAAGCGGGTCAACCAGGACGTCACTGCGGACACCACCTGGAGCACGCCTGAGGGCAACTCGAAGGCCAGCGTAGACGGCAACGGCCGCATCACCGGCAGCGAGATCGGAAGCACCACGATCACGGCGGCCTACAAGGGTGAATCCGACACCCTTCCGGTAACCGTGACCGATGCCACGCTGGAAGGCGGCGAAGTGCTCTGTGTTCGCCCTGAATCCTCGGGCCCGCTTGGCGACACCCCCTGTGCAGAGACCACCTTCTCCAGCGCGGCCGGCGGTACGATCATCTTCGAGGCCATTGGCCGCTTCTCCGATGACAGCATCCGCCGTATCGGTGCACCTTATGTGCTCAATTGGACCAGCGAAGACACCACGGTCGCCTCCAAGCCTACGAGCACGAACAATACGCCGTTGACGACCCCGGAGTTCCTCGGCCGCACGATAGGCACCACCGACATCACCGGCACGGTGGTGCAGGGCGCCACTCCCACGGCCGCTCTGCCGGTCCCGGCTGATGCGACGGCCACCCTGAACGTAGTTTCGGCCAACGCCTTCTGCGATTCCGAATTCCCGTCGACCTCGGTCATCACCTCGACGCGTTGCCCGCTGTGCGACGTGAACAACGAGGCGGCCATCATCGACGGCAACATCGAGACCTCCGCGGAACTGAGCATCCCCCTGGGCCTGCTGCTGCTGTCGAGCATTTCGGTGACGGTGCAGAACCCGGCCACTGCGCCCTCCATCCTGCCCGGCGAGCCGGCCGGTTTCGTGGTGAGCCGCGATTCCAACGACCTGCTTGCCCTGCACCTGCTCAGCTCTCTGGAAGTGACCACCCTGCGTCGTGAGGGCACCAACCTGGTGCCGACCAACGATCCGGCCACCCAGATGGACGCCCTGCGCCTGACCCTGCTGGGAATTCGCCTGCCGTCGTCGCCGCAGTTCCTGCTGTCGACGGCACCGACCACGGAGGCCTACGATGCAATCCGCCTGACGTTCAATGGCGGCCTGCTGTCCGCACTGACCACGCTCAACGTCAATACGGCGTGCTCGCAGGTCAACACGGATCCGGTTCCGGCGCCGTAAGGCTGCTAGTAGGGTTCACGTCAAAAGGGCGCCTTCGGGCGCCCTTTTTGTTTCCTTTCCTGACAGGCATCAGTGGACGGAGAGCAGCGACAGCTTCGATTCCACAGGTCGCGCGGCGCATCGAGCTCTTTCCCGGATCAGGGGCGAAAGGCCACAGCGTCCGATCCGCCGATCGCACTGGAGTCATGGAGGTATCGAGGGCTGGACGCGCAAGACGAATGCATGGAGTAGCCGGTACACCCGAAGAATACGGAACTCCGTTATGAGTTTCGCCCCCTCCGGCGTAACCTATTCCTATCGAGCCAGGCCCCACGTTGCCACGCAACGACCGAGGCCCCACGGCGTACCGGGATCGATTTCATCCACCCGGCCCATGCCCTCCGCTCCTCAACTTCCCTGCAGTAGAACGATTGCCGGGCTAACCCAGTAGGGCTCTGCTAGCGCATCCGCGAACGAGTCCCGGGTCCGCCTGCTGTCGGTGCTCATTAACAACACGGTATTGCTGCCCGCCGGGCCCCTCCACCAGGGGAGCCCGCGCAGCGCAACGGGCGTGCCTGGACGAGGTGCCTGCGGAGACAACGGCTGGCCGCAAGGCCAGGGCTGGCACGTGGCGCGCGCCATCTCTCCGGAGCGGCCCGGCGGAGCAGGTTTTCAAGTCCGGATTCCGCGCTCCTTTGCGCGTACCCGGGCATCGTCATGCCGGCGAAAGCCGGCAGGTGGATTCACATTTGAAATGCAACACTTTGGCGAAAACCTCGGCGGGGGTTTTGAAGCCGAGGCACTTGCGTGGCGTGTGATTGTATAGCTGGGCGATGTGCTGGATTTGCTCGGCGGAAAGGTCATCGAGGTTGGTGTTTCGGGGCAGCCATCGGCGCAGACGCCCATTGGCATTCTCGACGCCACCCTTCTGCCAAGGCGCGTGCGGATCGCAGAAATAGGTCTTCAAACCCAGGGACTGGCGCAGCGTGTGGTGCAGCGCGAATTCGGTGCCGTTGTCGACGGTGAGGGTGCGCCGCAGGGACGGCGGCAGGGGCGCCGGCAAGGCCAGCAGTGTCTGGGCGGTGGGTGCCGCCGCCTTGCTGGGCTGACGTACGACGGCGGTCAGGCGTGAGGATCACTCGTGCAGGACCAGCAGGGCCTGTCCGTACTTGGCAAACAGCAGCAGATCGGCTTCCCAGTGCCCGGGCTGACGTCGATCATCGACCGATTTGGCTCGTTTCTCGATGGAAACCCGCTGCTGGATGTGCTCGGCAGGGCTGCCGCCCTTGCGTCCGCGGAACCCCCGCTTGCTCTTGGCCCGGGGCAGATACAGACGCCAGGCATAGTCCTGGGTCCGGGCGATCTGAGCCGCGATGAAGCGGTAGATGCTCTCGTGGCTGATCTGCCAGCCGTCCTGGGCCAGTCGCCGCGATACCTGCTCCGGAGACTAGCCCCGCCGCAAGCCGCCCAGGACCTGGCCCTGGAGTTCGGCACAGCGCAGCAAGCGACTCCCCCGCTAGCGCCGGGCCCGGGATTGCTCCCCGGCATAGACCGGCTGATAGCCCTGGGCACCGGTGTTGCGCTTCAGTTCCCGAGAGATGCTCGATGGCGAGCGATCCAGAGCTGACGCAATTTGCCGGATCGACTCCCCGGCTTCGCGCCTCCGGGCAATCTCACACCTTTCCTCGACTCCAAGGTGCTCAAAACCTGTTCGTCCCATTGCAGCACCCTCGTGACAGGGTGTTGCATTTCGTTTGTGAATTCAGGGTATCCAGTCCATCCATGGGTAGCCACCGCTGGACTGGATGCCGGCTTTCGCCGGCATGACGATGTTCCGGACGGAAACGGTGCGCCATTAAAAGTCCTTTCCCTACGGACTTATTCGGATGGATGCGGATCAATCCGTGTCCACCCGAATGATTCCCCAAGGCCGTCGCGCGCAAGCAGCTTGGCCCCCGCAGTGAGGTTAGGAGCCAAGAAAAAGCCCCGCCAGGTGACCCTGGCGGGGCTTTGAGTTACTGCGGCTTTCGCTTTACTCGATGACCTTGAGTTCCACGCGGCGGTTTTCCTCGCGGCCCTCTTCGGTATCGTTGCTGTCGATCGGGCGGGATTCGCCGTAGCCGACCGGGTTCATGCGCGGGGCTTCGATGCCGCGGCCGGCCAGGTAGGTCTTCACCGAGTTGGCGCGGCGCTCCGACAGGCCCAGGTTATAGGCGTCGGTGCCGACGTTGTCGGTGTGGCCTTCCAGGTCGACCTTGATCGTCGGGTAGGCCTTCAGCGTCTCGGCCACCTCGTTCAGGATCAGCTTGGCCGGCTCGGTCAGGCGGTCGGAGTCGAACTCGAACTTCACGCCACGCAGGATGAAGTTCTTGTCCAGCGCGCAGCCGTTGGCATCAACCGCTTCGCCCGGGCGGGGCTTGCGGCAGTCGCCGGTCAGGGCGCAGCCGTTCGGCAGGACCTTGGCGCCCGGCGGCGAGCGCGGGCACTCGTCGAGGTAGTCGGGGATGCCGTCACCATCGCTATCCAGAGGGCAGCCATCCGGACCCACGGCGACGCCGCGCGGAGTTGCCGGGCACTTGTCCATGAAGTCAGGCACGCCGTCGCCGTCTGCGTCAGCAGCCGGGCAGCCATCCGGGCCCACGATCACGCCCTTCGGGGTGTTGGGGCACTTGTCGTAGGCGTCGGGGATGCCGTCGCCGTCGGAGTCGATCGGGCAGCCATCCGGGCCCACCATCACGCCGCGCGGGGTGCCGGGGCACTTGTCGAGCGAGTCGGGCACGCCGTCGCCGTCGGAGTCCGCCGGGCAGCCGTTGGCATCAACCGCGGTGCCCTTGGGGGTGCCGGGGCACTTGTCGAGGTAGTCGGGAACGCCGTCGCCGTCGGTGTCGACCGGGCAGCCGTCGGAGTACACCGTCACGCCCTTCGGGGTGTTGGGGCACTTGTCGAGACGATCGGGCACGCCGTCGCCGTCGCTGTCGGTGGGCGTGCCACCAAAGCTGCGGCGCAGGCTCAGGCCAATGGTCTGGGCCTTGTACTCGCTTTCGAGCGTGGAGGAGGTGAACGAGCCATCGGCGGCGGTGGGCGACTGGCCCGAGGCCTCCATGTCATCGCCCACGACGTAGCGGTAGTCGAGCGACAGGGTGGTGGCGTCGCTGAGGACGAAGCCGACGCCGGCGCCTGCCTGGTACACCAGGCCGGAAGCCTTGTCCGACAGGCCGGCGGACTTCAGGTCGAGGTCGCTCTGCTGGAAACCGGCGCCCACGCCCACGTAGGGGATGATGGAGGAGCCGAAGTCGAAGTCATACCAGGCGTTCGCCATCAGGCGCGCGGTGGTCAGCTTGCCGTCGTTGCTCAGGGAGACGGCGCCGGCCTGGGTGTTGACCCTGGAACCATCGACGTCGTTCTCGGAGATGGCCAGCGACAGTTCAGGACGGAAGCCACCGTCAAACAGATAGCCCAGGCTGCCGGCAATGCTGTAGCCGCCATCGAAGGTGATCTGCGTGCGTGCCGGAGCGAGGCGCTGGGTGTTGGTGCTGCCGGGGGTGCCCGGGGTGGTGGTGCCAGGGCCGAGCAGGGTGAGCAGGCAGCCCTGGACGCCCAGGCCGCCGACGACACCGTTGAGCAGCGGGCCGAGGCCCGGCAGCGCCTGCAGCAGGCAGTTCTGCTGGGAACCCGGCGTGGCCGGGGTGGTGGAGGTGATGGACGTATTCAGCGTGCCGTCCGAATCCTCGACCGCGGAGTACGAACCGCTGAGGCCGAAGTACCAGCCCGGCTCGTACGCATTTGCAGAGGTCGACAGCATTGCAGCCGCCGTCGCTCCGATCACGGCAGCGCTCTTCAGCGCCGCTCCCAACCGCTTCTTAAACATGTGGCCCCCGAATTGGATATGTACCGCTCGCGCGATCTTAGCCGGTTCCAGCATGAGGTATCAACGCTATCGTCGCGCCGGCAGTAGGATTTTTGGCCGTCGGACTGAAATCCGGCTGCAATCCTGCAAATTACCCGAATTTGATAGTTTTGACAGACGACGCAGGTCCAGGTTGGTGGTGCCAGTCCCGGTGATTGAAGACCTGGCCGGTTTCCCTCACGGTGGCGAGGGTTTGCGGATCGATCTTCGCGTAAACCCAGATGGCCTCGTTGAGTGGGCCGGTGGCCAGCACGCCGTCCGCCGGGTAGCCGCGATCCACCGGGGTATAGAAGCCGGCGGCACCGATGTTGACGTCCACGGCCGGGGACCAGGAGGCTTCACCTACCAGGGGTGCCTGGATGACGTAACACTGGTTTTCAAGCGCCCGGGCCTGTGCGCCGATGCGCACCCGGTGGTAGCCGGCGAGGGTGTCGGTGCAGCTGGGTGCCAGCAGCAGCTCGGCCCCGGCTTCCACCATCGCGCGCGCGATCAGCGGGAATTCGACGTCATAGCAGGTGCAGATGCCGATGCGCCCCAGCGCGGTCTCGAACACCTTCAGGCCGCTGCCGGCGCCGATGTCCCATTGCTCGCGCTCGAAGCGCGTCATCATCTGCTTGTCCTGCTGCTGCATGCCGCCGTCCGGTGCGAACAGGAAAACGCGGTTGCGATAGCCGCCGTCCTCCCGCACCGGGAAGCTGCCGGCCACCAGGTAGACGCCCAGCTCCTGCGCCAGGCGGGCATGCAGCGCTTGCCAGCGTGGCAGCAGATCCTGCATGGCGCCGATCTGCCCATGCAGGTCGGCGCGCAGTGCCGGACCCAGCAGCGAAGCCAGCTCCATGCTGGCGTACTCGGGGAAAACCAGCAGCCGGGCCTGCCGGGCGGCCGCCTCCCGACACCAGCGGGACAGCTTGTCCTCGAATTCCTCCCAGGCAGCGAATTCGCCGACCGGGTACTGCGCCGCCGCCACGATGAAGCCGCTCATGCCGCCGCCAGCCGCTTGCGCCAGAACACCAGGGTCTTGTCGCTGCTGGCGGCATCGCCCACGTCCAGCCAGGACATGCGGCACTGCAGGGCAGGGTCCCGGACGTAGCCGCGGCGACCCCAGAAAGCATCGTTGGGCACGTAGTCCGCCGGGCGCATGGGGTGATCCTTGGGGCGGTCCACCGCGCAGAAGGTCGCCCAGTCCAGCCCCAGCTCGCGACCATGTGCCTCGCGCTCCTCGAAGAAGCGCACCCCCAGGCCACGCCCGCGGTAGGCCCGCAGCAGCAGGGACTCCCCGAAGTAATGATGGCGCTCCAGCGGCAGCCCGGCAGCGCGGAAAGGCTCGCGCATCTCCTCGTGGGCGGCCGCCAGCGGCAGGCTGGTGGAGGCGCCCACGGCCTTCTCGCCATCCCGCACCATCACGATCAGGCTGTCAGGGCAGGCGATATAGGTCTGCAGGTAATGCGCCTCGTAGTCGGCCGTGCCGTCGTAGAGGTAGGGGAACTCGCGAAAGACCGTGATGCGCAACTGCGCCAGTGCATCCACGTGCCGGGCGATATCGCCGCCCCGCAGCAGGTCCACGCGCAGTTCGCCGCTCATTACTGCACCTGCGCCAGCCAGTCCTGCAGGTTGTAGTAATTGGTCACGCGCGCGACCTTGCCGTCGCGGACGTCGAAGAAGGCGCCGGCCGGCAGGCGGTAGGTCTGGCCACTGGCTTCCGGCAGGCCGGCATCGGTGGCCAGGTACTCGCCGAGCACCGTGAACTCCGCCGCCGCACGGCGGCCGGAGGGCTCGGCCAGCACCACGATATCGGCGATCTGCTCACGGTAGCTGCGGTTCATGCGCTGCATGAAGGCCACAAAGGCTTCGCGGCCGTGCTCGCGCAGGCCCTGGTTGACGTCATGCACCACGTCCTCGGTCAGCAAGTCGAGGAACGTCTTCATGTCGCCGGCATTGAAGGCGGCGTAATAGCGTTCGATCAGGTCGCGGGTTTGTTCCGTCATGTCGGCTTCCTTGCGTGAAACCGGCATTTTACCCTCAATAGCCCATCTGCTTGGCCGCCAGGTCCTTCATGATTTCCAGCGATCCGCCGCCGATGGTCAGCACCTTGGTCTCGCGATAGATGCGCTCCACCTTGGCGCCGCGCAGGTAACCGGCACCACCGAGGATCTGCATCGCCTCGTTGGCTACCCACTCCAGGGAAGTGGTGGCGAAGTTCTTCAGCATGCTGAGCTCCGCCACGGGGAAGTGCTTCTGGCCGATGCGCCAGGCCAGGAAATCCAGGTTGGCCTTGACCGCCTCGTTGCGCATGCGCATGTCCACCAGCTTGTGGCGGATCACCTGGTTGCGGATCAGCGGCTTGCCGAAGGTCTGGCGCTCGCGGGCGTAGGCCAGCGATTCCTCGTAGCAGACCTGCGCGAAGGCCCAGGCCTGGGCCGCCAGCATCAGGCGCTCGTTGTTGAAGTTCATCATGATCGCCATGAAGCCGGCGTTCTCGGGGCCGATACGGTTGGCCAGCGGCACGCGGCAGTTGTCGAAGTACAGCGTCGCCGTATCCGAGCACCACCAGCCCATCTTGTGCAGCGGCGAGCGCGTCAGGCCCGGGGTGTCCCCCTCGATCACCAGCAGCGAGACACCGCCCATGCCGTCGCCACCGGTGCGCACCGCGGTGGTGATGAAGTCGGCGCGCATGCCCGAGGTGATGAAGGTCTTGGAGCCGTTGACCACGTAATGATCGCCGTCGCGCACGGCCTTGGTGCGCAGATTGGCCACGTCGGAGCCGCCGCCGGGCTCGGTGATGGCCAGGGCCGCGATCTTCTCTCCGGCCAGCACCGGGCGCACGAAGCGCGCCTTCTGCTCGGCATTGCCGACGTGCGCGACCGGCGGTGTGCCGATGCCGTGCGACATCAGGCTGGCGATCAGGCCGCCGCTGCCGGCGCGAGCCAGTTCCTCGGTGACGACGATGCCGTAGAAGGGATCGACCTCGGTGCCGCCGCAGGCCTCCGGAAACCCGATCTGCAGCAGCCCGGCCTCCGCCGCCTTGCGGTGGAGCTCTCGCGGCAGTTCCTCGGCGGCTTCCCATTTGTCGATGTTGGGGGCAATCTCCTTTTCGACGAAGCGGCGCAGCTGCTGGCGGAAGGCCTCGTGGTCTTCGGTGTAGAACGGATGCTTCATGGTTATGTTCATTACCGCGGGGGCGGTTCGTGGTTGTGGATGGCCGCAACATAATCCCCGCACCGAATGACGTGCAACCCGGCGTGTTCGGTAACAATAATTATCGAGGAGTGACGATGACCGTCATCGACGAGTCCCTGCTGCCGTTGAACCGTCTGTATCACTGGGAGTCCACGCAGCCCCAGGCCATCTACCTGTCGCAGCCGCTAGGCGGTGGGAGGATGCGCGACTACCACTGGGCCCAGGTCGCCGACGAGGCGCGGCGCATGGCCGCCTACCTCAAGTCCTTCGGCTGGGAGCCGGGCTCGCGCGTGGCGATCCTGTCGAAAAACTGCGCCTGGTGGGTCATGTCGGACCTGGCGATCTGGATGGCCGGCTACGTCAGCGTGCCGATCTACCCGACCCTGACCTCCGACTCGGTGAAGCAGATCCTGCAGCACAGCGAATCGCGCGCCTGCTTCATCGGCAAGCTCGACGACTGGAACATGATGCGCGCCGGCGTGCTCGGCAGCGCCGTGAAATGCATCCGCTACCCGCTGTCGCCGGCCGAGGATTTCCCGGAATGGGATGAGATCGTGGCGAAGACGGCACCGTTGCCGGGCAACCCGCTGCGCCGCGCCGACGACCTGGCCACCATCGTCTATACCTCCGGCACCACCGGCATGCCCAAGGGCGTGATGCACCTGTTCAGCAGCATCGCCTGGTCGGCGGAATCGCTGCGCCAGCGCTTCGGCAGCCGGCCAGACGATCGCATGCTGTCCTACCTGCCGCTGGCGCACGTCGCCGAGCGCTGGGTGGTGGAGTCCGGCTCGCTCAGCGCCGGTAGCCGCGTGTTCTTCGCCGAGTCACTCGACACCTTCCCGCAGGACCTGCGCCGCGCGCGACCCACGGTATTCATCTCGGTGCCGCGCCTGTGGGTGAAGTTCCAGCAGGGTGTCTACGCCAAGCTGCCCAAGGAAAAGCTCGATCGCCTGCTGAAGATTCCCCTGGTCGGCGGCCTGGTGAAGCGCAAGATCCTCGCCGGCATGGGCCTGGACCGCGTGCGCTTTGCCGGCGGCGGCGCCGCGCCGATGCCACCGGACCTGCTGAAGTGGTACCACGGCCTGGGCCTGGAGCTGCTGGAAGGCTACGGCATGACCGAGAACTTCGGCTGTTCCCACAGCAACCTGCCGGGGCAGGGCAAGCCGGGCTATGTCGGCGTGACCTATCCGGGCGTGGAATGCCGCATCGGCGAGGGCGGGGAGGTGCAGATGCGCTCGCCGGCACTGATGACCGGCTACTTCAAGGAGCCCGAGAAGACTCGCGAGACGCTGACCGAGGACGGTTTCCTGCGCACCGGCGACAAGGGCGAGATCGACGCGGAAGGCCGCCTGCGCATCACTGGCCGCGTGAAGGACCTGTTCAAGACCTCCAAGGGCAAGTACGTGGCGCCGTCACCGATCGAGGACCGGCTGGTGACGCATCCCACCATCGAGGCCTGCTGCGTGGTCGGCGCCAATTATCCGCAGCCGATGGGCATCGTGATGCTGTCTCAGGATGCCGTGAACCATGCCCGGACCCCGGTGGAGCGCGAGGCGCTGGCGGCCTCCCTGGGCCAGCACCTGGAGAAGATCAACGCGGAGCTGGACCCGCACGAGCAGATGGACTGCCTGGCAGTAGTGACCGAGCAATGGACCGTGGAGAACGGCTTCATCACGCCGACGCTGAAGGTGAAGCGGCCGGCGATCGAGTGCAACTACGCCAAGTATTTTGATGGGTGGCTGCGGCAGAAGAAGGCGGTGGTGTGGGCCAGTTCAACGTGAGTGACTAAATGTCACTCACGTTGAACTGGCGGGCGGCCATGGATGGCCGCCCCGGGGTTCAATTCGGAGGTGCAGCCTCGCCATGGAGGGCAATCCCGCTCTTCGTCACATCCCCTGTCGTTCATGCTGAGCATGGTCTAAGCATGAACGGTCTGCGCGTCTAACCGCTCACCCTTCGACAGGCTCAGGACGAGCGGTTAGATGAGGAGGTGGACGCTATTCCGCCACGAACTTCGGCCAGGTCTTCATGTACTCCACGAACTTGGGCCCCAGGCCCTCGTTGCGCAGGTAGTCCGCCGTCACCGGCGTCTTCACCGGCTGGAACTCGCCGTCGCCGCGCACGCGCTGCGGGAAATCGTGGTGCAGGATCGCGGAGCGGCCGATGGCCACAAAATCGGCGCCGGCCTGCAGGCAGGCCTGGGCTTCCTTGGCGCCACGGACTTTGCCGGCCGCGCCCAGGCGCACCGTGCCGCGGTCCAGGCGGGTGAACCAGGACAGCAGGCTGCTGCCGTGGTAGGCCTCTTCGATCGGCTCCTTAAAGGCGTCCCAGAGCGACAGGTCCAGGTAGTCGATCTTCGCTTCGCGGAACAAGCGCTCGCAGATCTCGATGACCTCGGACATCTTCTGGCCGAAGCGCTCCGGCGAGATGCGCAGGCCGAGGTTGAAGCCAGGGCCGCAGCGCTCGCGGATGCCGTCGATGATGCGGAACAGCACGCGGCTGCGGTTCTCCAGTGAGCCGCCGAACTCGTCCTCGCGCTGGTTGAACTCGCTGCTGATGAACTGCGCCACCACGTAGCCGTGGGCGCCATGCACCTCCACGCCGTCGAAGCCGGCCGTCTGCGCACGCACGGCGGCGGCGATGAAGGCTTCGATCATCTGCTCGACCTCGGCATGGCTCAGGCCACGGGCGCCTGTTTCCTCGAAGGGCGAAGGGCCGACCGGCTGCAGGCCGTTGTTGAGATCCTTGGGCGAGCGCACGCCAGCATGGTGCAGTTGCACCGTGGCGAGGCTGCCTTCCTGGCGGATGGCGGCGGCCAGGCGCGTCAGGCCCGGCAGCTGGCTGTCGTCGGAGATGCCGAGCTGGCCGGGGAAGCCGCGGCCTTCCATCTGAACGAAAGCGGCACAGGTCATGGTCATGCCGAAGCCGCCCTGGGCGCGCTTGACCAGCCAGTGGAATTCGTCGTCCGACAGCTGGCCGTCGTTGTGGCTTTGCAGGTTGGTCAGAGGCGACAGCATCAGGCGATTCTTCATCGCCGGGCCGTGCGCGAAGGACATCGGGGCAAACAGATCGGTCACAGGGGCTTTTCCGTCCATGGTCACTTCGCCCGCAGCACGGCGGCTTCCAGGGTGTTCTGCATCAGCATGGCCACGGTCATGGGGCCGACGCCCCCGGGGACCGGGGTGATGAAGGCGGCACGCTCACGGGCGGCCTCGAACTCCACGTCGCCGCGCAGCTTGCCGTCCGGCATGCGGTTGATGCCGATGTCGATCACAGTGGCGCCGGGCTTGATCCAGGCGCCCTTGACCATCTCGGGTCTGCCCACGGCCACCACGACGATATCGGCGCGGGCCACTTCGCCGGCCACGTCGGCGGTGAAGCGGTGGCAGCAGGTGGCGGTGGCGCCGGCCAGCATCAGCTCGAGCATCATCGGGCGGCCGACGTTGTTGCTGGCGCCGACGACCACGGCGGTGCGGTGCTTGAACGGCTCGTTCACCGACTTCAGCAGCTCGATCACGCCGTAGGGGGTGCAGGGGCGCAGCATCGGCAGGCGCTGGGCCAGGCGGCCGAGGTTGTAGGGGTGGAAGCCGTCCACGTCCTTGTCCGCGCGGATACGCTCGATCACCTGGGTGGTGTCGATCTGCGCCGGCAGCGGCACCTGCACCAGGATGCCGTCGACGCTGTCGTCCGCATTGAGGCGGTCGACCTCGGCCAGCAGCTGCTCCTGGGTGACCGAGGCATCGAAGTGCACCGGCACCGAGCGGATGCCCAGCTCCTCGCAGGCCTTGCGCTTGCTGCGCACGTAGACCTCGGAAGCCGGGTCCTCGCCGACCAGCACGGTGGCCAGGGCAGGGGGACGGTGGCCGGCGGCGACGCGCGCGGCAACGGCGGCGCGGACGCGATCGCGGACGGATTGGGCGACGGCTTTGCCATCAATGAGCTGTGCGGGCAAGAGAATGTCCCTAACGGAGAATGCGAATGATCGGCGCACATTCTAAATGCGGCTAGAATTCCGCGCCTCATGTCGCTCCAGCCCTTCCAGCTAGAAATTCGCGATCTCGCCGTCCGGCGCGGGCCGCGCGTGCTGTTCGAGCGGCTGGGTTTCTCACTGTCCGATGGCGAAATCCTGCATCTGCAGGGTGCCAACGGTGCCGGCAAGACCTCCTTGTTGGAGACCCTGGCGGGGCTGCGCCGCCCGGCCTCGGGCCAGGTCCTGGGCCTGCCGGAGGAGCGGGGGCTGCACTGGCTGGGCCACCGCAATGCGCTGAACCTGAGCTTGTCGGTGCTGGAGAACCTGGAGTTCTGGTGTGGCCTGAACGGCGCCTCGGCGCAGGCCTGCCAGCCGGCGCTGGAGCGCGTCGGCATCTGGAAGCTGCGCCACCGCCTGGTGCGCACGCTGTCAGCCGGGCAGAAGCGCCGGGCCGCGCTGGCGCGGTTGCTGGCGCAACGCCGGCCCCTTTGGCTGCTCGACGAGCCCCTGGATGGCCTGGACCGGCAGGGCCTGGAGCTGTTCGCGCAACTGCTCGGTGAGCATGCAGCCAGCGGCGGCGGTGCCATCGTCACCAGCCACCAGCCGCTGCCGGCGGGCCTGTCCGGCGTTCGCAACCTGGTGCTCAGCCCATGAGCGCGGTCCTGGCCATCCTGACCCGCGAACTGCGGCTGGCCCTGCGCTCGCGCATGGACTGGCTGCTGCCGCTGCTGTTCTTCGTCATGGTGGTGCTGCTGTTCGGCCTGGGCGCCCGTCCCAACGATCCGGTGCTGGCCGGGTTCGCCCCGTCCATTCTCTGGGTCGGCGCGCTGCTGTCGATGCTGCTGACCCTGGACCGCCTGTTCCGGGCCGACTACGAGGACGGCACCCTGGAGCAGCTGTGCCTGGCGGAGGCGCCCCTGGGCCTGACCGTGGCGGCCAAGCTGGCGGCGCACTGGCTGCTGACCGGCCTGCCGCTGGTGCTGCTGGCGGCACCGCTGGCGGTGGCCCTGCAGTTGCCGGCCGCCGGCCTGCCGGCGCTGGTCTGGGGCTTGGCCCTGGGCACCCCGGTGCTGAGCTTCGTCGGAGGCTTCGCCGCGGCCCTGACCGTGGCCCTGCCGCGTGCCGGCCTGCTGCTACCCCTGCTGGTGCTGCCCCTGCTGGCACCGGTACTGATCTTCGGGGCCGGCGCCGTGCGCGCAGCCCTTGGCGGCCTGGATGCGGCCGCTCCGTTATACTTCCTGGCGGCGGTCCTGGTGCTGTGTCTCACATTGGTTCCCTGGGCCGCCGCCGCAGCCTTGCGCAACGCCTTCGAATGAGCTCCTGGACCTGGTTTCACCGGCTGGCCTCGCCGCCGAGTTTTTACCGCCTGGCCGACCGCCTCGCCCCCTGGCTGGGCTGGCTGTCGCTGGCCCTGCTGGCCTATGGCTGGATCAACGGCCTGTTCTTCGCGCCCGAGGATTACCAGCAGAAGGACGCCTACCGCATCATCTATGTCCACGTGCCGGCCGCAGCGCTGTCGCTGTCGCTCTATGTCGGCATGGCGGTGGCGGGCTTCGTGGCGCTGGTCTGGCGCATGAAGCTGGCCGAATCGGCACTCATCGCCATTGCCCCGGTCGGTGCCAGCTTTACCGCCCTGGCCCTGGTCACCGGCATGCTCTGGGGCAAGCCGATGTGGGGCGCCTACTGGGTCTGGGATGCGCGCCTGACCTCCGAACTGGTACTGCTGTTCCTCTATCTCGGCGTGATCGGCCTGTGGCAGGCCTTCGAGGATCCGCGCGCCGCGGCGCGCGCCTGCGCGCTATTGGCAGTAGTGGGCGTGATCAACGTGCCGATCGTTAAGTACTCGGTGGACTGGTGGAACAGCCTGCACCAGGGTTCCACCATCCTGAAGATGGGCAAGCCCAGCATCACGGCGGCCATGGCGTACCCGCTGTTCGCCTCGCTGATCGGCAGCTACCTGTTCGCCGGCTACGTGGTGCTGCACCGCCTGCAGAACGAATTGCTGCTGCGTGAAGGTGGCACCGCCTGGGTGCGTGAACTGATGGGGAAGTCCCGTGTCTGAGATCCTGGCCATGGGGGGGTACGGCCCTTACGTCTGGGGCAGCTTTGGCTGTGGCCTGGCTGTATTGGCCTGGAATGCGTTGTCGCCCCGCCTAGCGCGACGAGCATTGATGCGCCAAATGACGGAATCCGAATGACCAAGCGTCAAAAGCGAATGGCGGCAGTTCTGCTGCTGCTGGTGGGCCTGTCCGTGGCCGCCGTGCTGGGCTTCACCGCCTTCAGCAAGAACATGATGTATTTCCAGACCCCCAGCGACATCGCCGCCGGCCAGTTGCCGGAAGGCGCCCGCATCCGCCTGGGTGGCCTGGTGGAGAAGGGCAGCGTGCAGCGCGGCGACGGCCTGGTGGTGAACTTCAGCGTCGCCGACTGCGACGCCAACCTGCCGGTGCGCTACGAGGGCATCCTGCCGGACCTGTTCCGCGAGGGGCAGGGGGTGGTCGCCATGGGTCATATGGAAGGCAAGACCTTCGTCGCCGACGAGGTCCTGGCCAAGCATGACGAGAACTACATGCCGCCGGAGCTGGCCGAGAAGCTGACGACGCCGGACGGCAAGCACTCCTGCGCGCAGTTCAAGTCCATGGGGGGCTAGGGCCTGTTAACGCTATAGCGGTCGCTGCGGTGCCCCCGAACTTTCGGCCAGGCATGACACGATGCAAGGATTGGGTGGTTACAAATGACTGACGATCAACACGGCATGGCCGAAAATTCGGGGGCACCCCAAGGGGCGGGTCCACTTTGGCGCATGGCGGCGTCCCGAATCGCTTATGTACATCAAGTACACCGCGCGCTTCGGGACATTGCCCTGCACCAAAGCGGCCTCCGCCGCAGCGACCGCCATAGCATTAACAGGCCCTCGACATGATCCCGGAGATCGGCCATTTCCTGCTGATCGTGGCGCTCGGCGTCGCGGTGCTGCAGTTCCTGGTGCCGTCCTGGGGCGTGTGGAAGCGTGACGCACGAGCCATGGCCGTGGGGCAGTCGGCGGCGCAGGTGCAGTTCGCCCTGGTGTTCCTGTCCTATCTCTGCCTGACCTGGGCCTTCGTGCAGAAGGACTTTTCGGTCACCTACGTAGCCGCCAACTCGCATTCCGACCTGCCGCTGATCTACCGCATCAGCGCGGTATGGGGGGCGCATGAAGGCTCGCTGCTGCTGTGGATGTTGATGCTGTCGGGCTGGACCGGCGCGGTGTCGGTGTTCAACCGCCGCCTGCCGGCCGACATCACCGCCACCACCCTGGCGGTGCTGGGCGCGATCTCGATCGGCTTCCTGTCGTTCATGCTGCTGACCTCCAACCCCTTCGACCGCCACTTCCCGGTGCCGGCGGACGGCAAGGACCTCAATCCGCTGCTGCAGGACCCTGGGCTGATCATTCATCCGCCGATGCTCTACATGGGCTACGTCGGCTTCTCGGTGGCCTTCGCCTTTGCCATCGCCGCGCTGGTTTCCGGCCGGCTCGACGGCGCCTGGGCGCGCTGGACGCGCCCCTGGACCACCACCGCCTGGCTGTTCCTGACCATGGGTATCACCCTGGGCTCCTGGTGGGCCTACCACGAGCTGGGCTGGGGCGGCTGGTGGTTCTGGGACCCGGTTGAAAACGCCTCCTTCATGCCCTGGTTGGTCGGCACCGCGTTGATCCACTCGCTGGCAGTGACCGAGAAGCGCGGCCTGCTGAAGTCCTGGACCGTGCTGCTGGCGATCATCGCCTTCTCGCTATCGCTGCTCGGTACCTTCCTGGTGCGCTCCGGCGTGCTGGTGTCGGTGCATGCCTTCGCCACCGATCCGGCGCGCGGCGTCTACATCCTGGGCTTCCTTGCGGTGGTGCTGGGCAGTGCCTTCTCGCTCTATGCCTGGCGTGCGCCAAAGCTCAAGAGCGAAGGTGACCTGGCCTTCTTCTCGCGCGAGGGCCTGCTGCTGCTGAACAACGTCTTCCTGGTGGTGGCCGCCGCTGCGGTGTTCCTGGGCACGCTCTACCCCCTGTTCGTCGATGCCCTGGGCATGGGCAAGATCTCGGTCGGCCCGCCGTACTTCAATGCCGTGTTCATCCCGCTGACCGCGCCGCTGGCGGTGGTGCTCGGACTGGGCATGGCGGTGGGCTGGAAGCGCGCAAAGTTCAAGGAAGTGGTGCGCCAGCTGCGCTGGCCGGCCGCCCTGGCCGTCGTGCTGGCCATCGTCCTGCCGTTCCTGTGGGTGGATGGCAACAGCTTCGCGGTGTTCGGCGGCGTGCTGCTGGGCTGCTGGGTACTGCTGACCTCGGTGCATGACCTCTGGGGCCGCGTGCGCGCCAAGCGCTCACTGCTCAATGGCCTGTCCTCGGTGCCGCGCAGCGTCTGGGGCATGACCATGGCGCACATCGGCCTGGGTGTCTGGGTGCTGGGCGTGGCCTTCGTCAGCCTCTACAGCGTGGAGCGCGACGTGCGCCTGGCGCCTGGCGAGTCGGCCGAGCTGCACGGCTACCAGTATTTCCTGCGCGGCGTGGAGCCGGTGCGTGGCCCCAACTACGATGCCGACCGTGGCACCGTCGAGGTCACGCGCGACGGCACCAGCATCACCATCCTGCATCCGGAAAAGCGTCTGTACCGTGCGCAGCAGAGCGTGATGACCGAGGCCGCGGTGGATGAATCACCCATCCGTGATCTCTACGTGGCCTTGGGCGAGCCCTTCGACAATGGCGATTGGAGCCTGCGCATGTACTACAAGCCGGCGATGCAGCTGGTCTGGTGGGGCGGCTTCATCATGTTCTTCGGCGGCATCCTGGCCGCGTCGGACCGCCGCTATCGCCTGGCCAAGCTGGCGCAGGCACCGGTGGAAGCCGACGGCAAGGTGAGCGCCTGATGCGTTTCCTGATCCCGGCCGCGCTGCTGGTGGTCTTGCTGGTATTCCTCGGCATCGGGCTGACGCGCGACCCGCGCGAGGTGCCGTCGCCGCTGGTCGGCAAGCCGGCACCGGCCTTCGACCTGGCGCTGCTCGGCGAGCCGCAGCGCTATACCCAGGACGACCTCAAGGGCCGCCCCGTGCTGGTCAACTTCTGGGCCAGCTGGTGCGCCGGCTGCCGCGTCGAGCATCCGCTGCTGGTCAAGCTGGCGGGCGAGGGTGTCGAGATCATCGGCATGGACTACAAGGACACCGACGAGGCCGCCAGGCAGTGGCTGCAGCGGCACGGCAACCCCTACCGCCGCGTGGTGCTGGACGCGCAGGGCACCGCCGGCCTGGACTGGGGCGTCTACGGGGTGCCCGAGACCTTCGTGCTCGACGCCAACGGCACCATCGTCTACAAGCAGATCGGCCCCATGACCGAGCAGGCCTGGACCGAGAAGATCCGGCCGCTGCTGCAGGGGCAGAAGTCGTGAGCCCGCGGCACTGGGCGCTGACGCTGCTGCTGGCCCTGCCGATGCTGGCCGCCGCCCAGCCGCCGGCCGAAGAGCCGCCGCTGACCGTGCAGGCGACGCTGGATGCCGGGCAGCAGGAGCGCTATCGCCGCCTTATCCATGAACTGCGCTGCCTGGTCTGCCAGAACCAGACCATCGCCGACTCCAACGCGCCGCTGGCGCAGGACCTGCGTTCGCAGGTGGAGCGGCAGATCGCCGAGGGCCGCAGCGACGACGACATCCGCCACTACATGACGGCCCGCTACGGCGACTTCGTGCTGTACAAGCCGCCGGTCCAGCGTAATACCGTGTTCCTGTGGGTCGGGCCGTTCCTGCTGCTGCTGGGCGCGCTGGCCATCGCCCTGCGCCAGCTGCTGCGCCGTCGCGATACCGCCGCCATCACTCCCGCCGCCGCGCCCGATCCCCAGGCGCTGCAGAAACTGCTCGACGAGGACCGTCCGTGATACTCGCGTACCTGGGCATGGCAGCCCTGCTGCTGCTGGCCTGCCTGTGGCTGACCCGACCCTATTGGCGTGCGCCCGGCGCCGCCCTGCTGCGCCGCAAGGCCGCCAACGTCGCCGTGTACCGCTCGCGCCTGGCCGAGATCGACGCGGAGGCGGAAGCCGGAGTGATCGAGGCCGAGTCCGCCGCCCAGCTCAAGCAGGAGCTGGCGGCGCGACTGCTGCAGGACGCCGAGCAGCCGGCCGAGGCCCCCGTTGAAACCGACCGGCGCCGCTGGGCGACGACCGCTGCCGTGGTGGTAGTGCTGGCGGTTTTCGCCGGTGTCTTCTACTGGCAGCAGGGCAGCTGGCGCACCCAGGAGCTGGTGGCCCTGGCCGCCGTGAACCCCGGGGCCGCGCAACAGGATGCGGTCGGCGAGATGGTCGACAAGCTGGCCGCCAAGCTCGAGCAGAGCCCGGACGACCTGGAGGGCTGGGCCATGCTGGGCCGGTCCTACTTCGTCATGGAGCGCTACGCCGATGCCGCGCGCGCCTATGCCGAGCTCAACAAGCGCCTGCCGCAGCCGGAAGCCGACCTGCTGGTGGCCGAGGGCGAGTCCCTGGGCCTGGCGCGGGAACGTGACCTGATGGGGCGGCCCCAGGAGCTGTTCCTGCAGGCCCTGAAGCTGGATCCGGAGAACGGCAAGGGCCTCTGGTACGCCGGCCTGGCCGCCGCCCAGGCGCGCGACCTGCCGGCGGCTCGCGATCACTGGCAGCGCCTGTCCCGGCAGGAATTGCCGCCGGAGCTCAGGGAAGTGGTGGAAGCCCAGCTGACCCAACTGGCCCAGGCCCTGGGCGAGCCCGCTGCCGCGCCGGCTGCCCCGGTCGCGGCCCAGGCCGAGGCAGCTCCCCAGGCGCCGGCGGCAGGCGAGGGGCCACGGCTGCAGGTAAAGGTGGCTTTGTCCGCCGAGCTGGCGGCCAAGGCGCCACCGGGCAGCATGCTTTTCGTGTTCGCCAAGGCCGAGCAGGGGCCGCCGATGCCGCTGGCGGTACAGCGGCTGCCGGGAGCGAAGCTGCCGCTGGAGGTCGTGCTGGACGACAGCATGGCGATGATGCCGCAGCTCAAGCTGTCGCAGTTCGACCGCTGGACCGTGACGGCCCGCATCACGGCCGGCGGCGGCGTGAAGGCGGAATCGGGCGATTGGGAGGGAAGCCGTACGGTTTCAAGGGTAGAATCCGCACAGCCCATTGCACTGACCATCGACCGGGTCGTGCCCTGAAGAGTTTTTCCCTTGCCGATCAATACCATGCTTGAACAAGTTCCCTCCGCGCTACCGCTGCTGCTGAAGGCCGCCGGCACCGGCCGGCGCAAGCCGGGCCGTGACCCCCAGATTCCCGCCCTGTCCACCGGCATCGCCAGCCTGCGCGCCGATCCGGCCAAGCTGGCCGCCTACTGCCAGGTCTGCGGCTTCGAGCCGGGCGAGACCCTGCCGATCACCTACCCGGCGGTGCTGGCCAATCCCTTGGCGATGCACCTGATGTCGCAGCCGGAGTTCCCGCTGCCGATGCTGGGCATCGTGCATGTGCGCAACCTGATCGAGCAGAAGCGTCCGCTGCGCGCCGACGAGTCCTATGCCGTCAGCGTGCGTACCGGCGATACCCGCCGGGTCAAAGCGGGCCTGGAGTTCGAACTGGTGATCGAATTCAGCCTGGAAGGCGAGGTGCTCTACACCTGCACCATGGGCGTGCTGCATCGCATGCCGGGGCCCAAGCAGGGCGGCGGCAGCCGTCCCGCAGCGCCGCCGGCGCAGCTGGCCGAGTACCTGACGCTGGACGTGCCCGAGAACCAGGGGCGCCGCTATGCCGCGGTGTCGGGCGACTACAACCCCATCCACCTGTACACCTCGACCGCCAAGCTGCTGGGTTTCAAGCGCCATATTGCCCATGGCATGTGGTCGCTGGCGCGCTGCGCCGCGCTGCTGCAGCCCGCGCTGGGCCGCGAGCCGTCGGTGCTGGAGGTGTCCTTCAAGCAGCCGGTGTTCCTGCCGGCCAAGGTCGCGGTGAAATACCAGCGCAATGGCGACCTGTTCGACTTCGCCCTGCTGGCGCGCAATTCCGACAAGGTCCACCTGAGCGGCTCACTGCGCTGAAACTTGCGGTAAAATCGACGCTCAAGCAGCGAAAACACAAAGAGATTCCAGGAGCTTTCCATGCGGATCCGTAAAGCAGTCTTCCCCGTCGCAGGCCTCGGCACCCGCTTCCTGCCCGCCACCAAGGCGATCGCCAAGGAAATGCTGCCGATCGTCGACAAGCCCCTTATCCAGTACGCCGTGCAGGAGGCGATCAGCGCCGGCGCGGAAGAGCTGATCTTCATCACGGGCCGCTCGAAGAACTCCATCATGGACCACTTCGACAAGGCCTATGAGCTCGAGACCGAGCTGGAACAGCGCGGCAAGGAAAAGCTGCTCGCCATCGTGCGCGAGGTGCTGCCGCCGGGCGTGACCTGCATCTTCATCCGTCAGGCTGAGGCGCTGGGCCTGGGACACGCCGTACTCTGCGCCTGGCCCGCGGTGGGCGACGAGGACTTCTCGGTGATCCTGGCGGACGACCTGATCGACGGCAAGCTGCGCCCCTGCCTGGCGCAGATGCAGCGCGTCTACCAGGAATACGGCACCAGCGTGATCGCGGTGCAGAAGGTTCCCAAGGAAGAGATTTCCAGCTACGGCGTGGTCGAGGTCCAGCCGGTGGCCCCGGGCCTGGGCGAAGTCCGCCGCATCGTCGAGAAGCCGAAGAAGGAAGACGCCCCCAGCGACCTGGCGGTGGTTGGCCGCTACATCCTGACCCCGCGCATCTTCAAGCTGCTGGAGCGCACCCCGCGCGGTGCCGGTGGCGAGATCCAGCTGACCGATGCGATCAGCATGATGATCCAGGAGCAGACGGTGCTGGCCTACGAGTTCGAAGGCACGCGCTACGACTGCGGCTCCAAGCTGGGCTACCTCAAGGCCAACGTCGAGTACGGCCTGAAGCACCCGGAAATCGGCGAAGAATTCACCCAATACCTCAAGGGAGTGTCAGGTGACCTGAACTCCCTGGCTCCCAAGGAAAAGAAGCAAGGCTGACCTCACGTTGCCCTTACGTGGAGGAAAGCAAATCGAAGGACAGGATATGGCGACAAGCAAGTATCAGAGTTTCATCGAATCTTCCTCCATACAGGGCGCCAATGCGCCCTATATCGAGGCGTATTACGAGCAGTTCCTCGAAGATCCGGATTCGGTCGATCCGGGCTGGAGGGCCTACTTCCGCAACGTGCAGGACCAGAACGCTCCGCGCGAGGTCGCTCACAGCGAGGTGCTGGCGCGCTTCGAGCGCATGGCGCGCGAGCCGCGCCGCGTCGCTGCCGCCGAGGCGGGCTTCGACGCCCGCGCTGCCGAGAAGCAGGCCGGTGTCCTGCGCCTGATCAACTACTACCGCGTCCGTGGCCACCAGGTGGCCAAGCTCGACCCCCTGGGCCTGGCCCCGGTCGATCCGGTGCGCGATCTCGACCCGGCCTTCCACGGCCTGGGCCCCGAGGACTTCGAGACGGTGTTCAACACCGGCTCGCTGGCCGGCCCCGACCGCCTGCCGCTGAAGGACATCATCAAGCTGCTGAAGGCGGTCTACACCGACACCATCGGCGCCGAGTACATGTACATCACGGAGACGGCGCAGAAGCGCTGGATCCAGCAGCGCCTGGAGACCACCGCCTTCCAGCCCAAGCTGACGGCGGACCGCAAGAAGGAAGTCTTCAAGCAGCTCGTGGCCGCCGAGGGCCTGGAGCGCTACCTGCACAACAAGTACGTCGGCCAGAAGCGCTTCTCGCTGGAAGGTGGCGACTCCCTGATCCCGGCGCTGGACGAAGTGCTGCAGGGCTGTGCCGCGCGTGACGTCGAGGAAGTCGTGATCGGCATGGCCCACCGTGGCCGCCTCAACGTGCTGGTCAACCTGCTGGGCAAGTCGCCCGCCGACCTGTTCGCCGAGTTCGAGGGCAAGTACTCCGCCGAGTCGCTGAGCCGCGCCGGTGACGTGAAGTATCACATGGGCTTCTCGACCGATGTCGAAGTAGCCGGCAAGCGCCTGCACCTGGTGCTGGCCTTCAACCCCTCGCACCTGGAGATCGTCAATCCGGTGGTGGAGGGTAGCGTCAAGGCGCGCCAGGTGGCGCGCGGTGACGATATCGGCCAGCGCGTGGTGCCGATCCTGATCCACGGCGACGCCGCCTTCGCCGGCCAGGGCGTGGTCATGGAGACGCTGCAGCTGTCGCACTCCAAGGGCTACAGCACCGGCGGCACGCTGCATGTGATCGTCAACAACCAGATCGGCTTCACCACGCCGAACCCGATCGAGGCCGAGCCGGGCCGCGAGGCACGTACCTCGCGCTACTGCACCGACCTGGCCAAGATGCTGGAAGCGCCGGTGTTCCACGTCAACGGCGACGACCCGGAGGCCGTGGTGTTCGTCACCCGCCTGGCGATGGACTTCCGCAACGAGTTCCACAAGGACGTCATCGTCGACATCTGCTGCTACCGCCGCTGGGGCCACAACGAGGCCGACGAGCCTTCCGTGACCAGCCCGGTGATGTACGAAGCGGTCAAGAAGCACCCGACCACCATGACCCTCTACGCCAAGAAGCTGGAGGAAGAGGGCGCCATCGCCCGTGGCGACGCCGAGGATCTGACCAAGGCTTATCGCACCGGCCTGGACAAGGGCGAGAACATCGCCCGCATCACGCTCGGCCTGGTGGGCAACAAGCACACCGTCAACTGGACCAAGTACCGCGAAGGCGGCTGGGATACCCCGACCGACACCTCGGTGACCCGCGACCAGGTGCAGACGCTGTCCGGCAAGCTGCTGGCGCTGCCGGAAGGCTTCACGCTGCACCCGCGCGTGCAGAAGATCTACGAGGACCGCGCGCGCATGGCGGCCGGCGACCTGCCGATGGACTGGGGCTTCGCCGAGACCATGGCCTACGCCGCCAACCTCAATGAGGGCTTCGACGTGCGTCTCTGCGGCCAGGACGTGCAGCGCGGCACCTTCTTCCACCGCCACGCCACCGTGCACGACTACAAGAACGGCGCGCGCCATACGGCGTTGAAGACGCTGGTGCCCGGCGAGCATCGCTTCTCGGTCAACGACACGCTGCTGTCCGAAGAGGGCGTGCTGGGCTTCGAGTACGGCTACGCCACCACCGATCCGGAAACCCTGGTGGTGTGGGAAGCGCAGTTCGGCGACTTCGCCAACGGCGCGCAGGTGCTGTTCGACCAGTTCATCGCCTCCGGCTTCTCCAAGTGGGGTCGTCTCTGCGGCCTCACGGTGTTCCTGCCGCACGGCTACGAAGGCCAGGGTCCGGAGCATTCCTCGGGTCGCCTGGAGCGCTGGCTGCAGCTCTGCGCCGAGAACAACCAGCAGGTCTGCGTGCCGTCCACGCCGGCGCAGATGTTCCACATGCTGCGTCGCCAGGTGAAGCGCAACTACCGCCTGCCGCTGATCGTGATGACGCCCAAGAGCCTTCTGCGCCATCCGCTGTCGGTATCGACGCTGGACGACCTGACCAAGGGCCGCTTCCAGACCGTGATCCAGGAGACCGAGAAGCTCGACGCGTCCAAGGTCACGCGCGTGGTGTTCTGCTCGGGCAAGGTCTACTTCGACCTGTTCCAGACGCGCGAGAAGGAGAAGGCCTACAACGTTGCGCTGGTGCGCATCGAGCAGCTCTATCCGTTCCCCAAGGACGGCTTCGAGGAGGCGCTGGCCAAGTATCCCAACGCCAAGGACGTGGTGTGGTGCCAGGAAGAGCCCGAGAACCAGGGCGCGTGGTACCAGATCAAGCACCGCCTCGCCGCGCACGTGCAGCCGCAGCATCGCCTGCTCTACGTCACCCGCGTGGGCTCGTCGAGCACCGCGGTGGGCTATCTCAAGGTGCACCAGAAGGAGCAGGAGGAGCTGGTCCGTGCCGCTCTTACTGCCGGCAAGCCGAACTGATCGGCTGCCGCCCCAGAACAGAACGAAACAGACATCGCTCCAGGAAAAAGAACAATGGCTATCGAAATCAAAGTCCCCAACCTGCCCGAATCGGTCTCCTCCGCGACCGTGGCCACCTGGCACCTGAAGGCCGGCGACGCGGTCAAGCGTGAGCAGAACCTCGTCGACCTGGAAACGGACAAGGTCGTGCTGGAAGTGCCCTCCACCGCCGACGGCGTGCTCACCGAAATCCGCGTGCAGCCGGGTGCCACGGTAGTGGCCGGCGACGTGCTCGCCGTGATGGAAGAGGGCGCCGCTGCCGCCCCGGCCGCCGCCAAGGCCGAGGCTGCCAAGCCGGCGGCCGCCACCGCTCCGGCTACCCCGGCCGGCGGCAACGAGGACCAGTCTCCCGCCGTGCGCAAGCTGCTGTCGGAGCTGGGCCTGTCGGCCTCGCAGATCAGCGGCACCGGCAAGGGTGGCCGCCTGACCGTGGAAGACGTGAAGGCCCATGCCGCCAAGCCGCAGGCCCCGGCGCCCAAGGCCGCCGCCACTGCACCCGCCGCTGCGCCGGCCCCGCGCGTCGCCGGTGCCCGCGAGGAGCAGCGCGTGCCGATGACGCGCATCCGCCAGCGCATCGCCGAGCGCCTGCTGGAAGCCAAGAACAACACCGCCATGCTGACCACCTTCAACGAGGTGGACCTGAAGGCCGTGTCCGAGCTGCGCGCCCGCTACAAGGACCAGTTCGAGAAGTCCCATGGGGTGAAGCTCGGCTTCATGAGCTTCTTCGTCAAGGCCGTGATCGAAGCGCTGAAGAAGTACCCGGTGCTGAACGCCTCGGTGGACGGCCAGGACATCATCTACCACGGCTACTACGACATCGGCGTGGCCGTGTCCTCCGAGCGGGGCTTGGTGGTGCCGATCCTGCGCGATGCCGACCAGCACTCCATGGCCGAGATCGAGAAGGCCATCGGTGACTTCGGCGCCCGCGCCAAGGCCAACAAGCTGACCATGGAAGACCTCACCGGTGGCACGTTCTCCGTCACCAACGGCGGCGTGTTCGGCTCGATGATGTCCACGCCGATCCTGAACCCTCCGCAGTCGGCCATCCTCGGCATGCACGGCATCACCGAGCGCCCGATGGTGGTCAACGGCGAGATCGTGATCCGCCCGATGATGTACCTGGCGCTGTCCTACGATCACCGCATCATCGACGGCAAGGAAGCCGTGCTGGGCCTGCGCACGATCAAAGAATGCCTGGAAGACCCGGCCAAGATCCTGCTCTCGCTGTAAGCGGCGATGTAAGAGGTGATTGGCTGTAACGACACCGGCCCCCCATTGGGGGCCGGTTCGTTTTTGGCGCCGCTGCGGCATACTCGGGATGCATGAGCGCACCGCTGCACAACGACCCGATCCCCTTCATCACGCTGCCCAACTGGGTCAATGCGGCGGCGCATTGCGGCTTCAACATCCGGCCGATCTTCGATGAACTGGGTATCCAGACCGACCTGGTAAACCTGGAAGACGCCACCATCAGCCTGCCGCTGCTGGGGCAGGTCATGGATGCTTGCGTGGAACGCTCGCGCGAGCAGCATTTCCCCTTCGTGCTGGGCGAGACCTTCGCCTTCGACTACCTGCCGGACATCGCCACCTTCGTCGCCACCAGCCCGACGCTGCGCCAGGCCGTGCGCGTGTTCGACTGGGTGCGCACGCTCATCAATCCCATGATCGACGTGCGGCTGGAGGAAGAGGGGGAACTCGCGCGCCTGGTGCTGGTGAGGGACCAGGATCCGGCGGAGCCCGAGGGGCGCGTCGGCGCCTATTTTGTCGAGTCGCTGTTCGCCGCCATCATCAAGTTCGGCCGCGCCATCGCCGCCGACCTGGAGGCGGATGCCGTGTTGCGGCTGCGCTTCCCCGAGCCGCGCTACGCGGCGGTCTATGCGCGCTCCTTCCGGCTGCCGGTGCATTTCTCCCAGCCGCTGAACGCCCTGGAATTCCCGCGTACCCGCCTCGATGCGCCGCTGGCGGGCGGCTTCCCGTCCCTGCATGGCCAGGCCGAGCAGCGCGTCAGCCAGCGGCTCGCCAAGATGCCGCGCCGTAGCGGCCTGATCGCCGCCGTGGAGGCGGTGCTGGACCAGGAGCCGCGGTTGCTGGGGCAGGGCATCGAGCGTGTCGCCCAGCGGCTCGACCTGCATCCGCGCACCCTGCAGCGGCGCCTGCATGAAGAGGGCGAGGCCTTTGCCGAACTGCAGGGCCGGGTGCGCTATCGGCGGGCATTGAAGGATCTCCAGGATCCGGCGCTGGACCTGGAGACCATCAGCGAACGTCTGGGCTTCTCCGACCGGCGCAGCTTCACGCGGGCTTTCGTCCGGTGGGCGGGGGCGTCGCCAAGTGAGTTCCGGAAGCGCAAGCGACCCCTGGGATAGACCAGGCGGTGCTGTCGCTTGCGGCTCCCGACGACTGTCGTGTTTTGTTCCCTTCCGGTCGTTCAAGGTCATAGTCAGCCCTTGCCGCCCCTCCTAAAGTCAGCTCAACGACTCTGAGGAGAGCAAGCATGGATGGATCGACACTGGGCATCGTCGCGCGCAAGGGCCCCGACTTCGGGCTGGACGGCGACATTCCCAAGTACTGGTTCGGCGGCGACGCCTTCAAGTCGCGCTTCTTCGATGCCATGTCGCTGCTGTTCCCCGAGGGCGAGAAGTTCTTCATCGCCTGCGTGCGCGACTACCGCGACCAGGTCACAGACCCGGAACTCAAGGCCCAGGTCAAGGACTTCATGTACCAGGAAGGCCAGCACGGCATCGTCCACACCCAGTTCAACAACCGCCTGAAGGCGCAGGGCATCGAGGTGGACCAGATCCTCGACGAGCAGAAGCGCATCATGTTCGGGGTGTTCCGCAAGCGCTTGCCGAAGATCTACACGCTGGGCCAGACCGCCGCCGCCGAGCACATGACCGCCCTGATGGCGCACGGCTTCTTCTCCGCCGGCCTGATGAAGGACGCCGATCCGCGCATTCGCGCGATGTATGCCTGGCATGCGGTCGAGGAGATCGAGCACAAGGCCGTGGCCTATGACGTCTACAAGAAAGTGGCCAAGGGCAGCTGGCTGGTGCGCGTGCTGTCGATGCTGCAGGTGGCGCTGACCTTCCCGCTGCACGTCTTCATGATCATGAACCACATGTTCAAGGTGGACGGCGTGCAGAACCGCGGCCGCGTCTGGCTGCGCGGGCTCTGGTGGCTGTACGGGCCGCGCGGCATCTATCCGCGCCTGCTGCCGCATTTCGCACTGTACTTCCTGCCCGGCTTCCACCCCTGGAAGCACGGCAACATGGACATCTACCACCGCTGGACCGATGCCTTCGACCGCACCGGCGATGCCATCAAGGCCGGCGACGTGGTGTCCGTGGGGGCCACGGCCTGAGCTTGCCCGGGACTTCGCCGCGGAATGATGGCCTCCGGTCATCCGCGGCGGGGCCCGGCGGATTCCAACCGGCACCGGTTTGTCGGCTAGACTTGCGGCAGGAGAAAACCGCCAGGAACTAGCCCCGTAGATGAGCGTCGACCGGTGGGTGGTATGCGAGCAGTGCGATGCGGTCTACACCCGGCGTAAGCTGCAGCCGGGTGAGGTCGCCGACTGCGCGCGCTGCGGCCATCATCTCTACCGCCGCCATCGTTTCGATGTCGAGATCCTGCTGGCGCTGACCCTGGCCACGGCCGTGGTCTTCGTCCTGGCCAACGTCTATCCCATCGTCACCATCGATGCCCAGGGCTCGCGCAACGCGGCCACGGTCTGGGGCGCGGTGATCGCCACCTGGGAATCCGGGGTGGGGTTCGTGGCCTTCCTTTCCGCCATGCTGGTGTTCTTCTTCCCGCTGGCGCAGATCGTCTTGTTCTCCTACGTGTTGCTGGCCCTGCATCGCGGCGCGCGGCCGCGGGAATTCCGCCAGGCCATGAAGGCGCTGGCGCTGATGCAGCCCTGGAGCATGGCCGAGGTATTCATGCTCGGCATCCTGGTAGCGGTGGTGAAGCTCGCCGGCATGATGGAGGTGATCCCGGGCATCGGCCTGTGGAGCTTCGCCATGCTGACCCTGCTGCTCGCCGCACTGACCTCCTACGACCTGCAGGACATCTGGGATATCGCCGAGCGCCTGGACGACCGCGAAGCCCCTGCTGCCGGATCGACCGGGGAGCGCGCATGAGCCGCTTCGTCACGGCGGCGGAGCTGGGCCTGCTGGGCTGCCACCGCTGTGGCCACGTGCTGAAGCGTCCGGGGCAGGGCGCGCTGGGCCACTGCGACCGCTGCGGCGCGACGCTGCACCGGCGCAAGCCGCAGAGCCTGGAGCGCTGCTGGGCCTTGCTGATCGCGGCCATGATCCTCTACGTGCCCGCAAACACCATGACGATGATGCGGACCACCAACCTGCTGAACTCCACCGACGACACGATCATCAGCGGCGTGATCTATCTGTGGGTGCAGGGCTCCTGGGAGCTGGCCGCGATCGTGTTCATCGCCAGCGTGATGGTGCCGATCTCCAAGTTCATCGCCCTGCTGACGCTGCTGATCACGGTGCGGCGGGGCAGCGACTGGGACCGCCCCGGGCGCACGCGGCTTTACCGTATCATCGAGAAGATCGGCCACTGGTCGATGCTGGACGTGTTCGTGGTGGCGCTGCTGGTGGCTCTGGTGCACTTCGACGTCTTCGGCCGGGTCGAGGCCGGGGGCGGCGCCGTGGCCTTCGGCGCCGTGGTGGTGCTGACCATGCTGGCTTCCATGAGCTTCGACCCGCGCCTGATCTGGGACCCTCCTGCCCGACATGACTGACCAAGACATTTCACCTCCCGAACCGCAGGTCAGCCGCCCGCCGCGCTGGCGCTTCTCGATGGTCTGGCTGGTGCCGGTCGTCGCGGCCGTGATCGGCCTGGGCCTGCTGGTGCGCACCTGGCTGCAGGCCGGCCCGGTCATCACCATCCAGTTCAAGACCGCCGAGGGCCTGGAGGCCGGCAAGACCGAGCTGCGTTTCAAGGAAGTGGTGATCGGCAAGGTGCGCGGCATCGAGCTCACCGAGGACTTCGCGCAGGTGAAGGTGACGGTGGACCTCAACAAGGATGCCTCTCGCGCTGCCGTGACCGATTCACGCTTCTGGGTGGTGCGTCCGCGCGCCGACCTGGGCGGCGTCTCCGGCCTGGGCACCTTGCTGTCCGGTGCCTATATCGGCGTGGATATCGGCAAGTCCGAGCAAAGCCAGCGTGCCTTCAAGGGCCTGGAAGTGCCGCCGGCGGTGACCAACGACAGCCAGGGGCGTGGCTTCAGGCTGGTGGCCAAGGACCTGGGCTCCTTGAACCTGGGCTCTCCGGTGTACTACCGCCGCGTCCCGGTCGGGCGGGTGGTGGGCTACGAAATGGATCCGGACGGCCGCGCGGTCAGCCTGCAGATCTTCGTCGACGCGCCCTACGACCGCTTCGTGACGCCCTCGACCAGCTTCTGGAATGCCAGCGGCGTGGACGTCAGCGCCGGGCCGCAGGGTTTCAAGCTCAATACCCAGTCGCTGGTCAGCGTCATCGCCGGCGGCGTCGCCTTCCAGCCGCCGGAGCGCAACGAGCCGCCCGCCGCCGAGGGTGGCCGTTTCCGCCTGTACGACGACATGGCCTCGGCCATGGCGCCGCAGGACAAGGTCCAGCTGGCCCTGCGCCTGCGCTTCTACCAGTCCGTGCGCGGGCTGGCGGTGGGTGCGCCGGTGGATTTCCATGGCCTGCAACTGGGTGAGATCACCAAGATCGACTTCGAGTACGACGCGCAGCGCCAGCGCTTCGCGGCGGACGTCAGCGCCGTCATCTACCCGGAGCGCCTGGGCAATGCCTACCTGTCCCTGCGCGGCCAGCTGAAGCAGGCCGACGACGAGGCGCCGCGGCGGGTGTTCGAGCGCCTGATCGCGCAGAGCCTGCGCGCGCAGCTGCGCAGCGGCAACCTGCTCACCGGCCAGCAGTACGTGGCGCTGGATTTCCTGTCCAAGGGCGAATCGACCCTGGCGCCGCCGCAGGCCGGCGCGCTGACGATGCCCACCGTGCCGGGCAGCTTCGACCAGATCCAGACACAGATCACCAACATCGTCGACAAGATCGAAAAGATACCCTTCGACGAGATCGGCGTGCAGCTGCGCGACAGCCTGCGTGACGCCAACCAGCTGCTGAAGACACTCGACGGCAAGGTGGCGCCGGAGATGCAGCAGACCCTGGAGCAGGCGCGCCACACCTTGCGCAGCGCCGAAGAGGCCCTGGGCAGTGACGGACCCATGCAGCAGGACCTGCGCGGCACCCTGGAGTCGGTGGACCGCGCGGCACGTTCGCTGCGCTCGCTGACCGAGGGCCTGCAGCGCCACCCGCAATCGCTGCTGCGCGGCAAGCCGGATGACCCCGTGCTGCTGCGCCTGTCGCCCCTGCCGCCCCAAGGACCGGAGCAGACCCCGCCGTGAAGCACGCCCTCCCGCCAGCCCTGCTGGCCCTGCTGCTGTCCGCCTGCGCCTCGGTTTCGGCGCCCAGCTACTACACCCTGTCGGTGCCGTCGGCCGCCGCCCCGGCCGCCCCGACGCGCTGGATCGACGTGCAGTCCGTGTCCGTGCCCCTGCAGCTGGACACGCCGCAACTGGTCGTGCGCCAGGGCGATGCCAGCCTGGCCCTCCTGGAGCGCCAGCAGTGGGCTTCTCCCCTGGACGCCGAGATCCGCGGTGCCCTGGTAACGGCCCTGGCCGCCCAGGGCATCCGTGACATCCATGCCCTGCCGCCCCCTGCCGATACGCCGCTGCATCGCCTGAAGCTGGAATTGCAGGCCTTCGAGACCATGCCGGGCCGGGCCGTGCGCTGGGAGGGGGTCTGGAGCCTGCGCGGCACCGGCGGAGCCAAGACCAGCCTCACCTGCGCCTTCTCCGGCCAGGAGCCGGTGGGCACGCAGACCGCGGAAATGGTCGCCGGCCACCAGCGCCTGCTGAGCCGGCTGGCCGGGCAGATTGCGGGGGCGATGGCTCCAGCCGCCGCGCCGGCTTGCCCGGGTAGCTGAAATCCTGTCTTCCTGTGTAGCGGGGTGGCCGCTTTGCGGCCACAGCGCGCTAAAATAGCGGTGCCCTCAAGGAAAAGAACATGAGCGAACAATACGACGTCGTTGTCATTGGCGGCGGTCCCGCCGGCTACCCCTGCGCGATCCGTGCTTCCCAGCTCGGCTTCAAGACGGCCTGTATCGATGCCTGGGTCAACAAGGACAGCACGCCGGCTTTCGGCGGCACCTGCCTGAACGCCGGCTGCATCCCCTCCAAGGCGCTGCTGGAGTCCTCCGAGCTGGTGCACCGCGCCCAGCATGAGTTTGCCAAGCACGGCATCGGCGTGGGCGAGGTCAGCGTCGACCTGGCCAAGATGCAGGCCCGCAAGACCGAGGTGTCCAAGTCCCTCACCGGCGGCATCAAGCAGCTGTTCACCGCCAGCAAGGTCACCGGCCTGTTCGGCACCGGCAAGCTGCTGGGCAACGGCCAGGTCGAGTACAAGTCGCACGATGGCCAGACCCAGGTCCTCAGCGCCAAGCACATCATCATCGCCACCGGCTCCGAGCCGGTGAACCTGTCCAAGATCGCCGCTTTCGACGGCGAGCGCATCGTCGACTCCTGGGGCGCGCTGGACTTCACCGAGGTGCCCAAGCGCCTGGGCGTGATCGGCGCCGGCGTGATCGGCGTGGAGCTGGGCAGCGTCTGGTCGCGCCTGGGTGCCAAGGTCACGATCCTGGAGGCCCTGCCGGGCTTCCTGCCGATGGTGGATGCCGCGATCTCCAAGGAGGCGCTGCGCCACCTGACCAAGCAGGGCCTGGACATCCGCTTCGGTGCCAAGGTGTCCAGCGCCAAGGCCGGCAAGAAGGGCGTGACCGTCGAGTTCGAGCAGGATGGCAAGACCCTGAGCGAAGAGTTCGACAAGCTGATCGTCGCCGTCGGCCGCCGCCCCAACACCACCGGCCTCAACGCCGAGGCGGTGGGCGTCAAGCTGACCGACCGCGGCTTCGTGCAGGTGGACCCGCACTACAAGACCAGCGTCCCGGGCATCTACGCCGTGGGCGACGTGATCGGCGGTGCCATGCTGGCGCACAAGGGCATCGAAGAGGGCGTGGCCCTGGCCGAGCAGCTCGCCGGCCACCACACCCAGGTCAACTACAACGCAGTGCCGAGCGTGGTCTACACCGCGCCGGAAATCGCCTGGGTCGGCCTGTCCGAAGAGCAGGCCAAGGCGGCCGGCCACGAGGTCAAGACCGGCAGCGGCTCGTTCATGGCCAGCGGCCGTGCCAAGGCCATGGAGCAGGCGGGCGGCACCATCAAGGTGATCTCCGACGCCAAGACCGACCGCATCCTCGGCGTGCACGCCGTGGGCCCGTTCGTGTCCGAACTCATCGCCGAAGCCGTGGTCGCACTGGAGTTCGCCGCCACCACCGAGGACATCGCGCTGATCATGCATGCGCACCCCTCGCTGGCGGAAACCTTCCACGACGCGATCCTGCTGGTGGATGGTCGTGCAGTACACGCCATCAACAAGCCGAAGCGCGCCTGAGTTGCGCCCAAAAAATCCAATACGCAGGAGCGAGAGAGTGAAAGCAAAGGCAATCATCGGTGCGACCCTGGCCCTGGCGGCTCTGCCGGCCGCTGCCGCAACCTTCGACGCCAGCATCGGCGAAGAAGCCGTGCGCGTGGGCCTCGAAGGCGACCTGTCGTCAGTGTTCTCCGGCGCCAAGGGCCAGTACGACCTCGGCGCCCTGTGGCGCTCCGAGAACAATGCCGACGCCTTCGTGCCGCACATCGGCGTGCTGCTGACCGGCGACACCGGTGCGCGTGACGCCAAGGTCACCGCCGGCCTGGGCATCCGCGCCGCCTACATCGACGGCGAGAACGCCGACGGTTCGGCCATCGCGCTCGGCGGCCAGGTGGACGTGCGCATGCCGGGCTTCGAGCGCGTCGCGCTCGGCGCCTATGCCTACTTCGCCCCGGACGTGACCACCTTCGGCGACACCGACAAGTACTACGACGTCGGCCTGAGCCTGGGTTACGAGGTGATCAAGGACGCTTCGGTCTATGTCGGCTGGCGCAAGGTCGAGGCCGACCTGGACGGCGGCGGCGAGATCGAGGCCGATGACGGCTTCAACATCGGGCTGCGGCTCAACTTCTAACATCATCTGACCAGGGACCGGGGTTCGTATGGGGCGTGGCCCGAGTATCGAAGCGCGCAAGAACGCCACTGACGCGGCGCGCGGCAAGCTGTTCACCAAGTTCATTCGCGAGATCACCGTGGCCGCCCGTACCGGCGGCAGCGATCCCAAGGCCAATTCGCGGCTGCGCATCGCCATGGACAAGGCGCTGACCGCGAACATGACCAAGGACACGATCGAGCGCGCCATCAAGCGCGGCACCGGCGAGGGCAATGCCGACGCGTTCGAGGAAATCCGCTACGAGGGCTACGGCCCGGGTGGCGTCGCGATCATGGTGGACTGCATGACCGACAACCCCACGCGTACCGTCGCCGAAGTGCGCCATGCCTTCAGCAAGTGCGGCGGCAGCATGGGTACCAGCGGTTCGGTGGCCTTCCAGTTCAGCCGCACCGGCCAGATCCTGTTCGAGACCGGCGGCGATGCGGCGCTGGAGGAGAAGATCCTGGAGCAGGCCCTGGAAGCCGGCGCGGATGACGTGGTCAACCACGACGAGGTCACCGAGGTGCTGGTGGCGGCGGACGCCTTCGAGTCGGTCAAGACGGCCTTGGCCGCCAAGGGCCTGAAGCCGGTGCAGGCCGACATCACCATGCGCCCGGGCAACACCAGCGCGGTGTCGGGCGAGCAGGCTGCCACGCTGCAGAAGCTGATCGACATGCTGGAAGATCTGGACGACGTGCAGAAGGTCTACTCGAACGCCGAGTTCGCGTGACCGCCACCCGCATCCTCGGCATCGATCCCGGCTCGCGCTATACCGGCTACGGAGTGATCGAGGTTGCGGGCGGCAAGAGCCGGCACCTGGCTTGCGGGCGCATCAACGCCACGGTGGGCGAGATGCCGGAGCGCCTGCTGAAGATCATGCGGGGCCTCGGCGAGATCATCGCCGAGTACCAACCGCAGGAAGTGGCGCTGGAAGAGGTCTTCGTCAACAAGAACGTGTCCAGCGCGCTGGTGCTGGGCCAGGCGCGTGGCGTTGCCATGGTCGCCGCGGCCCAGGCCGGGCTGCCGCTGGCCGAGTACGCCGCCACCCAGGTCAAGCTGGCCCTGGTCGGCAACGGCCGTGCCGAGAAGCTGCAGGTGCAGCACATGGTCAAGGTGCTGCTGAACCTGCGCGAGGCCATGGCCGCCGACGCCTCCGATGCGCTGGCCGTGGCGCTGACCCATGCGCACGTGCGATCCACTAAGATTCGCAGTGGACTCACTCTGAACAAGGCCTGGGGATGACGGGCATGGATAGCCTCACATGATCGGCCGCATCACCGGCAAACTCGTGCTCAAGCAACCGCCGCTGCTGCTGGTGGACGTGGGCGGCGTCGGCTACGAGCTGGAAGCACCGATGTCCACCTTCTACAAGCTGCCGTCGGTGGGCGAGGGCGTGAGCCTGCATACACACCTGACGGTGCGCGAAGACGCGCACCTGCTGTTCGCCTTCGGCAGCAGCACCGAGAAGGGCTTGTTCCGTGAGCTCATCAAGATTTCAGGCGTCGGCCCCAAGCTGGCGCTGGCGATCCTGTCCGGTGTCAGCGTCGAGGATTTCTGGGAGACCGTGCGCGCCAGCGATGTCGTGCGCCTCACCAAGATTCCTGGTGTCGGCCGCAAGACCGCCGAGCGCCTGGTGGTGGAGATGCGCGACAAGGCCGGTGGTGCCGCCGAGGCCGTGGGCCTGAGCGCACCGGCTGCGGTGGGCACGGCGCCGCTGCAGGAGGCGCGTGCTGCGCTGGCCACGCTGGGCTACAAGCCGGCTGAAATCCAGCGCTTCACCGAGGCCGTGCACAAGGAAGGCATGACCACCGAGCAGATCATCCAGGAGGCGCTGAAGCGCGCCGTGCGATGAGCGACGGCCCGCGCCTGATTTCCGCCGCAGGCTCCTCGGAGGAGGAGCGCATCGAGCGCGCGATCCGCCCGCACCGGCTGCAGGACTACGTCGGCCAGCCGGCGGTCAAGGAGCAGATGGGGATCGCCATCGAGGCGGCGCGCCGCCGTGGCGATGCGCTGGACCACGTGCTGATCTTCGGCCCGCCGGGCCTGGGCAAGACCACGCTGGCGCATATCCTGGCCGAGGAGATGGGCGTTAACCTGCGCCAGACCTCCGGCCCGGTGCTGGAGCGCGCCGGCGATCTCGCGGCACTGCTGACCAACCTGGAGCCGCGCGACCTGCTGTTCATCGACGAGATCCACCGGCTGTCGCCGGTGGTGGAGGAAGTGCTCTATCCGGCGATGGAGGACTACCAGCTCGACATCATGATCGGCGAGGGGCCGGCGGCGCGTTCCATCCGCCTGGACCTGCCGCCCTTCACGCTGGTGGGCGCCACCACCCGCGCCGGCGCGCTGACCAGCCCGCTGCGCGACCGCTTCGGCATCGTGCAGCGCCTGGAGTTCTACGGCGTGGAGGACCTGACGAGCATCGTCACGCGCAGTGCCGCGATCCTGAAGGCCGGCATCGAGCCGGGTGGGGCGCTGGAGATCGCGCGGCGCTCGCGCGGCACGCCGCGTATCGCCAACCGCCTGCTGCGCCGCGTGCGCGACTATGCCGAGGTGCGCGGCGACGGCATCATCACCGAGTCGGCCGCGGCGTCGGCGATGAAACTGCTGGACGTGGACTCCAACGGTTTCGACCTGATGGACCGCAAGCTGCTGCTGATGCTGATCGAGCGCTTCGATGGCGGCCCGGCGGGCCTGGACAACCTCGCCGCTGCCATCGGCGAGGCGCGTGACACCATCGAGGACGTGATCGAGCCCTACCTGATCCAGCAGGGTTACCTGATGCGTACTCCGCGCGGCCGCGTGGCCTGCAGGCTGGCCTACCAGCACTACGGCCTGAAGATGCCGGACCGCCTGGGTACCCCGGACCTCTTCGCCCCGTGACCGCCGAGACCACCTGGCCGATCCGGGTCTACTACGAGGACACCGACGCCTCCGGCGTGACCTATCACGCCAACTACCTGCGCTGGTTCGAGCGGGCGCGCACCGAATGGCTGCGCGGCAAGGGCTATGGCCAGGAGCGGCTGCGGCTGGAGGCCGGGGTGGCTTTCACGATCTCCAGCATCGAGATCGAGTACCGCAAGCCGGCCCGGCTCGACGACGAACTGGTGGTTCGCACCCGTGTCGTGGAACTTCGCCGGGCCAGCCTGATCTTTGAACAGACGCTGCTGGGCGATGGTGGCCAGATACTCACCACGGCGCGGGTTCGCATCGCTTGTGTGGACGCGGCTACCTTTCGTCCGAAAGCGCTGCCGCCCGGCCTCATGTAAAGGCATCTTCCACTGCTAGAATCCCCTACAAATCGCAGGGTTCTTTGTTATTATTCTGCGATCAACCAGAATAATTGTTGACATTTACTAACAACACCCCGGCCAATCGGCCTCGGGGGCGGTCCAGAACTAGGACAAGGATAATTCCATGAACGATTTGTCGATGCTCGACCTGATCCTGAAGGCGAGCCTGCTTGCGAAGTTCGTCCTGCTGCTGCTGGTCGCGGCCTCGGGAGTGTCCTGGTACCTGATCTTCGCCAAGCGCGGCCTGTTCTCGCGCATGGCGGCCTCGGCCGAGAAGTTCGAGGACCGCTTCTGGAGCGGCGGCAACCTGGCCGATCTCTACGAGTCGGTGCGCAAGAACCAGGAGACCGAGGGCCTGGCCGCCATCTTCACCGCCGGCTACGAGGAATACACCCGCCAGCAGACCGCCGGCCGCTCGGCGCCCGAGGACCAGCTCGCCGCCGTGTCGCGCCAGATGCGCGTCGCCCAGGTGCGCGAGGTCGAGCGTCTCGAAGGTGGCCTGGCGATGCTGGCCACCATCGGTTCTACCAGCCCCTACGTCGGCCTGTTCGGCACGGTCTGGGGCATCATGGCCGCCTTCATCAGCATCGGCGCCCAGAAGCAGGCCTCGCTGGCCACGGTTGCCCCCGGCATCGCCGAGGCGCTGATCGCCACCGCCATGGGCCTGTTCGCCGCCATCCCGGCCGTGATCGCCTACAACTTCTTCACGCGCTCGGTGGAAAGCATGGAAAACCGCTACCACACCTTCGCCGAAGAGATGCTGGGCATCATCGACCGCGGGCTGCGTCACGCCCGCCCGGCCTGAGGAACCCGCCATGGCGCGCCGCAAGCTTTCCTCCGACATGAACGTCGTGCCGTATATCGACGTCATGCTGGTGCTGCTGGTGATCTTCATGGTGACTGCGCCGATGATGACGCAGGGCATCGAAGTGGACCTGCCCGACGTCAAGGCACAGTCCATGAGCCAGCAGGACGAGGACCACACCCTGTCCGTCGACCCCAAGGGCGGGTATCACATCAGCTGGACGGGCAACCCCGAGGCCACCATCGAGGATGACGAGGTCGTGGCGCAGACCCAGGAGCTGCTGGCCAAGAAGCCGGAGCAAATGATCCTGGTCTACGGCGACAAGAAGACCCCTTACGAGTTCGTCGCCAAGGCCATGGGCCTGCTCAGCGATGCCGGGGCCAAGAAGATCGGCTTCGTCACCGATGAACCGATGGACGAAAAGCCGCGCCGTTGATGAACAAGCCACAAACCCGCTATGCGGTTGCGTCGCTGATCCTGCACGTGCTCGTGTTCGGGGCGCTGATCCTTGGCGCCCTGTTCCACCGCAAGCCGGAGCCGATGCGTGTCATCGAGGCGGCCCTGGTGCAGGGTGGCGGGCAGCAGGTGCCCAACCCGCAGCCGGTGGAGCCCAAGCCGCTGCCGCCCGCGCCCAAGCCCGAGCCGCAGCCGGAGCCGCCCAAGCCCACGCCGCCCAAGCCCAAGCCGGAACCTCCCAAGGAGGACCCGGTGAAGAAGGCCGAGGAAAAGGCCAAGAAGGAAGCCGAGGCGGAAGAGAAGCGCAAGCTGGCCGAGGAGCGCAAGGAGAAGCAGCGCGTCCAGGAAGCCGAGCGCAAGGCCGAGCAGGTACGCATCAAGGAAGAGGCCGAGCGCAAGCGCCAGGAAGAGCTCAAGAAGAAGCAGGAAGAGGCGCAGAAGAAGGCCGAGGCCGAGCGCGTCCGCAAGGAAGAAGAGCAGCGCAAGAAGGACGAGGAGAAGCGCCAGCAGCAGGCGATCGCCGACGACCTCAAGCGCCAGGAAGCCGAAGAGCGCAAGGCGATCGAGGATGCCCGGGCCAAGCGTGCGGCCGAGGACAAGGCTCGCCGCGATGCCCTGGCCGCCGCCGCCGCCGCCGAGCAGGCGGCGCGCGATGCCGCGGTCGTCGGTGCCGCCCAGGCTCAGTGGGGCGACCTGATCGCGGCCCGTGTGCGCAAGTTCTGGCAGCGTCCGCCGGCTAGCGCCGACACCTTCAGCTGCGTGGTGGAGGTGAAGATGAATCCGGATGCCTCGGTGGTGAGTGCGACCGTGATCCGCAGCTGCGGCACCGCGGCACTGGATCGGTCGGTGGAGCAGGCGGTGGTCAAGGCCAGCCCGCTGCCGCCGCCGCCGGATCCGCGCGCCATGCCGGCGGACCGCACCATCAAGATCCGATTCTGCCCCTCTGCGAACGGCTGTTAGCCCTCCGGCCGCAGGAAACCGGCCCGAACGCCAGAACTTTTTCCCCATGAAGAGAGTCACTTGGGGAAGAACTTTGGCGTAAAGGCCGGTTTTTGAATCACAATATGATCCGCGGCCCCGCTGGCGCCGCCTTTCAAGGTTGCCCATGACGTTCAAGAAACTGATTGCCGTATTGCTGGTCCTGGTCGCTGTTCCGGCCCAGGCCGCCCTGGAAATCACCGTCACCGGCGGTGACGTGGCGCCGCTGCCTATCGCCCTGGTGCAGTTCCAGTCCACGCCGGAAGTGCCGCTCGACGTGGCCCAGGTGGTGGAGAACGACCTGGTGCGCAGCGGACGCTTCAAGGCGCTGCCGCGCGGTGCCATGCCACAAACCCCCACGGCGCCGCAGGCGGTGGTAACCGATGGCTGGAAGGCCGCCGGCATCGACAACCTGGTGATCGGCCAGATCGGCAAGTCTGCCGACGGCTATTACGCGCGCTTCTTCCTGATCGATACCGTCAGCGGGCAGCAGCTGCTGAGCCACCAGTTCTCGGTGAAGTCGCCGGCGCAGATGCGCACCGTGGCGCACATGATCGCCGACATGATCTACGAGAAGCTGCTCGGCATCCCCGGCTACTTCAACACCAAGATCGCCTACGTGGCCGCCACCGGCTACGGCCCGGCGCGCAACTTCCAGCTGATCGTGTCGGACTCCGATGGCGAAGCGCCGCGGGTGCTGGCCACCTCGCGCGAGCCGATCCTGTCGCCCGCCTGGGCCCCGGATCGCAAGCAGTTGGCCTTCGTCGGCTACAACCGCGGCCGCTCGGCCGTCATGGTCTACACCCTGGCCACGGGCCAGGTGCGCACGCTGGTATCGGAGCCGGGCCTCAACAGCTCGCCGGCCTGGTCGCCGGACGGCAGCAAGGTCGCCGTCAGCCTGTCCTTCGAGAACAACCCGGACATCTACGTGATCGACGTGGCCAGCAACAAGCGCCGCCGCCTCACCGACCACTACGGCATCGACACCGAGCCCTCCTGGTCGCCGGACGGCAGCAAGCTGGTCTTCACCTCCGACCGCGGTGGCCGTCCGCAGATCTACGAGATCAGCGCCGAGGGCGGCGATCCGCGCCGTGTCACCTTCGAAGGCAGCCAGAACCTGCGCGCCAGCTACTCGCCGGATGGCAAGTCCCTGGCCCTGGTGAACGCCGACGGCGGCCGTTTCCGCATCGGGCTGCTGGACCTGGCCGGTGGCGGCCTGAAGCTCCTCAGCGATGGTCCTCAGGACGAGGGCCCGCAATTCGCACCCGGTGGTGCGGTAGTCATCTACGCTACGCAGGGACGCGCCGGCGGCGCGGAACTTGCGACCGTATCCGTCGACGGACGCGTCCGCACGCGCCTGCGTCAGGCGGCCGACATCAAGGAGCCCGCATGGTCTCCGGTGGTTCGTTAATTTTCCGCATTCAAGCTTCCGCACCTCAAGAACATTAGGAGTCACCCCATGACCAAGAATCTCATCGTCGCCGGCGCCCTGGTCGCCGCTCTGGCCGTCGCCGGCTGCTCCGGCAAGAAGAACGTCAAGCCGGCTGCCCCGGCGGCCGAGCCGTATGGCCAGAGCACCGCGCCCTATGGCAGCGATCCCTACGCCAACAGCGCCCCGACCCAGATCGGCGGCCCCAGCGCCCAGGAGACCGCCGAGCGCGCCCTGAGCAACAACATCGTCTACTTCGAGTACGACAGCACCGTCATCAACTCGGAAGGCGAGTCGGTCATCGGCCGCTACGCCAGCTACCTGCAGGCCAACCCGACCGCGCGCGTGCGCCTGGAAGGCCATGCCGATGAGCGCGGCACTCCGGAGTACAACCTGGGCCTGGGCGAGCGTCGCGCCAAGGCGGTCGAGGCCTCGCTGCTGGCCAAGGGCGTGAACGCCAACCAGGCTTCGCTGCTGTCCTACGGCGAAGAGCGTCCGGCGGTGCCGGGTCATGACGAGGCGAGCTGGGCCCAGAACCGCCGCGTCCAGATCATCCGCCAGTAAGGCCGCAACCTAAAAACCTCGGGGGAACAGGTCCATGTCCACACGTCGTCTGATTGCTTCTTTCGTCGCTCCTGTCGCGCTGCTGGCCGGTTGTGCCAGTTCCGACTTTGGCGGAAACATCAGCGGTGGCGGAGATGCCCTGTCCCCCGAGGAACGTCGCCTGCAGCGTGCGGAGACCAAGGTCTCCGAGCTGTCGCGTCGTCTCGATGCGGTGAACCTGGCCGGCATGGACCAGGAAAACCAGAAGCTGCGCGACGACATTCGCCAGATGCGTGGCGAGATGGAGCGCATGCGCTTCGAGTTTGACCAGCAGCAGCGCCGTGGCGCTGCCTCGGTGGCCGAACTGGATCGTCGTATCCAGCGTTTCGAAGTGCAGCAGGGCCTCGCCGTTAGCGGCGCGGCGCCGGCTGCAGCGGGTCCCGCGGCCCCGGTCAGCCAGGGCAGCAGCTACGTGGCTCCGCCCGCGGTCGTGGCGGCGCCGTCCGCGCCGGCCGTGCCTCCGGGTGCGGCTACCCCCAGCACCAGCGTTCCGGCGGCTGCCGGCGCACCGGTGGTGATTTCCTCGGGCAGCGGTGCCACGGTGGAAGAGGAGACCGCATACCTCGCGGCCTTCGACGAATTCAAGAACGGCAAGTACGACAACGCCATCCGTGGCTTCAAGAACATGGTGGCGACGTACCCCCAGGGCACCTATGCGCCCAACGCCTATTTCTGGATGGGCGAGATGTACACCATCAAGCGCGACTACAAGGCCGCGCTGACCAATTTCCAGACCATCCTGCAGCGTTTCCCGGCCACCCCCAAGGTGCCGGACGCGATGCTGAAGGTGGGGCTGACGCAGCTGGAGCTGAAGTCGGAAGCCGAGGGTCGCGCGACGCTGCAACGCGTGATCTCGACTTATCCCAACTCCAACGCCGCCAAGCTCGCGGCACAGCGGTTGAATCCGCCGAAGTAAGGAACAACCCGCTGTGAGCAACACCGCTCCAGGGTCATCACCGGAAGCGGTGCGGCTCAAGATCACGGAGATTTTCCACTCGCTGCAGGGAGAGTCCTCCCTGGCCGGCTGGCCCACGGTGTTCGTGCGCCTGACCGGCTGCCCGCTGCGCTGCCAGTACTGTGACACCACGTACTCCTTCCACGGCGGCGAATACCGCTCGCTGGAGCAGGTGCTGGCCGAGGTGGCCAGCCACGGGGCGCGCCACGTCTGCGTGACCGGTGGCGAGCCCCTGGCGCAGAAGAGTTGCCTGCCGCTGCTGGGCGCTCTCTGCGATGCCGGGTACGTCGTTTCGCTGGAGACCAGCGGCGCCCTGGACATCGGCGGCGTGGACCCGCGCGTGATTCGCGTGGTGGACCTGAAGACGCCGGACTCCGGCGAGCTGGCCAAGAACCGCCTGGCCAACATCGATCTGCTGACGCCGAGGGACGAGTTGAAGTTCGTGCTCTGCTCGCGCGCCGATTACGACTGGGCGCGCGGCATGCTCGCCGAGCACCGGCTGGCCGAGCGCTGCGGCGTGCTGTTCTCGCATGCCCATGGCCAGCTGGCTGCCCGCGACCTGGCGGACTGGATCGTGGCGGACCGCCTGCCGGTGCGCTTCCAGACCCAGCTGCACAAGGCCCTCTGGGGCAACGAGCAGGGACGCTAGCGATGCTGAAGAAAAGAGCCGTGGTGCTGTTGTCCGGCGGCCTGGACTCCGCCACCGTGCTGGCCATGGCCCGCGAGCAGGGCTACGAGAGCTACGCGCTGTCGGTGTCCTACGGCCAGCGCCACGTCGCCGAGCTGCGTGCCGCGGACCGCGTGGTCAAAGCCCTGGGCGCCGCCGGCCACCAGACCCTGCACGTGAACCTGGATGCGGTCGGTGGTTCGTCCCTGACCGATACGAGCATGGCCGTGCCGGAGACGCCCACCACCGGCATCCCCAGCACCTACGTACCGGCGCGCAACACGCTGTTCCTGTCCATGGCCCTGGGCTGGGCCGAGGTGCTGGAGGCGCAGGACCTGTTCATCGGGGTCAACGCCGTGGACTACTCCGGCTACCCCGACTGCCGCCCAGCCTTCATCGAGGCCTTCGAGCACCTGGCGGGCGTCGCGACCAAGGCGGGAGTGGAGGGCAAGCCGTTCCGGGTGCATGCCCCGCTGCTGCGCCTGAGCAAGGCCGAGATCATCCGCGAGGGCCTGCGCCTGGGGGTGGACTACGGCCTCACCGTGTCCTGCTATCAGGCCGACGAGGCCGGACGGGCCTGTGGCCGCTGCGATTCCTGCCGTTTGCGGCGCGAGGGGTTCGCGGCGGCGGGGGTGGCGGACCCCACTCCGTACCGTTAAAAAAAGCCCTCGCAAGAGGGCATTTTTTGGCTATTTGGTCGGAGCGACAGGATTGTTCGGTGCTTCCTGCACCGAATCCTTCGCTACGCTCAGGACCGCGCCTGCGGCGCGTCCGGGTTTTGCTCCTGCAAACCCGTCAAACCTGCGACCCCCTGCGGCGAGGCATGGTGGTCACATTGGGCAGTATTGGTCGGAGCGACAGGATTCGAACCTGCGACCCCCTGCGCCCAAGGCAGGTGCGCTACCAGGCTGCGCCACACTCCGATACGACTATTGTGCAGCAAGATGGTGGGTCGTGATGGATTCGAACCATCGACCAACTGGTTAAAAGCCAGCTGCTCTACCGGCTGAGCTAACGACCCCCGGTAACACGTCCCCGCAGCAGGGCACTGCAAGGGCGCGGAATGATACAGCAAAGCTCCCGGAGGTTGAACCTCGCCGGGCTTATTCGTATCCGACGTAGATCGGGTTGGTCATGCCGACAAAACCGCCATAGAAGCCCACCAGCACCGCGGCAGCGGGTGCCTCCGGGGTGTTGCCGCGCACTTCCGCGCGATACCAGCTGCGCTGCCCGGCGGCGGGTGTGTCCTCGAAGTCCAGCGCCTGTTCGCCAAACAGCCGGCGCTCCAGCAGGGGCTGGCCGTTCTTCAGGACGGTCACGTTGTAGACCCCCAGGGGTCGCGCACCATCGATCTCCAGGCGGAAGTTCACGGCCTGCCCCTGGGCCGGCAGGTTGTCGCCCATCAGGGTTTCATGGCCCCCGTCACGATCGGCATCGGCCGTCAGGCGGATGCGCTCCGAGCTCGGCCCGTAGCCGATGGCAACGTGCCCGGCCTTCAGGGCTGCGAGCACGCCCGCGGCGGTGGGTGCCTCGGCGTAGACCCAGGTGGTGGGATTACCGACGTTCAGGCCCAGCGACTCGATGCCGGTCTGGTGGTGGCAGTCGCTGCCGCCGCGGCCGGTGATGCGCCGCCCGCCGGCGATGAGTTCATCCCACAGCCGGATCGCTCCCGTGTTGTCGGTGGGGAAGGCATAGAGCGCGTTCCAGATTTCCATGCTGTCGAACGGCATGTCGAAGCCGAACTCCCAGGGATCGCCATTGACCGGGTGGTTCACCGACAGGTGCACGCCCTGCGCGCGCGCTTCCGCGGCAATGGCGCGGCCGGCTTCGGCGTCGGTGCGGTCTCGCAGGGCGTAGAAGCGCAGGTGATCGAAGCGTGCTGCCGAGAACAGGTTGGCGTGCCCACGCGCGGTGGTGTACTCAACACCGTGGAGCAGCACCATCTTGTCGGAGCGGAAGGCGGGATCGTCCCAGGTGGTCAGCCGGCCTTCGACGTGGTTGTCGTGGTCGGTGATGGTGAAGAAGCCCATGCCGCGCTCCTCGGCCAGCTTCACCAGCTCCGCCATCGGGTTGTCGGCCGCGTCGTCGCTGTGGTCGGAGTGCAGGTGCAGGTCGCCACTGAGCCAGGTGCCGGGGCGCGGGCCGCTGGGCCCGGGTGGTGTGGAGGGCGCGGGGTCGTTGCTGCTGCCGGAGCAGGCCGAGAGCAGCAGGGCCGCTGCGGTGATCGCGATCGTGAGACAACGCATGTCAGGTTCCATCCAAAGGCGCAGGATGGCGACATGGTGTTTCAGAACGTCGTCGCCGCGCCTCCCCGGAGCGGCGCAGGGTGAATTTTCCTAGTGCTGCAGCGGCGGCAATGCCACGCCCACGCGCTCGACGTAGGCGTCCCAGTCGGCCAGCAGGCCGTCTAAGATCTCGCTGTATTCGTCGGTCGGCGTCGGCAGGGCCAGGGTGCCGACACCGCGCCGCGCCAGCACGGTGGTCTCGCCGCGATCCTGATCGACGTTGAACAGCTGCCAGTCCTGGTTGGCCAGCAGGCCGCCGGCGAAGGGCAGGGCGTCCGTGCGGGTGATCTTCCAGGGGCCGCGACGCACATAGCGATGGTTGTAGACCTCGCCGGCGAAGACCGCGTCGCTGGCATGAGCGCTGGGTGCTTCGCCGCGCAGCAGTGGCAGTAGCGAGCGTCCTTCCAGCGGCGCGACCTCGCGCCCCTGGTACTGCGCGCCGGGATCACCGACGCCGGCCAGTTCCAGGATGGTGGGGGCCAGGTCCAGCGACGAAGCCAGGGCGTGGACCTGGCGGCTGCCGTTGCGTTCGCGCGGCAGCTTCACCAGCGTGGGGGAGGAGATGCCGCCTTCGCTGGTGAAGCCCTTGAACGTGCGGAACGGTGCAGAGCCGACCTCGCCCCAGCCGACGCTGTGGTACAGGAACGAGCCCTGCCGGCCGTAGTTTTCCAGGGAGTTGTCGAGGAAGCCGCTCGGGGGCGTGGGGTAGCCATTGCCGTCGGCACCGTTGTCTGACAGGAACACGACCAGGGTGTTGTCGTAGCGGCCGATGCGCTTGAGGTGGGACAGCAGGCGTCCGACGTTGTGGTCGAGGTTTTCGACCATGCCGGCGAAAACCTCCATGTTGCGCGCTTCCTGCTGGCGTTCCAGCGGTGTCAGCAATTCCCAGGGGCGATGGATGATCGGCCCGGGGATGCCATAGCTCGGCGTGCCCGTGGGGCTGCCGGGGTTCGGCTTGAAGTCCTGCGGGATCAGGCCCAATGCCTTCTGCTTGGCGATGCGGGCGTCGCGGATCGTGGCGTAGCCGGCGTCGTAGACGCCGCGGTAGCGCTCCAGGTATTCATCCGGCGCCTGCACGGGCCAGTGCGGCGTCTGCACCGGCAGGTAGAGCAGGAAGGGCTTGCCGTCGCGTCGCTGCGCTTCGACATATTCGATCAGCTTGTCGACGTAATGATCGGCGCTGAACTTGCCCGGCGGCAGCGTGGCGGGTTGGCCGTTCTCGTAAAACACCGGGTCGGCGGAGTTCTCCTTGCCGGCGACGGGGCCGAAGTTGTTGGCGTAGCCCAGCAGACCGTCGAGCGCGAAGGATCGCTCGAAGCCCCAATGCTCCGGGCCCTCGGTGCCGAGGTGCCACTTGCCGGCCATGTAGGTGTGATAGCCGGCATCCCGCAGCAGCTGCGCAAAGGTGCGCGCCTTGCTGTTGAAGCCGCCGTCGTAGCCGGGCTTGTCGTTCTGGTAGGGCAGTTGCAGGTCCACCAGGCTGCCGACACCCACCAGATGATGATCCGCCCCGGTCAGCAGGTTGGCACGCGTGGTGGAACACAACTGGGTGACGTGGAAGTTGCCCAGCACCTGGCCGTCCTGCGCCAGGGCGTCGAGCTGTGGCGTGCGGATTTCGCTGCCGAAGGCGCCGATGTCGGAGTAGCCGAGATCGTCCGCCAGGATCACTACGATGTCCGGTCGCCCGGCGGCGGCATCCGGGACGCTGGAGGAACCGCAGGCTGATAGCAGCAGGGCAAGGGGAGCTGCCGCCAGGGTACGAACCGACTTGAACGCGCGCACCGTTTTCCGCCCCTGATGAGAGCCGCGGAGCTTAGGTGGCTACTCTAAGTCTTAAAAGGAATATGGAGTTATTTCATTATTCTGTTAGGAGAATACTGAGCAGCGTGGTGCCTGCGCCGCAGGGCCTTGATCAGGCGGCGCCGGAAGAGCGCGTGGCGATGACGGGATGCGCCCAGCCGGGCGGCTGCATCAGCACCGCGTCGATGCCGAAGACGCTGCGCAAGGCTTCCGGCTGCAGCACCTCGGCGGGCTTGCCGCTGGCCGCGACCCGGCCGTCGCGGACCAGCGTGACCCGGTCGGCGTGCGCCAGGGCCAGGTTGGGGTCGTGCAGCACCACGGCGACGCCGTTGCCCTGCAGCGCGAACTGGCGCGCGGCGCCCAGGCTGGCGTGCTGGTGCGCCAGGTCCAGGCTGGCCGTGGGTTCGTCGAGCAGCAGGTAGCGCGGGCCTTCGCCCAGCGGTTCCCAGACCTGCGCCAGCACGCGCGCCAGTTGCACGCGCCGCCGCTCTCCGCCGGAGAGCGCGGTGTAGCGGCGACCCCAAAGCGCCGCGACTCCCGCGGCCGCCAGCGCCTCGCGCAGCAGCACCTCCTCGCGCGCCGGGGCATGCCGCGGGCAGGGCAGGCGTCCCAGTGCCACCACTTCTTCGACGAGGAAGCCGAAACCGAGTTGTTCGTCCTGCGGCAGCACCGCGCGCCGTCGCGCCAGGGCCGCAGGCGTCCACTGCGCCAGCGGGCGCCCGTCCAGGGAGACGTCGCCGCGCGTGCCGCGCAGCTCCCCGGACAGCAGCTTCAGCAGCGTGGACTTGCCGGCACCGTTGGGGCCGAGGATGGCGTGGACCTCGCCGGGCTCGACCTGGATCGAGGCCTGGCGCAGCAGCATCTGGCCGCTGCTGTCGTAGCCCGCATCCTGTGCGCGCAGGCTCACAGCAGCTCCGCCCGGCGCCGCAGGCCCAGCAGCAGGACCAGGAAGAACGGCCCGCCGATCAGCGTGGTGAGCACGCCGATGGCGAGCTCCGCCGGCGCCAGCAGCACGCGGGCCAGCACGTCGGCCAGGGTCAGCAGCAGGGCACCCAGCAGCGCCGAGGCCGGCAGCAGGAAGCGGTGGCCGGGGCCGGCCCAGATGCGGATCAGGTGCGGCGTGACCAGGCCGATGAAGCCGATGATGCCGCTGACGGCGACAGCCACCGAGACCGACAGCACTACCAATAGCAGCAGGCGACGCTTCAGGGCCTCCACGTCCACGCCCAGATGTCCGGCCTCGGCCTCGCCCAGCAGCAGCGCGTCCAGCGCGCGGGCGTCGCGGATCATCAGCGTCACGGAGCCGATCAGCAGTGGTGCGGCGATGGCGATTTCGCTCCAGCCGGCCTTGCCCAGGGAGCCGAACATCCAGAACATCGCCGTGCGCAGGGCCAGGTCGTCCGCCAGTTGCGCCAGGAAGCCGATGCCGGCGCCGGTCACGGCGTTGACCGCCAGGCCGCCGAGCAACAGCGTGCCGATGCGGGTGTGGCCATCGACGCGCGCCAGGCCGGCCACCAGCAACGCCGCCAGGCTACCGCCGAGGAAGGCGGCCAGTGGCAGTACCGCCAGGTTCGCGCGCTCCGTCGCCAGCACCGGCAGGCTGGCGCCCAGCACGATGACGCCGACCGCGCCCAGGGCCGCGCCGCCGGAGATGCCAGCCAAGCCGGGTTCGGCCAGGGGATTGCGGAAGAGGCCCTGCATGGTCGCGCCGGCGCAGGCCAGGGCACTGCCCACCAGCAGGGCCAGCACCAGCCGCGGCAGGCGCAGCTGCAGCACCGTGGCCGCCTCGTAGTCCTGCAGGCCGGCATCCAGCGGCAGGCCCAGCGCCGCCAGGATCTTGGGCGCCGACAGCGGCAGGGGGCCGCTGGACAGTGCCAGCCAGGCAGCGACCAGCAAGCCCAGGCCCAGGGCCAGCAGCAAGGGGAAGGTAGATAGCCGTTTCACGGCAAGGACAGCTCGGGCATCCGCAAAGGATATCGGATTGCCGTTGTCTGGAAGCTTCTGTACCCAGATATCGACGTCAGCCATCGCCTGATTGAAGCAGGCAAGGCAGCATCAATGGCGAACCGATTCTCGGCATCCACGCAGGACACAGAAAAAATTCGCCACCCACGGGGCCGGAGATGCTCCGGGAGAGGGTGAGCTGCCGCGCTTTGGCGATGCCTCAATGGCATCGCCTGCGGCAGGTCACGGGCGGCCATGGAAGGCCGCCCAGGTGTCGGATCAGGCGAAAGAAGCTTCGCCATGGACGACGTTCCCGCTTTGCCTCGTACCCCCAAAAAGGGCGAAGCAAAAAAGGTTCGCCGCCCACAGCGCCTACGTTTGCTCCGGGAGAGGGGTTGGCGGGCGTAGACGCCGTGAGGGCGAGAGGTAATGCGGACGCCGGGGCTTCCTTGGCCCGGGCCCGCTGCGGGTCGTTACTTGTTGAGGATCAGCTTGTCGTTGCGCGTCAGGCGCAGGCGGTATTCCTGGCCCTGGTGCTCAATGACCAGTTCGTGCGTGCCGCGGAACAGGTCTTCGCTCTTCAGGCGCGGCACGACGTTGCGGACGATCGTGGTGGTCTGGGCGCGGCGGGGAAGGGGAAGGCTCAGCGTGTTCAGGCTCTGCATGGCGAAAACCTCGTGGCGTGGGTCAGCGGTGATTCGAATGATAATGATTCGCATTACCGTGTCAAGCCCCCCAGATGCGATAGGCGGCCAGGTCCATGGAATGGCATCTGGAATTGTCGCCCTGGACGAGGGCGATACGCGGTTGGCCGCGCATGCGGCGCTGGAAAATTCCAGGCCACTGCTATACTTGTGGGCTTGGGCGAGAGTGGCGGAATTGGTAGACGCAACAGGTTTAGGTCTTGTCGCTGTAAGGCGTGCGAGTTCGAGTCTCGCCTTTCGCACCAATCAATCAGAAAACATCATTTCCAATCAGGGCGATAGTCATGGAAGTTAAAGTTGAGGCATCGAGCGGTCTGCGTCGTGAAATGCGTGTGGTCGTTCCTGCCGAGCGCGTTTCGAAGGCCGTCGACGAGCGCCTGAAGCGCTTTGCCAGCCGCGCCAAGCTGCCGGGCTTCCGTCCGGGCAAGGCGCCGTTCAAGGTGATCCAGCAGCAGTACGGTGAGTCCGCGCGTCTCGACGCGATCTCCGACATCGTCAACCAGACCTATCCGGAAGCGCTGAGCCAGGCCGGCGTGAACCCGGCCGGCTCGCCGAAGATCGACATCACCGCCGAGAAGGCCGGTGAGGCGCTGGAGTACGTGGCGCACTTCGAGGTCTACCCGGAGATCGCCCTCAACCCGCTGTCGCAGCTGCAGATCGAGCGCCCGGTGGTGGACGTGGGCGAGGCCGACGTGGATCGCTTGGTGGAGAACCTGCGCAAGGCCCGCCGCACGCTCGAGGTCAAGACCGGCCCGGCCGCCAAGGGCGACGTCGCCACGATGGACTTCCTCGGCACGCTGGAAGGCGAAGCCTTCCAGGGCGGCGAGGGCAAGGACGTGACGATCGAGATCGGCTCCTCGCAGTTCCTGCCGGACCTGGAGAACGGCCTCATCGGGCACGCTGCAGGTGAGCAGTTCTCGGTGGACGTGGCCTTCCCGGAGGACTACCGCGCCGAGAACCTCAAGGGCAAGACTGCCCAGTTCGCGGTGACGCTGAAGGAAGTGAAGGAGTCCGTGCTCCCGGCGATCGACGCCGACTTCCTCAAGCTGCACTCGGTGGAAGACGGCGCCGGCGAAGCCGGCCTGCGCGCCAAGTGCCGCACGGCGCTGGAGAAGGAGCGCGACAAGGGCGTGCGCAACCGCCTCAAGGGCCAGGTGCTGGAGCAGCTGCTGGTCGCCAACCCGGTGGACATTCCGCAGGCCCTCATCGCCCAGGAAATCCCGCGCCTGCGCGAGGAAGCCGTGTCCCGCATGAACATGGCCAATGTGCCGAAGGACAAGCACGCCGAGCTGCTGCCGGACGCGCTGTTCGAGCAGCAGGCGCAGAAGCGCGTGGCGCTCGGCCTGCTGATCGGCGAAGTGATCAAGACCCAGAAGGTGCAGCTGGACACCAGCCGCGTCGACCAGGCCCTGGAAGAGATGGCGGCCGACTACGAGCAGCCGGAACAGGTCAAGGCCTACTACCGCAGCCGTCCGGAAATGCTCCAGGGCTTGCGCGCCATGGTGCTCGAGGACCAGGTGGTCGACAGCCTGATCGCCGGCGTGACCCCCTCGGACAAGAGCCTGTCGCTCGACGAGCTCTTGAATCCGCAGCGTCCGGCCCAAGCGTAAGCAGTTGAAGCATCCAGGCCGCCGGGGCCTGCAGCCCCGGCGGCCCCTTTGAATAATCAGAACGATCAGGAAGGTTCGATGGATACCCAGACCCGCGCCCAGCTTGTCCCGATGGTGGTGGAGCAGACCGCCCGCGGCGAGCGCGCTTTCGACATCTACTCGCGCCTGCTGAAAGAGCGCATCGTGTTTGTCGTCGGCCCCATCGACGACCACATGGCCAACCTGATCGTGGCCCAGCTGCTGTTCTTGGAGTCCGAGAACCCGGACAAGGACATCCACCTGTACATCAACTCGCCGGGCGGCGTGGTTACTGCCGGCCTGTCGATCTACGACACCATGCGCTTCATCAAGCCGGACGTGGCCACCATGTGCATCGGCCAGGCGGCCAGCATGGGCGCCTTCCTGCTGTCGGCCGGTGCCAAGGGCAAGCGTTTTGCATTGCCGAATGCACGGGTGATGATCCACCAGCCGTCGGGTGGCGCCCAGGGCCAGGCGACGGACATCGAGATCCAGGCCCGCGAGATCCTGTACCTGCGCGAAAAGCTGAACAAGCTGATGGCCGAGCACACCGGCCAGCCCCTGGAGAAGATCTCGCGCGACGTCGAGCGCGACTACTTCCTGAATGCCGAGCAGGCCAAGGATTACGGCATCATCGACCAGATCTTCACCCAGCGGGTTGAAATCGGCCGCTGAGCGGTTCAGCGCGGGTTACGGGTTTTGCAGGTAAAAGGCACTGTGATATACAGATGTCACCGGACCGTCACGGCCCGGGATAGGAAGTGAGATGACGAACGAAACACGGAGCGGCGCACACAACGGGCGGGTCCTTTATTGCTCTTTCTGCGGCAAGAGCGAGCATGAGGTCCGTAAGCTGATTGCCGGCCCTTCGGTGTACATCTGCGACGAATGCGTCGATTTGTGCAACGACATCATCCGTGAGGAAGTCCACGCCAAGCCCAGCACCAAGGGCTTGCCCAAGCCGCAGGAAATCCGCGCGGTGCTGGACGAGTACGTGATTGGCCAGGAAACGGCCAAGAAGATCCTGTCGGTCGCCGTCTACAACCACTACAAGCGCCTGTCGGTGAAGGGCTCGCAGGACGGCGTGGAAATCGCCAAGTCCAACATCCTGCTGATCGGTCCCACCGGCTCGGGCAAGACCCTGCTGGCCGAAACCCTGGCGCGCCTGCTGGACGTGCCCTTCGCCATCGCCGATGCCACCACGCTGACCGAAGCCGGCTATGTCGGCGAGGACGTGGAAAACATCATTGCGCGCCTGTTGCAGAAGTGCGACTACGATGTGGAGAAGGCCCAGCGCGGCATCGTCTACATCGACGAGATCGACAAGATCTCGCGCAAGTCCGAGAACCCGTCCATTACCCGTGACGTCTCGGGCGAGGGCGTGCAGCAGGCCCTGCTCAAGCTGGTCGAAGGCACCATTGCCAGCGTACCGCCGCAGGGCGGCCGCAAGCACCCGCAGCAGGAGTTCCTGCAGGTCAACACGGCCAGCATCCTGTTCATCTGCGGCGGCGCTTTCGCCGGCCTGGACAAGGTGATCCAGAACCGTACCGTCAAGGCGGGCATCGGCTTCCAGGCCGAGGTCAAGAGCCAGGACGACTCCAAGGCCATCAACGAGCTCTACTCCAAGGTGGAGCCGGACGACCTGGTCCGCTTCGGCCTGATCCCTGAGTTCGTCGGCCGCTTGCCGGTGTTGGCGGTGCTCGAGGAGCTGGACGAAAAGGCCCTGATGTCGATCCTCAAGGAGCCGAAGAACGCCCTGGTCAAGCAGTACGCCAAGCTGTTCCAGATGGAGGGCGTGAACCTGGAGTTCCGCGAGGACGCCCTACGGGCGATCTCCAAGCGCGCCAAGGAGCGCAAGACCGGTGCCCGCGGCCTGCGTACGATCATGGAGAACATCCTGCTCGACGTGATGTACGACCTGCCGTCGATGACCAACGTCAGCAAGGTGGTGGTCGATGACGCGGTGGTGCGTGGCGAGGCCAAGCCCTTCATCGTCTACGAGAACAGCGAAGCCAAGAATTCGGCGGCTTGACCGTTGCCGGATGTAGTGACGAAGGCCCCGGAAACGGGGCCTTTTTCTTTTTGTGCAGCCATGCTGCAGGGATGTTTCAAAAAGATGCAAAAGGGCCTTCCCAAATCGAATCTGCTCTGTATAATGCGCGCCTCACCGAACGCAGTTTTGCGGTCTGTTCGGGGCTATAGCTCAGCTGGGAGAGCGCTTGCATGGCATGCAAGAGGTCGTCGGTTCGATCCCGACTAGCTCCACCAAATTTAAATCGTTTCGTGGTTTTTTAACGAAGCGGTGAATGTCCTGGAGACATTCAAGTTTTCTGCCTCGTCCCCATCGTCTAGAGGCCTAGGACACCACCCTTTCACGGTGATTACCGGGGTTCGAATCCCCGTGGGGACGCCAAATTTGATTCCACGGCATGCCGTGATGATCTCTAAGCCCGCAGAAATGCGGGCTTTTTTGTTGCGCCAACGTCCGTAGGCTTCCATGGCATGCCGTTGACTTCCGACCCCTAAAAGGGGTCAATGAGGGGGTCAGGGAAAATGCATGGGGGTCAGGGTGCGCATCGCAAAGCCACTTAGCGACTTACGCTGCCGTGGTGCCAAGCCCAAGGAAGCCGCCTACCGGCTTTTCGACGGCGGGGGGCATGTACTTGGAGGTGCAACCCTCCGGGAAGAAGGTCTGGCGCATGAAGTTCAGGCACCAGGGCAAGGAATCCCGGGTCACCTTCGGCGAGTACCCGGCAATATCTCTCCAGGATGCCCGCCAGGCACGAGAGGAACATCGCCGGCGCCTTCGGGAAGAGGGGGTGTCGCCAGCGCAGCACAAGAAGCAGCAGGAGGCGCTGCGCCGCACCGCGGCCGCAAGCTCGTTCAAGGCGCTGGGGGATGAGTGGTTCCAGGCTACGGCCGGCAAGCGGGCTGAAACGACCAACAAGCTGATTCAGAGCCGCATCGAGGACAACCTGTACCCATTCCTCGGCGATAGGCCGATTGCCGAGATCTCACCGCAAGAGTTGCTCGGGGTTCTCAAGAAGGTCCAGGCACGCGGGGCTCTGGTGGTGGCGAAGAAGCTGCGGCAGTACGCCAGCTCAATCTTTCGGTTCGCCATGTACGACGGCCGCGGCAAGGCCGATCCCGCGTCTGCGCTTAGCGGGGCATTGAAGACCAAAAAAGAGCGCCACCACGCCGCGATTGTTGACCCTCGGCAATTGGTGGCTTATTGCGAGCCATCGAAGGGTATCGTGCCTCTGCTGTCGTCCGCGCCGCACTCCAGATCGCGCCGCTGACCTTTGTACGCCCGAACGAGCTTCGATATGCGGAGTGGGCCGAAATCGATCTTGACGACGCGCTGTGGCGCATTCCAGGCGCGAAAATGAAGATGGAGCGGGATCACTTGGTCCCGCTATCGCGCTAGGCGGTTGCGGTATTGACCGACCTGCGCGCGCTCACGGGACGAGGTCGGTACCTGTTCCCATCCACGCGTAGTTCCAAACGCCCCATCTCCGAGAATACGGTTACTGCTGCATTGCGCTCGCTCGGATATTCGGGTGACCAGATGACCGGGCACGGCTTCCGCACCTCGGCCAGCACTATGCTGAATGAACTGGGCTGGAATCGGGATGCCATTGAGCGTCAGCTTGCTCACTCGGAGCGCAACAGTGTGCGCGCAGCCTACAACCAAGCCGAGTTTCTTCCGGAACGGATCCAGATGATGCAGGCCTGGGCTGATCGTCTGGATACCTTGCGCATTGCCCCGGTGGTAGAGGAAATGTCGGAGGCCGTCTTTTGAGTAGGTCTAAGACTGATCGTGTGGCGGAATTAGGGGGATCGGAGTTTGCTGAGCTGCTGCTTTTAGAGGAGAAGACGCTCAGAAAGTCCCATTCCGAATGGACCCGTGAGCAGCTTGAATCATTCAGCAGGCGGCTGGTTACATGGCCTGAGAGACGACGGCGCGCAATTGAGGGGATGCCGGAGAAAAGGAGGCGAGGACGGCCGCGCAACGTCGAGGCTCCATCAGTGGAAAAAACTCAGAGTAGCTTGGCCGATGCTACTCCGCATATGGTTCTGGGTTGGGTCAGGGGCACGAAGGTCCAGATGCTGCGAGAACTACGGGCCAAAGCCAAGAAGTCAGAAAATCCGCGAGGGCCGGTTAAAAGGCCCACCGACAAGAGTGTTGTCGAAAGATTCCTCAGAGAGCACTACCTGGCTCATGAGCGCATTGTAGGTCGTAGGAAAGTGGAGGTGACCGAGTCGGCTATCCGCACGGAGATGCAAGGGCTTCTTCAACGATACGCATCCGCCAAACGCCTCCGTAAATTGGCGGCTGAACGCCGCAAGCGACAATTTGCATCGCGGATCTAGCACACTTTTACTTGAAAATGTAGGGAAAAATCGAATCGATTTTTCCCGCTGTTTTCCATCGGCTCATGTCCAACATGGGCGGCGTCCACCTGATTCCGAGACGCCACATGCAGCCCCAGTCGCTCCAGATTCTCACCCGCAAGGAAGTTGAGAGCCTGACCAGTCTTTCTCGCTCCTCAATTTACCAGTTGGTGGCGCAGCGCGCATTTCCCCAGGCCATCCGACTCCTCCCGACGAAATCCGTGGGCTGGAACAAAGATGAGGTGGAGTCCTGGATTCGGGATCGCATGAATGCGCGGCGCGGCCAGGGCAGCGTCCATGGCTAAGCGAACTCATGGGTCGACAGGTCATTACCTTTCAGCGCCTGCGTTCCGGGCTTGGGTGGATTTCGTTGTTGGCGCCAACTTGCCTATTTTCGCCACTCTGACATTCCGACGGCCTGTGACCAGGCATACCGCGCTGCGCAGCTTTCGGGAAATGGCCAATTTCACGAATAGGAAGCTCTACGGCAAGCGGTGCTGGAAGAAGCCGCATGTTCAACTGCGCTGGGCCGTGGTCGTGGAGCGCGGTACCGATGGGCGGTTGCACATCCATGCGCTTCTGGACGCTCCAGAACGCGATCCTAATCTTGCCGCGCGGCATTTGGACAAGATGTGGCGTAAGTATCAGGGCATTGCGCAAATCGAGTTTGTCAGGTCGGCGGAAGCCTGCTCCCGCTACCTATGCAAGACCCTACCGCGCGGCGGTCAGGTCGAGCTGAGTTCTAGCTTTAAAAAACCTACCAGGTAAGTCTCTGCGCCACTTCGGGCGCCAGTCCCCAAGTGCTAGACGCGGGGGGCTTAGAGGCAGCGCGTGTGCGTTTTTTTAATCGCGCTCGTCTGTAGCCCTGCCTGAAATCCCAAAGACTTTAGGCGGGAGGCAGAGAGCTTCGCCGCTCTGACTCGACCGTCAGGTTGACGATTGCCCGGGTGCCATGATCATCTTTAAGGAGATAAGAGGAGAGATAGCAGTGCCTGTATTCTTTGCTGTTAAAGCGCACGGCCCGGACAAAGACAAGCTTAGTTCCGCGTTGGCCGCTGGGGTTGTTCTGGCTCAGCAGCACTCGTGTCAAATGACATTACTTGTCCCGGCGCTGAAAGCTGCCGAGGGGACCATACTTAGTGATGTACTCGGGGAAAAATCCGTTCGCCGGCTTGTGAAGGGAGAGACCCTTCGCCTTGAAGGGTGTGCTTTGGTGATGTGCTCCATGCAGACCGTAAATCCTTTCCAAGAGCAAGGCGTTGTTGTCGCGTTGTGGGGTGGCAAGACGATGCTTGAAAAGCTGGACAAATGTTCAGTGGCCAAGGCCGTGGTAGCGCTCTCGTGGCTCCCTGAGGAGATTGAGCCATGGATAGTTGCACGGGCCGCCACGGTTCTCTAAACGGCGCTGGTATGCAACCCGAAGTTCCTTATCTGTGTGACCTGCTTCGGCGTGCCCATAGTTGGCTGCCGCATGGTTTAGCTTTGGAGAGATTGCCCTGAACGTCGGGAATTCAGTTCGAGAGGCGATCGTAGATTGGGAGGCAGGGGAGTTGGAAGCCTCTATGCTTCATGCCTGCAATGCCGTTGACGGAACGGCCAAGAAGCTCTACGGGAATCTGGGCGCCAATGCGCGCTTCACCGAACTACTCCGCGCCAACTACTCAATTCTCGGCCCGATGGGCGTTCCTGGCATTAACCTGGCCGAGACCCGTTTCCCGATTGTGGTGGCCCGCCCTAAGGCATCAGGTGGGCAGCCAGATCTCGCCGATGTTATCTATGGCATTCATCGATGCTGTCATGGGCATGGAGAGGAGCTGCCAGGAGGATTTGAGTTACTTCAAGATGCCGCTGCCTCCACAAGAGTGACCCGTCTATCCGTTGTGAAGGGAGCGGTGAGGCTCAGCGACCGAATAATTTTCGGGCTCTTGGCAGTTGCCGTATGTTCACCTGTAAACATCGATCAAGTAGTGCCTGATGGCTTCTATCTTACGTTTGGAGATTCGGAAAAGCTCTTCATAAATCAATGGTGGGGTCGAGCGGGAGACTTTTCTTCCCTTGTTGCCAGGGACCCCATGCCTTCGGTAAAGATGGATTTTGGAGACTGGATGAGTTGAGAAAGCCAAGACAGGGAGCATATGAAAGCACTTAGGCTAATCGTCGGAGAGTGTATTTACTGCGGGGATTGTGATTCGAAACTCACACGTGAGCATGTTCTTCCCAGGGGCCTCGGAGGAAACGAGTCACCCGCAGGGGCTTCTAGTGCATTCGTCCTCCAAGAGGCGTCCTGCGAAAAATGTAGGCGCACTACACAGAAGATGGAGGAGGACTGCCTACGCCACATGATGGATCCGGCGAGGGCGAGGCTGGGGTTGAAGCGTAAGGACAGGACGGGGAAAACTACAAAAGCGCAGGTCGTTCTTGAGGATGGTTCTAGTACGGAACGAGATCTTCCCTGGCATGAAGTCCCAGGCCCTATCATTCTTCCCTCATTCCACGAGGCTTTGATATTTTCGGGGAACCAAGCATCAGATCTTGCTCCGTGCGACTACGAGATCATTGTTGTAGCCCCGGCGACTGCGATGGCTGCTAACAAAAGGTCAAAGGTCGGCGTAACCCTTACGGCGAATGCACGCCGCTTCGCTCAACTCTTGGCAAAGATCGCTCTCGGCGTTGCTGTAGCGAGATATGGCCCAAAAGGTTTTGAGCCCTTCGTCCGGGATTTCATCTTGGACAAACCTGGGTCGCATGGAAGATGGGTCGGCGGATTTGCACAGAGCAAGGAAAAGGGGCCGCTCTCTAAGGAATTCCATGCGATCAGGCAGTATGAAAAGCCCGGTCCAGTCGGAACCTTTATCTTTGTTGAGATACGACTGTTCGCAGAATTTGGTGGTCCGACAAACTATGTTGTGGTGGGTCGGCTATTGAGATGAGAGTAGGGTTACAACCACAAGGAGCTCTATCTGCATGAATCACGATGCAATCCCGCAGTCGCTTGAAGAGGCTCTTGTTGATTCAGTGGCGTCTGAGAACCTGCAAAGTGTGGCTGTGGATCTGGCAGAGATCGGAATTGATTCCCTGTTGGAAAGCGGAGTGGGAAAGGATATTCCAGTGATCGGCAGCTTGCTGAGCTTGTACAAAGCGGGACGGAGTGTGCGCCAGCAGTTGTTCATTCGAAAGGTTCTTAACTTTCTTAGAGGCGTTAGTACAGCAACGTCACAGGAGCGCGAAAAGCTAGCTGAGGAACTGATTTCCCACCACGGTTCGGCCACTCAAGCCGGAGCAGCCGTCATTTTATTGCTTGATAGATTGGACGAGCTATCTAAGCCGGCTTTGGTAGCCAGGTTATTTGTCGCGTGTGCAAAAGGGGCAATAACCGTAGATGAGGTTCTAAGGTACTCAGCGTACGTAGATAGAATGTACATCGGAGATATTCGTGCATTGTCGCGCTTGGGCAGTGGACCCGGATACACCACGCTCGAACAGGAGGCGCTACTGAGCGCGGGATTGATGGTCCAGAGACTTCAAAATCCCCCGAAACCACCCAGGGGCCACACGGTCACCGAGAGCAGCATGTACTACGGAAAGGAGCCGGAGTTGCAAATGCTCCTCTCGGAACATGCTAAGAAAATGGCTGAACTACTCTTTGACGCAAAGATGCAGGTCGTTGAGATTAAGATTTGAATCGCCGTTCCATGTGCGGCATGGCTCCTCTGCCTGGGCCCGACAAAGGTGAGGCAGGCGCCCGACCCAGATAGCGCGAAATTATTGCGAGCAGGGCTGAGTGAGGATGCTGGGAGGAGTACCGGAGGGTTCAGAGAGGGCTTCGGGAGCTGTGCCGGGTACGACCAATAGGCCGATCAAATGTGACCGACCGAGCGCTGGTGAAGCCGGACTAAAGTCCTGAGGTTTCTCTTTGCCACAGTCGGGCAAAAGGAATAGCGGTCGGATCCCCTGAGGCTCCTTCCTCACGAATGAGCCAAGCGCGCATTTCCTCTGCGGAGATGGGCTGACCATTGTGGAACACATCACTCAAGAGTCGGCCAGCTACCCAGGCTCCGTCGCGAAAAATTTGCGCCACGGGGAAATTGCCTGCTACGCGATACGGCTGCCCTTCAACGTCGTAGTACCTAACGTCACCCAGGGCTTCTGTCGGGTCATTGGATAAGCTCATGATTACTTTCTCCTTACAGCTTTGCTGGAGCCATCACTGAGGATTCACTGAGGACTCACTGAGTGTTCAGCAAGGGCTTCGAAACGGTTTCGAAACCCTTGCTATAACCTTGAATCCTGGCCTGCCGTCCATCATTGCTGCGGGATGTTTTGCCTATTTCCTTGCTTTGTATCGCTAGTTGTGCGGCATTGCAGCGACAGCATTCGCGGAAAGCCTGCCCTCACTATGACACTCGCTAGCAACGAAGATGATGCCCTCGTTAGTGGAGGACTGCGCATACAGGGCAATCGTGGCGGCCTGCATGTCCTCAATTGTTAGGTGAGGGTGCAGGGCCAGTGAGGCCATAGGGTCCACTAAAAACGACGAAGCTGCCTGTTCCAGCGGCACCCCGGACTGTTTCGCCTTGGACATAAACTGCGCGATCTTGATCATTTCTAAGCAGCGCGGATCCTTAGAGAAAACCAATTTCTCGGGCTCCGGGTCTTGCGCCGCGGCAGGTTGAGGGGCGGGCGTTGAAGCCTGCATTGCGACCTCCGGCACTGGGACAACCTGTGGAAGGGCTGGCGTGGCTTCTGCCGCGGCCGACGGCCACTGCGGGGCCTCTCTCTTTAGCCCTACTGCGAGAATGCCCAAGCCGGTAGCGACGGCCACCGTAGCGGCTATCAGGCCTTTTGTCTGCATCGAATCACTCCTTCTGGTTAGAACGCTGAAAGCAGCTTCATAGCATATGATACTCATAGCCCGTGGCTCCTTAGGAAGCAAGTTTCTAAGGTCGGGGAATGCAGAAGCTGCCCCACCTCATTGCTCTTGGACGAAAAATCCGCTCCATCCGGGAGGACAAGGGGTTTTCCCAGGAGGGGTTCTCGGCCGAGGTAGGGCTTGATCGGGCCTACTACGGTGGCATTGAGCGCGGCGAGCGGAATGTTGCGGCCATCAATCTGATGAAGATGGCCCAGGCACTCAAGGTAGAGGTCGGGGAGTTATTTCCCACTCTTGGTGAACTGGACGCCCTGGATAAGCGCCGGCGCTGAGCAAGAGGCGCCGCGCGTCACGGCGCACGGCCGCGTTAGCGCTAACGGTCCCGAACTGACCATACGGTCTCAGGACTTGCCCCACCGAAGCGGGCCGGCATTTTGCCGAGAAAATTCTGCCCGTTATGCCGGCAGCGCGGCAAAATCCCCCAGCATTGCTAACCGATTGTAATGAAGGGACTTTCTGTTTTGCCGACGGAATTGCCGGAAGCACCCCACGCTTCTCGCGGTACTGCGTGTGCCCTGGCTCTGCGGCATCGAAGCCCACCGCAAAGCGATTCAGCCGCTCCCGCCGTACTAAGATCAACAAGCCCAAGTTGAGAACTAGAAAAAGCCTATGGCCTCTGAGGATCGGTTTAAGCAAGGCATCATCACGACGCTTGCGAAAAGGGCAGCGAATCGCTGCTCAAACCCTGACTGTGACGCTATCACTAGTGGCCCAGCCGCAGACCCGTCTGGGTCAGTAAACGTCGGCGAAGCGGCACATATATATGGTGCTAATCCCGGCTCCGCCCGATTCGACCCCCAGATGACCCCGGCCGATCGGGGGGCGATCACCAATGCGATATGGCTTTGCGCGACTTGCCATAAGAAGGTCGATGATGATGCAGGTAGGTATCCGGCGGGTCTTCTGTTCGAATGGCAGCGTGCTCACGAGAACAAGATCGCACAGGAGGTTGGAAAGGCTGCCGCCATCATTCGTGCGCGCTATGAGAAGAGGCACCTGGAAGAGTTCGGGCGCCTTAGCTACCTGGCAGAACGAATTGTTCTGGAGAAGGGCGACTACTGGGAATATCACTTAGCCGCTGAGGTAATACGCTTTGAGATTGCGCCAATTCTGCGTCGGTGGAGGGCTTTGCAAGAAGGGCTTTACTCAAAGCCATTAATGCGGCTGCATGGGATTGAGGGGTTTAGCTGGATAGGCTCAAAAATGGGCGAGGTTGTAGCCATCTCATCGGCCTTCGGCAAGCTAGTGAATAGCGAATTTTCCCGGGCTTGGGGGGATCCTGGCGTTCCTGGCAACGATCAAGAGATCGTTGAAACGTGTCGCTTAACACGCGAGATGTGCCAGAGCGCTCTGCAATGGGAGGAAGATGTAAGGTTCGTCAACGTTGACGATGAGTTTGCGGATGTCATGCAACTGCTTGTCGGAAGAGCGGGTGCCATCATGGACGAGGTTGTGAAATTGCAGGCGTTCTTCTCAGAAACACTCACTGGCAGTATCGCCTCAGGGACTTATACGCTGGCTCTACAACTGAATTTGCCGGATGGCTGGAGCGAGGCAATCGAACGTGCCCTTGCAAAGGCCGCGCAATCGCTTAGCAGCTAGTCTTTTGATTATGAGGTAGAAGAATGAAGTGGATAACCATCCCTGATTTAGAGAGGTGGGCTAAGACCAAAGCGGCAGAGGGACAGCTACCCGAGCTCATACGGCGCCTTATATGCGCATCACAGTACAAAGTAACTGCCGTGCGCTTTCCTGCGGGCGAGTCAACGAATCGTGCTGGTTGGGATGGTGAACTCCGTGCCGAGGGGGGCCCTCCCTATGTGCCGTCCGGGGCGTCTGTCTGGGAGTTGTCTACTGAGGCAGGAGTAGCCTCAAAGGCACGGTCAGACTTTGAGAAGCGCTCCGGGCCGGACTCACCGCCGTTGATGTTTGCAGGCGAAAAGAAAGATGTCACTTATGTCGCCTTAACTACAGGGAGATGGCCTACTACGGGGAAGCTTGAGAATCGAGCGCCTGCCTTTCTAAAGTGGGCGCGCGAGTCAAAGGTTTGGAAAGATGTCCAGGTCATTGAGTTGGACATGCTCGCGACATGGCTAGAAGAGCACCCTGCTGTAGGTCGATGGTTTGCAGTGGAGATATTAGGTATCGCTCCTGCGGGTGCTGAGCCACTGGAGCGATTTTGGTCCCGCTACTCAGGCCAAACTCGGCCGCCATTGAGCTCGGAGGTGATGCTAGCCGGACGTGGAAGCCTAGATCAGCAGGTAGTTGAGAAATGGTCAGAGCCGGAACAGAGCATTAAGTTACAAGCTGATTCAGCGGAGGAAGCCGCGGCGTTCGCCATTGCCTCCGTGATGAGCAGGCCTGTTGATGATCCAATCCGGCTTTCAATCCTCGCGCGCGGCCTGGTGATTTCCACGATTACGGACGCGCAGTACATTGAGGCTGCAAAGTATCCAATGTGTTTGGTCCTCGTGGGGGAGGCCATCCAATCAGCCGCAGCGCTGATGTCCAAGGGGCATAGCGTGATACTGGCGCTTGGAAATTCATTCTCGACGCATCCTAAGAGCGATACGCCTATTCGGCTGCCAAGGGCGCGCCGAGAGCAGTTTGCGGAAGCTTTATCGAATAGCCCGGGTGTTGATGCAGATGAGGCCAGAAGAATTGCCGCAGACTGTAACGGTAGCGTGACCATCTATAGACGATTACTCGATCAACATGCCCTCGTTTTGCCGAGCTGGGCTACTCCTAAGGAACTTCCGCGCTATGTGGGGCCAATCCTGGCAGGTGCGTGGTTGCCTGCTTGGGAGGGGGACAAAGAGATATTGGGTGAAATATCCGGGGTGAATCATGGTGATATTGAGCATGCGATCAGGGAGGGATTGATTGCAGATGATCCGCCTCTGCAAGAGGTCGCTGGCGTGGTCACCCTTAACTCACCAATTGATGCGTTGAGCTTAGTAATCCGCCAAAGGCTTGTGACCGGGGCAGTTCTAGAGCGGTTCAAGGCATCAGCGCACAAGGTGCTTGGGGAAAGGGATCCGGCATTGGATCTTCCCGTAGGCGATCGGCCATTCGCGTCGCTGCACGGCAAGAAGTGGCAATACTCGGGTTGGATGCGCCGCGGTATTGCCGAAGTGATTCGGGTCTTGGCAAGCGGCGAGGCTATTCCTGATCGGGAATTTCGAGGGAATGATGTTGCTCGGGATATTTTGGCATCCCTTGATGGACTTGATTCTGACTATCGTCTATGGGCGAGCCTCGGGACCCTGCTGCCTAGCTTGATGGAGGCTGCGCCGGATGTATTTATTGGGGCCTTGACTAGACTTCTTGCACGAGATGATCCGGGCATGGCTCCAATATTCCATGCAAACGAAGATCCTTTGGGGGGGTATCCCCTCCATGTGGGACTTCTGCATGGCCTGGAGCTTGTTGCAGCTTCACCAGATTGGTTTATTCCAGCGTGCGATTGCCTATTGGGGCTGGCAAGGATCGACAATCCATCTGCAAAGCTAAGTAATAGACCTCTAAATTCACTGGTCCAGATTTTATTGCCATGGAGGCCAGGTACGCACGCCAGTGTTGCTCATAGGGTGAATGCTATTCAGCGAATAGCTAGGGCGGGAGATGAGGTCTCCTGGAAAGTGGTTGAAAAATTGCTGCCCGGTAAGACGGGTATTGCCTTTGGGGATGTGGTTTCTACCTCTTTGGGAAGGCCCAAGAATCCCGACGCCGATTCGTATTGGGAGTTGTCCGAAACCATTGTCAGAGAAGCGCTTCGGATGGCTGGTGGAAATGCAGCTCGATGGAAATCGATCCTTGCCGCCCTAAGCCACTGCCATGAGCAGCTTCGGGCTGAAATGATATCTGCGCTGGAAATTCAGGTTGGTTCAATTGGCGGCCATGAGCGCGATAGCTTGTGGAGGACGATTCGTGATTTTTCCAATCATCACAGAACATACGCGGATGCTGCATGGGCGCTCGATG
>JASBRP010000019.1 GCA_030149365.1 Solimonas sp.
CAACAAGAACTCGGTACCGAACGACCCCAAGAGCCCGTTCGTGACCTCGGGCCTGCGCCTGGGCTCGCCGGCCTCGACCACCCGCGGCTTCAAGGAGCCGCAGATGGCGCAGGTGGCGAACTGGATCGCCGACCTGGTGGACGCGATGAGCGCCGGGGCGGATGTCGAGGCCGTGGTCACCCGCGTACGTGGTGAGGTCGAGCAGCTGTGTGCCGGCTTCCCGGTGTACGGCGCGGGCAAGAAGGCCGGCTGAGCGGAAGACGGGCAAGGCACCAAGACATGCAATGCCCGTTCTGCAAGGCACCTGACACCCGCGTGATCGACTCGCGGCTGGCGGAGGACGGCACCCAGGTGCGCCGTCGCCGCCAGTGCGAGAGCTGCGACGGTCGTTTCACGACCTTCGAGAAGGCGCAGCTGCAGATGCCCAACATCGTCAAGCGCAGCGGCGATCCCGAGCCCTATGCCGAGGACAAGCTGCGCCGCGGTATCGAGAGCGCCTGCTACAAGCGGCCGGTAACGGCCGAGCAGATGGACCATGCCATCGAGACCGTCGAGCGCAAGCTTCGTGCCTCCACCGAGCGCGAGGTGCCCTCACGCCTGCTGGGCGACTGGGTCATGGAAGAGCTGCGCGACCTGGATCACGTGGCCTACGTGCGCTTCGCGTCGATCTATCGCCGCTTCGAGGACGTCAACGCCTTCCGCGAAGAGATCGAGAAGCTGCAGAAGATGCCGACGGCCGAGCAGCGGCGCTCGCAGATGTCGCTGATCGAGGCGGAAGCCTCCGCGGCGGCACGCCCCAAGAAGTGAGCACGCCGGAACAGGCCGCGCTGTGGATGGCGCGCGCGCTGCGGCTCGCCGAGCGCGGGCGCACCGGCACCCATCCCAACCCCCGCGTCGGCTGCGTCATCGTCAAGGACGGCGTGGTGGTGGGCGAGGGATGGCACCAGCGCGCCGGTGAGCCCCATGCCGAGGTCCATGCCCTGCGCGAGGCCGGCGAGCGCGCCCGCGGCGCCGAAGTCTTCGTCACCCTGGAACCCTGCAGCCACCATGGCCGCACGCCGCCCTGTGCTGATGCCCTCGTCCAGGCAGGGGTGGCGAAGGTCTGGGCGGCGATGCAGGATCCCAATCCGCTGGTCTCGGGCCAGGGCCTGGAGCGCCTGCGCGCCGCCGGCATCGCTACTGAAAGTGGTTTGCTGGAGAGGGACGCGCAGCGGCTCAACCGCGGCTTCGTTTCGCGCATGACCCGTGGGCGGCCCTTCGTGGTGCTGAAGCTGGGCATGAGCCTCGACGGCCGCACCGCCATGGCCTCCGGCGAATCGCAGTGGATCACCGGCGCCGAGGCGCGGGCCGACGTGCATCGCCTGCGTGCCGAAACCGGCGCGATCATGGTCGGCCCCGGCACCGTGCTGGCGGACGATCCCCAGCTGACGGTGCGTGATTTCGAGACGCCGCGCCAGCCGGATCGCGTCATTCTGGACACTCGCGCGCAGGCTCCGGCCACCGCGAAGATCTGGGCCGAAGGCGCGCGGCGGCTGTGGCTGACGGCAGGCGAGGGAGCGGCTCCTCCCGGCGTCGAGCGTCTGGTCTGTGCCACGGACGCCAGCGGTGCACTGGACCTGGCCGCCGCCCTGCAGTTGCTGGGGCAGAAGCAGGTCAACGAAGTCCTGCTGGAATGCGGTCCGCGCCTGGCAGGGTCTTTCCTGCAGGCCGGGCTGATCGATGAAGTGGTGGCCTACGTGGCGCCGAGCTTCCTGGGCCACGAGGCGCGGCCCTTCGCGACGCTGCCGGGCCTGGAAAAGCTGTCGCAGCGCCTGCAATGGCGTTTCGCCGGGGTGCGGCAAGTGGGCGCGGACCTGCGCCTGACACTGCAGCCTGTTTAGGAGACTGGAAAATGTTCACCGGCATCATCGAGCACCTGGGCCGCATCAGCAGCGTCGAGACCGTGGGCGGCGACCGCCGCATGCGCTTCGAGGCGCCGGGCTACCTGAAGGGCAGCGGCCTGGGCGACAGCATCGCGGTCAACGGCGTCTGCCTGACCGCCACCGACTTCAGCGACGACCATTTCTACGCCGACCTGTCCGGCGAGACCTGCAAACTGACCACGGCCGGTAGCTGGAAGGCCGGCCAGACCGTAAATCTGGAGCGCGCCCTGACCCCGGCCAAGCCCCTGGGCGGGCACCTGGTCTCCGGGCATGTCGATGGCGTCGGGAAGTTGATTTCACGCCATGAGGAAGCCCGCTCCTGGCGCATGCTGTTCGAGGCGCCCAGCGATCTGGCCCGCTACATCGCGCGCAAGGGCTCGATCTGCATCGACGGCATCAGCCTGACCGTGAACGAGGTCGAGGGCAGCCGGTTTGGAGTTAACATCATCCCCCATACGCTGGCCCATACCACCCTGGGCGGCCTGGCGGCGGGCGATGCGGTCAACCTCGAGGTGGACCAGATCGCGCGCTACCTGGAGCGGCTGCTGGCCGCAAGGGAGCAGGGGTAACAGGACCATGAGCAACCAGAAAGTGACCAGCATCGATGCCAGCCGCCCGCGCGGGCTGGACTCCACCGAGGACATCATCGCCGACCTCAAGGCCGGCAAGATGGTGATCCTGATGGACGACGAGGACCGCGAGAACGAAGGCGACATCATCATGGCCGCCGAGTGCGTGCGGCCGGAAGACATCAACTTCATGGCGCGCTACGGCCGCGGCCTGATCTGCCTGACGCTGTCGCAGGATCGCTGCCGCCAGCTGCGCCTGCCGCAGATGGTGTCGCGCAACGAGGAGAGCCACAAGACGGCCTTCACCGTGTCGATCGAAGCGGCCAAGGGCGTCACCACCGGCATCTCCGCCCACGACCGCGCCGTGACGGTGCAGGCCGCGGTGAAGAAGGACGCGCGTCCCGAGGACCTGGTGCAGCCGGGCCACATCTTCCCGCTGATGGCGCAGCCGGGCGGCGTGCTGACCCGTGCCGGCCACACCGAAGCCGGTTGCGATCTTGCACGCCTGGCGGGCTTCGAGCCGGCCGCAGTGATCGTGGAGATCCTCAACGAGGACGGCACCATGGCGCGCCGTCCGGACCTGGAGGTGTTCGCGCGGCAGCACGGCCTGAAGATCGGCACCATCGCCGACCTGATCCGTTACCGCCTGCACAACGAGCACACCATCGAGCGCGTGGCCGAGACCCACGTGACCACCGAGTTCGGTGATTTCCGCCTGGTGACCTACCAGGACTCCATCGATAACACCGTGCACCTGGCGATGGTCCGTGGCGACATCGACAACAGCAAGCCGACCCTGGTGCGCGTGCACATCCGCAACACCTTGCAGGATGTGCTCGGCGTGCAGCACGAGGACTTTGCCTGGCCGTTGCGCCTGGCGCTCAAGCGCGTGGCCGACGAGGGCAGCGGCGTGGTCGTGCTGCTGCGCAAGCCCGAGGCGCCGCGCGAGCTGGTGCAGCAGATCATCTCGCTGAACAAGGACGTCACCGAGGAGCATCACGACTCGCGGCCGATGCTGCGCACCTACGGCATCGGGGCGCAGATCCTGTTCGACCTGGGTGTGCGCAAGATGCGCGTGCTGTCCTCGCATTACCGCATGCAGGCCATCTCCGGCTTTGGCCTGGAAGTGGTGGATTACGTGGTTCCCGAGAAGAAGTAGGAATGAAGAAGCTGAAGACTGGTTACGCGGCGCCGAAGAAGCCCGGCAAGAAGGAATTCGCCGGCGTGCGCATCGCGCTGCTGGAGACGCGCTGGAACACCGACATCGTCGCGGCCCTGGACAAGGGTGCGCGCGAGTGCTGCCGCGACTGGGGCGTGCAGGCCGCCAACGTCAAGGTCTATTACGCGCCGGGCGCTTACGAGATCCCGCTGGCGACACAGGCCATCCTCGACAGCGGTGAAGCCGACGCGGTGGTGACGCTGGGCGCCGTGATCCGCGGTGACACGCCGCATTTCGACTTCGTCGCCGGCGAATGTGCCCGTGGCCTGATGGACGTGCAGCTCAAGACGGGTGGTCCGGTGGGCTTCGGCGTGCTGACGGTGAACACCGTCGAGCAGGCCTGGGAGCGCGCCGGACCCGGCAAGACCAACAAGGGCTACGAGGCTGCCGCTGCGGCGCTCGAAATGCTGCGCCTCGTCCGGAGCCTCGCGTGAACACCAACAATGAAGGCATGCCGCAGTCCCGCCGCGGCCTGGCGCGACGCCTCACGGTGCAGGCGCTGTACCAGTGGCTGCTCAACGAGACCCTCCCCGAGGTGCTGCTCCGGCAGTTCCGCGAGCAGGAAGAGGGCCTGGGTCGTGCCGATCCGGCCTATTTCGAGTTGCTGCTCAAGGGCGTGGTGGACCAGGCAGCGGAGCTGACCGTGGCGATCACGCCGCACCTGGATCGGCCGCTGAACCAGCTTGATCCGGTGGAGCATGCCATCCTGCTGGTGGGTGCCTACGAGTTGAAGTTCTGCCCCGACGTGCCCTGGAAGGTCGCCGTCAACGAGGCCGTGAACCTGGCCAAGACCTTCGGCGCCGAGGAAGGCTTCAAGTTCGTCAACGGCGTGCTCGACAAGCTCGCGCGTGATTCCCGCAGTGCCGAGATGAGATGATCCGTGAGTGGATGGATGCCCGCTGGGCATCCATCCCAGCCGCGGCTCCGCAGGCCTGAGGGGCATGGTCCTTCCGCGCCGTCCGGCATCGCGCAAGCAGTGGGGATACCTGGAGCCATGGACGAGTTCTCTCTGATCCGCCATCACTTCGCCCGGCTGACCCCCGCGTCCGATGACGTGATCCTGGGCGTCGGCGATGACGGGGCGCTGCTGCAACCCTCGGCCGGGATGCAGTTGGTCGTCACTTCCGACACCCTGGTCGCCGGGCGGCACTTCCCGGAGGCCACCGCGCCGGCCGACATCGGCTGGAAGGCCCTCGCGGTCAATCTCTCCGATCTTGCCGCCATGGGCGCGGAGCCGCGCTGGTTCACCCTGGCGTTGACCCTGCCGGCGGCCGACGCGGCCTGGCTGGAGAGTTTCGCCGCGGGCTTGCGTGAACTTGCCGTGGCTAGCGGCATTGCCTTGGTGGGCGGCGATACCACGCGCGGCCCCCTCAGCATCACGATTACCGCCATGGGCGAGGTTCCGTCAGGCCAAGCCCTGCGACGGGATGGCGCACGGCCGGGCGACCGCATCTGCGTTACCGGCACGCTGGGCGATGCTGCACTGGCCCTGCGCTTGCTGGAGCAGCCGGTATTGCCTTCAGTGCTGCGCCAGCGGCTGGATCGTCCGACGCCGCGCATTGCGGCGGGCTTGGCACTTCGCGGCCTTGCCACGGCGGCCCTGGATATCTCCGATGGCCTGGCCGGCGATCTGGGCCATATCCTGGCCGCTAGCGGTGTCGGTGCCGAGATCGATCTCGCGGCGCTACCGGCTTCGGCGCATTTCAATGGGTTGGCCCCCGCAGCCGGGCGTGCGGAACTGATGCTACGCGGCGGGGATGACTACGAGCTCTGCGTCTGCCTGCCGCCGGAGGCGGTAGAGGAGGCGCAGCAGCGGCTCGATGTGCCACTGACCGAGATCGGACGGATCACGGCTGAGACGGGATTGCGCAGTGTCGATACCTCAGGAAGCCTGCAGGCGCAGGAGGCCTGCGGTTACCGCCACTTCTAGCTGTGCTAGCGAGTTGCCAGGAATCCCCCCGGCACTACGCATTGCACGATCAGCGCGAACGCGATGGCGAAGGCCAGGACCAGCTTCCACGCCCCCTGTGCGTTTTCATAGAAACATTGCTTGGGATCACGCGGGTCGTAGCGGATCCAGGGATCAGGCTCAGGTGGTTTGCGCCAGATCGTGATGCCGTTGATTCGCGCAGAAGCTTTTTCATCCGCCGGGTGCAGGTATACCTTGCCATCGACCTCGTATTCCAGGAAGAAATCGGAATCGAGGTTGAGATACCAGACGCCTCCACTGCGTTCGAAGAACGTCTGTGGAGGCTTTTCGACGATCTTGCCACGCAACCGGGGCCAGCCTGCTGCGCGGCGTTCGAGCAGATAGATTCTGGCGCAGCCTACGAAGGGCAGCAGGCTAAATATCAGCAGTACTGCCTGGCTCATGCTAGTTCAGCACGTCGCGCGCCTGCACGAACTTCTGCATCCAGTACTTCTGCGCCACCGGTGCCACGATGATCTGGCGCCCGCTGGCCGGGGCGTGTACGGCCTGGCCGTCGCCGAGGTACACCGCGACATGGTCGATCCTGCTGCCGGTGAAACTGTAGAACAGCAGGTCGCCGGGCTCGGCGTCGTCCAGGTCGATCTTGTGGCCGACGTCGCTTTGCTCGCGCGAGCTGCGCGGCAGCTTTACGCCAGACTGGGCGAAGACGTACTGCACCAGGCCACTGCAGTCGAAGCCGTCCGGATTGTTGCCGCCGTAACGATAGGGGCGTCCGATCTGGCCGAGCGCATCGACCACGATGGTCTGGCGCAGGCGCTCCACTTCCTCGCTGGAGCGACCGCTGCCACCGCCGAAGGACAGGCAGCCGGACAGGAGCAGGGCCAGGCCCAGGGCAATGAGCGAGCGCATCAGGCTGGCGGCTGCGTCTTGACCATGGAGGGGCGGCGCGCGAACTCGCTGAACCAGCGGTCCAGTGCTTCGAATTCCTTGCGCCATTCCAGGTAGGGCATACGGAAGTCCAGGTAAGCCAGGCCGACACCGGCGGTGATCTCCACCACGCTGGGCTTTTCGTCCGTCAACAAGGTGTGGGCCTCGAGGTTCAGCAGGTCCAGGCTGCGGCGGATCGCGGCCATCTGGCGGTCGAGAAAGCTGTGATAGACGATGCTCTCCGGGCGCCGCTTCTCCTGCACGGTGGCGGCGGCGGCGTCGATCACGCCCTGGGCGATGCGCTGGCGGCGGCGGGCGGTCCAGCGCTTGGTGCCGCGCGGCAGCGGCGCCAGGCCATGATACTTGGCGTCGAGGTACTCGATGATCAGGTCGGAGTCGGGCAGGGCTTCGCCCTTGTCGGTGATCAGCGTCGGGATGCGCGACAGCGGGTTGGCGGCCAGCAGTTCCGGCGGCGGGTTGTAGGGGTCGGTATCGACCTCCTCGACCTGTTCCGTCAGGCGCAATTCCTCGATGGCGACGCGCACCTTGCGCGAGTAGGGCGAGGTCATGGAGCAGTACAGCTTCATCATTGGTCTTGTCCTGTGCCGCGAGCCGGACCCGGAAACGAAAAGGCCGCAGGGATTGTAGCCCTGCGGCCGTTGCCGCGCGCCGCGCCCGGCCGGCTTCAGCCGGCGAGCTTGTCCAGGTAGCGCTCCGCGTCCAGGGCGGCCTGGCAGCCGGTGCCGGCGGAGGTCACGGCCTGGCGGTAGACGTGGTCCATCACGTCGCCGGCGGCGAATACGCCCGGCACGCTGGTGGCCGTAGCGTTGCCCTGGCTACCGGACTGCACCTTGATGTAGCCGTCATGCATCTCCAGCTGACCCTCGAAGATCGAGGTGTTGGGCTGGTGTCCGATGGCGATGAACACGCCCTTGGATGCGATGTCCTGCGTGCTGCCGTCCTTGACGTTGCGGATGCGTGCGCCGGTAACGCCGCTGGCATCGCCCAGCACCTCGTCCAGGGTGGAGTCCCAGACGATCGTGACCTTGCCTTCGTCACGGCGCTTGAACAGCTTGTCGTGCAGGATCTTCTCGCCCTTGAACTTGTCGCGGCGGTGGACGATGGTCACGTGGTTGGCAATGTTGGCCAGGTACAGGGCCTCTTCGACCGCGGTGTTGCCGCCGCCAATCACGATCACGTCTTGGCCCTTGTAGAAGAAGCCGTCGCAGGTGGCGCAGGCCGACACGCCCTTGCCGCGGAAGGCGGTCTCGCTGTCCAGGCCCAGGTACTTGGCGCTGGCGCCCGTGGCGATGATCAGCGCGTCGCAGCTGTACTTGCCCTGGTCGCCGGTGAGCTTGAAGGGCTTGCTCTTGAAGTCCACGGCATGGATATGGTCGTAGACCATCTTGGTGTCGAAGCGCTCGGCATGCTGCTGCAGGCGCGCCATCAGGTCCGGGCCCATCAGGCCATGGACGTCGCCCGGCCAGTTGTCGACCTCGGTGGTGGTCATCAGCTGGCCACCCACTTCGAGTCCCGTGATCATGGTCGGCTTCAGGTTGGCGCGCGCGGCGTAGACCGCGGCGGTGTAGCCGGCCGGGCCGGAGCCGAGGATGATCAGGGGGAGGTGCTGGACGGTCATATCGTTTCCAAGGGCGAACGGGTGGGGAGACCCCGGGGGAGGGGAGCCCCTTCTGTGAACCCGCGATGCTAAGCATCGGTGAGCGGGAGGTCAAAGCAATCGACGTGATCGGGACGATAGTCGGCCTGCATCGCCGAACGTGGCCCATTTTTCATGACAGTTCTGTTAAATATGGGGAAGCCGGTGAATATCAAGAGGTTCCTTAACCTTCCTGTAACATGTTGCCAATAGATTACGGGCGACGTGTAATCGAGCTAGGCAATGCAAGGCAAACTCATCCTGGTAGTAGAAGACGAGGCCGCCATCCGCGAAATGATCCGTTTCGCGCTGAGCCGGGCTGAATTCCGCGTGGCGGAAGCCGGCAGTGCCCAGGAGGCGCGCCTGCGTATCGCCGACGAGCGCCCCGACCTGATCCTGATGGACTGGATGATGCCGGGCGTCACCGGGGTCGAACTGACCCGCGAGCTCAAGGCCCAGCCGACCTCCAAGGATATCCCGGTGATCATGGTCACCGCCCGGGCCGAGGAAGAGGACAAGATCCGCGGCCTCAATGTCGGCTGCGACGACTACGTCTCCAAGCCTTTCTCCTTCCCTGAACTGATCGCCCGCATCCAGGCGGTGCTGCGCCGCTCGACGCCGGGTGGCGAAGAGGAGCGCCTGGCGGTCAATGGCCTGGAAGTGGACGCCGCCAGCCAGCGCGTCACCGCCAAGGGCCAGCCGGTGCGCCTGGGCCCCACCGAATATCGCCTGCTGCATTTCTTTGTCAGCCACCCGGAGCGCGTCTATACGCGCGAGCAGGTGCTGGACCGTGTCTGGGGCCAGAACGTCTATGTCGAAGAGCGCACCGTGGACGTGCACATCCGGCGCCTGCGCAAGGCCCTGGAGCCCTTCGGCTTCGCCGACATGATCCAGACGGTACGCGGCACCGGTTACCGCTTCTCCGAGAAATTCTAGGGCCATGACCTCCGGACCGGAGGGGTCGCCCAGCCCGGCCGTTGGGTCGCAAGCGGTCCCCCCGCCTCAGCGCCTGAGTGCCCGTCTGTGGCAGATCGGACGTTTCGAGTTGCTCAAGCTGCTGCTGCTGGCACTGGTCGGTGCCGGCATCGGCCGCGTCTTCGGCCGGCCGCTGGCTGGTACCTGCGTGGTCCTGGCGCTGCTGCTGCTGTCGAACCTGCGCTACATGGCGATCCTGCGGGCCTGGCTCGCCAGCCCCAAGGGCGTGCAGTTGCCGGATATCGGCGGCCTCTGGGGCGAGAACTACAACGCGTTGCTGGAGATGCAGCGCAAGAACCGCAAGAAGAAGAAGAAGCTGACGCTGATGCTGGCGGAGTACCAGGCTTCGACTGCTGCCTTGCCGGATGCCGCCGTGGTCCTGGGCGAGCGAGGCCAGATCGCCTGGTTCAACCAGGCGGCCAATACGCTGCTGGGCCTGCGGGCGCCGCAGGACACCGGCCTGCGCATCACCTACCTGATCCGCCACCCGGCCTTCACCGAGTACTTCGTCAGCGGCGATTTCGACCGCGAGGTCGAAGCGCCGTCACCGGTGAATCGAGCCAAGCAGCTGTCGCTGCGCATCATTCCCTACGGCAGCAACCAGCTTCTGCTGATCGCCCGTGACATATCGGAGCTGCGGCGCCTGGAGACCGCCCGGCGCGACTTCGTGGCCAACGCCTCGCATGAGCTGCGCACGCCGCTGACTGTGCTGCGCGGCTACCTGGAGATGATGGAGCCCGAGGCCCAGCACAGCAACGCCCTCGGACCTTGGCGCGGACCGCTGCTCGAGATGCGTAACCAGGCGGCCCGCATGGAATCCCTGGTCACCGACATGCTCAAGCTGGCACGCCTGGAAGCGGACTCGCTCAGCATGAAGGACACGCGGCTGGATGTGCCTCGCCTGGTCCAGCGCCTGGTCGAGGACACCAAGACCCTGTCGCGCGGCGAGCATCGTTTCGAGCTGCATATCGATCCCCGCGTGATGCTGATCGGTGGCGAAGCGGAGTTGGTCAGCATCGTCACCAACCTGTTGTCGAACGCGGTGCGCTATACCCCCGCCGGCGGCGTGATCGCGGTCCGCTGGGAGCAGGTGCCCGAGGGTGCCCGCTTCAGCGTGGCGGACAGCGGCGTCGGCATCGCCCCTGAAGACATCCCGCGGCTGACCGAGCGCTTCTACCGCGTTGACGTGGCACGTTCCCGCGCCAGCGGTGGCACCGGCCTGGGCCTGTCCATCGTCAAGCACGCCCTGGAGCACTACGACAGCCGCCTGGAGATCCGCAGCGAGCTGGGCGTGGGTTCTACCTTCAGCTGCCGTTTCCCCCCGCATCGCGTCCACGTGGATGTCGTCGAGGCCGTCGGCCAGGGCAGCTAGGGCGTTCCGCTTCTGGCAGCGGTTGCCTCCTGCGGGGGCGTAGTTCTCAGCCCCTCGTCCTCAGGAAAGCGTGGTGAAAAGGCCGACCTTCCCGAACGCGAATGATCAAGGCCCAGGCTTGCGGGCACGAACAAAAACCCATCCTCGCCTCGCTGATCTTTCGCACGAGCGATGTTCCTGCGTTTCCTCCGGCAGGCCGTGACTGCAGCCCTGATCCGGTGATCGCAGGATTGGCGGACGGGCAGGGGAGATGAGGAAAAGGTCCTCACCGATTTCCAAGGGCAGGCCGACACCGGATTCGTCTCGCCGGCGGAAGCCGGTATGTAGGATGTGGTGCCAGAAGTAGGCGCCTCAAAGCGAGCGTAGCGAACCGCATCGAGCGGCCTCTGCTGTGTCCGATGCGGTTCGCTACGCTCACCACATCCTACGGGGCTGGTTCTTCGCCAATTTCCGGGGGGGGCAGGCCGGCATGACGGTCTTTGGGGCGGAAACGGATGAGCCAGAAGAAAGTCCTTTTGCCACGTGCTTATCCGGCCGATCCGCACAAACGCCATGGCGGGGCAAGCGCTTGGCCCCGTCAACTCGGCAAGAACCAAAAAGAAAGGCGGCTGCGGGGAGAGCCCGCAGCCGCCTTTCCCAGGTCTGGCTTTTTAGCCGAAACGACCGGTGATGTACTCTTCCGTCTTGGTCTGTTTCGGCTTGGTGAACAGCATGTCCGTAGCGCCGAACTCGACTAGTTCACCCAGATACATGAACGCGGTGAAGTCGGCGACACGTGCGGCCTGCTGCATGTTGTGGGTGACGATCGCGATGCTGTAGTCCGCCTTCAGCTGATAGATCAGCTCTTCGATCTTGGCGGTGGAGATCGGATCGAGCGCCGAGGTCGGTTCGTCGAGCAGGATCACCTTGGGGCGCACGGCGATGGTGCGGGCGATGCACAGGCGCTGCTGCTGGCCGCCCGACAGACCCAGGCCGCTGGAGTTGACCTTGTTCTTGACCTCATCCCACAGCGCGGTGCGCTTGAGGGCGTCTTCCACGCGGCCGTCCATCTCGGACTTGGGCACCTTCTCGTACAGGCGGATGCCGAAGGCGATGTTGTCGTAGATCGACATCGGGAACGGCGTCGGCTTCTGGAACACCATGCCGATGCGGTAGCGCAGCAGGTTGAGATCGATCGTCGGGCTGAGGATGTTCTCGCCGTCGAGCAGGACCTCGCCCGTGGCGCGCTGGCCCGGGTAGAGATCGTACATGCGGTTGAGGATGCGCAGCAGGGTCGACTTGCCGCAGCCCGAGGGGCCGATGAAGGCCGTGGTCTGCTTCTCGTAGAGCGGCAGGCTGATGTTCTTCAGCGCGATCGACTGGCCGTAGTAGAAGCACACGTCGCGGATCGAAACCTTTTCGGCGTAGCCCGCATGGAGGGCGTCGCGGGTTTCGTTCGGGCTGGCAACGGCGCTGCCAATTTGAATGCTGGGACGATTTTCCATTTCAGTATTCACAGGATGAGCTAGCCTTGCTGGCTGCGGGGAGAGGACAGCGAACGGGCGAGGATATTCAGGGCAAGCACGGTGGTGGTGATGATCAAGGCACCGACCCAGGCCAGCTTCTGCCAATCCTGGTAGGGCGACATGGCGAACTGGAAGATCACCACCGGCAGGTTGGCCATCGGCTGGTTCATGTCCGTGCTCCAGAACTGGTTGTTCAGGGAGGTGAACAGCAGCGGCGCGGTTTCACCGCTGATGCGTGCGACAGCCAGCAGGGCACCGGTCACCAGGCCGCTCAGCGCGGCGCGATAGCAGACCTTGTTGATCACACGCCAGCGCGAAGCACCCAGCGAGCTGGCAGCCTCGCGCAGGGTGTTGGGTACCAGCAGCAGCATGTCCTCGGTGGTGCGGACCACAACCGGGATCACCAGGATCGCCAGGGCGACGCTGCCAGCCCAGGCCGAGAAGTGCCCCATCGGGCGCACCATCAGCTCATAGACGAACAGGCCGATGACGATCGACGGCGCCGACAGCAACACGTCGTTGATGAAGCGCACGACGGTGGCCGTCTTGGTGCCGCGGCCGTACTCGGCCATGAAGGTGCCGGCGAGGATGCCGATCGGCGTGCCGACGAGCGCTGCCATCAGGGTCTGGATCGCCGAACCGTAGATGGCATTGAGCAGGCCGCCCGATTCGCCCGGAGGCGGGGTCATGGCGGTGAAGGTCTCGAACGACAGGCCGCCGATACCCTTGACCACCAGGGTGCCCAGGATCCAGAACAGCGCGATGAAGCCCAGGCCTGCCGCGATATAGGACAGGACCATGGCGGCGGCATTGCGGCGCTTGCGCCGCGCGTACAGCTTGCTGTCTTGTACGACGGCGCTCATTAGCGGTTTTCCTTCATCTGCAGGCGCAGCAGCATCAGGCGGGCGGCAGCCAGCACGACGAACGTGATCATGAACAGGATCAGGCCGAGCGAAATCAGCGCTGAGGTGTACATCTCGCCGTCGGCCTCGGTGAACTCGTTGGCGATGGTGGCCGAGATCGTGGTGCCCGGTGCAATCAACGAGGTCGCGATGCGGTGGGCGTTGCCGATCACGAAGGTCACCGCCATGGTCTCACCCAGGGCGCGACCCAGGCCGAGCATGACGCCGCCGACGATACCGGTGCGGGTGTAGGGGATGACGACCTTCCAGACCACTTCCCAGGTCGTCGCGCCCAGGCCGTAGGCGGATTCCTTGAGCATCGGCGGCACGGTCTCGAACACGTCGCGCGTCACCGAGGTGATGTAGGGCAGCACCATGATGCTGAGGATCAGCGCCGCGGTGAGCACGCCAATACCGTAGGGAGGGCCGGTGAAGAGGCTCTCCAGCCAGGGGATGCCTTCAGCAGCGCTGATCAGCGCCGGCTGGACGTACTGCTGCAGCAGCGGCGCCAGTACGAACAGGCCCCAGAGGCCGTAGATGATGCTGGGGATGCCGGCGAGCAGTTCGATGCCGGTACCCAGGGTACGCTTGAGCGAGCGCGGGCAGAGCTCGGTCATGAAGATGGCAATGCCGATGCTGATCGGCACGCCGATGACCATGGCAATGATGGAGGTGACGATGGTGCCGTAGATCGGCGCCGCGGCGCCGAAGATCTCGGTGACCGGATTCCACTTTTCCGTCGTGAAGAAGCCGAAGCCGAACTTCTCGAAGGCCGGAATGGAGCCGTGGATCAGCACGCCGATGACGCCGCCGAGCAGCAGCAGGACCAGCAGGGCGGCACTGCGAGTCAGCCCGTGCATCAGGCTGTCGATGAGGCTGTTCTTCCTCAGTATTGAAGGTGCAACGGTGCCGCTTTGGGCCGCAAGTTCCACGGACTACCCCTGTTGGGCCGATTGGACGGAAGCATTTGGCATGAGCCGGATCGCGGTGACGTCGCTGCGGGGGCCCCCCTTGCGGTAGATCCGCAAGACCGGGAGCCAGTATACCGCTGCTTCGTTTCGGCGATTTGACGCTGGGTAAGACTTTCAAGTCATTGAGAAAAATGACTTTCCACTATTCAAGAAGAAACGGAGGGGCCGGGAAGACCCCTCCGTTTCATACTACGGAAGGCAACAGGAACCGATTACGGCCAGAGCGGCTTGCCGGACTCGTCCTGGATGGTGGCCCAGGTCTGGTTGACCATCTTGATCACGCCCTCGGGCATCGGCACGTAATCCAGCTCGTCGGCGGCCGGGCCACCCTTCTTGTAGGCCCAGTCGAAGAACTTCAGGGCCTGCTTCAGGTCGGCGGCACCCTTGCCCGGCTTCTGGTAGACCAGGATGAACGTAGCGGCGGTGATCGGCCAGCTGTTGGCGCCCGGCTGGTTGGCGAGGATCAGGAAGTAGTTCTGAACCTTGGCCCAGTCGGCGTCGGCAGCAGCGGCCTGGAAGGTGGTGTTGTCCGGGGCAACGACCTTGCCGTCACGGTTGACCATCTTGGTGTGCGACATCTTGTTCTGCTTGGCGTAGGCGTACTCGACGTAGCCGATCGCGCCCTTGGTCTGGGCGACCATGTTGGCGACGCCTTCGTTGCCCTTGCCGCCGATACCGACCGGCCAGGACAGGGAGGAGTCGGCACCGACTTCCACGCGCCACTGGTTGCTCACCTGCGACAGGTAGTAGGCGAAGTTATAGGTCGTGCCCGAACCGTCGGAGCGGTGCACCACGGCGACGGCCTGGCTCGGCAGCTTGACGCCCGGGTTCAGCTTGGCGATCTCGGCGTCGTTCCACTTGCTGATCTTGCCCATGAACAGCTTGGCCAGGGTCGGGCCGTCCAGGACGAGCTGACCCGGGGTGATGCCGTCGAGATTGACGATGGGCACCACGGCGCCCATGACCATCGGGAACTGCAGCAGGCCGGCTTCCTTGAGCTCGTCCGGCTTCAGCGGCTTGTCGGTGGCGCCGAAGGTGACGGTCTTGGCCTTGATCTGCTTGATGCCGCCGCCGGAGCCGATCGACTGGTAGTTCAGGCCGATGCCGGTTTCCTTCTTGTACGCGTCCGCCCACTTGGCATAGATCGGGTAGGGGAAGGTCGCGCCGGCGCCGGAGATATCGGCGGCGACGGCGTTGCTCGCCATAACCACGCCGGCGACAGCCAGCGCAGCTTGGGCGAAGGACTTGCGGAACAGGGTCATCAGGAAACTCCGGTCTGTTTTTGGACTTGAGGACGCGGAGAGTACTTGGCAAATCTTACAGTTTTGTTGCGCCCGGCCTGCCGGAGGGGATAAATCCTGCAAGGGGTTCATTTAATCTATAGGGATTGTGAACCCGGGCAAGGCGGCGGCCTGTGACTGTCACATGTTATTCACAATGCCGGGGCATATTGGCGCCCCCGCACCGTCCCGGCTGCGGCTTTAGTGCTTTCCCTCCCCGACCGGACCGACGATACATCGCATTGTCGGCTGCGGGTATAGTGCCCAGGCAACGGAGAATCTTAGCGATCATGGACAAGAATCCTCATCGGCAGCACATTTCGACCCAGTTCAACGTGGAACTGGAGGACGTGCGTCAGCGCGTGCTGGCCATGGGTGGCCTGGTCGAGCAGCAAATCACGGAAGCCACCCAGGCGTTGATGAACGGTGATCGTGCGCTGGCGGAACAGGTCGTCGCCAACGACGCCAAGGTCAACCAGATGGAAGTCTTCATCGACGAGGAGTGCTCGCGCATCCTCGCCCGTCGCCAGCCCACCGCCAGCGACCTGCGCCTGGTCTACGCGGTGATCAAGACGATCACCGAACTCGAGCGCATCGTCGACGAGGCCGAGAAGATCGCCCGCATGGCGATCGACCTGACCAACCACACCCGCACCACCGAAGGCATGCTGGAAGTCCAGCACCTGTCGCGCCAGGTGGTGCAGGTGGTGCATGATGCCCTCGATGCCTTCGCCCGCATCGACACCGAGATGGCCCTGACCGTGGCCCATGCCGACCAGGCCGTGGATCGCGAGTATGAAGCCCTGATGCGCCAGTGCATCACCTTCATGATGGAGGATCCGCGCACGATCCGCCGCGTCATGGACATGATCTGGAGCATCCGCGCCCTGGAGCGCATCGGCGACCATGCCAAGAACATCGCCGAGTACGTGATCTACCTGGTCAAGGGCAAGGACGTGCGCCACGTCTCGCTCGAGGTCATGGAGAAGGAAGCCCGCGGCGACTGATACCCCCAGGGTCCGAGGAAAAACGGCCACGCAGTGATGCGTGGCCTTTTGCTTGGGGAGCCCTCCCTTGGCAAGCTGCGCGGGCGCGGATTGCCCGCAGATAGTGAATAAATATTCGGAGTAACCATGATGTTTGCAGCCCGAAGCCTGACAGCCCTGACCCTGATCCTGCTCAGCAGTGCCTGCGCGCAGCGCCCCATCCAGCTTTACGACGGCAAGCCCGCCGGGACTGCCGTCATCACCATGCCGGAGCAACTGGAGGTGGAACAGGTGAACGGCACGCCGGTGCGGGGTGCCAAGGGCATGTTTACGCGCGGCGACAAGAGCCTGGAGGTGGCGGCGCCGGGGCGCTATGAGCTGCTGGTATTCTACCGCGAGGTCCTGAATCCCCAGGGCGAGCATGATGTGGTGAAGTCTGACCCGGAGTTGTTCGTGGTCGACGCCGTGCCCGGGCACCGATACCGGATCGACTACGAGCGGCCGCGCAATTCCACGGAAGCGCGGCGGTTGGCCGCAGCCTTCACGGGTTGGATTGAGGATCAGAACACCGGAACCAAGATGGCTTCCGCCGACAGTGGTCTGGCTTTCGATCGCAGCGTCGGGGCGGCGTTACAGCCGGGTAGCAAGCTAATCAATGCGGCGGAGCAGGAGCCCGGAGCGAAACAGGTCATTGCTCCGCTGGTGACGCCGGTCGCCGCTGTGCCGGCAGCCTCCGCGTCTGTGCCCGCGTCTCCGGTTCCTTCTGTGACGCCGATGCCAGTTGTAGTTCCAGCATCGGCTCCTACCAAGTCTGCCGAGCCCCAGGATCGCCTGCCGTTGCTGAAGGCTTGGTGGAGGCAGGCTAGCCCAGAAGAGCGCAAGCAGGCACTGGGCTGGGTGGGCGACGACATCCAGGCGAAGGGGGGCTCCGAGTACCTTGCTTCCTTCCAGGGCCTATGGCGCCAAGCCAGCGGTGCGGAGCGACGTGGCTTCGTGAGCTGGGCCGGCGCGCACTGAATAAGTGCATGAGGAATCGGCGTTCACATAAAGGCACCTTCACGGTGCCTTTTTCACATTAATGAAACAAATCCTCCAAAAAAGCTTCACCCCTGGTCCGCATACTCCGCGCCGTTAAACAACCAGGCGCCGACAGGTTCCTGGGGCAATAGCTCTCTTTGTGGGGGGTCGGGTTTTCAGCAAACCCGGACTGATCGAAGGGCGCGCGGGTTCCCAATTATTTTCGAGACAGGAGTGCTGTTGTGAAAAAGAATCTCATCGCTGTTGCCGTGGCCGCCATGACGGTCGTTCCGACGGTTTCCTTCGCTGCCGACACCAAGGTGTACGGTCGCTTCAACATCGGCGTCGAAAACCTCAAGGATGAGATCGGCCTGGTGAGCGGCGCCAATAACGGCGTTGCCAATCCGTCCACCGAGTCTGTGTGGCGCCTGCGCGACATGAACAACTCCTCGCGCCTGGGCTTCAAGGGCAAGGAAGACGTGGGCCTCGGCGATCTCGCCGTGATCTATCAGCTCGAGTACGGCATTGATCCGGATGGCACCGAGGGTTCGGCTTTCTCGCAGCGCAACATCTTCCTGGGCCTGACCGGCGGCTTCGGTACGGTCAAGTTCGGTAAGTTCGACACCCTGGTCAAGGATGCCGGCGCCAAAGTCGACCAGTTCAACGACGAGTCGATCGGTGACATCACGTTCCTGCTGAAGGGCGAAAACCGCGTCAACGATCTGATCCAGTACAGCTCGCCGAAGCTGGCCGATGTGGTGACGCTGAACGTCGCCCTGCAGCTGGGTGAGAACCGCACTGCCAGCGACAACAACACCGATCAGGAAGATGGTCTGGCCGACACTTTCTACGTGTCCGCCGATTTCGAATCGGGCATCTTCTTCGGCAGCCTGGCCTACGGAGATAACGACCGCAGCTCGACGCCGCTGTTTGACGGCGCCTCGCCGGGCGTCGATCTGCTGCGCGCTGCCGGCGGTGTGAAGCTGCCGATGGGTCTGGAACTGGGTGCTCTGTACCAGACGGCGAGCGGCATCGATCAGAACCCTGGCTCCACCACCGCTGGTGATCGTGAAGACAAGAGCTGGCTGGTGTCGGCGGCCTACACGGTCGACGCGTTCAAGTTCAAGGGCCAGTACGGCAAGACCGACGCCGACCTCACCGACAACACCCGCGACATGTACGCCCTGGGTGTGGACTACAAGCTGAGCAAGGCGCTGACGACCCAGCTGTTCTACATCAGCTACTCGCAGGACAACAACGCTCCGACCGCCGGCACCCCGCCGGTGCCGGTCAGCCTCGAAGGTGACTCCAAGGCCTTCGGTCTGGCGATGGTGTACAGCTTCTAATCGGTACTGTACCTCTGCTGCAAAAAAGCCCGGCCTCGCGCCGGGCTTTTTCTTTGGCCCTGCCTTTTCTCAGCCCCGGCGGCGACGCACCGCCTCCGACAGCGTCTCCAGCACGCCGGCCGAGTCGTCCCAGCCTATGCAGGCGTCGGTGATGCTCTTGCCGTATTCCAGACCCTCCACCGGGTCCTTGCCCGGCGTGAACTTCTGGGCGCCGGCTTGAAGGTGGCTTTCCACCATTACGGCAAAAATCCGCCGCGAGCCGCCGATCAACTGGCCGGCGATATCCCGCGCCACGTCGATCTGGCGCTGGTGCTGCTTGGAGCTGTTGGCGTGGCTGCAGTCCACCATCAGCGATCCCGGCAGCCCGGCGGCTTCCAAGGCCTTGGCGGCGGCCTCGACGCTGGCAGCGTCGTAGTTCGGCGCGCTGCCGCCGCCACGCAGGATCAGGTGGCAGTCGCGGTTGCCTTCGGTACGCACGATGGCGACGTGGCCGTTCTTGTGCACCGACAGGAAGTGATGCCCGCGCGCGGCGGCCTGGATCGCATCGGTGGCGATGCGGATGTTGCCGTCGGTGCCGTTCTTGAAGCCGATGGGCGCCGACAGGCCCGAGGCCAGCTCGCGGTGGATCTGGCTTTCCGTGGTGCGTGCGCCAATGGCGCCCCAGGAGATCAGGTCACCGATGTACTGAGGCGAGATCACGTCCAGGAACTCGCTGCCCGCCGGCAGGCCCATCCGGTTGATGTCGATCAGCAGCTGGCGGGCGATGCGCAGGCCTTCGTCGATGCGGCAGCTTTCGTCCAGGTAGGGGTCGTTGATCAGGCCTTTCCAGCCCACCGTGGTGCGCGGCTTCTCGAAGTACACGCGCATGACGATCTCCAGCGTGCCCGCATGCTTCTCGCGCTCCGCCATCAGGCGCCGCGCGTATTCCAGCGCGGAGGCCGGATCGTGGATCGAGCAGGGGCCCATGATCACCAGCAGGCGATCGTCGCGGCCGGCCATGATGTCCTGGATGCGGCTGCGGGTCTGCTTGACCAGGGTTTCGATCGCCGTTCCCCGGATGGGGAAGAAGCGGATCAGGTGTTCGGGCGGGGGCAGCACGTTGATGTCCTTGATGCGTTCGTCGTCGGTGTTGCTGGTCTTGTCCACGCTGGACGGCCAGCCGTCGCGGCCCGTGTCGGTAGTGATGCTCATGGGGGGTCTCTGTGGAAAATCCTTCGGAAAATAAAAAACCGCCGGGGCTTTCGCGCCGGCGGTTGTCTGGGATGCGTGGTCTGAACCTGTTACGCGCGCGCCCTTCGTCCGCCGGAAGCCGGAGACCAGTAGCTAAAGTAATACGCGCGAGAGATCGACATGGTCCTGACTATAGCACGGGCCTCGGCGGCCCTAGAAGTAGTGGTGGCCGATGCCCCAGGCCACGGCCGAGATGAAGGCGGAGGCGGGGATCGTCAGCACCCAGGCCCAGACGATGCTGCCGGCCACGCCCCAGCGCACGGCCGAGACCTTGCGCGAGGAGCCCACGCCGACGATGGCGCCGGTGATGGTATGGGTGGTGGACACAGGGATGCCCAGGGCTGTCGCGAGGAACAGGGTCATGGCACCACCGGTTTCCGCGCAGAAGCCGCCCACCGGCTTCAGCTTGGTGATCTTCTGGCCCATGGTCTTGACGATGCGCCAGCCACCGAACATGGTGCCCAGGGCGATGGTGATGTAGCAGGAGAACACCACCCAGGTCGGCACCGGATCGGCCGCGCTGGTCATGCCGGCGGCGATCAGCAGCATCCAGATGATGCCCGCGGTCTTCTGTGCGTCGTTGCCACCGTGGCCCAGGCTGTAGAGGGCGGCGGACATCAGCTGCAGGCGCCGGAAGCGCCGGTCCACCCGGCGCGGGTTGCTGCGGAAGCACAGCCACGACACCGCCAGCATCAGCAGCGAGCCCAGCAGGAAGCCCAGCAGCGGCGCCACCACGATGAAGGCCACGATCTTGAACAGGCCCGCCTTCATCAGGGCGCCAGTACCCACCTTGGCCACGCCCGCGCCGACCAGGCCGCCCACCAGGGCATGCGAGGACGAGGACGGCAGGCCGTACCACCAGGTGATCAGGTTCCAGGCGATGGCGCCGGTCAGGGCGCCGAAGATCACGTAGTGATCGATGATCGAAGGGTCGATGGTGCCCTTGCCGATGGTGGCGGCGACCTTCAGCGGGAAGATGAAGTAGGCGATGAAATTGAAGCTGGCGGCCCACAGCACGGCCCACTGCGGCTTGAGCACGCCGGTGGAGACGACGGTGGCGATGGAGTTGGCCGCGTCATGGAAGCCGTTCATGAAGTCGAACAGCAGGGCCATGATGACCAGCAGGATGACGATTTCGAGGGTCACTTGTGGGCCCTCAATTGTTTTCGAGGACGATGCCTTCGATGATGTTGGCGACGTCCTGGCAGCGGTCCGTCACCGATTCCAGCAGCTGGTAGATTTCCTTCATCTTGAACAGCTGGCGGGTGTCGGCTTCCTCGCGGAACAGCTTGGCCATGGCCGAGCGCATGACGTGGTCGGCATCGCTTTCCAGGCGATCGATGATCTTGCACTGGTCCAGCATGGCCTGGGCATTCTTCATGTCCGGCAGCAGCTTGACCGTCTCGCGCACCCGCTCGGTGCTCTCCAGGCAGATGGCGGCGAGGTGGCTGGCCTCCTCGGTGACATGGTCGATGTCGTAGAGGAACAGGCATTGCGAGACGTCTTCCATCAGGTCGAGGATGTCGTCCATCCGCGTGATCAGCTGGTGGATCTCGTCGCGGTCCAGCGGCGTGATGAAGGTCTGGTGCAGCAGATGCATGGTTTCATGCGTGATCTTGTCCGCCGCATGCTCGATGCTCTCGATGTTGCGCTTGCGGATGCTCAGCTCGCCGATGTTGGCCATCAGGGCCTTGAGTTCCACGGCGCCGAGCACCAGCTGTTCGGCATGTTCGACGAAGTACTCGAAGAAGCGCCCCTCTTTGGGCATCAGGCGTCCGAACATTTGCAACTCCTCTGGTCCATAATCCGGGTGCCGGACTGCCCAGCCCCCGTGAAGGGCGCGGAGGATAGGGGAGACGGCGGGTAATTGTCACATTTCTGCAACATCCGGGTTGGGTTCAGCCTGCGTTAAGCGCCTGCTGGCGTCTTCTTGCCGTTTAATATCAAGTCCTTGGCCCGGAACGGGCGGGGCCTTACACTGCGCCGCCTATGGCTCCCCGCAAGCTCAAAGCCTTCATCCTCTCGTCGCTGCTGCTGGTCCTGAGCGTCGGCCTGGTCGCCTTTTCCGCTTACCTGCTGAGCCTGGACAAGCGCGTCCGGGATCTTTTCGCCGGTGCCCGCTGGCAGCTGCCGGCACAGGTCTATGCCGCGCCAGCCGAGCTCTATCCGGGTTTGAACCTGGAAAAGCAGACCCTGCAGCACGAGCTGGCCCGCCTGGGTTACCGCGAGGCGGCGGAACTGCAGGGGCCAGGCACCTATGCCATCGCCAAGGCGGCGTTACAGGTGCAGACCCGCTCCTTCGACTTCTGGGATGGTCCGCAGCCCAGCCTGCAGCTGGGGCTCAAGTGGGGCGAGGACGGCAATCTCGCCGAGGTCTATGACCTGGAGGCCGGGGCACCGCGCGACATCGTGCGCCTGGACCCGATGCTGATCGGCAGCATCTATCCCAAGCAGGGCGAGGACCGGGTGCTGGTCAAGCTGTCGGAAGTGCCCGAGATGATGACCAAGGGCCTGCTGGCAGTGGAGGACCAGGGCTTCCGGCACCATTTCGGCGTCAGTCCCAAGGGCATCCTGCGAGCCAGCATCGCCAACATGCGCGCCGGCCGGGTGGTGCAGGGCGGCAGTACCCTGACCCAGCAGCTGGTCAAGAATTTCTTCTTCGGCAGCGAGCAGACCTGGCAGCGCAAGATCAACGAGGCCTTCATGGCCGTGCTGCTGGAGGTCCACTACAGCAAGGACGAAATCCTCGAGGCCTACCTCAACGAGGTCCACCTCGGCCAGGACGGCAACCGTGCGGTACACGGCTTCGGCCTGGGGGCGCATTTCTACTTCAACAAGCCGCTGGGCGAGCTGCAGCCACACGAGGTGGCGCTGCTGGTGGGGATGGTCAAGGGGCCGTCCTTCTATAACCCGCGGCGCAATCCCAAGCGCGCGCTGGAGCGCCGCAACCTGGTGCTCGAGGTCTTCCGCGAAGAAGGCCTGATCACCGAGCCGGAGTACGCGGCGGCGATCAAGCAGCCCCTGGGCCTGGCCGGCGGCCGCAGCGGCGTGGAACGCTATCCCGCCTTCGTGGAGCTGGTGAAGCGCCAGCTCGAGTTGCAGTACCGCAAGGAAGATCTCGTCAGCGAGGGCTTGCGCATCTTCACCACGCTGGAACCGCGTGCCCAGGAGTCGCTGGAGCGGCGCATCTCCGCCGCCATGCCGCAGCTGGAGAAGGCGCGCAAGATGAAGGACGACACGCTGGAGGCCGCGGGCGTGGTCACCAGCGTGGACGGTGGCGAGGTGCTGGCCCTGGTCGGCGGTCGCGATACCCGCTACGCCGGCTTCAACCGTGCGTTGGACTCGCGCCGCTCCATCGGCTCGCTGGCCAAGCCCTTCGTCTATCTCACGGCCCTGATGCACCCGGACCGCTTCAACGTCTACAGCATCCTGCCCGACGAGCCGATCACGCTGACGCGCGCCGGTTCCAAGCCCTGGTCGCCGATGAACTACGACCGCCAGCTGCATGGCCCGCAGCCGCTGGTCAACGCCCTGGCGCAGTCCTACAACCTGCCGACGGTCTACCTGGGCCTGCAGTTCGGCCCCAAGGCGATGCGCGACACCCTGGTGGCGGCGGGCTATAGCGGCGACGCCGCACCCGCACCCTCCATGTTCCTGGGCTCGGTCGAGATCTCCCCGCTGGAAGTGGCGCAGATGTACGCCACGCTGGCGGCCAGCGGCTACCAGGCCTCGCTGTCCTCGATCCGCCAGGTGCAGACCCTGGACCGCAAGCCGCTGTCGCAGGCGCAGATCAAGCTGAAGCAGACCCTGCCCGAGGGGCCGGTCTACCTGCTCAACTGGACCATGCAGGCGGTACTGACCCAGGGCACGGCCCGTTCGGCCTATAGCGTGCTGCCGGGTGATCGCGCCTACGCCGGCAAGACCGGCACCACGGACGATTACCGCGACAGCTGGTTCGCCGGTTTCGGAGCCGACCGCGTCGCCGTGATCTGGGTGGGCCGTGACGATAACAAGCCCACCGGCCTGTCCGGCGCCAACGGCGCCCTGCCGATCTGGACGCAGGTGATGAAGGACCTCAACGCTCGCGGGCTGGACCCGGTGCCGCCACCCGATGTCGAGGAGCAGATGGTGGACCCGGCCAGCGGCCTGAAGGCCGACGAGGGTTGCCCTGGTGCGCGCAGCGTGCCCTACATCCGCGGCAGCGCCCCCGAGCAGTACGCCCCTTGTGCCAATGCGGCGGTGTCGGCGCCGATGCAGTGGCTGCGCGATATTTTTGAATAGACCGGCGCGCTGCCGCGTTAGAATGAGGCGGATTGCCCCCGCCGAGAGTCCCATGCCGCTGCGCGTCCTGCTGTTGAGCCTCACCGCCCTGGTGCTGGGCGCCTGCGCCACGCCGCCCGGCAAGTACGAGCGCAGCTACCCGCAGCAGCCCGGCGGCCGGCCCACGCAGACCCTGCCGCAGCGGCCCAGCCTGCCGTCGGAGCCGGTGCCGGGCATGCCTTCGCCGCTGCCGCCGGCCGTGCCGGAGATGGTGCCGCAGGAACCCATCGTGGTGACCCCGCCGCCGCCGAGCGCGCCGCGCTCCGCCGAGGCCGTCAGCGGCCAGGCCGTGACCTCCCTGGTACGCCAGGCACGCGCGCAGCGCGCCGCCGGCCAGCCGCAGCAGGCGCAGGCCTCGCTGGAGCGTGCGCTGCGTATCGAGCCGCGCAACTACTTCGTCTGGTCGGCCATGGCCCAGGCCTACCTGGACCAGAAGAACTACGACCAGGCCGAGAGCGTCGCGCAGAAATCCAACAGCCTGGCACGCGGCAACGTCTACGCCGAGCTGGAAAACTGGAAGACCATCCGTGCGGCACGCGCCGCGCGCGGCGATGCCGCCGGTGCGCAGATCGCCCAGGACCGCGTGGCGGCGCTGCAGGCCGCCGTCGCGGGCACGGCACCATAGGCTCCGCGGAACCGATGGACGATTCCGCCGCCGCGCTGCTGGGCGCGGACGGACCGCTGGCGGCCAGCATCCCGCAATTCACGCCGCGCCTGCCGCAGCAGGAGATGGCGGAGGCCGTGGAGCAGGCGCTGCGACATGACGGCACCCTGGTGGTGGAAGCCGGCACCGGCACCGGCAAGACCTACGCCTATCTGGTGCCAGCATTGATGTCCGGCCGCCGCGTGGCGATCTCCACCGGCACCAAGACCCTGCAGGACCAGCTGTTCCACCGCGACCTGCCGCGCGTGCGCGACGCGCTGGGCATACCGTCGCGCGTGGCGCTGCTGAAGGGCCGCGGCAACTACCTCTGCCTGTACCGCATGAAGCGTGCGCGCCTGGTGCCGGCGCTGAAGTTCCTCTACCTGCGCCTGCGCGAGGTGGAGGACTGGGCGCGTCGCACGCAGAGCGGCGAGATTTCCGAACTGGGCAGCCTGGACGGCGAGGAGGTGCTGGTGCGCCAGATCACCTCCACCGCCGACAACTGCCTGGGCAGCCGCTGCCCGGACTTCGACCAGTGCCATGTCGCCAGGGCGCGTCGCAATGCGCAGGCGGCCGACGTGGTGGTGATCAACCACCACCTGCTGTTCGCCGACTTCGTGCTCAAGGAAGAGGGCTTCGGCCAGATCCTGGCTGGCACCGACGCCGTGATCGTGGACGAGGCGCACCAGTTGCCGGAGCTGGCCGCGCAGTTCTTCGGCCAGCGCCTGTCCACGCGCCAGTTGCAGGACCTGGCCAAGGACACCCAGACCGAGGCCGACAACCTCGGCGACATGCCGCAGCTGCGCGAGGCTGCTGAGGCGCTGGCTGCGGCCACGGTACGCTTCGAGAATGCCTTTGCCGGTCCGCAGGGCAGGGTGACGCTGCAGGAGTTCCTGTCGCGCCCGATGACGCGCGATCTCTGCGCCACGGCCGGCGACGCCCTGCAGGCGCTGTTCGAGGCGGTGAAGCCCTTCGAGGAGCGCAATGCCGAGCTGGCCGCCTGCGTGACGCGTGCGGACGACGCGCTGCGCCGCTACGGCCACATCATCTCCGGTGTCGATCCGGAGCAGGTGCGCTGGGCCGAGCCGGCGATGCGCGGCGGCAGCCTGCATGCCACGCCGATCCTGGTGGCCGAAGGTTTCCGCCGCATGCTGGAAACCTATCCCGGCGCCTGGGTACTGACCTCGGCGACCCTGGCCACCAGCGACGGTTTCGGCCACTTCACCCGCGAGCTGGGTCTGGACCAGGCGCGCACGCTGCAGCTGGAAAGCCCCTTCGATTTCGAGAGCCAGGCGCGCCTCTACCTGCCGCGTGGCCTGCCCGAGCCCAATCATCCCGAGTATCCGGAGGCGGTGGTCAACGCCGTGCTGCCGGTGATCGACGCCAGCCGCGGCGGCGTGTTCGTGCTCTGCACCAGCCACCGCGCGCTCAAGCGCATCGCCGCCGGCCTGCGCACGCGCCTGCAGATGCAGATCTTCGTCCAGGGCGAAGACAGCCGCTCGGCACTGCTCGACAGCTTCACGCAGGACGGCAACGCCGTGCTGGTGGGCACCAGCAGCTTCTGGGAGGGCGTGGACGTGAAGGGCCAGGCGCTGCGCGTGGTGGTCATCGACAAGCTGCCCTTCACCGCGCCGGGCGACCCCGTGTACGAGGCCAAGCTCGACGCCATCCGCCGCGGCGGCGGCAAGCCCTTCTTCGACCTGCAGTTGCCCGAGGCCATCGTCATGCTGCGCCAGGGCGCCGGCCGCCTGATCCGTGATGCAGAGGACCGGGGCTTGCTGATGCTTTGTGACCCGCGCCTGCGCAGCAAGGGTTACGGGCGGCAGGTGCTGGAGAGCCTGCCGCGCATGCCGGTGCTTACGGATCTGAGCGAGGTGCGGGACTGGATGGAAGCCATCGCGTCCTGAGGTGGGAGCGGCGGTGAGCGCCCGAGGGAGGGGGGGCCCCACAAAAAAGAGCGCGGAACCCCCCACCACCGGCCGCGG
>JASBRP010000021.1 GCA_030149365.1 Solimonas sp.
GCCCGGAGGGCGGGAGAGGGTTTCTGTAAAACGTAGCTGGGTTAGCCCTTCACGATTTACAGAAACCCTCGCCCGCGGCAACAGCTCCCTGCGTTGCCCTACCGCGGGCATCCATGCCCGCGTCGATCCCACTCCCGCAAGCGGGAGAGGGAAGATAATGACTACGTCGACCGCGCCGCCAGCCAATCCGCCACCTGCGGCCAGATATTCACCGGCGCCTTGCTGCCACCAAGAATCCCCATGTGCCCGCCCGGCACTTCGATCAGCGTCTTGTCCGGGCTGCGCGCGTGCTCGAGGATCGGGTGCGTGCAGCCGGTGGTCACGATCACGTCCTCGGTGCCGGCCACCAGCAGCAGGTTGGCGTCGATGTCGCGCAGCTCGGCCTCGCAGCGCTTGATCGGCAGGCGGCCCTTGGCGAGCACGTTGTCGGCCCAGAGGTACTGCACGATGTCCTGCATCACGCCGCCCGGGTAGGCCACCATGCCGTCGAGGAAGGCGCCGTTGGTGGCGTGGTCGCTGACGAACTCGCGGTCGTGCAGGTTGCGCAGCAGTTCGAAATAGCCCTGCAGGCTCGCCACCGGGTTGGTCAGCTTGAAGGCCAGGCTGTTGGCCCAGCCCGGCGAGCGCCACCAGCGTGGCGAGGTGTTGTGCGGGCGGAAGCCCGTGCGGTCGCGCAGCCAGCGCAGCTGCTTGGACAGGCGCTGGTACTGCACGCCCAGCATGCCGTTGTTATGGTAGTCGCAGGGCGCGCCGATCAACGCCAGGTTGACGATGTCCGGATCGCGGCTCAGCGCAGTGTAGGCGTAGGAGAACAGGCCGCCGAAGCTCCAGCCGTGCAGCGACAGACGCTGGCTGCCGCTGTGCTCGCGCACCTGCGCCAGCATCTTCGGCATCAGCTCCGCCACGTAGGTGGCGATGCGGAACTCGTCGTGCCGCGAATCTGGCCGGCCCCAGTCCACCAGGTACAGCTCGAAGCCGCGCGCGCGCAGGTAGCGCACCAGGCTGCGCTGCTCGAACAGGTCGTAGATCAGCATGTTGACCGCCAGCGGCGACACCAGCACCAGCGGCACGGCGTGCGCCTGGCGCTGCACCGGCACGCGCTGGTCCAGCAGCTCGATCTCGTCCTGCTCCAGCGGCGGGTAGTAACGTAGCTGGGCGATGCCCTCGCGGTGGATCACCTCGTAAGGCGTGCGCTCGGCCTGCACCAGCTCGTCGCTGCGCAACAGGCGGTCGCGCAGGTTGGCGGTGCTGTGGCTGGCGCTGCGGGCGAGGCGGCGGCTACGGTGGATCAGGCGCTGGTGCAGGGGCATCGGTACAGGCAGGCAAGGGGCGAAAGCGCGGCAGTCTAAGGGCGCCCCGCTGAAACGCAATTGGCCGTAGCGCTGACGGCGGCGTCAGAAAACGCCTCCCGGTGGCCTGGGTCAGGGCCCCTCGGTAGGCGTGTAGTACTTGCCCTGTTCCAGCGTCTGCGGCTCCTCGGCGCCGGTGGCGAAACGCACCGGCAGGCTGCGGCGGGTATAGCCCGTCAGCGGCTTGAACACCTCGAAGTGCAGGTGCGGCCGCCCGGAGAAGCCGGTGTTGCCCGAATAGCCCAGCAGCTGGCCCGCGCTTATCACCTCGCCAGGGCTCACCACCACGCTGAACTGGCGCAGGTGCAGGTACCAGCCCACGGTACCGTCGTCATGCACCACCGCCACGTAGTTGGCATCGTCGGCATAACGGCGGTCCGGCCCGCCGACGCCGGAATCGGCCTTGATGGCGCAGACCACCCCGGCGCGTGCGGCACGCACCTCCGTGCCTTCCGCGGTGGCGAAGTCATAGGCATTGAAGGACGCATCCTGGTGGCTGTAGCTGCCGCCGGCCCCCTGGATCAGCTCGTAGGTGGTGCCGGGTGCCAGCGGCAGCAGGTAGACCTGGGCACTGTCGTGCACACCCTTGGCGTCACCGCATTGCCAGCGAGACTCGTAGCGATATTCCGGTGCCCCCGCCCCCGCCGCGGGGCGCAGCTCGAACAAGGCCAGGCCCCGTGCATCGCGCACGCTGCGGGTGAATGGCAAAGGCTGGTCGGACTCCATGCGGCTCAGCTGCGCACGCACCGTGACCGTCACCGGATAAGCCTTGGGGCTGTCGAGCAGCAAGCGCACCCGGTCCCCGGCCTGCTCCGTGTAGACCCGCGCCTCCAGTACCTCCGCGGGCGCCGCCCTCTGCACGCTCGGCGTCTCGGGAGCCTCGCGCCCGCAGGCAGCGATGATGGGCAGCAGGACCAGCAGGCAGGGCAGGCGGAAGGACATGGCGCGGACGGTTCCGTGGACGCGCCATTGTAGGCAACGCCCGCGGGCTCGCGCTCAGGCGCCGCGGCTCAGGTCCCCGGGCTCACCCGCAGGATGCGGCCCTCGTTCTCGTCGGTGACCAGGTACAGGTAGCCGTCCGGCCCCTGGCGCACGTCGCGCACGCGCGCCTTGATGTCGTAGCGCTCCTCCTGCTTCACCTTCTCGCCATCCAGCTGCAGCCGCACCAGCTGGCCGAACTTCAGCGAGCCCACGAAAAGATTGCCCTGCCAGGCCTTGAAGCGGTCCGCCGTGTAGAAGGCCATGCCGCTGGGCGCGATCGACGGTACCCAATAATGCAGCGGCTGCTCCATGCCGGGCCGTTGCTGCTCGCCCTTGCCGATCTTGAGACCGGAGTAGTCCGTGCCGTAAGTGATCACCGGCCAGCCGTAGTTGCGGCCCGGCTGCGCCACGTTGATCTCGTCGCCGCCGCGCGGCCCGTGCTCGTGCGTCCACAGGCGGCCGGTCTGCGGATGCATCGCCGCACCCTGCGGGTTGCGGTGGCCGTAGGACCAGATCTCCGGCCCGGCATCCTTGCGGCCCGCATAGGGATTGCCCGCCGGCACGCCGCCTTCGCGATCGATGCGGATCACCTTGCCCAGGTGTCCATCGAGGGACTGTGCCTGCTCCATGCCGCTGTAACGTTCGCCCAGCGTCACGAACAGCGCACCATCCGGCGCGAACACCAGGCGCGAGCCGTAATGGTTCTTGCTGTCCACCGAAGGCTGCTGGCGGAAGATCACGCGTAGCTGCTCCAGGCCCTTGTCGCCCAGGCGCGCGTGCGCCACCGCCGTGCCGTTGCGGCCTTGCTCGCGCGGCTCGCTGTAGCTGAAGTAGATGCGCTGCGTCTGCGCGAACTGCGGGTCCAGCACCACATCCAGCAGGCCGCCCTGCCCACCGGCCGCCACCGCCGGCACACCGGCCAACGGTGCAGAGACGGCGCCCTTGGCATCCACCACCCGCAGGCGACCAGGCTTTTCCGTCACCAGCATGCGCCCATCGGGCAGGAAGGCCAGCGCCCAGGGGTGTTCCAGCCCGCGCGCCACCTCGGTCACCTGCAGTGCCCCGGCCGGCGCCACGGGCGCACCGTCACCGCGTGTGCAGGCCGTGAGCAGCAATCCGGCCAGCAGGATCGAGCCTCGCATGTCCTTCTCCTTGGGGTTTACCGCTTGTAGGACCGGCACACCTCGATTTGGTGCCATCGTCCTTATGGAGGGGGACGCCATGTCCGCCCCTGCCGAGGATAGCCCCACCATCAGGAGGAGAGAACGATGCCGACCAAGGCACAGATCGAGCAGGCCATCCGCAATCACTTCGAAGCCTGGAATTCCAAGGATAAGATGCGCTGGATGGCGAATTTCGCCGACGGCATCCGCCTGGAAGACCCCGTGGGCGGCCTGCCCAAGATCGGCAAGGACGGCCTGGAGAAGAGCTGGACCAACTCCTTCAAGGACGGCCATGACTGGAAGATCGAGATCGTGCTGATGCAGGTCTGCGCCAACCAGGCCGCCCTGCACGTGAAGAACCACGGCAAGGTCGAGGGCAAGCCGGTGGAGCTCGACTCCATCGAGATCTACACCATCGACGACGCCGGCAAGGTCGCCTACATCCGCACCTACTTCAATCCTCCGGAAGGGCAGCAGCTCGATCCTTACTTCTTGCAGCAGCAGCCGTAGTCGCCGCTCCCGTAGCCGTTCGCCCTGAGCCTGCCGAAGGGTGAACGGCCTCTACCACGGGGCTCGGCCTCCATAGCTGTTCACGCTTCGACAGGCTCAGCGCGAACGGGGCGGTTAGTCAGTCCAGGCCTACAGTCAGAAGTTGTGTGCCCATGGTAAAAACCCGCCATGCGCCCCCTGATCCCCTTCCTCCTCTCGCTCGTCACCCTCACCGCCGCCGCCCAGGACGACTGGCCCAACCTGCGCCAGCTCGAGAAGACCGGCGCCAGCGCCACCGCCCTCGCGCTGGACCTGCAGAGCGGCCGCGTGCTCGCGGCGCACAACCCGCAGCAGCGGCTCAACGCCGCCTCGCTGACCAAGATCGTACTCGCCGCCGCCGCGCTGGAGGCCTGGGAGCCGGAGCGCACGCTCGCCACCGATCTCTACGCCACCGGCAATCTCAACCAGGGCGTGCTCGAGGGCTCGCTGATCCTGCAGGGCCAGGCCGATCCCACGCTGGAGCACCGTGACCTCTGGCTGCTGGCCGCGCAGTTGCGCCAGGCCGGCGTGCGCGAGGTGCGCGGCGATCTCAACGTCAGCACCCTGCCCCTGGGCCGCCCTGCCTGCGAGACCGCGGACCGCTGCAAGTTCATCACCCGCAGCGATTCCTCCTACGCCGCGCCGCTGTCGGGTATCGGCGTGGACTACGGCAGCTGGTGCGTGGACTTCTCCCCCAGCCTGGAACCGCGCCACTGTTCCGGCGTCGCCTTGCCGATCACCGTCGAAGGCCGCATCGATGCACGTGGCGCACGCAACAGCGCACCGCTGGCCATCGCCCGCACCCAGGGCAAGGAGGGAGACCGCATCCTGGTTTCCGGCACGCTCGACCCCGGCAACCTGCAGCGCGTCTACCGCTCCATGTCCGACCCCGCCGGCGGCACTGGGCAGTTGCTGTGGCAGATGCTGGCCGAGCTCGGCATCCGTGTGAACGGCGGCCTCTACCTGCGCGAGGAAGCATTGCCCGCCAATGCCTGGCGCGTGGCCGGCGTGCAGGGCCTGCCGCTGCGCGAACAGCTCGAGCGCATGATGCGCTACTCCAACAACTACATCGCCGACGTCATGACGCTGAAACTGGCGCAGGAGGCGCGTCCCGGTCCCGCGCCGACGCTGGCGCAAGCGGCCACGCAGCTCTCCGCGCGCGTGGTGCGTGCGCGCCAGGCCATCGGCGACGGCGCCGTCATCGCCCCGCCGCTGTACAGCGGCAGCGGCCTGACGCCCGAGAACGCGCTCTCCGCGCGCGACCTGATCGCCGTTCTGCGCGAGCAATACCTGGGCACGCGGACCTTCCCCGCGTTCTACGCCGGCCTGGTGGTCCCGGCGGATTCCGGCGGTACGCGCATGCGCGAAGGCAGCCCCGCCTGGATGACGCGCACCGCCTTCAAGACCGGCACCATGAGCGAGCCGCATGCGGTCTTCGGCATCGGCGGCTACCTGCGCAAGCAGGATGGCGGCTGGGTGGCCCTCGCCGTGCTGGTCAACGGCGCACCGGGCCAGGCCCTCAACTCGCGTGAATCACTGAAGTACATCCGGTCAGACGTGGAAGCGCTCCTGGCACGGTACTGAGTTTCGCCGCCGCCGTTCACGTGGCGGTCGGCGGCCCGCCACGAAACCAGAATCCCTCAAGCCCGTCATGCCGGGCCAAGCAACGTCTTGCCCTCTCTGCCCCGCAGGGGAGCGTGCGGCTGTCTTTTCCAACGATCTGCTTCGGCGTCAGGTCCCTCATCCCTAAACCATACCAAGGCATGACCCGCCCACCCTTGACTTTAATAGTTAGGAATCCTAACTTACATCCCATCAGTCACAGGAGAAGGCAGATGAACGACAGCTTGCAGCTCGCCCCCGAATGGCAGGTGGACCAATGGTTCAACACCTCGGCTCCGCTGAGCCTGGCCGCCTTGCGCGGCAAGGTGGTGGTGGTCGAGGCCTTCCAGATGCTCTGCCCCGGCTGCGTCTCGCATGGCCTGCCGCAGGCACAGCGCGTGCACCAGACCTTCCCGCAGGACAAGGTCGCGGTGGTGGGCCTGCACACGGTGTTCGAGCATCACGCGGCGATGACGCCGGTATCGCTGAAGGCCTTCCTGCACGAGTACCGCATCGGCTTTCCGGTGGGCGTGGATCGCCCGGGCCAGGGCACCCCGATCCCGCTGACCATGCAGGCCTACCGCATGCGCGGCACGCCCACGCTGATCCTGATCGACGCGCAGGGTCGCCTGCGGCAGCAGCACTTCGGCCAGGTGGATGACCTCGTGCTGGGCGCGGAGATCGCCACGCTGGTGGCCGAGGCTGAAGCGGATGCGGTATTCGCCCAGCCGGGCGGCGAGCCGGCGGCGGCCGGCTGCGACAACGGCCGCTGCGAGATCAGCGCCGCCTGATTACACAGCGAGGCAGCGAAACAAAAGGGCGGCCGTGAGGCCGCCCTTTCTTCATTCGCCGGGGCGGGCACGAGTCCCGCCCCGGCGCCTGCTGCAACACGGTCTGCCTGATGCAAGACCGTGTCACCTGTTCCGGCTCATTGCGCGCATGGCCGGAACGCTTCCGTCTTCCTGCACGCCAGGCGACTTGCGATCACCTGGGCTGAAGAATAGAGGCTGGGAAATGACGGCACCGTATGGCGTCATGTATTAAGTCATTCCCAGCCGGCGAAGTGGTTTTATCGCTTCGATTTGACAGGGGCGATTGCAAAATCCAATCGTCTTTTCAATTCTCTGCTGACTTCCTCCTCGCCTAAGTTGGACGGCGGGTTTCCACCAGAGTTCCCGGGAATTTCCCGCGGAATTTCAGCAGGATCTGCCGCCCCGGGAATCGCAGCGCAGCGCCACCACTCACGGCGGCGAGCACGGCGCGCGCTGGAAGAAGTCACGCATGCCTTCGAGGTCATCGGTATTGAGCCAGTCCACGCCGCTGGTTAGCAAGGTGCACCAGAGCCGGTCACGTGCCGCGCCGGGCGCATCGGGCGTGCCCCAGAGGCGCAAGCGGCGGCCCGCGGCGTGCGTGCGCTGCACCGCGTCCTGCAGCTTGAGCCGCTGCGCCTCGGGGAATTCACCGTTGCCGTCCCAGCCGAATTCCGTCGCCCAGTTGGCGCTGATCAGCGGCATGAAGGAAGCCGGCGCGCGGTCGTCCAGGTCCGTGAGCCGGCCGTCGTAGCTGGAGCGCCGCGTCGCCGCGGCTTCCATCTCCGCGCGCGGCCGGTTACCGGATACCACCACGTCGACCAGGCCGGCATGCAGGCCGCTGGCATCATGGCGCGTGAACAAATCGCCGTACTCTGCCAACTGCGATTCCAGCTCCTTCCAGGTGGCCGGGCCTGCTGTCTTCAGGTCCACCAGCAACTGCAGCCGGCCCCCTGCATGGATGGCCCCACCATGTGCCGCCGCGTAACCGGCCAACGGATCCAGGTAAAGATTGCGCAGCGTCCGGCCCGCGCGGATTTCGCCCAGGCTGTGCGCCACCGCCAGGTCGCCGGCCAGGGTGCGGAAGACGTCCGCCTCCACGCTGCCAAAGCCCTGCTCCAGGGCATCGAGCAGCGGCCGCTCGTGCAGGTAGTCATTGTGAGCATGCGCATGCTGCAACATCGCAGCGCCCGTGCCATCCGGAACTACGGATGAACCGACCGGCTCGCTGGAGCTACAGGCGGCAAGCAGCAGGATGGCAAGGGCGGGCAGTCGGCGGAGCATGTGTCGGTCACTCGAGAAGAGTGCGCAGACTATGACATCCGCATGACGCCGGCATGATCGCCGCGACCGTAGGGCGGGAGCATCCCGCCTTCGGCAAAGGCCAGCGTTACACGCCAGCCCTTTACGGCTGGTTCAACGCCGCCAGGATCTTCTCGCGCGCCGCCGTCCACATCGCCAGGCCCTTGTCCGGGGTGCCGGTGATCAGCAGCATCGCCGTGTAACCCTTGCCGAAGTCGATCCACGGCGTGCTGCCGAGCAGGCCGGGATCACTGATCTCCGGCCCGACACTGTCGGGGTGATTCTCCGGCGAGGAAATCCACCAGCCCTGGCTGTAGCCCACCAGCCGCGCGCCCGGTAGCGCGGGCGTGAAGTACACCGGCAGTCCCGTCACCTGGCTCTGCCGCAGGGCTTGCCCCTGGGCGCGCGTCAGCAGCGGCGCGCCGCCGTCAAGGATCACCTGGCTGAACTTGATGTAGTCCGGTGCATTGGACACGGCCCCGCCGGCCACTCGCGGATTGCTCGACTCGCCGTAGCTGAAGGAATCCATGCCCAGCGGCGCGGTGACCCGCTCGCGGAACAGCGTGCTCCAGGGCTGGCCGGTCACGCGCTCCGCCACCAGCCCCGCCACCTGGTAACCCGCCGCGCTGTAGCCGAACTGCGTGCCAGGCAGGAAATCCAGCGGCGCTGCCGCGATCTCCGCCGCGCAGTCCTGCAGCGTCATCATGTTCACCTGGTCCAGGCAGGGCGAGGTCGTCGGCAGGCCCGAGGTATGGTTGAGCAGCATGCGCAGCGTGATGCCGGACTTGGCCACCGGCCAGCCGATGGCGTCGCCGAGATACTGGCTCACCGGCGCGTCCAGGCTCACCAGGCCTTCACGCTCCAGCGTCAGCAGCGCCACGGCCGCCGGCGCCTTGGTGGCGGAGGCGATGGGGATGGCGGAGTCCAGCGTCATGTCGCCGCCCGCACGGCTGAACTCACGGCGGCCGTCCACGTTGAGCACGAAGCTGTAACCGCGAACCTGGGCGTCACTCTCGCCGACGGCGCTGTCCAGCGTCTGCGCCAGCTCGCTCCAGTCGTAGACCGGGCGATACTCGTCCGATCTTTCCAGGTTGCAGGCGGACAGCATCACCACACCCGCCAGGACAGAAAGGCGGGCGCAGTTTCGGACAAATGTCATGGGGTGGAGCCTCCCTGGCGCCGTGTTCCGGTTGCCCGGAGTCTTCCATGCCTGCTTGTATCAGGCATTACGGAAAGGTGTGGATTGGTCTCAATGATCGCATGCCGGAGCGATAGTTCCACTAGCGGCTGTCAACGTCAGGGATATCCCTAAAGAGCGCAGCGCATCACGTTACGCCCGCGGCGGCACTGAACAAGGCTTTCTTGTGTGACCGAATCCTCCGCGGCTACAGCAGATCACGTGCTCAGATGCGCCACCTGAATTCCATTCAACGGAGTGAATGCCGTGTCCAAGATCCGCCCTGCCGCCTTCCTGCTGCTCTGCGCCGCCTCCCTGCCCGCCCTCGCAGGCCCGGCCAAGCCCGGCCTGTGGGAGACCAAGACCACCAGCGACGGCGAGACCGAGACCGACCAGCACTGCATAAAGGCCAACGACAACTCCTTCGAGCAGTGGCGCGGCCAGATCAACAAGGGCTGCACGATAACCACGCTGAAGAACACCGCCACCGCCCAGGCCTACGACTACAACTGCGTCAGCGCCACGCAGAACGGCAAGGGCCACCTGGAGATGACCTTCACCAGCCCCACGCAGTACCGCGCCAAGCTGCAGTTCAGCGGCAAGCTGATCGCCGGCGGCAAGAGCATCCCGCTGGACATGAACATGGAGCAGCAGGGCCGCTGGGTGTCGGCGGATTGCAGCGCGGTAGAGTCGGACGACGAGTGACCTTGCCCTCGTGAGCGGTCAAAGCCGGGTCAGCGATCCAAGCAGCAGCTTGCTCGCTGATGATGCACCCAGCACGAGCGTTTCGGGGATCCCGGAGGCCGGCGGCGATGCGTTGTGCCAGCCCAGTCCACTCATCACCTGGACCGCAGTTCCGCAGGTCTCCGTGAGATCCACGTTGAAGGGGCTGTGGTCAGGATTGATGAGGGTGAGCTGGCCGGTGTAGTTGCAGCCCCCGCTATTGCCCGACACTTCACCCGTTGTCGTGATTGTGAAGAAGTAGTTGGCCCCATCCTGGGTCAGAATCCAGCTACCGGCCATGATGGGCAGATTCGAGTCTCTCTCATAGACCGGCTCCAGGTAATCCAGCGAGAAACTGCCGCTACCTCCACCTGCCACGCTAAAGCTGCCGTCAATGCTGTCAGCTTCACTCACGACGCCATTTATCCGTCCGGAGATATTGGACTGCGCGTTGTCGAAGACGAATCCATTTCTCGCGAAGCCCCGATAACTACCACCAAGGTTTTCACCACGGGTCGTTAGCGTGCCGAGGAAAGCTGCGGGCAGCGAACTGCCCACCAGCATCATGCGCCCACTCTCGCCAACCATGCCGACGACATCGATGTTCGATTCGGCCGTCGTGATGACACCCCGGAACGCACCGGCCGGAGAGACATCCGGCCCGTTGTCGCCGCCACCACCACCACACGCTGCAACACCCAGGCAGAGCATCAAGGCGCTGAGTCGTCGCAGGGCGAGTCCGGTCATGGCGTGTCCTAAGCTTGAGTTATTGCTTAAAGGCTACGAGCCGATCAGCGAATCGTCTACCTGAACGCTCTGTCAGGTATGAGCGGCGCCGGCATGGCGCCTCCTGCGCATGGCGGCCCCATGTATCACTCAACGGGGCGAAGCAGAACTTGACTCTGTCTTAATTAAGGATATTATCTATCCTTAAGGATAAAGATCATCCTTAATAGTGGCCAGGCTAAGCCTCGCCTCCTCGGAATCACGGCCCGGCACCGCGGGGCTTCATTGGAGAAGAACATGAAACTCGTCATCATCGGCGGCACCGGCCTGATCGGCTCCGAACTCACCCGCCAGCTCCGCGAGGCGGGGCATGAGGTCATCGCCGCCTCGCCGCGCACCGGCGTCAACGCCGTCACCGGGGAAGGCCTGGCCGCCGCCTTGCAGGGAGCCCAGGTGGTGGTGGACGTCAGCAACTCGCCCTCCTTCGAGGACCAGCCCGTGCTGGCCTTCTTCGAGAACTCCACCCGCAACCTGCTCTCGGCCTCCGCCGCTGCCGGCGTGCAGCACTACATCGCCCTGTCCGTGGTCGGCACCGAGCGCATGCTGGCCGCCGGCTACTTCCGCGCCAAGATGGCGCAGGAGGAGCTGATCCAGGCTTCCGGCATCCCCTACACCATCCTGCGCGCCACGCAGTTCTATGAATTCCTCGGCGCCATCGCCTACGGCGGCACCGTGGGCGACACCGTCCACCTCAGCTCCGCCGCCCTGCAGCCCATCGCCGCGGCAGACGTCTCTTCCGCGCTCGCGAAGCTGGCCGTGGCGCCGCCGCACAACGGCATGCTGGAAGTGGCCGGCCCGGAGAAGGCGCCGCTGGATGGGTTCGTGCGCCGCTTCATGCAGACCACCGGCGACGTCCGCGCCGTGGTCAGCTCGCGGGAAGCTGGCTACTTCGGCACGCCCTTGACCGACGAGTCCCTGACCCCGGGTGCCGGGCCCATCATTGGGCCGACGCATTTCGAGGCTTGGCTGAGCAAGGCGGCAGCGGCGGCCTGAAGGGGTGAGCCCCCGGGAGACTGATCGGTGGCCGTTCGTCCTGAGCCTGTCGAAGGATGAGCGGCCACAGGTCACCGTGGATGGATCAGATCCCGCCTTGCGGTACCCTTTCGCAATCGCCTCCGTCAATCCCCTCTCCCCGCCTGCGGGGAGAGGGTTAGGGTGAGGGGCTAGCCCCTAAGCTAGAGAGTAAGGAAACCATGGTCCTCAAAAGCCAGGTCGAATGGGCCCTGCACTGCTGCGCCATCCTGGCGGGCCTGCCCGTGGGCAAATACCTGCCCACCAAGGACCTCGCCGAGCTGCACGGCCTGCCCAAGGAATACCTGTCCAAGGCCCTGCAGAGCCTGTCCCAGGCCGGCATCGTCACCAGCACCCTCGGCCCCAGCGGCGGCTACCGCCTGGCCAAGGCCCCGACGGACACCAGCTTCCTGGATGTCGTGGAAGCCATCGAGGGCAAGCAGTCCACTTTCGTCTGCACCGAGATCCGCAAGAACAACCCCTGCCGCAAAGCCGGCACCCGCGACGGCAAGAGCTGCGCCGTAGCCCGCGTCATGTGGAAGGCCGACCAGGCTTGGCGCGCCTCGCTGCGCGAAACCACGCTGGCCGATCTGGTGGAGACGCTGGAAGATGAAGTGCCGGCGGCGGTGTGGAAGGAAACTTTTGCTTGGGTGACGGCGCGGATCTGAGATTTCCCGAGCCCATGAACCACTGGCCGTTCGATCAACCTCCCAACTGCGCGGTCATCACCCTGCGGCAGATCATCGAGGAGGGCGCCGCCATCCTGGAAGTCTCGCATGATGCGGACGACCACGGCTGGCAGTTCATGACCGCCGATGAACCCGCGGAGGAAGACCTGCTGCTGGTCTGCTTCAGCCATGTCGTCGAACGCGACGCCTCTCTGCTGGAGCTTGCGGACCTGCCGCCCGGGTGGATCGCAAAGCGGGCCACCTTGGGTGAACGCTGGGTTCGGGAAATGAACCCGCATGAAGAAGAGTTTGACGACGAACTTCCCTGAACGGCAAAGCCGGCGGGATTTCTCAAAGGAACAAAGGGAACGGCTTTTTAGATAATAGATCTGTCCACTTTTCTGAGCCCGGCCTCAGCCCGGCCTCGGTTCACTTACTCCGAATCCCTCTTCCTATGGTTCCTCCGCGAAGCGCCGCTCGAAAGCCGTTCCTATCAACCAGACGAATACTGCAGGCGTCATCCAGAATAATGTTGCGGAAATGTAACCAAAGGCTGCTCCAGAGTTAGAGCCGAAGAATTTCGACAGGCTCGTTTGTGCATCGCCGATGCTGAATAAGATTACTCCAAGCACCACTTCTAAGAAAACTATTGCGAAAGAGTTGCCGTGCTCTCTGAGATGTCGGTAAGAATCTACAATATCTGTTTTCTCTTTTGCTCTTTTATTTGCGAGCTTACGATAGAAATCAAACAACTTCTCCGATTGCAGCAACGCCCGATACGCAACGTATATCTGCGATAAGAATGCCAAGAGCAGGAGGTAGGTCGCAGAAAAGCTAACGAGAAAAGCAAGCCCGTTATCTGACCACACAAGAGCATGAAGCAAGGCAGCGCCTAGCAGTGGGGTTCCAAATATGGCAACGATCTTTGATCTGGATATGTGTTCGCGTCCTGACCACGTCAGCATGAACCTGGACGAATGAAAGACCAGAATAGGCGCACTAGCGATGTAACAGTACGTGAGCCCATATGCTCCCAAGAGCAAAATGTGTTCGGCCGCAAACGATTTTCCGGGCTCAATCAACAAGAGAGGAGAGAGCCCCGGAGTATGCGTACACAGCAGAAACACCGTAAGCGCGCCCACAACCGTTCCCATGGCGTATCTGACGGCATAAAACTCCCACCACTTAACATCGCCGCTTTCTTTAGTTTCTTCTGACATTTTCTGTTCTCGCAAACTCTCTGACATTGCTCTCGGATCGTGTCGCGAAGCGAGCACTGGCGCAACGTGACAGTGCCGTCATGTCTCGGTATGGAGCGAGCACTTAGCGGGCCGATCTCAAATCTGCCCACCCAGACACCTGCGTCGCCCCTCCCATCAGCGCCCCTGCGTGACCCCTACGTCTAGCAACGGTGTCAGCACCTCCCCAGCACTGCCAAGCCAGCAGCAGCGAAATCGCCGGCACCGCTGTCATCGCCGCCGCCAGCCGCGTCGGACCCTGCTCCGGCACGGCACGCGTGTGGAGCACCATAGCCACGATCACATCGTTGCGCTCTGATAGCCTGCTTACAGCAGGCCCTCGTGCCAGGGCGCCACGCTGATGTACTTGGCAGGAACAACCCATAGATCGGCAGGAAGATCAGCGCGGAAGTCACGGACATGCCGGTCACCGCATCCCAGGGCTTGATCTGCCAGTGGCGGACCAAGATTGTGAACACGCACTAGGCGGTGCTGGCGCTGACGAAGAGCAGGTCGCCGATCCTGACCAGCAAAGAGGACCAGCAAAGGGACAGCAAAGGGGGGACAGACTCATTTTTCTATAGATAGATCTGTCCCTTTCTCTGTCACTGGCAGCGCTTAATAGAGCAGAAAAATTCAATCTTCATCTTTGTTTGCAAAGCGCTGCCAGGGCCCGCCGATTCGCTCTCTTTCGGCGGCCATGTCGATCGCAAGATCGGAAACCGCGTTAAGCGTTGGGTCCCTTTCAAGCAAGTGAATGAGATGCACGGCCCATATTTGATTTTCTATTACATGAGGATCATCAAAATCATGAGCCGTATCGTGGCAATACATCTGCCAGTCGCCCGGGGTACGCGCCACGAATAGAACCGGCTTACTTCCTTGGATTACGCACTCGCATGCGATTACTCCAAGATCGTCGCCAAAGGCGCCTTGGCGTCTCATCATCGACTCCATCCATTGGGGGAATTCCATTCAGATTGAGGCATCTTCTTACCCCTTTTCTGTTGCATGTGCGACAGGACGGCTCCTGGACCTCTTGGGCAATTCGGTCTCACTAACTTACAACCACCTCAACCCCCGCGTCGCCGCCCCAATCCACGCCCCCAGCGTTACCAGCGTAATCCCTACGCCTAGCAACGGCGTCAACGCCTCCCCCAGCACCGGCCAAGCCAGCAGCGCCGAGATCGCCGGTACCGTCGCCATCACCGCCGCCAGCCGCGTCGGTCCCAGCTCCGCCACCGCACGCGTATAGAGCACCATGGCCACGATCACCACCATCACGCCCTGGTACCCGGCCTGCAGCAAAATCTCGTGCCAGGGCGCCACGCTGATGTGCTTGGGCAGGAACAGGATGTAGATCGGCAGGAAGATCAGCGCGGAGGTCACGGACATGCCGGCCGCCGCATCCCAGGGCTTGATCTGCCAGCGGCGCACCAGGATCGTGAACACGCACCAGGCGGTGCTGGCACTGACGAAGAGTAGGTCACCGATCCAGCTGTTGCCGGCAAAGCCATGACTGAAGGTCTGCACCGCCATGCAGGCGACGCCGGCGCCGATCACCAGCAGCGCGACCTGCTTCTGCCGGCTCGGGTGCTCGCCCAGGAACATCCAGGCGAGGATCGCGGTGAGGAAGGGCATCATGCCGCTGAGCAGGATGGAGCCGTGCGCGGCAGGGGCGAAGTAGAAGCCGCTGTAGCACAGCAGCGCATAGCCGAGGCCGCCGGTGAGCGTGCAGGCGGCGAGGCGGCTTGGGTTCTTGAGCGTGCCGAGACCGTTGATGATCAGCAGCGGCGAGAGCAGCACGGCGGCGACGCCGAAGCGCAGCGCGGTGACGTCAAACGCTGTAAGCGTGCCTTTGCCGGCCATGCGCGAGACCAGGACGAAGCCGGTCCAGATGGCGACGGTGAGGGCGGCGAAGAGGTAGCCGCGGCGGAGTTGGTCGGGGGATTCTGTTGGGGTGTTCATCTGCGAATCTCTGTGATGGCAGGGCTTGTCGGCGCCCCTCGATACACCGCTTCGCGGCACTCGGGGTGAGCGGTCCGGTTGGTGCTTCAAGCTCTTTCCTGCTTCATGTTTTTCTTTCGGCCATAAAAAATCCGGGGTCGCTTGCGCTGACCCCGGATTGGCTTGGCAGCCTTGTCGCTGCCGGGATCAGACGCCCAGGTAGTCGAGAATGCCCTCGGCAGCCTGGCGGCCTTCGTAGACGGCGGTGACGACGAGGTCGGAACCACGCACCATGTCGCCGCCCGCGAAGACCTTCGGGTTGGCGGTCTGGAAGCGCTTCTTCTCGCTGGTGTCGACGCGGCCGTCGGCCTGCAGCTTGATGTCGTGCTGGGCGAACCAGTCGGCCGGGCTCGGGCGGAAGCCGAAGGCGATCACCACGCGGTCGGCGGGGATGATCTGCTCGGAGCCGGGGACCACTTCCGGCTTGCGGCGGCCGCGCGCGTCGGGGGCGCCGAGACGGGTCTCGACCACCTTCACGCCTTCCACCTTGCCGTTGCCCACGATCTCGACCGGCGAGCGGTTGAAGACGAACTTCACGCCTTCTTCCTTGGCGTTGCTGACTTCGCGCTTGGAGCCGGGCATGTTGGCCTCGTCACGGCGGTAGACGCAGGTGACGCTGCTGGCCTGCTGGCGCGCGGAGGTGCGCACGCAGTCCATCGCGGTGTCACCGCCGCCGAGCACCACGACCTTCTGGCCGGCCATGTCGATGAAGTCGGCCGGGTTCTTCTCCCAGCTCATGACGCGGTTGATGTTGCTCACCAGGAAGGGCAGGGCTTCATGCACACCCGGCAGGTCTTCACCCGGGAACTCGCCCTTCATGTAGGTGTAGGTGCCCATGCCGAGGAACACGGCATCGTATTCGTCGAGCAGCGTCTTGAACTGGATGTCCTTGCCGATCTCGGTGTTCAGGCGGAACTCGATGCCCATGCCCTCGAACACTTCGCGGCGGCGCAGCATCACTTCCTTTTCCAGCTTGAAGGGAGGGATGCCATAGGTCAGCAGGCCGCCAATCTCGTTGTACTTGTCGAACACCACGGCCTTCACGCCGTTGCGCGTCAGGATGTCCGCGGCGCCGAGGCCGGCCGGGCCGGCGCCGACGATGGCCACGCGCTTGCCGGTGGGCACCACGCCGGACATGTCCGGACGCCAGCCCTGCTTGAAGGCCTCGTCGGTGATGTACTTCTCGACGTTGCCGATGGTCACGGCGCCGAAGCCGTCATTGAGCGTGCAGGCGCCTTCGCAGAGGCGGTCCTGCGGGCACACGCGGCCGCAGACTTCCGGCAGGGTGTTGGTCTTGTGCGAGAGCTCGGCCGCCATGAACAGGTTGCCTTCCTGCACCAGCTTCAACCAGTTGGGGATGAAGTTGTGGACCGGGCACTTCCACTCGCAGTAGGGGTTGCCGCATTCCAGGCAACGGCCGGACTGCGTCGCGGCCTGTTCCTGCGGGAACTGGCCGTAGATCTCGCGCCAGTCGTGCAGGCGCACTTCCGCAGGCACCTTCTTCGGGTCCTGGCGCCCGATCTCGATGAACTGCATGACATTCTTCTTTGCCATCTTACTTTCCCTGGGTCGCGGGGCTGATTAAGCCGCGGCCTTGATTGCAACGAGCAGCGAGCCGATATCCGCCGCCTTGGGCTTCACCAACCAGAACTTGCCGACGAAATCACGCCAGTCGTCGAGGATCTGCTGGGCCCACGCAGAGCCGGTGGCGTTGACGTGTTCCTGGATCAGCGAGCGCAGGTAGTGCTGGTGTGCTTCCATGTGCTCGGCCACGATGCGGGTGGTGTCGATCAGCTCGTGGTTGTAGCGGTCCACGAAGCTGCGCGACTCGTCCAGCACGTAGGCGAAGCCACCGGTCATGCCGGCGCCGAAGTTCACGCCGCATTCGCCGAGGATCACCGCGGTGCCGCCGGTCATGTATTCGCAGCCATGGTCGCCGCAGCCTTCCACCACGGTCAGCGCGCCGGAGTTGCGCACGCCGAAACGCTCGCCCGCGGTGCCGGCGGCGAACAGCGAGCCGCCGGTGGCGCCGTACAGGCAGGTGTTGCCGATGATGGCGGTCTCATTGCTCTTGAAGCGGCTGCCGCGCGGCGGCTTGATCATGATGCGGCCGCCGGCCATGCCCTTGCCGACGTAGTCGTTGGCGTCGCCTTCCAGCTCCAGGTTCAGGCCGCCGGCGTTCCATACGCCGAAGGACTGGCCCGCGGTGCCGCTGAGGCGGATGGTGATCGGCGCGTCGGACATGCCGAGGTTGCCGTGGCGCTTGGCGATCTCGCCGGAGAGACGCGCGCCGATCGAGCGGTGCACGTTCTGCACGCTGTACTCGAACACGCCGCCGCTCTTGCCTTCGATCGCGGAGAGTGCGTCGGCCACCATCTGCTCGGCCAGCTCGCCGCGGTCATGCGGCGGGTTGGCGGAGATGCAGCTGTGGCCGGACTCGTGCGCCATGCCGGCCGCGGACAGCAGCGGCGACAGGTCGAGGTTGTTCTGCTTGTCGCTTTCGCCCGGCGAAATCTCCATGAGATCGGTGCGGCCGATGAGCTCGTTGAGCGAGCGCACGCCGATGGCCGCCAGCCACTCGCGGGTTTCCTCGGCCACGAAGCGGAAATAGTTCATCACCATTTCCGGCAGGCCGATGAAGTGCGACAGGCGCAGCACCTTGTCCTGGGTGGCCACGCCGGTGGCGCAGTTGTTCAGGTGGCAGATGCGCAGGTACTTGCAGCCCAGCGCCACCATCGGCGCGGTGCCGAAGCCGAAGCTCTCGGCGCCGAGCACGGCCGCCTTGACCACATCGAGGCCGGTCTTGAGGCCGCCGTCGGTCTGCACGCGGACCTTCTCGCGCAGGCCGTTCATGCGCAGGGTCTGGTGGGTTTCGGACAGGCCGAGCTCCCAGGGGGTGCCCGCGTACTTCACCGAGGTGATCGGCGAGGCGCCGGTGCCGCCGTCGTAGCCGGAGATGGTGATCAGGTCGGCATAGGCCTTGGCCACGCCGGCCGCGATGGTGCCCACGCCCGGGCCGGACACCAGCTTCACGGAAACCAGCGCCGCCGGATTGACCTGCTTGAGGTCAAAGATCAGCTGCGCGAGATCTTCGATGGAGTAGATGTCGTGGTGCGGCGGCGGTGAAATCAGCGCGACGCCGGGCTTGGCGTAGCGCAGGCCGGCGATCTGCTCGTTGACCTTGTCGCCGGGCAGCTGGCCGCCTTCGCCGGGCTTGGCGCCCTGCGCGACCTTGATCTGCAGCACCTCGGCGCTGGACAGGTAGGCCGGGGTCACGCCGAAGCGGCCGGAGGCCACCTGCTTGATCTTGGAGTTCTTCTCGGTGCCGTAGCGGCGCGGGTCTTCGCCACCTTCACCGGAGTTGGAGCGGCCGCCCAGGCGGTTCATCGCGGTGGCCAGCGCTTCGTGCGCTTCCGGCGAGAGGGCGCCCAGCGACATGCCGGCGGAGTCGAAGCGCTTCAGGATCGACTCGGCGGATTCCACCTCGTCGATGCTGATCGGCTTCACGTCGCCGCGGAACTTCAGCAGGTCGCGGAACATCGCCACGGGGCGGTGGTTCACCAGCTCCGCGTATTCCTTGTACTTGCCGTAGTCGCCCGACTGCACGGCCGCGTGCAGGGTGTTGATGATGTCCGGGTTGTAGGCGTGGTACTCGCCGTTGTGCACGTACTTGAGCAGGCCGCCCTGGTCGAGCTGCTTGCGCGGGTTCCAGGCCACGGCGGCCAGCGCGGCCTGCTCGGCCTGCAGGTCGGCGAAGCGCGCACCCTGGATACGGTTGACGGTGCCTTCGAAGCAGAGCTCCACGACCTCGTCGTGCAGGCCCACGGTCTCGAACAGCTGCGCACCGCGGTAGCTGGCGATGGTGCTGATGCCCATCTTCGAGATGATCTTGTACAGGCCCTTGTTGATGCCCTTGCGGTAGGCCTGCGCCAGGTACGGCAGCTCCTTGCCCTTGATCTCGCCGCGCTCGGCCATGTCGTACAGGCTGGCGTAGGCGAGGTAGGGATAGATCACCGAGGCGCCGTAGCCGATGAGGCAGGCGAACTGGTGCGAGTCACGCGCGGTGCCGGTCTCCACCACGATGTTGCTGTCGGCACGCAGGCCTTCGATGGTGAGGCGGTGATGCACCGCGCCCACGGCGAGCAGCGCATGCACCGGCAACTTGCCCTTGACGATGGCGCGGTCGGACAGCACCAGGATCACCTTGCCCTCGCGGGCCGCGGCCACGGCCTGGTCGCAGACGCCGCGCACGGCGTCCTCGAGGCCCAGGGCCGGGTCGTAGTTCAGGTCGATGATCGCGTGGGGGTAGCCCTGGTCGTTCAGCGACAGCAGCTTGCGGTACTTGGTCTCGCTCAGCACCGGCGAGTCCACCAGCAGGCGCGCGGCGCGCTCGGCGGTTTCCTCGAACATGCTGTGCTCGGCGCCCAGCGAGCACTCCAGCGACATCACGATCTGCTCGCGCAGCGGATCGATCGGCGGGTTGGTCACCTGCGCGAACTGCTGGCGGAAGTAGTCGTAGATCGAGCGTTCCTTCTGCGACAGCACCGCGAACGGGGTGTCGTCGCCCATGGAGCCTACGGTCTCCTGGCCGCTCTCGGCCAGCACGCGCAGCACCTGGTCGCGCTCTTCATAGGAGAGGCCGAACAGCTTCTCGTAGACGCGCACCTGGTCGCCCGGCAGCTTCTCGAGCTTGCCGGCGTCGTCGATCAGCACGGCCTCCAGGCGCTTGATGCCCTGCTTGAGCCACTGCTTGTACGGGCGGCGGCCGGCGAGCATCTTGTCGATGTCGGCCGGGCGCAGCAGGCTGCCGCTCTCGGTGTCCACGGCGAGGATCTGGCCCGGACGCAGTCGGCCCTTCTCGAGCACGCTCTCCGGCGGGTAGTCGTACACGCCGATCTCGGAGGCCACGGTCAGCACGCGGTTGCGGGTGATGACGTAGCGGGTCGGGCGCAGGCCGTTGCGGTCGGTGGCGCAGGCGGCGTAGCGGCCGTCGGTCAGCACGATGCCGGCCGGGCCGTCCCAGGGCTCCATCTGCAGCGAGTTGTATTCGTAGAACGCGCGCTGGTCGGCGTCCAGGCTTTCCACGTTCTGCCAGGCGGGCGGGATCAGCGCGCGCATCGCCTGGAACAGGTCCATGCCGCCGGCCAGCAGCACTTCCAGCATGTTGTCGAGCGACTGCGAGTCGGAGCCGTCCATGGTCACCAGCGGGGCGACCTCGTTGATGTCCGGCAGGTTGGCGCACTGGTACTTCTTGGCGCGCGCCAGCGCCCACTTGCGGTTGCCGGAGACGGTGTTGATTTCACCGTTGTGCGCCAGGAAGCGGAACGGCTGCGCCAGGCGCCACTTGGGCATGGTGTTGGTGGAGAAGCGCTGGTGGAACACGCAGAGCGAGCTCTCCAGGTCCTCGTCGCTGAGGTCCACGTAGAAGACCGGCAGGTACGAGGGCATCACCAGGCCCTTGAACACCAGCACGCGGGAGCTCAGCGAGGTGATGTAGAAGTCACCGTCGCCGGCAGCGTCGATCGCCTTCTCGGCGCGGCGGCGCGCCTTGAACAGGGCGAGGTCAAAGTTGCTGGTGTCCTTGCCGCCGGTGATGAACACCTGCTCCACCACGGGCAGGGTGCGCAGCGCTTCGGCGCCGCAGGCTTCCGGATTCACCGGCACCTTGCGCCAGCCGGCCAGCACCAGGCCATTGGCCGCACAGGCCTCGGCCATCAGCTCGCGCGCACGCGCGGCCACGGTTTCGTCGGTGGACAGGAAGACGTTGCCCGCGGCGTAGGGCGCGCGCGCATCCAGCTTGATGCCGGCTTCCTTGGCCTTCATGCGCAGGAAACGGTCCGGCTTCTTCATCAGCAGGCCGCAGCCGTCGCCGGTCTTGCCGTCGGCAGCAATGGCACCACGATGGGTCATGCGAGCAAGGGCGCCAATGGCCGTCTCAACCACCCAATGGGAGGGTTGATCGTCCATCTGCACGATGAGCCCGAAGCCGCAGCTGTCGCGCTCGAATTCCGGGCGGTAAAGCCCTTGCTGGGTTGTCATGACATTTCTACCTTGCGTTCTGTTTTGCAGCTTTCCAACGGCGACACTTCCCCCGGCCTGCGGTTTGGCGCGGCCTGCGGACACTTTGCGGGTGACCAGACGGGGAGCGAATCGCTGCGGTGCAACATTCCATTATAAGAATGGAACGCGGAGCGTCAATCACAGGCCCGAAATGGAACCGTTTTCACAATTTGGTCTCACCCCATTCAGAAAAAAAGCCCGGCGTTGCCGGGCTCAATGAGCAAGATCGGGGCCAATTAGCGCGCGAAGGCGTAGAAATCCAGGATTTTGGCGCTGTCGACCAGAACCACCCGGAATCGGGCGTTATCGGCGTCGGGATCGGCGAAGGCCAGCCCCTGATAGTTTCCCGCCAGGGCCGCGCAGCCAGCGACGCTTGCCTGTACCGGCAATGCCCCGCCATAGGCCTTGCCGGCGTCGATCCGACCGCTGAGCGCACAGTCGCCGGCCCCCGCCGTGATGCTGCCGTCGGCCGTCACCGTGAAGCGGGCGGGAGCACCGCCCAGCAGGGCCTGGTAACTGCCCGCCGGCTCCGGCGCCGCGGCGGCCGGCTGCGGTTCATCCAGGGCCGCCGTCAGCGTGGCCGGGGCGGTGGCTGCCGGCACCCGGCGCCAGGCCTGGCCGCTGCCTGCGCGAGTGTAGACCGCCGCCGCCGGGCTGTTGGACTCCGGCGCCAGCAGCACGAAGCCACGCCCGTCCGCCGCCGCAAAGCCCCAGCCCGAGCGGCCCGCCGCGTCGCCGTCCAGGCGCAGCGCATGCGCGCCGGTGGCCAGCGCCGGCAGCTCCAGCTTCGGCCCCGGGTCTGGCTTATCGTCATTGTCGCTGCATCCGGCCAGCGCCAGCGAAGCCGCCAGCAGCGTCACCGCGTAGCGGCCGCTCACGGCGCCGCACCCAGCAGGCCGCGCAGCTGGATCTTCACCAGCTCTTCGTTGCTGCGGCGTCCCTGCGGCACACCTTCGACCACCGTCACCGGGATCGCGTGCTCCCGCATCACGTTGAACTCGGAGAGCTCGCTGTCGTCCTGCGCGATCACCACGCCGGCCGGCGGCGCGATCACGTCGTTGGCAAACGAGATGCCGGGGTAGGCCACGCCCGCGCCATAGCCCACCGCCACCGGGCTGTCGGACAGCTTCTCGTAGAACACCGGCTGGTACTCGGTGGCCAGGCCCATGCGCGCGAAGCGGAAGGGCAGAGCCGCTGCCTGGCCCGTCGCCGTCACCTTGGGGATGTTGATGTTCAGCCCCACGCCCGGCGGCAGCAGCGGCTGGCCCGCCACGCGGTTGTCCTCCAGCGCGTCGACCAGCTTCACCACCACGTCGGCGATCTCGTACTCCAGCGCGCCGGCTGCCAGCGCCGTGTGCGAGCGCGCCTCCGTGCCCTCGTAGCTCGCCGCGATCGCCGGGATGCCGCGGTTCACTGCATAGAGCAGGTTGTTGACCGTGCCCGAGGAGTTGTTGATGAGCCCGGTGTTGTTGCCCTCGTTGGGGCCGGAGACGACCAGGTCCGGCTGCTTGCCCCAGCGCTTCACCGCCACCACGTCGAGCCCGTGCAGCATCGACATCACCGGCGTGCCGTCCACGTAGAACACGTCCGCATCGCCCGCATCCTTGCCCACGCCCGGCGAGCCCGCCGCCACGCTGCCATGCCGGCTGGCCTTGGCCATCGGCGTCACCGGGGTCAGGAAATTCATCGAGCCGCCGCGGCCGCTGTTGTTCTGCGTCGGCGCCGACACGATCACGTCATGCCCCGCGGCCTTCAGGCGCTGGTACAGCGCGCGGACGTTCGCGGTTTCGAATCCATCGTCGTTGGACAGCACGATATTCAGCGCCTGGGCCGGCGCGGCCAGGGTGGTGATCCCCAACACCAGGAGCAGCTGTGTCACTTTCATTTGTAGTGGTCTCCTCATGCGCGAATTGCGCTTCAGGAGACTAGGGAGTCGGCTATCGCCACCGACAACCCCATCCGGATATCTGCAAACGGACGATATCTGACCGAACGGTCAGATAATTTATGCGGGAGGGCCAGGTGCCAGCAGGTGCCGGAGGGCCGGGGTGCGGTAGGGACAGATGCGTGCAGGCTGGGTCCGCGCGGCTTACCCTTCGACAGGCTCAGGGCGAACGGAAACCGTGCCGGATCCCCGTGGAACATCGCGGCGACAGGCGCGCCTTCCATACATCATGGTCTGGCTGGGTTGAAGGTCTGACACCCCTCCCATCCCGTTCACACCGGGTAGCGAAGCGTATCGAGGTGCATCCCTGAAGTCGCAAGCGGGTTGGCTGCTGTCCGTAGGATGCGATGAGCGCAGCGAATCGCATCAAGCCCGCTGCTCGAAAGCACGCTTCCGCTTCTATACGGAGCCGATGTCCGCGCGTCCCCGATACACCATGGTCCGGTTATCCCGGGTGGCCCGCCTTAGCGGGTCGTATCGAGGGACGCGGCACTCCGGAGGAACGGTTTGGGGGAATGCAGGTAGGTTGAGGCCCTGCCGATCTTCCCAACCCGTTCACACCGAGTGCGTAGCGCAGCGAAGCGAAGCGTATCGAGGTGCACGCCCGCAGCCACAAAGGGGCTGGGCTGTTTTCCGTAGGATGTGGTGAGCGCAGCGAACCCCATCAAAGGCCCGCTGGATCGAGTTGATGCGGTTCGCTGCGCTCACCACATCCTACGGACAGGAATTGCGCGGTTATCTCGCCGCGGATCAAACAAGCGCTCGTGCTCATCCAGCGCGTAGCTGTAGCGACGCGAGTCACCCGGCGAGGGGCCCCACGTAGTGGGGATCGATGGCAAGACGAGTCGGCGCTGGATCGCGTCCTTACCGGAGTCGCCGAGGGTCGAAGAGACGCTCATGCTCGTCCAGCGCGTAGCGATCCGTCATCCCCGCAATGTAATCCGCCACCACGCGCGCACGGCCTGCTTCGTCTTCCGACTGCCTGGCCTCGTCGTAGAAATCCGGCGGCAGCAGTTTCACGTCGCCATGCAGCGCGTCGAACAACTCTCGCACCACGCGCTGCGCCTTCGTGGTCATGCGGTAGACGCGGTGATGGCGATAGAGATTGTCGAAGAGAAATTTCTTCAGCGCGCGTGACTCCGACGCCACATCCTCGCTGTAGGCCATCAGCGGCTTGTCGCGCTCGCGCACCTCGTCGATGCTCTTCGGCTTGGCAGCCTTGATGTTCGCGCGTGAGGTCTCGGTGAGGTCCACCACCAGCGTGTTGATGATGCGGCGGATGGTCTCGTGGCGCGCCTGCTTGGCATTGAGCTTGTCGCCGTGCGCCTTCAGCGCCTCGTCGTGATGACGGCGGAACAGCGGCACCTCGCGCATCTGTTCCACGGAGAGCAATTCGGCACGCAGGCCGTCGTCGATGTCGTGGTTGTTGTAGGCGATCTCGTCGGCGAGGTTGGCGAGCTGCGCCTCGAGGTTTGGCTGCTGGCGCTTGATGAAGCGCTCGCCGATGGGGCCCAGCTTGCGCGCATTCTTCAGCGAGCAATGCTTGAGGATGCCCTCGCGTGTCTCGAAGGAAAGATTGAGTCCGCGGAAGCTCGCGTACTTGTCTTCCAGATGATCCACCACGCGCAGCGACTGCAGGTTGTGTTCGAAGCCACCGTAGGGCTGCATGCAGCCGTTGAGCGCATCCTGGCCCGCGTGGCCGAAAGGCGTGTGGCCGAGATCGTGTGCCAGCGAGATCGCCTCGGAGAGATCCACGTTGAGCTGCAGGTTGCGCGCGATGGTCCGCGCGAGCTGCGCCACTTCCAGCGAATGCGTCAGGCGCGTGCGGAAGTGATCGCCCTCGTGATTGATGAAGACCTGTGTCTTGTACTCGAGCCGGCGGAACGCGGCGGAGTGGATGATGCGATCGCGGTCGCGCTGGAATTCACCGCGGTTGCCCGGCGGGGGTTCCACGTGGAGTCGGCCGCGCGAATGCGCTTCACTGGTGGCGTAGGGGGCGAGGTCGCTCATCGTGGGCAGAGTCTACGTGGGAGCGACATCACGCTTCCGTGAAATGCTCCAGCGTCGCCTGCAGCGCCGCCTTGTCGAAGTCGCCGCTGACCACGGCCAGGCCGATGCCGCGCATCAGCACCAGGCGCAGCTTGCCGTTGGCCACCTTCTTGTCGTGGCCCATCAGCTCCAGGAACTGGTCCGGCGTCATGCCGGCCGGCGGCTTCACCGGCAGGCCGGCGCGGGCGACGAGCTTGGTGCAGCGCTCGGCGTCCTTGGCGCTCATCCAGCCCAGGCGCGCGGAGAGATCCGCGGCCATCACCAGGCCCGTGGCCACGGCCTCGCCGTGCAGCCACTGCGTGTAGCCGGTGTAGGTCTCGATGGCGTGGCCGAAGGTGTGGCCCAGGTTCAGCAGCGCGCGCGGACCGGCGCCGCCGGCGAGCGACTCGCGCTCGTCCTGCGCCACGATGCGCGCCTTGAGCTCGCAGCTGCGGTAGATCGCCTTGGTCAGCGCGTCGGTGTCGAGCACCAGCAGGTCGTCCAGGCGCTGTTCCAGCCACTTGAAGAAATCGCTGTCGGCGAGCATGCCGTACTTGATCACTTCCGCGATGCCGGCGAGCAGCTCGCGCTGCGGCAGGCTGCGCAGCGCGGCGGTGTCGGCCAGCACCAGGCGCGGCTGGTGGAAGGCACCGATCATGTTCTTGCCGCGGGGATGGTTCACGCCGGTCTTGCCGCCGACCGAGGAGTCCACCTGCGCCAGCAGCGTCGTGGGAATCTGGATGAAGTCGATGCCGCGCTGGTAGATGGCGGCGGCAAAGCCGGCCATGTCGCCGATCACGCCGCCGCCCAGGGCCACCAGCAGGCCATCACGGTTGAGGCGCGCACCGAGCATCCAGTCGAGCACTCGCTCCACCGTCGCCCAGCTCTTGTGCTCCTCGCCCGCAGGCAGCACCAGCGCGTCTTCTTCCTTTAAATTCAATGCCTTAAGCACGTGCGCCAGGTACAGCGGCGCGACGTTGCTGTCGGTCACCAGCTTGAGCCGGCGGCCTTCCACCTCGGCGTACTGGCGGGCGTCGGCCAACAGGCCGTTACCGATACGGATCGGGTAGCTGCGGTCCGCCAGCTCGACGTTCAGCGACTTCACGGCTCGTTGCTTCCCTTAGAGATCGATGCTGGCCAGCAGCGCGTTCTTCTCGATGAAATCACGGCGCGGCTCGACCTGCTCACCCATCAACGTGGTGAAGATCTGGTCGGCGGCGACGGCATCGTCGATGTTCACGCGCACCAGGCGGCGGTTGAGCTTGTTCAGCGTGGTTTCCCACAGCTGCTCGGGGTTCATCTCGCCCAGGCCCTTGTAGCGCTGGATGCCGAGGCCGCGCCGGGCTTCGCTGAGCAGCCAGGTGAAGACGTCGTCGATGCTCGACACGGCCACTGGCTGGCGCTCGCCACGCTTCACCTGGGCGCCCGCGCCGATCAGGCTGGCGGTGGTCTCGCGCAGCGCGGCAATGCGGCGGTAGTCGGCACCGGCGAAGAAGTCGTGGTTGAAGCTGAAGATCTGCGTGTTGCCGTGGAAGCGGCGCGAGACCTCCAGCAGCGGCCCCTCGGCACCCATCTGCGGGTTCACCGAGAAGTGGCCCACCAGGCCGCCTTCGTTCAGGGCCAGGAAGAAACGCTCGGCCCAGCCGCGCAGCTCGTTCTCGTCCGTGGGCGGCACGGGCGCCAGGCGCGCCAGGGTCTGCAGCACGTGCTGGTCGTAGCGGCGGCCCAGGCGCTCGATGCTGCCCTGCACTGCGGCGTACTCGCGCACCAGGCGCTCCAGCTCGGCGGCCGGCAGCGCCGGCTGCCCCTCGGCCGGAATCAGATGCGCGTCGTTCAGCGCGGTGGCGATCAGCCAGTCGTTGAGGGCGTGATCATCCTTCACGTAGGTTTCGTGCTTGCCGACCTTCACCTTGTACAGCGGCGGCTGCGCGATATAGATGTGGCCGCGCTCCACCAACGTGAACATGTGGCGGTAGAAGAAGGTCAGCAGCAGCGTGCGGATGTGCGAGCCGTCCACGTCCGCGTCGGTCATGATGATGATGCGGTGGTAGCGCAGCTTCTCGGGCTTGAACTCGTCCTTGCCGATACCGCAGCCCAGCGCCGTGATCAGCGTGGCCACTTCCTGGGAGGACAGCATCTTCTCCAGGCGCGCGCGTTCCACGTTCAGGATCTTGCCCTTCAGCGGCAGGATGGCCTGGAACTGGCGATCGCGGCCCTGCTTGGCCGAGCCACCTGCGGAGTCACCCTCGACCAGGAACAGTTCGGACTTGGTCGGATCCTTCTCCTGGCAGTCCGCCAGCTTGCCGGGCAGGCCCATGCCGTCGAGCACGCCCTTGCGGCGCGTCATGTCGCGGGCCTTGCGCGCAGCCTCGCGGGCACGGGCGGCTTCCACGATCTTGGCGACGATGATCTTGGCCTCGTTCGGGTTCTCCAGCAGGAAGTTGGCGAGCTTCTCGGTCACCACCTCTTCCACCGCCGGGCGAGCCTCGGAGGACACCAGCTTCATCTTGGTCTGCGAGGCGAACTTCGGGTCCGGCATCTTCACCGACAGCACGCAGGCCAGGCCTTCGCGCATGTCGTCACCGGTGATGTCGACCTTTTCCTTCTTGGCGACGCCGGATTCCTCGATATGCTTGTTGATCACGCGGGTCATCGCCGCGCGCAGGCCAGTCAGGTGCGTGCCGCCGTCGGACTGCGGGATGTTGTTGGTGTAGCACAGCACCTGTTCCTGGTAGCTGTCGTTCCACTGCATCGCCACTTCCACGGTGATCTCGACCGGGCCGCCGGTGCTGCCGGAGACCATGGCCGAGCCGCTGGCGTAGAACACCTTCTGGCTCAGGGGCGTCTTGGCGCGGTTGATGTACTCGACGAAGCCCTTCACGCCGCCGGAGAAAGCGAAGTTCTCCTCCTGGCCGCTGCGCTCGTCGATCAGGCGGATCTTCACGCCGTTGTTGAGGAAGGACAGCTCGCGCAGGCGCTTGGCGAGGATGTCGTAGTGCCACTCGATCTTGCCGAAGATTTCCTCGTCGGCCAGGAACTGCACCTCGGTGCCGCGGCCCTCGGCCGGACCCAGGATCTTGAGCGGGGAGACCTCCACGCCGTTCTGCACGTCCACCAGGCGGTTCTGTGGAACACCGCGGGCAAACTCCAGGAAGTGCTTCTGGCCATCACGGCGGATGGTCAGGGTCATCTTGCTGGACAGGGCGTTGACGCAGGACACGCCCACGCCGTGCAGGCCACCGGAGACCTTGTAGCTGTTCTGGTTGAACTTGCCGCCGGCATGCAGCACGCACATCACGATCTCGGCGGCGGTGCGCTTGGGCTCGTGCTTGTCGTCGAACTTGATGCCCACGGGGATGCCGCGGCCGTTGTCCGAGACGCTGATCGAGTTGTCTGCGTGGATCGTCACGACGATGTCGTCGCAGTGGCCGGCGAGGGCTTCATCCACAGAGTTATCCACCACCTCGAACACCATATGGTGCAGGCCGGTGCCGTCGGAGGTATCGCCGATATACATACCCGGACGCTTGCGAACGGCCTCCAGGCCCTCGAGCTGCTGGATGCTGGATTCGTCGTATTCGTTGTTCGGCTGAACAGTCATGGATTCGACCTGTAGGACAGCTGTCATTTTAGCATTTTCAGGGGGTTCGGCCTGACCCGACCCTAGGGAAAAGCTAGGGAGATATGGCTTTACAGCTGCCATGTTCCACGTGGAACACGGCCCCTTCCCCGATATTCTCCAGCACGCCGGCAGGGGCAAAGCTGGTGATGAAGAGTTGTCCAGGGTAGTCACGGAGCGTCTGGAACAGTCGCTTCTGGTAGTCCTCGCCGAGCTCCGATCCAAAATCATCCACAAGCAATATGGGGGCGATTCCGGTGGTATCCCGGATCAGTTCGCACTGGCTCAGCAGCAGGGCTGCGATCAGCTGCTTCTGCTGCCCACGGCTGACCAGGGTCTTGGTCTGGCGCTGGAACAGGCGCAGGCGCAGCTCGGCCCGCTGGGGTCCGTCCAGGGTCATGCCCTGTTGCCGGTCCCGGGCCAGGTGGGCATCCAGGGTCTCGCGCAGTCCCTGCCCCGCGGTCCAGCCGGCCTGCAGGTCCAGGGACCAGTCGTCCGTATCCAGCAGGCGGGGCACCAGGCGTTCCATGTAGGGACGCAGGGCTTCAAGCTGGGCCAGGCGGTAGGTGTGGACCTGCTCCCCGGAGAGAGCCAGCTCCGCCGTCCAGGGTTCCAGCTCCCGCTCGGGTGCCCGCTGCCTCAGGGCCAGGTTGCGCTGTCGCAGGGCCCGGCTGTAGCGCCGCCAAGCCGGATGGAAGCCTTGTTCCACGTGGAACACACCCCAATCCAGGAAGCCGCGCCGATAGCTGGGACCGTCCTGCAATAACTTATGCAAGCCTGGTTCAAGGATTTGCACAGGATATTCACGCAGAAGCTCAAGCCGGCTGGCAGCCTGCCCTGCCCGCTTCTGTGCCAGCTCGCCCTGGGCCCAGGCGGCGTCCACCACCACGGCCGGCATCGTTTCCTCGCCCTGGTAGCGCCCGCGCAGGCGCCAGTGCTTGCCGGCCGGCCCGGCGCCATCCTGCAAGCTGCTGCCGCGGAAGGAGCGCCCGCGGCTGAGGACATGGACCAGTTCCAGCAGCGTGGTCTTGCCCGCTGCATTGTCCCCATAAACGAAATTGAGCCTGCGGTGGAACCGCAGGCTCAAGGTCTCGAACACCCGGAAGTTTTCCGCCCCGAGTTGGGCGAGATACGACATGCGCCGCTTAGAGCCGCATCGGCATCACGACGTACTTGCTGGAGGTATCGTCTGCCGCGTGGATCAGGCCGCTGGAATCCGAGTTCTTCAGCTCCATCACGAACTGCTCGCCGCTGAGGGCACCCAGGGCGTCCAGCAGGTAGTTCACGTTGAAGCCGATCTCCAGGGCACTGCCCTCGTAGCTGACTTCCAGATCTTCCTCGGCCTCTTCGTGCTCCGGGTTGTGCGTCTGCAGGACCAGCTTGGTGCCGTCCAGCGCCAGGCGCACGCCGCGGAACTTCTCGTTGGACAGGATCGCGGTACGGGCCAGCGCGCGCTTCACCAGCTCGCGGTCGGCCTGCAGCTTCTTGTCGCCGGAATCCGGGATCACGCGCTCGTAGTCCGGGAAGCGGCCGTCGATCAGCTTGGAGGTCATGCGGACCACGTCCACGTCGACCTGGATCTGGCCGGCGCCGATCTTCAGGGTCACCGGCTCGTCGCTGGGGTCCAGCAGGCGGGTCAGCTCCATGACGGCCTTGCGCGGCACGATGACCTGCAGGTTGTCCTTGAAGCCGGTGTCCAGGGTGGCCTCGCTCATGGCCAGGCGGTGGCCGTCGGTGGCCACGCAGCGCACACGCTTGGCGGTGACTTCCAGCAGCAGGCCGTTGAGGTAGTAGCGGACGTCCTGCTGGGCCATGGCGAACTGCGTGCGCTCGATCAGCGTGCGCATGGCGCGGCGCGGGATCGTCAGCTCACGGCCTTCGGCCAGGCGGCCCATGGCGGGGAATTCGTCGGCCTTGAGGCAGGACAGCGAATAGCGGCTGCGGCCGGACTTGAGAGTGGCCTTGTCGCCGGACACGTCCAGCGAGATCTCGGCGCCTTCGGGCAGGCCACGGCAGATGTCGAACAGCTTGCGGGCCGGCAGGGTGGCACGGCCGGGCGCGAGGTTCTGCACGCGGGCGCGGGCTTCCAGCTCGATCTCCAGGTCGGTACCGGTGACGATCAGCTCGTCCTCGCGGGTCTCCATCAGGAAGTTGGAGAGCACCGGCAAGGTCTGGCGACGTTCGACTACGCCGATGACCGCAGAGAGTGCTGCGAGCAGCTCGTTTCTCCCCACTTGGAGTTTCATGACATCACCTTATTAATATGTAGATTGATTAATGATGTAAAAACAATAACAACAAGGACCGCATGCCGCTGGTGATAACTTTCGATTAATGCTTACGCATCAATCACTTGAAACCTGTTTCCGGGACTGGACAGGCGGGCTGCCAGCCTTCGGATGAACTGTGGATAAACCTTGAGCTTAATTTATCCACAGCTTGTTGCAAGCGTTTTCCGAAGGTTTGCCATGCACTCCGTCCACAGCTTGTTATTCCTTATATATGCCCTGCCCCGCTGGCTTCAAAACCCGAGCTGGCGCTGCAGGTTTTCGTAGTCCTCGCGGATCTTCAGGTCCTGCTCGCGCAGCTCGGCTACCTTGCGGCAGGCGTGCAGCACGGTGGTGTGGTCCTTGCCGAAAGACTCGCCGATCTCCGGCAGGCTGTGCTGGGTCAGCTCCTTGGCCAGGGCCATCGCGATCTGGCGCGGGCGCGCCAGCGTGCGGGTGCGGCGCGGCGAGCTGAGGTCCGACACACGGATGTTGTAGTAGTCCGCCACCTTGCGCTTGATGTTCTCGATGGTCACCTGGCGCTCGTAGGCGGCCAGCATGTCCTTGAGCGTGGTGCGGGCGAACTCGATGGTCAGCGGCTCGCCGCGGAAGCGGGCGCTGGCGGCCAAGCGGTGCAGCGCGCCTTCCAGGTCGCGCACGCTGGAGCGCACGCGCTGGGCCACGAACATGGCGACGTCGTCCGGCAGCTTGAGGTCGTGGCTGGCTTCGGCCTTGCTCTGCAGGATCGCGATGCGGGTTTCCAGGTCCGGCGTTTCCACCGCCACGGACAAGCCCCAGGTGAAGCGCGACTTCAGGCGCTCGTCGATGCCGTCCACGTCCTTGGGGTAGCGGTCGCAGGTCAGCACGATCTGCTTGCGGCTGTCGATCAGGGAGTTGAACGCGTGGAAGAACTCCTCCTGCGTCTTCTCCTTGTAGGCGAAGAACTGGATGTCGTCGATCAGCAGGGCGTCGACCGAGCGGTAGTAGGACTTGATGTCGTCCCAGCGACCGTGGCGCACGCCGGTGACGTACTGGCTCATCCACTGCTCGGCGAACAGGTAGGCCACGCGGGCCTGCGGGTTGCGCCGCTGGATCTCGTTGCCGATGGAGTGCATCAGGTGGGTCTTGCCCAGCCCGGTCGGCCCGTAGATCAGCAGCGGGTTGTAGGCACCGCCCGGGGACTCGCCGACGTACTGGGCCGCAGCCCGCGCCTGGGAGTTGGACTTGCCTTCGATGAAATTGGAAAAAGTGAAACGTGAATCGAGCTTCGGCGCGTTGGCCACCGGTGAATCATCGGGGGCAGCCGACACCACGGGCTCAGGGCCGGCGGCCGGGGTGCTGGGCGGGCCAGCCGGGGCACGGGCCTCGGCGCTGCCCACGGCCAGCTCGACCTCCGGCAGGGTCTCGCCGGAGCTGGCGCGCACCGCGCGCCGGATAGTGCCCAGGAAGTCCTGGCGTACGCGATCCAGGACAATGCGGTTGGGCGCCAGCAGCAGCAGCCGCTCGCGCGAGGCGATCGGGTGCAGCGGCCGGATCCAGGTGGCGATGTCCTTGTCGGGCAGTTCGGCCTCGAGCCAGCGCACGCACTGCGTCCAAAGTTCTTCCGAAGAGTGCATCTCGCTTCTAATAATTAGTATGAGGGCGTCTGTGGCGCCGGGCAGGCAGTCTACCCGTTCGGGGGTGACTTATCCACAGCCTCCGGACACCCGGCAGCTTGCCCTGCGGGCCCGGCAAGGGATAGAATCCGCGCCCTTTTGCACCAACACACGTTTTCAGGGTGATGTCATGGCAACCAAGCGTACCTACCAGCCGAAGACCGTGCGCCGCGCCCGCACGCATGGCTTCCGCGCCCGCATGGCGACCGTCGGTGGCCGCAAGGTCATCTCGCGCCGCCGCGCCAAGGGCCGCAAGCGTCTGATCCCGTAAGGATCGGTCGTGACGGCGCGCTTTCCGCGGCGCGCCCGCCTGCAGAAGCCCGGCGAGTTCAAGGCGGCTTTTGAGCGCGGCAGCCGCCTTAATGAGAAGTGGCTGACCGCGCTAGTCGTTTCCAGTGGGGACTCCTCGGAGTCCCGGCTGGGACTGGCGGTACCCAAGAAGGCGGTACCGCGCGCGGTGGACCGCAACCGCATCAAGCGCCAGATCCGTGAAAGCTTCCGGACCCGGCGCGCCGCCTTCCCGGCCATGGACGTGGTGATCCTGGCCCGTGGCGGCTGCCTGCAGGCCACGCCCGAACAGCTTAGCGACATCCTCGACCGGCTCTGGACCCGAGCGGCTGCCAAATGCGCACCCTCAGCCTCTTCCTGATCCGCTGCTACCAGCTCTTCATCAGCCCGCTGCTGGGGCCGCGCTGCCGTTTTTACCCCAGCTGTTCCCACTACACGGCTGAATCGATCCGCCGCCATGGCTTTTGGCGCGGCGGGTGGATAGGCTTACGCCGCCTCGTGCGCTGCCACCCCCTGAATCCCGGTGGCTACGATCCCGTTCCCGAACACCTAGGGCCGACACCGCAGAAGTCCTGCGACTGCCCGCACCACTGACCGCCATGGAAAACCGCCGTTTCATCCTGATCGCTCTGCTGGGCGTCGTGCTGTTCTTCATCTACCAGGCCTGGCAGAAGGACTACGGCGTCAAGCCGCTGCCGCAGGCTCCGGCCGCCACGGCTGCCGCCGCCAACGCCAACGCGATCGACGACATCCCCACCGCGCCGCCGGCCACGGTCACGGACCCCGCCACCGGCGCGGCCATCCCCGCCCCGGCCAGCACGGTGACCTCCGGCCCGGTGCGCCGCATCCGCGTGGAAACGGACCTCTATATCGCCGAGATCTCCACCGAGGGCGCCGAGCTGCGCCGCGTGGAGCTGAAGGGCTACCCGGTCCACAAGGACCAGAAGGACCAGAACTTCGCGCTGCTGGATGACAGCAACGGCCGTTATTACGTGCTGCAGAGCGGCCTGGCCGGCAGCAAGGAGGCGCTGGTCACGCACAAGACGATGTTCACGGCGCCGCAGAACGACTACCGCCTGGTGGAAGGCAGCGACCACCTCGACGTGGTGCTGACCACGCAGCAGAACGGCCTCAGCGCCACCAAGACCTACCGCTTCAAGCGCGGCAGCTACCAGATCGAGCTGCAGCAGGCGCTGACCAACAGCGGCGCCGCGGCGCTGGATGCCAGCCCCTACGTGCGCATCGCGCGCACCGACTACAAGAGCGGCGACGAGCCGCCCTTCGCGGCCACCTTCACCGGCGTGGGTCTCTACGAGCAGAAGGAAGCGGGCGGCGACAGCTACCGCTTCGCCAAGACCAAGCTCGAGAAGCTGGCCAAGGAGCCGGTGGACAAGCAGCAGAATGGCGGCTGGATCGCCATGCTGCAGCACTACTTCGTCACCGCCATCCTGCCGCCGCCGGGCGAGGCCCTGACGCTCAGCGCCAAGCCGTCGCCGCAGCACGGCTACGTGGCGCAGTACGTCGGCGCCACGCAGAAGCTGGAGCCGGGCGCGCAGGCCACGTTCAACACCGGCCTCTACATCGGCCCCAAGCTGCAGGACAGCATCGGCACCCACGCCAAGGGCCTGGAGCTGACGGTGGACTACGGCATCCTCACGCCGATCTCCGAGCCGCTGTTCTGGCTGCTGGAGAAGCTCTACAAGTTCACCGGCAACTGGGGCTGGGCCATCATCCTGCTGACCATCCTGGTCAAGGGCGTGATGTACAAGCTGTCGGAAGCGCAGTACCGCTCGATGGCCAAGATGAAGAAGTTCGCGCCCAAGCTGCAGGACATCAAGGAGCGCTACGGCGACGACCGTGAGCGCCAGCAGAAGGCGATGATGGACCTCTACAAGAAAGAGGGCTTCAACCCGCTGGCCGGCTGCTGGCCGCTGCTGGTGCAGTTCCCCGTGTTCATCGCGCTGTACTGGGTGCTGCTGGAATCGGTGGAGCTGCGCCAGGCCTCGTGGGTGCTGTGGTTCAACGACCTGACCGCGCCGGATCCCTTCTACGTGCTGCCGGTGCTGTTCGGCATCACCATGTTCGTGCAGCAGAAGCTGTCGGGCAACACCGCGATGGACCCTATGCAGCAGCGCATCATGAACGTGATGCCGATCGGCATGACCGCGTTCTTCGCCTTCTTCCAGTCGGGCCTGGTGCTGTACTGGGTGACCTCGAACCTGATCGGCATCGCGCAGCAGTGGTTCATCACGCGCAAGCTGGAGCGTGAGGAAGGCGCGAAGGCGCTGGCCAAGAAGTAAGCCAAGAAATAAGGAACCCCGAGGGTTCCTGCAGAAACCAGAAGGGAGCGGCGCGAGCCGCTCCCTTCTTCGTTTCAGCGGCGCGCTGCTAAGCTGCCACGCATGAGCGCCGTTACCGACACCATCGCCGCCATCGCCACCGCACCCGGACGCGGCGGCGTCGGCATCCTGCGCCTGTCCGGTCCCGCGGCGCAGGCCATCGCCTCCGCCATCGCCGGGCCGCTGCCGGCGCCGCGCCAGGCCGGCCTGCGGCCGTTCCGCGCCGCGGACGCGAGCACGCTGGACGAGGGCATCGTGCTGCGCTTTCCCGCCCCGCAGTCCTACACCGGCGAGGACGTGGTGGAGCTGCAGGGACACGGCGGCCCGGTGGTGCTGGACCTGCTATTGCGCCGCGCCTGCCAGCTCGGCGCGCGCGTGGCGCGGCCGGGCGAATTCTCCGAGCGCGCCTTCCTCAACGGCCGCATGGACCTGGCGCAGGCCGAGGCCGTGGCCGACCTGATCGACGCCGGCACCGCGCAGGCCGCGCGCGCCGCGCAGCGCTCGCTGGAAGGCGCGCTGTCGAAGCAGGTGGAAGCGCTGGCCGAGGAACTGGTGGCGCTGCGCGTGTTCGTGGAAGGCGCGCTGGATTTCTCCGACGAGGATGTCGACTGGCTGGGTGACGCGCATCTGCGCACACGCTTGGAAACGCTGATCGCAAATCTCGATGCCCTGCTCGCCGGTGCCGCGCAGGGCCGCCGCCTGCGCGAGGGCCTGGTGGTGGCGCTCACCGGCCAGCCCAACGTCGGCAAGTCCACGTTGCTCAACCGCCTTGCCGGTGCCGAGGTGGCCATCGTCACGCCGGTGGCCGGCACCACGCGCGACGTGCTGCGCGAGAACCTGGATCTCGACGGCCTGCCGGTGACGGTGGTGGACACCGCCGGCCTGCGCGACAGCGAGGATCTGGTGGAGCGCGAAGGCATCCGCCGCGCGCGCATGGCGCTGGCCAACGCCGAGCTGGGGCTCTACCTGGTGGACGACCGCGCCGGTGCCGACGACACCGACCGGCAACTGCTGGCCAGCCTGCCCGAAGGCCTGCCGGTGTGGGTGCTGCACAACAAGTGCGATCTCAGCGGCCATGCGCCCGAGGTGTTCGAGCGCGACGGCCGCCGTCATCTGCGCTTCAGCGCCGCCAGCGGTGCGGGCCTGGAGCTGCTGCTGGCCGAGATCCGCCGCTTCGCTGGCGTGAGCAGCGGCGAGAGCGCCTTCTCCGCACGCAGCCGCCATGTCGATGCGCTGCGCCGCGCGCGTGCGCTGGCCGGCGACGCGCAGGCCCGCCTGCGCGAAACCGCCCTGCCGGAACTCGCCGCCGAGGAACTGCGCCTGGCGCACGAGGCGCTGGGCGAGATCACCGGGCGCTTTACCAACGAGGACCTGCTGGGGCGCATCTTCTCCAGCTTCTGCATCGGAAAGTAAACTCGCTTCCCAGAAAGGCCGACACAGGCCACTTTGCGCAAAATAATCCTTTAATTACAAAGCTGCTACGTCCAGCAGCGGCTCAGGAAGGCTAGTAAATTCCAGCTATAATTGTGTCCACCTATGCGCACACATAGACTCACGTAAGCTGAAATGCCTCACGTGGACACGAGAATAGAAATGGCACTGACTGATGCACAGATCAAAGCGCTGAAGCCAAAAGCGAAGCGCTACTCCGAGACGGATGACCGCGGCCTCTCGCTGGAGGTGTACCCCACCGGCGGCATGGCCTGGCGCTATCGCTATCGCCTGGATGGAAAGCTGGAGAAAGTTGCCCTGGGTAAGTACCCCGCGGTCAGCCTCAAGGCTGCTCGTCAGCGAAGAGATGAACTCGCCGTGGAAGTAGCGCAGGGGAAGTCGCCGGCCAGGCAAAAGCAGCTCCGCAAGGTCGCGCTCGCAGACGCCACGACGGTCCGCGAATTCGGTGAGTTGTACTTCAAGGACATTGTGATCCGAGATCGAAAGGACACGAAGATCATCCGTCGCTACCTAGACAAAGTGATCTATCCGAAGATTGGCAACAGGCCGATACGGCAAGTCGGCGCCGCGGACATCCAGGCCTTCATTTTCGAGAAGCGTGACCATGGGTTTCCCGCCGCGGCGGCAGATATCCGCAACCTCTGCAAACGCATGTGGGATTACGCGGTGGTGCGGGAAGCAGCAGCCGTAAATCCAGCTACGGCCTTGTCCGTTAGATTCATTACGAGCGCACGTGCGCGCACCCGCGCGCTGTCCCCGGCAGAAATCCAGATTTATCTAAACGCGGTCTATCAGTCTGGGATTCGACGCCAATTCAAGCTTGCGCTGCACTTGATCTTGCTCACTCTCGTCCGCAAGTCTGAGCTGCTTTTCGCGCAGTGGCAGCATGTTGATCTGGATAAAGCGGAATGGCTTATCCCTGAGGCAAATGCAAAGACGAAGGTCTCGCACACCGTATACCTCTCGTTGCAAGCGGTAGCTCTGTTCCGTGAACTTAAAGCTCTTGCTGGTACTTCTGAATGGGTCTTGCCCGGTCGCAGTGGTCCGGACAAGCCGTTCGCGCACAACTCCCTGAACAAGGCATTAAATGGGGTGAACGTGCCGATCGAGCCATTTACGATCCACGATCTGAGGCGCACAGGATCCACACGCCTGCATGAGGAGGGCTTTTCCTCAGACGTAATTGAGAAGGCTCTGAATCACACGATCGGTGGAGTGCGCGGTGTTTACAATCGCGCGGAGTATGCGGACCAACGACGGAAAATGTTGCAAGCCTGGGGAGATAACGTCGCAGCCCTACGTGATAGCCAAATGGGCCCCATATTAGGGTCGGGCACTGTACCGGCAGGCCGACCCTCTTCCCCCTAAAAGTCAGCGCAGCGTTCCCTGAGACGCTGTCTGCATCGGATCAGGCTGGCAAAACCGTTAGGTCAGGAAAGGGGTCCCGGGCTTTTGGGCGCCGGAGCTGAGTCGCGCAACATCTGCGGCGCTGCCATCATTGTGGCGCCCGCCCTTCTTTGAGGCAGTGCCTCTGCGAGGGGATGGTCTATGAGCACACGAAGCCCTTTTCGGTTGACCACGTGCAACTTGGCGCGGAGGACGCGACGGCCCTGTTCCGCGAAATTCTATGGGGCGAAGCCCGCAGGGCGGGGATCTCTGCGCATCGGGTTCAAATCAGTCTCAGTACAACCGTTGCTGACGGAGGAATAGACGCGCGTATTCGCAGCGTGCCGAAGATCGACTCAAAGCTGTGCAAAGGGGATAGTGGGGCTCCGGCTGGGCAGATCACTATCGCGTCACTACCCGCCGCCCGCTGGCCATCCTCGGTAACTTGCGATTACCATGACCTCGGGCCGGTGCACTGCCGGCCTGGAGCTTGATAACTCCTCTGAAAGCGGGTTTGTGCCCCGTAAAAGCACTCCCTTGACCGTCACGGTCGGGGAGGCATGGGCTATACAACAGGGGTCTCCGCAAGGGGTGTCCTCGAAGGCCTGTGCGGCTCTCTTTCAGAGGCTTATCAACTCCCCGGCCACCAAGAGGGGGAGAGGATCATGCTGAGCACACGAGTGGCGGTAGCCCTGGGTGCGGTCATCTTTGGGATGGGGCTCTTCATCGGAGCCAGCGCCATCGGAACGCGGTCCGGTCCAGCCGGGCCAGGTGGTGGCTCAGGGGTGGCTGGGATATCCCGCCCCGCCATTTCCAGGGCCGAGTTCTCTGCTGCTGTAGTGGGGAAAACACAGGCAGAAATTCTAAATACAGTAGGTCGTCCCACCATGACCAACACTGGTGTGGGCGGTGATACTTGGTCTTACGAGGGGCTCGTCTATGACCCCCTTACCGGCAAGGGTGACTACTACGCATCTATTTGGTTTAGAGGCGATGTCGCTGAACGCGTAAGCTACTAGGGGAAATGGTGGACAACATCGTTATTGAAAGCGCCAATCGGGATCTCACTATTGGCATCTGGTCCCTTGGGCGTCACCAGGTCCCGCGCCCTAGCGCGGGAAATGCTCGCAGCAATCGTCCGGCCAGACCTGCTGTGAGGTAGTCCGCCAACGTCGATTCTGGAGCCGCCCATGGTTACATCGCTTAACCCCAAGGATGATGACTTAGGCGAAGTCCGCTACTTCGATGTTGAAGGCATGCCCTATCGCGTGGCAGGCCTCTTTCCAGTCGGTCAAACATTTCGGAACGGCACTTGGGTCGCCGGCCGACTACTGACCGAAGTGATTTTCAACGGTCAGCGTATTTCCCCGGAGGAAATGTGCGCGTGGCTCACCCGTGAGATGGGCGCCACTGGAGATCCCACGGCAATTCCTTTTACGCCCCTCTGGCGGAAGTCATCTTGAGACGCATTTAAAGGCCTGGCTCTCCTGCTGTACCTGCCCGGTTGAAGGCAAAGCTCGCTGAGCGAAAGAAGCAAGGCAACTAGCCCTGCGGGAATACCCGTTAGCGCTAACGCCAGGGTGCCCCAACAAAGCGAGGAAAACCCTTCCCAACTCGATATGCCGATTTTGCCGAAACTTTTTTGGCGGCGGAGGCGCGGGTAATAGGGTGATTTCGGCAAAATGTTTAGGCGGCATAACACCCTGATTTTTATCGGCAATTATTTTGCCGAATTTTGCCGAAAAATTATGCCTAGCGCGGCCTGCGGAAACTTTCGTTGGGCACATTCCCTGGCGATGAACTCGGCTTCGTCTACAGGCAGGAGCCCGCAATGCTGCACGATTGCTACCCGCTCTTCATACCATTCAACGACGTCATCACTGTCCGGTGCGCTCTCGGGCTCCCTCACTGCCAATACCGACGTTAGATTTCCTTCGTCAGTATTGGCAATGCAGGTATCGCGCCCCTCGGCAAATTTGTGCCGGGCATACTCCAGCCAATTCGTCATGCGCGCCTCCCGAGCCGGGGCAGCGCAGGATGTATGCGGTAGCGCGTGGTTCGACGGCCACTACCCGGACCAGCGCCGCCGCTTAATTCACCGATAATCCAACCCGCATCCTCAAGCCACTCCGCTGCCGCCGCCACGGCATCGTCTGTAGTTAAGGAGCGCCACTGGTTCCGGCGCACCTCACGAAGGGTGAATCCCTCATTCAGTTCTCCCCGTTCCAGTTTCTTGGCAAGCGCCTCGGCCGATCGCAAGCCGTCATCCCGGAGTAAACCGTAGCAACGGCGAGCATGGGCTTCGAGATACTCACACCATGCCGCGGCGCGCCACACGATCTGGGCGGACACAAGGCCTTGGGGGGAGCCGCCGGCGCCCTCGATCAAATGAAAGATTAGTGCGAGAGCGGGAAGCAGCTTCTCGTATTTCGCCAGGTGCTGTTGAATTAGAGGGTCTTCCTCCTGAGGTATGCGCTCGGTATTTAGCTCTCTGCTCCAATCCGCAAACAGCGCTTGAGCCTCCACGCTAAATTTGTAGTGGGGGAACTTTGTAGATTCGTCTGCCGGAGAGGCGCCCCAGTCCGTCGGGTTGAAGCTAGCGAGTGCCTCGAACAGCTCCATGACGGAAGCCCTCACGTCCCGATTTGGTGCTTCGTTGACCCAAGACCATCGATTAGGATCCGGGTAAACCAAGACCTGGAAGCGCTGGAGCATCCCGTCATTGCCTAGCTTGTTAGTCGCCGATTCCAGATAGCCAACAAGCTTATCCGGCTGTGTTCCCCCGAAAATCGACACGCAGAGATTCGGAATACTGATGTGGCCGCGGGCAATGCGGTCCACATCAAAGCCTTGAGTGCCATTCCATGCTTCAAGGAAGAACGCCCGATCCCGTTCATGTCCTTCCATTTCCCAGCCTGCAAGCAAACCAACCAACTCATCGCGCAGCACCAATTGCCCTGCGGGATTGTCACGCAACAACTCCCCGAGCTTCTCGACCGTGGCATCGTTAGTCTTATACCGCCGAGGCACGGGCGGCCGTGGTTCCTGCTCGCAATGACTTCGAAGGGAAGCTTCAGCTTTGGAATCCGCCTTCCCCTCCTTCGCTGCGGCTTTGATGCGACCCTCTAAGCCTTCTCTCTGTGCAGTAAAAGTGAGTTTCTCGATATTGAAGTCGATCAGCTCGCGCTCATGGGCCGTCACCGCTGCGGCCGCTAGCCGGCTCAATGGTTCCATCCCAGCACTACAGGCAGGAGACTTCTTAACTGACGGAGGGCCGACAATGCAGCCCCAGAGGTTGGGAACAACAACCCAAGAATCAGAGGATTTCGGCTTGATTGCACACCGAGCCCCGATAGTAGAGCCCAGCGCGACGAGTGCCGCGGCCGCTACAAAGTCAGGGGAGCAGCTCTTGCGGTGGGCCTCATCAAGGACCCAGGTCCTCAGCGGTTCAGGGAGTAGTGCCACACCATCGAACGCAGGCACAGGCTTTAAATCCGCCTTGATGGGCTGCATCGCGGGCCAGGCCTTGGCCGGATTCTCTTGAGCCGCCTGGGGTGCTGTACTAAGAGCGGAGCGGAGCCGCGTAAGCGGAAACCCGTCCGCCTCGAAGTCCGCCGCGTCAAATCCAGCGGGCAACCCGGGCGAGGTAGCATCTTGCAACACAGCGACGTCGAGGATCCGAACGGAGGTCGCCCCGACTTCCCGAACTAATCGGGACACGGCCGAAGCATAAGATTCACCTGCTGAGTCAGCATCCGGCCAAATGACGATCGACCTGCCCTTGAGAGGACTCCAATCAGCCTTACTTGCTGACTGCGCGCCATTTAGCGAAGTAATACACGCCCAGTCGGAAAGCAGGCGCTGCGCGGCATCTGCCGCTTTTTCTCCCTCACAAACTAGAACCTGCGCGCACGGGAGTGTTGCCAAGCGGTCCAGGCCGTACAGGGGCCTGGGAGACACAGGGCCCTTCCAACGCCACTCCAGGCGCTCGCCGACGCACCACAGGGTCGCAGGCAAGAAGTTCTTTCCACCATCAGGTCGATCGAACCGGCAGACCCAGAAAAGAACCTCACCGGAAGATTTTTTATAAGCCCAAGCTGTGGTCGGTCTGCCAAGCTTGAAGTGGGCTGGAACTGGAGGTCCATCGACCGGAACCGGCATTACTCGCATGGCGAGATCTTCCGCGCGCACTTCGGGTGAGGCGGTCCGTGGCATTTCGTATCGTGAGACGCCCAAAAGCTCCGTTAGCGCTAACGCCGCCTGCTTCTGGCTGGAACTGGTTAGGTATGCCACCAGCGAAATCAGGTCTCCGCCTTTCTCATAAATCGCAAAATCCGCCCAGACACCCGTCTCGGTATTCACGGAGAAGGAGCCAGGTCGTGCATCTGACCTTAATGGGTTTTTGACGACATACTCCGGCCCCCTTCTCTGACCGCCAGGCAGGTACTGGGCTAGTACGCGGTCAACGTTCTCGATGGCAGACCGGGCAATCGAGGCGAAGGAATCGTCTGAAGACAGGCGAGACATCACTTTTGCCCGCGAGACGAAGCCACGCGCTGAACGAGCCACTGCTCCACTTCGCTCTCAATCCAACCTACCGCACGAGCCCCGAGGGAAATGGGAGGCGGGAACTTGCCATCTGATACCGCCGCATAGATCGTGCTGCGAGAGAGGCCCGTGCGGGCTTCCACTACATTCCTCCGCAGGATGACTACGGGTGCCTGATTCTGCTTAGCCATGATTCGCTCCAGTTGAAGCGTTCCGGAAGAGCCCGGAACACGGCTATGGATTTAATAGCCGAGGAGCGATCAGTAAAAGCAAATCGGAAGTGCAAAAAAATTTCCGGAAATTATTGCGACTCGGGACTTTCCGCTTTTCCTCCAGCGGCCACAGCCTCCAAGAATCTCAGGTAGCCCGGGGACAAAAGCTTCTTTGCGAGGCCGGCAGTCGTTTTTCGGACTACTTCTTCCCCCGCGGCTTCCCAGCGGCTGAAGATGGCGTCGGCCATGACACGATTGGAGATCCTCTTCCTGTTCTGAATTGCCCAGAGTGTCAGATCTATGTAGGGGAGCACGCCAAATCGGAGCCAGCCAGCAAAGTCGAGCCTGAACGGCTTGGGTGCCGTTAGTGATGCGTCTTCGGAGGCCTTCCGCAGCTCACTCAACAACTCCAGGAGCTGGTCTTGCAGGAGCCGATCGGGAAGCGTTAGGTCCACCCGCACGGTGGCCCATTGGCTATCCACTCGTGCCGCGGCATCAATGGAACTTAGAAATTTGGCCCGACCGGGATGAGAAAGAGGATCTCGAATGGCGGGTGCGTTCTCGAACACATGCGCGAAGTACCGGCGGCTGTAGTCGCGAACATTCGCATCCACCATCGCCTCATAAAGATAAAACTCATGGGTCGTCAAACGACGAACGCCAAGCGCGCTGCGCGGCTGACTCTCAGCCCCATCCATGCTGAGTAAAAAGTGAACTCTCAACGAGTCATCGGTCCGAAAGTCCCGGAACGGGTTTTCCCGTAGTGCCGTCAAAGCAGCCATATTGAGGCCGTGATACTCGCGGACAGCCCCTGATGGGGATTCGCCGAGAAGATGCCCGTCCTCCTCAAGCCAAGTTTTAAGCTCAGCGCGGATGGATAGCTGTTCGACCCAGCCGGCGGCCCCCAAGGTGGTTGCAGCCTGGTACTTCGCCAGGTCAAACCACGCCGGCAGATCGCTATGTTGTAGCCTCTTCGGCACTAGAACCCCACCTCTGTCTCAGATTCAGCGCCTAGCCACCGATTCGGTGGGCTGACGCCGGGCTAAAATTCATAAATACTGGGCATCGGGGCCCCTTTTCGCTCCTACAATAATATAAGGACACATGGCAGCAGACCTCGCAGCAGCGGAAACCCGTCTCTGGGCAGCCGCGGACCAGCTTTGGGCTAACACCGGCCTGCGCCCAGCGGACTTCTCGGAGCCCGTTCTGGGCCTGATCTTCCTCCGCTACGCCGACAAGCGCTTCGAGGAGGCCCGCGCCACGCTGCTCGCCAAGGGCTTCGAAGCGGACGAACTGGAGCCGCATGACTTCCAGGCTGAGGGCGTGGTTTACCTACCCGACACGGCTCGCTTCTCTACCCTGCTACAGCTCACCGAGGGTGACAATGTCGGCAGGGCCCTGAATGAGGCCATGCTGCTGATCGAAGGCGGCAATCCGGAGTTGCGCGGCGTACTTCCGCGCAGCTACAACAAGCTGCCCGGGCCTACTTTGGTGGAATTGCTGCGGCTACTGGCTCCCCTAGACCTCGCAGGCGACGCCTTCGGCAAGGTCTACGAATACTTCCTCGGCAGCTTCGCGCGGGCCGACGGTGCCAAGGGTGGCGTGTTCTACACGCCAACAAGCATCGTCCGGCTGATCGTCGAAATCCTCCAGCCTTATCATGGCCGGATCTTCGATCCCGCCTGTGGTTCCGGCGGCATGTTCGTGCAGTCCGCGGACTTCGTGCAGCGGCATAAAAAGAACGCCACTAGCGAACTAACCTGCTTCGGCACCGAAAAAGATGCCAAGACAGTGAAGCTCGCCAAGATGAACCTTGCCGTGCACGGTCTTTCCGGAGACGTGCGCGAAGCGAACACCTACTACGAAGACCCGCACAAGGCAGCGGGCCGATTCGATTTCGTGATGGCCAATCCGCCCTTCAACGTTTCCGGAGTGGACAAGGATCGTCTCAAGGAAGACCGACGCTTCCCGCTGGGCCTGCCGGGTGCGGACAGCGCAAACTACCTGTGGATACAACTATTCCACTCGGCGCTCAGTGACACTGGCCGAGCGGGCTTCGTCATGGCGTCCGGAGCTGAAGGCTCACGCAATCAAAGCGAACTGGAAATCAGGAAGAAGTTAATCCAATCCAGGGCCGTGGACGTGATCGTTAGTGTTGGCCCCAATATGTTCTATACCGTAACCCTGCCATGCGTCCTATGGTTCTTTGATAAAGGCAAGCGTCACGGAGTCCGCAAGGATACGGTGCTGTTCGTGGACGCGCGGCCCTACTTTAAGCAGGTTACACGTGCCGTCCGCGAATTCACTCCGGAGCAACTTGAGTTCTTAGCTAACGTAGTGCGGCTTTATCGTGGCGAGGGCCCAGAGTTTATAACCGACAGCCGCAAGATGCTGGCCGAGAAGTTTCCAAAGACTAAATATAGGGATGTGGCGGGACTGTGCAAAGCCGCGACGCTGGCCGAGATTGAGGCTCAGGGTTGGAGCCTAAGTCCCAGCCGCTATGTTGGGGTCGGAGAGCGAGCCAGAGACACAGCGGACTTTTCGGAGCGGTTCACCGAACTCAACGCGGAGTTGGTACAGCTTTCGGAAGAAAGCGCAGCTATCGAAGCATTGATTCAGAAACAGGCTGCGATGATTTTGGAGCGAGCGTGAGCTGGACCGAACATAAACTTGGAGACTGTATTCGTCTCGCGTCTGGAGGAACACCTTCAAAATCAAACCCAGTCTATTGGACGGGAGAAATCCCTTGGATTTCTTGCAAGGACATGAAGTGTTTGCGCATTGCAGACACAGAAGATCACGTTAGTGCCGAAGCCATCGGAAACGGCACGCGACTCGTACCTGACGGCACGATCCTGATCGTTGTGCGTGGGATGATTTTAGCAAAGGATTTTCCGGTGGCCGAAGCGCAACGGGCCGTATCCTTCAATCAAGACCTGAAAGCGGTGACACCCGTTGAAGGCGTGGAGTCGCGTTTTCTTCTCTACTGGTTTCTCGCTAACAAGAATTTGTTGATGGGTTCCTGCGACGAAGCCGCCCATGGAACGAAGCGCCTTCAAACCGATCGCCTGCTGAGCATGCCCATTTCTCTTCCCAGCCAGCCCGTTCAGCGCCGCATTGCTTCCATACTCTCGGCCTACGACGACTTGATCGAGAACAACACGCGGCGCATAGCGATCCTAGAGGAGATGGCCCGGCGCATGTTCGAGGAGTGGTTCGTCCGCCTCCGATTCCCCGGCCGGGAGAACGTGCGGATGGTGAAGAGCGAGTTGGGGCTGGTGCCAGAGGGTTGGCAACATCTCTCGCTTGGGTCACTCGTTACACACCATATCGGCGGTGGCTGGGGGGAAGAGGAGCAATCGGACGATTTCTCGGTTCCCGCTTACGTGATCCGCGGGACCGACATCCCTGATGTTCGCATTGCTAGCCTGGGCAAATCACCACTGCGCTATCACACTCCTTCGAACTTCCGGAGTCGCAAGCTGCAAGGCCGGGACATCGTGTTCGAGGTGTCGGGAGGCAGCAAAGATCAGCCCGTTGGAAGAGCGGTAATGGTAGGGGAACGATTGCTCTCGCGGTTGGCAGCGCCGGTCATCTGCGCGAGCTTCTGCCGCCTCATCCGTGCTGATACGAAGCAGATACTTCCAGAGATTTTGCGACTTCATTTTGACTACATATACACAAGCCGGGAGATCATGCAGTACCAAACGCAGTCTACTGGCATCAGCAACTTCAAATTCACCTTGTTCTTGGAGAAAGAGTTGATACTGAAGCCCGCTGCTTCAGTACAGGCGCTTTTTGCCGCCGCAGTCCGACCAATGTTGGAGCTTGTTGAGGCCCTTGGCGTCAAGAACTCTAATCTACGCACCACGCGCGACGTGCTCATACCCAAGCTTATATCTGGCGAGCTAGACGTGTCGGCTATATCCGAATTTGAGACTGTCGGCGCATGAGACCAACGCTCAGCATCAAGGAGATGTCGGCCCACTACGGCGAGCTAATGCTCGTGGAGCAGCCGGCGATTCGACTACTTGAAGAGCTGGGCTGGGCGCACGCAAACCTCTACGCGGAGGCCTTCGGCGAAAACGGCACCGAGGCCCGCGAAAGCGAGCATCAAGTCGTTCTCACGCGCCGCCTGCGCCATGCGCTTAAGAAACTCAATCCGGGACTACCGGCAGAAGCCTATACGCAGGCCATAGAACAACTCGTGAGGGATCGCTCCAAGCAGCTACCCATCAACGCCAACCGCGAGGTCTATGACCTTATCAAGGGTGGCGTAAAGGTAGCAGTGCCCGACGCGCACGGGGGACAGATGACCGAGACACTGCGCGTGATCGATTGGACCACGCCGAGCAACAACGATTACTTCCTTGCTTCGCAGATGTGGGTAGCGGGCGATATGTATCGGCGCCGCTGCGACCTACTGGCTTTCGTCAACGGGCTGCCTCTGGTCTTCATTGAACTGAAAAAGCCGAGCGTGCCACTCAAGGGCGCGTTCGACGGCAACCTCAAGGACTACCGCGGGCAGTCCATCCCGCAGCTCTTCCACCCCAACGCCTTCATCCTGCTGTCCAACGGCTCCGACACCAGGGTGGGTAACCTCACCAGCGCCTGGGAGCACTTCTTCGACTGGAAGCGCGTGGATGACGAAGCTGAGGCCGGCAAGGTCTCGCTGGAGCGGGCGCTGCGCGGCCTGCTGGAGCCGGCCAAGCTGCTGGACTACGTCGAAAACTTCACGGTCTTCGAGGCCGGCCGTGGCGGGCTGATCAAGAAGACGGCGAAGAACCACCAGTTTCTCGGCGTGAACCGCGCTATCGCGCGGCTGGCGGAGCTGCACGAATCGAATGAGAAGGAGCGCAAGCGGCTGGGCGTGTTTTGGCACACGCAGGGCTCGGGCAAGAGCCTGTCGATGGTGTTCTTCACACAGAAGGTGCTGCGCAAGCTCAAGGGAAACTGGAGCTTCGTGATCGTCACCGACCGCGAGGAGCTGGACGACCAGATCAGCAAGACCTTCAAGGCGACCGGCGCCACCGTCCGCGAAGACGTGCGAGCGAGCAGCGGCGAGCACTTGAAGGAACTGCTTCGCGGCAACGAGCGCTACATCTTCACGCTGATCCAGAAGTTCCGGAACGAGCAGGGCAAGGCGTACCCGCAGCTCTCCGGCCGCTCGGACGTGATCGTGATCACCGACGAGGCGCACCGCAGTCAGTACGACATCTTCGCGCTCAACATGCGCAACGCGCTGCCCAACGCCGGCTTTCTCGGCTTCACGGGGACACCGCTGATCAAGGGCGACGACGAGCGCACGCGCGAAGTGTTCGGCGAGTACGTGAGCGTCTATGACTTCGCCCGGTCCATCGAGGACGGCGCCACGGTGCCTCTGTACTACGAGAACCGCATACCCGAGGTACAGCTCACCAACAAGGACCTGAACAAGGAGCTGGAGGCGTTGCTAGAAGACGCCGAACTGGACGAAGACCAAGAGAAGAAGCTGGAGCGGGAGTTCGGCCGCGAGTATCACATTATCACCCGTGAGGACCGCCTGGAGGCCATTGCCGAGGACGTGGTGGCGCACTTCACCGGCCGCGGCTACCGCGGCAAGGCGATGATGGTCTGCATCGACAAGGCCACGGCGGTGCGGATGTACGACAAGGTCCGGCACCACTGGAAGGAGGCGCTGGCAAAGGCAAAGGCCGAACTGAAGGCCTGGGGTGAGATGCCCGGCTACGTGATGATGGGCAACCCCGAGGAGTCGCCGGAGTGGCTGCATGGCCGCTACCTTGAGGACCGCGTGAAGCTGCTGAAAGAGACCGACATGGCTGTCGTCGTTTCCCAGGGGCAAAACGAGGTAGAGGATCTCAAGAAGAAGGGCTTGGACATTGCCCCGCACCGTCAGCGAATGCTCAAGGAGGATCTGGACGAGCAATTCAAGGACCCGGAGGGCAAGCTGCGGCTGGTATTCGTCTGCGCCATGTGGATCACGGGCTTCGACGTGCCCACGTGCTCCACGATTTACCTGGACAAGCCCATGCGGGCACATACCTTGATGCAAACCATCGCCCGCGCCAACCGCGTGGCTGCGGGGAAAGAATCAGGCCTGATCGTGGACTACGTCGGCATCTTCCGGGCACTTCAGAACGCGCTGGCCATCTATGCCAAGCCAGGCGAGCGCGGCGGCGAGCCAATCCTGGACAAGTCGGCGTTGGTAGACGCCCTGCGGGAGACCCTGGACAACGCACGCGCGTATGCCACGAGCAACGGGTTCAGCCTGGAGGCCATCGCCAAAGCGCAGGGCTTTGAACGCATAGCGCGCATCGACGAGGCCGTTGAGGCGATCCTCGTCAGTGAGGCAGACAAAAAGCTTTACCTGCAAATCGCCTCGCGCGTGTCGCGACTGTTCAAGGCGATACTGCCGGACCCGCTGGCCAACGAATTGGCGCCGCTGTCGGTGCTCGTGGCCTACATCGCCGCACGCATTCGGGCACAGACCGATCCGCCAGATATCTCGGCCATCATGGGTGACGTGGAGGAGCTACTGAACGACTCCATCGCCACCGAGGGCTACCACATCGGCCCGGCGAGCCGGCCGGAGGCACTGATCAACCTATCGGAGATCGATTTCGAGGCCCTTCAGGCCAAGTTCGCGCAGAGCCACAAGCGGACCGAAGCGGAGAAGCTGCGCCGGCTGATCGAGGGCAAGCTGGCGCAGATGCTCAAGGTGAATGGCTCGCGCGTGGACCTGGCCGAGAAGTTCCAGAAGCTGATCGACGAGTACAACGCAGGCAGTCAGAACGTTGAGGATCTGTTCAAAGAGCTGGTGAAGTTCGCCCGCGAGCTGACCGAAGAAGAGAAGCGCGGCGTCGCCGAGGGCCTCACCGAGGAGGAGCTGGCCATCTTCGACATCCTCACCAAGCCCGAGCCGGTGCTGAGCAAGGCCGAGGAAGCCGAGGCCAAGAAGGTCTGCCGCGATCTGCTCGCTGCGCTCAAGCGCGAGAAGCTGGTGCTGGACTGGCGGGAGAAGCAGCAGGCCCGCGCTGCCGTGATGCAGACGCTCAAACTGGAGATGCGTCGGCTGCCGGCGCCATTCACCAAGGACATTCGAGCTGAAAAGTTGGCGCGAGCATATGCCCATGTCTATGACCACTACTTCGGGGCCGGACAGAGCGTATACGGTGAATAATTAATCAGAAATCAACGAATCTAACGTTGAATCACCACGAACTAGCCGGATCCATGCTTCGGGGGTCAAGAGCTTGATATGAGTCGCGTGACATTCAAAGACGACCTTGGGGCGGTGATTGCTAGACCATCTGGGCAGGATGGTTTCTTCCAAAAGCTTAGGAAGGCTCAAGCGCCGGCCATCGTCAATTTGGGCGGCCAGCGTCCGTCGGCGAACGGGCACCACGATGTCCTCGCTGCTGCTCTCTAAGAGAGAATCTAAGGCATAAGCGGGAACAATAGTAAGATGCCCAATATCGATCACTTCAAGGGCAACAGCCATACCGGCCGACTTTACCGGAGCGAGCCAAGCGACTTTGTCCAGGGCCTCGGACGGCAGCAAGATCCTGCCTTTGCTAAGAATTTCCGACTTTAGCAGCACCGGAAGTGCGCCCCAGGCATGCCCGATGGTATGTGCTGCGGGACGACCGGCCACGACTGTGTCTCCGATAGGCGGGAACAATTATAGCAGTGGCCCAGGTTCCCCTGAGGATTTATGCATTTCAGGGGATGTCTCTCGGAAGGCCAAGGCACTAGCATGACAAAGTGGTCGCGACATGAAGCCCTGGATATTGATATTCAAGGGGTACTAAGGCACTATATATTGTGCTTGGTCGCAGGGGCGCGGGGTCTAGACAAGCCCTGTCGCCTGTCGATACAAGAGAAAAGAGATGGCTTTGGGGCGGCATCACCGGTGTTTCCCGCTTTTGAATCTGGGAACAATTGACGGAGATGGTCATGATGGAAAAAGCGCAGGAAATCGGGGTGGCGGTATTCTGCCGGGCTCTGGTGGATGCTCTCGTCATGAATGGCGATAAACACCTCACGATCGGTGACCCAAAGGTCGAACGAGCCCTCCCTCGCGTTTTGGATCTACTGTGGGAAGAGGCGCACAAGCAGTTTCGAGCAAAGAATCGGGACGCGTCGCACCAGTTGGTAAGGATCATTGAAGAGCTCTCTCCGGATCCTAATAGCGGGGTGTTTGACGGGTTCTGGTCCGCGCTTCACCAGCTTCAGCCCTTTGTCGTGACGATTGCCAACCCGATGTTTCGGGAAATGGAATTGAATCCTTCCAAGCAGCGTGCTGAACAGGATTTGTCTGAACTTCCCTCGTTTATACGGGACGTTTCACGGCAATCGGCAAAGCTAATAGCTGGGGTGCACGGGCAGAGCTAGCCGTGCCAGAGCGCAGCCATCAATGGCATGTTGTTCGCCAATGGGCCAACAAGCTCAATGCGAACACGGAGTGGCTCAAAGCTTTAGACAAGGTGTTCGCTGACATCGGGTTCACGGATGACTACATAAAGTCAGCCGCGCAGTCTGCCGCTGGATTTCGCACCAAGGCAATTAAAGACAGCGTTTGGGGAATGATCGAGTTATCCCCGGCGATCGCCATGTTGCTCGACAGCCCGATTCTGCAACGCCTAAGATTTGTCCGGCAACTGGGCTTTTCGTATCTGACCTATCCCAATGCAAACCATTCGAGGTTTGAGCATTCATTGGGGACATATTGGGTCGTCCGCCAGCTTTTAGATAGCGCGCAACGTCTTCCTGAGCTGGAAACGGAGGGACCTCAGCGCAACGTAAATGTATCAGCAGTGGCGCTTGAGCCGGCATCTCGGCGGCTTGTCTCCATGGCCGCACTGCTACATGACATTGGACATGGTCCCTATTCACACGCGCTGGAGTCATTAGTTGATGATGAAGAGGGCCCTTGGCATATCGGGCCTTTCAGCGCAAAAGACTTCCGCGCAGAAATGTTGGAGGCCCAGCTTGAAATTAGTGCTGCGGCAGCGAAACGCAAGGCCGTTAGTTCAAAAAGCTTTTGCGAATTGTTCGCCGCGGCGGTAATTGTTTCTCCGCGATTCAAATCGTTCTACTCGATTCTGCCGCGGGAGAGCAACTTAACCACTACTGCGGATGAAGATGTGATTTCGCTGGCAAGCTTGCTGCTTGGCAGTCCAATAGAGACAAATGCGCCTGCGCTGGCGAATCTAATCTCAGGTCCGATTGATGCGGACAAGCTTGACTATATGGTGCGGGATGCCCAGGCGTGTGGAATTAGCATCAGCCTAGATCTCTCGCGAGTTCTGTTCCGTGCCGGCTTTTATCGCCTTTCCACGCCCAGTTTACATCCGCACGCTAGTACGCTGGATTTCGACGATGCTCCTGTCACGGTTTTTGTGATTGAACAATCAGGCACGGATGCTCTAAGGGAGTTAGCGCTGTCTCGCCTGTCGCTTTATTCACGCGTGTACTATCACCAGTGCACGAGAAATGCGGAAAAACTATTCTCAACGGCGATAAAGCAATGGGCAAAATCGTTGGAGACGCCGCCGAATTTCCTCGACGTCTGGACACTGGGCGATGAAGAACTCTTAGGGCACCTAAGACGAACACCAAATGGAAGCCCTGCCGCCCATGCAATCTGGGGTCGAAAATTGCCGAAGCGCGCGGTTGCGCTAACGCAAGATTGCTACCTACAGCGAGATCCCCCGGTTAACTCTGAGACTTTGGCCGCAGTAAAAAAGGCCAGAAAAGAAGCTGTGGCGGAAGCCGATTCTCTAATGAACGTCTGGTTTACAGGAGCAGACCAAACGACCTCCTGGCGAGAGGAAATGGAGGCCGAAGTCGCAAAGATTAGCGGGCTGCTCGGCCTTCCTATCCCCGCAGTAATAAGTGATTGGCATACCGTTCCTGTGCCGAAGCATCGAGATCCCACGACTACAGCAGTTTGCCTTTCGGACGATCGAACAGTTCAAGTTGCGGAGCCGCATCTGCCTCAATTTGTAAAAAGTGGAGAGTTTCCGATAGCACGTCGGTACTTATTCTGTGGTCCAGAATATCGAGACTTATTCTCTATCTCTCTTCAGATGGTGGCATTCCGGCTACAAATTCCCTTCCGCATAAAAATAGATACCGAGTCTTCAGACTCATCAAGAGAATATGAAGGTCTCTTCCGACCCGTTATTGATCTTGATAGATCAAACCAGATATGCAAATCCCGCCGCGCAGATTTTGAGAGCAAGCGGATAGACCTGGCCGCAAAGGGATACTACAACCAAGCACCGACTCTACTTCGCTATGATGCAAACACGGCGCGCATTGCTTCGCTGGGGACCACTTTCATGTACTTCAGTGGCGGCCATGATTGGTTTGTAACGCCGGATAGCATCAGAAAGTATATCGAGCAGTTTCCGCCACATCTTCGTAATGACGTGGTTGATTGGCTGGAGAGCCTTGTGCTTGAGAGCTGGGACGGATTTGCAGAAAAGGCTAGCCAGGGAATTGGGCAAGTCAAGGACGCTCTCGGCGCACCGCTATGCTGGGTCGTCCCACTTAGCTTCACTAGCGGCACTCAAATATGTAAAGCCCTGCAAGCACGCTTCGAAAATTCGGACGCCGTGCATATATGCCAGGACGTTCGTGAGGCACTTCAAAAGGCCTCGACTGATGATGCGCTGATCTTTGTTGACGACAACATCGCTTCCGGAACCCAGGCTCAGGTTGCCATTCAGAACCTTATGGGGATCCCATCATCCCGCGAAGAGAAGAGCACTTATGCGGCAAAACTTGAGGGACAGGATCTTACGGCGTTGAAAGAACGCAAAGTAGGATTCGTATTTTCATGGGGCCTTAAACAGGGACTAAGCAACCTAGAAAAAGTCGCCTTACAGTCAGGGTTGAAGACAGAGGCCAAGGCCATGACGTTTGTGAACGCCCTTTCAACCACTACGACAGCGAATATGAGCGATGGTCTCAAAGCCCACCTTCGAATGATCGGTCGGCAGCTTGTAGCCTACGGGGAAAAGAAGGACGGGGTTCTCGATTCGGACGCGGCGTACAAGAAAGGAGATGAGCGAGCACTTGGCTATGGGAATGCGGAGGGCTGCCTCATTGGGAGGTTCGGTGTGCCTTCCAGCACATACACCGCACTATTTCTTCCAGGAAAGATTTCCCTGACCAAAGATTCGCCCTGGGAGGATAAGGAGTTTGATTTCGCCTGGAGCCCCTTATTCCTTCGGAACCAAAAAGCCACTGAAGCGGTTTTCTCGTAGCTAACTGCACAACAATTGGCGGCCGGCATCGTCGGTGCGCGGCTCATGGCAAGTTGGGTGTATGTGATCCCCCGTATTATGTGTCCACATTTGTGCTCCCATAAGATGGGCAAATCCGCGAATCCTCTGCAAATCAAAGGCATGCAGGGGATGATCAGCTTCTGCATCGGCAAGTAAGGCGGCTCAGGCCGCGACGAACTCCTCCACCAACCGGGCGAATGCCGCGGGCTGGTCCTCCTGCACGTAGGTCAGGGACTGCGCGACCATCTCCAGGCGCGCGTGGGGGAATACGGCGGCCAGCCGCTCGCCCAAGGACAGCGGGAACAGCCGCAGGTCGTCCGCCCCCCAGATCAGCAGCACCGGGGCCTGGAAGCTCTTCAGCGACTCGGCGGCCTGCAGGGTGTGCGTGGCCGACCAGCCGCGCGCCACGCGGCGGAAGTTGCGGCGCACGGCGGCATCGGCAACGAAGTGACGCGCGTAGCGCTGGTAGATGTCCTCGCCGGACAGCCGGTGCGACAGCAGGCCCAGTGCCATCGACGAGCGCAGGAAGGCGCGCGAGCGGAACAGCAGCGACATCAGCGACAGGTAGCCGGGGATGTTGAGGCTGGATTGCAGCGATGCGAAATGGCGCGGCGGAAACACCTCCAGCGCGTCGCAGTTGCTCAGCACCAGGTGCGTCACGCGCGCCGGGTAGCGCGCGGCATAGACCTGCGCGTAGGCGCCGCCGGTGTCGTTGCCGACCAGCGTGAAGCGCTCCAGGCCCAGGGCCGTGGCGAACTGCTCGATCAGCACCGCGATGCCCGGCGGCGACAGGTCGGCGCCGTCGGGAAAGGCGATGGCTTGCCCCCCGAGCGGAAGATCCGGCGCGATGCAGCGGTAGCGCCGCGACAGGCGCGCGATCACCTCGCGCCAGGTGTCGCTGTTGATCAGCGTGCCGTGCAGCAGCAGCAACACCGGGCCCTGGCCCTCGTCGCGGTAGGCCAGCCGGCCGGAAGGAAGGTCGACCGTCTTCATGCCGCGGCCGCGGTCTGTGCCGACAGCATCTCCAGCACCGGCAGCACCTGCTGCAGTGGCAGGCCGGTCTGGCCGCAGAGCATGGCCAGGTCGATGAAGAAGCGCTCGCGCAGCAGCAGCCCGCCCTTGAACTCGAAGGCGGAGAAGAACGGCAGCGTCGCGGTCTTGCCGCTGGCGGGAATGCCGAGGAAGTCGCCGCCATGCGTCATGCGCACCGTGCCCCAGCAGGCGGCGCCGTTGGCATCGGTCACCAGGCCCTCGATGGCCGGGCTGAAATCCGGGAAGGCGTGGAAGAACAGGCCGAGCTGCTGCGCGGTCTCGTTGCGGTTGCGCGAGGCCATGCGGAAGGGCACGGCGTCGATGCCGAAATCCGGGTGGCAGATCGACAGCGCCGCGGCGATATCGCCGTTGCCCTTGGCCATGCCGTAGCAGCGCACGAAGATCGCCTTCAGTGAGATCTCGATGTCCTTGAGGTCGCGCTCGCAGCTCGGTGCGCGGTAGGGCGAGCCGGCGGGGAGCAGCGCGGCATCGTGCTGTTGCAGGTAGGCCGCGGCCCGCTCACCGTGGCCGGGCGCCAGGGTCTCGTGGAACTCGACGATCTTGCCGCCGCGGTGAACGGTGAGGTGCTCGCCGTCGACCAGGAAGTCCGGCAGGCCCGCGCGGCGCAGGCGCAGTCGGAAGCGCATCCACACGCCGTCGCCGCGTAGCTCCGGGCCCTCGATGATCTCGGGGATGCGGGCGTCGAAGCGGCGGTCGATACCGTGGACCACGCGGCGCAGGCCCGCGACCACCGCGGCGGGACCGCGATCCGTCCCGGCGAAGGGGCCGCCGTCGTTGACGACGTGGAGCGCATCGTCCGCGAACAGCGGCTCGAGCAGGGACCACTGGTCGGTGGCGGCGGCTTGCTCGAAGGCCATCGCGTACTGGATGAATTCACTGCAGGTGCTCATGGGACGCTCCAAAGGGTCGAAAGGCTTTTTGTAATCGTTACAAAATATATTCAAGCATCCCGCAAGGCTTTTTGCAAACGTTACAAAAAATGAATATCGTGGCCTGATGACTACGACCAAGCGCCAGCCCGATCCGCGCCGGGCCCAGACCCGCGAGGCCCTGCTCCAGGCGGCCGAGGCGGCCCTGCGCGAAACCTCCATTGAAGAACTGTCGGTTGCCGAGATCGCGCGCCAGGCCGGCGTGGCGGTGACCTCGATCTACAACCACTTCGGCTCCAAGGCCGGCCTGCAGGCGGCCCTGGCCGAGCGCGCCATGGACGTGGATCGCCAGTACATGGACCGGGCCTACGTCGACCGGCGCTCACCGGTCGAGCAACTGCAGTCGGCCGCTGCCGAATACCTGCAGTTCTACCTCGACTACCCGGACTATTTCCGCCTGCTGGCCTTTCCGCCCGAACCCGGGCGCAGCCCGGCCGGACAGGAGCTCAACGGGCAGATCGCGCGGCGCGTGGATGAGCAGAACGCGCGCATGGTCAAGGCGCTGCAGCAGGCCATCGACGCCGGACTGGTGCGCAAGGCCAACGCCCGCGAGCTGGCGACGATCCTGTGGTCCGCCTGGAACGGCATGATCAGCCTGGGCTGGCGTGCCGATGGCCTGCGCAAGAGCGAGAAGCAGCTGCGCAAGATGGTGACGCTGGCCACCGAGATCATCACCGACGGCCTGCTGGTCCGGCCGAAGTGACGGCACCGGGCATGGCCCGGCACCTTCGGCGGCTTGCCCTCCCACGCCTGTGAAGGCACGCTGCCACTTCAAGTGGACTTGAGGTCAGGCGATGCGTGAACTGGATATCGCCGAGGTGGCGGAGCGCTCCGGCGTTCCGGCCTCGACGCTGCGCTACTACGAGGAAAAGGGGCTGATCGCGTCGGTCGGCCGGCGCGGGCTGCGGCGCGTGTTCGGAGTCGGGGTGCTGGATCGCCTGGCACTGGTGTCGCTGGGCCGCATCGCCGGATTCTCGCTGGAGGAGATCACGCAGATGTTCGCGCCGGACGGGCGCCCGCGCATCGAACGCGAAGCCCTGGTCACCAAGGCCGATGAACTGGACCAGCGGATCCGGCGCCTGCAGTCGGTGAGCCGCGGGCTGCGGCACGCCGCCGCCTGCAAGGCGCCGAGCCACATGGAATGCCCGAGCTTCCGGCGCATCCTGGACGCCGCGGCGGGCGGCGCGCTGCAAGTACCGCTGCCCAGGCCGCCGAAGCGCAGCAAGGCCCGCGCATGATCCACGCGCTATTGGCTGACGCCGTCGTCGCCTTCCACTTCTGCTTCATCCTGTTCGCGGTGTTCGGCGCGCTGGCGGTGGCCTGGCGCTGGAGGCTGCGCTGGCTGCACCTGCCGGTGCTGGCCTGGGCCGCGGGGATCATGGCCCTGCACGGCATCTGCCCGCTGACGCCGCTGGAGAACCATCTGCGGGAGCTCGCGGGGCAGCAGGGCTACGACGGCGGCTTCATCGACCACTACCTGCTGCCGCTGATCTACCCCGCCGGGCTGACGCCGGGCCTGCAGCTGGCGGGCGCGGTGCTGCTGGTGATCTTCAACGCAACGTTGTACCTGTGGGCCTGGCGGCGGCATCATCCGCGGCCATGAACCACGAAGAGACCACGGCCTACCTCCACCGCAGCATCCCGCTGACGGCGGCCATGGACGTGCGCGTACTGGCGCAGGAACCGGGCCGCGTGGAAATCCTGGCGCCGCTGGCGGCCAATGCCAATCATCACGGCAGTGCCTTCGGTGGCGCGCTGTCGACGCTGGCGATCCTCAGCGGCTGGGTGCTGGTGCAGCAAACCCTGGACGCTGCCGGCGTCGAGGCCAAGCTGATGGTCCAGCGCAGCGAATGCGATTACCTGGAGCCGGCGCTGGCTGATTTCAGCGCCGAGAGCCGCCTGCCCGAGGCCGAATGGCCGCGCTTCCTGCAGATGCTGCAGAAGCGCGGGCGTGCGAGGATTGCCGTGAACACCATCATCCGTATCGGCGAGCGCGAAGTGGCGCGGGCCAGCGGCACCTATGCCGCGATCAAGCAAGGACAGACATGAGCCGAGGATTCCAATTCTGCCCGCAGTGCGCCGCCCCGCTGGCCGCGCAGGACCACGACGGCACGCCGCGCATGGGCTGCGGTGCTGGCTGCGGCTACGTGTACTGGAACAACCCGACCCCGGTGGTGGCGGCGGTGGTGCAGCATGGCGAGGACCTGATCCTGGCGCGCAACGTCGCCTGGCCGGGCAAGTTCTTCGCGCTGATCACGGGCTTCCTGGAGGCCAGCGATCCCTCGCCGGAGGAAGCCGTGGTGCGCGAGGTGGAGGAGGAGTTGGGCCTGCAGGGCCGCCCGCCGAGCTTCATCGGCCACTACCGCTTCGAGCGCATGAACCAGATCATCATCGCCTACCACGTGGTGGCCGACGGTGAGATCAAGCTCGGCGCGGAGCTGGCGGAGTACATCCGCGTGCCGCCGGCGCAGGCCACCTACTGGCCGGCCGCGACCGGCCTGGCATTGCGCGACTGGCTGCGTACCCAGGGCCATGATCCGCGGGAAATCCCGCTGCCGGGCCGCCGGTAGCCCCGTGACGATCGCAGCACGGCGCTGGCTGCTGACGCTCGCGCTGCTGCTGCCCGCGCCGCTCGCCGCCGCACCGCTGGAGGAAACCTTGCCGTTGCCGCTGGCGTCCGGCCGCACGCTGGAGGCCCGCCTGCTACGCCCGGCGCAGGCGACGGAAAAGCTACCCGCCGTGATCCTGCTCGGCGGGTATCGCCGCGGTGCCGCCGCGCTGGACCTGGTGACCGCGGGCCGCCCGGTATTGCTGGCGGGCTTCGACTACCCGGTGGAACTGCCGCGCAAGCTGCGTGTGTCGGAGATCCCGCGCCTGCTGCCGCAGACGCGCCGCGGCATCGCCGAAACGCGCGAGGGCCTGGCCGTGCTGCATCGAGAGCTGCGCCAGCGCCCCGACGTGGACCCGCGGCGCATCACGCTGGTCGGTGTCAGCGCCGGCGCACCCTTCGCGACGCTGGCCGCGGCCGACGCCGGATTTCCCGCGGTGATCCTGGTGCATGGCTTCGCCGATCTGCCGGGCGTGATCCAGCATCAGTTCGCGCGGCGCTGGGAGCCCCGGGCCGGCTGGTTCGGCCGCGCGGGGGCCTGGATGAGCGCGCAGCTGCTGCATGCCCTGCTCGGCCTGCCCAACATCGAGCAGGCGGCCGCGACACTGAAGCCGGGCCAGCGCGTGCTGATGATCCGCGCCGAGCGCGACGACTTCATCCCCGCCGCCAGCAGCCTGGCGCTGGAGCGCGCGCTGCGCCGCTCGGCCGCGCGGGTGGACCTGGTGGTGCAGCCCGGCGGCCATGTGCGCGGCGCGGCGCAGGAGGAACTCAAGCCGGTGCTGGAGGCATCGCTGGAGTGGATGGCGCGGGAGAAGCTGATCTAGGCGGCGGTATGTGGGAGCAGCTGTTGGCCGCGAGCGCCCTTCGCGGCTCACAGCCGCTCCTACTTCGTTGGTCGCTCCCTCGCTGCTGCAGCTGTAGGAGCCGGCTTGCCGGCGACCGCAAGGCTTCTGTCGCCGGCAAGCCGGCTCCTACATGGAAGCCTTCGATCCGTGCCTCAATTCCTGGCCTTCCGCGTCTTGCCCCGCGCCACTCGCTCGCGCGCCAGCGCCACCATGTTCGCCACCGTCGGCGAATCCTCGCCCTCGCGGTAGACCAGGCTCATGCGCGCGCTCGGCGCGTCGCCGGCGATGGCGCGGTAGGTGACGCCCTCGGAGTTGATCTGCTGCATCGAGGCCGGCACCAGCGACACGCCCAGGCCTGCCGCCACCAGGTTGACGATCGACGTCACCTGCGAGGCCTCCTGTGTCACGCGCGGGCTGAAGCCGCTGCGCTGGCAGGCGGCGATGATCTCGTCGTAAAGGCCGGAGCCGACCAGGCGCGGGAACAGCACGAAGTTCTCCGAGGCCAGGGCCCACAGCGACAGTGTGCGGAAGCGGGCCAGCGGATGGCCCTGCGGCAGGGCCACCAGGACTTCTTCGTCGAACAGCGGCTCGGTGACGAGGCCGGCGCTGTCGCCCAGCAGCGGGCGCACGAAAGCGATGTCGGCGGTGTTGTTGAGCACCGCCGCGGCCAGGGCCGGCGTGCTGTTCTCGTCGATCGCCAGGGCCACTTCCGGGTAACGCTGGCCGAACTCCCGGATCACCCTGGGGACAAAGGGATGGAAGGGCGCGGAGTTGATCATGCCGACGCGCAGCCGGCCCTGCTCGCCACGCGCTACGCGGCGGGCCTGGGCGCTGGCGCGATCCACGCTGGCCAGGATGGCGCGGGCGTCGCCGAAGAAGCTCTGTCCGGCGTCGGTCAGGGCCACGCCGCGCGGCAGGCGCCGGAACAGCGGCAGGCCCAGCTCCTGTTCCAGCTGCTGGATTTGCTGGCTCAGCGGCGGCTGGCCGATGCCGAGCCGGGCGGCCGCACGGGTGAAGTGCAGCTCCTCGGCCACGGCGACGAAGTAGCGCAGATGGCGCAGTTCCACGGGACGTATAGGTAGAAAGTATGGCAAGTGCCTGATTCATATATTGGACATATAAGAAGGGCACTGTCTACAGTCCCGCCGATTGGGTAAAACAGACTTTCCACGCAGGCGAGGAGCAGGCCGTGGCACAGAACGAAGACATCGACGCCCTGGAGACCGCCGAATGGCTGGAGTCTCTGGAGGCGGTGCTCAAGCACGCCGGCCCGGAGCGGGCGCACCAGCTGCTGGAGGCGCTGCAGCAGAAGGCGCGGCGCAGCGGCGTGTACCTGCCGTACTCGGCCAACACGCCCTACCTCAACACGATCCCGCCCGGGCTGGAGGAGCGCTCCCCCGGCGATCATGCGCTGGAATGGCGCATCCGCTCGATCATCCGCTGGAACGCGATGGCCATGGTGGTCAACGCCAACCGCGAGCACGCCGGCATCGGCGGCCACATCGCCAGCTTCGCGTCGTCGGCGACGCTGTATGACGTGGGCTTCAACCATTTCTGGAAGGGCCCGGACCATCCGCAGGGCGGCGACCTGGTCTATATCCAAGGCCACGTCACGCCGGGCATCTACGCGCGCGCCTTCCTGGAGGGCCGCCTGTCCGAGCAGGACCTGAAGCGCTTCCGCATGGAGGCGCTGTACAAGGGCCTGTCGTCCTATCCGCATCCCTGGCTGATGCCGGACTTCTGGCAAATGCCGACCGTGAGCATGGGCCTGGGCCCGATCATGGCGATCTACCAGGCGCGGCTGATGAAGTACCTGCACAACCGCGGCATCGCCGACATGACCGGCCGCAAGGTCTGGTGCTTCTGCGGCGACGGCGAGATGGACGAGCCGGAGAGCCTGGGCGCCATCGACATCGCCGAGCGCGAGAAGCTGGACAACCTGATCTTCGTGGTCAACTGCAACCTGCAGCGCCTCGACGGCCCGGTGCGCGGCAACGGCAAGATCATCCAGGAGCTGGAAGGCATCTTCCGCGGCTCCGGCTGGAACGTGGTCAAGGTGGTCTGGGGTGCGGCCTGGGATGCGCTGCTGGCGCAGGACAGCAGCGGCAAGCTGCTGGAGATCATGCAGTCCACGGTGGACGGCGAGTACCAGAACTACAAGGCCAAGGGCGGTGCGTACACGCGCGAGCATTTCTTCGGCAAGACACCGGAGACGCTGCGCCTGGTCGAGAACATGTCGGACGACGATGTCGCCCGCCTGAACCGCGGCGGCCACGATCCTCACAAGGTCTTCGCCGCCTATGCCGCGGCGGTGAAGCACGAGGGCTCGCCCACCGTGATCCTGGCCAAGACCGTGAAGGGCTACGGCATGGGCGAGGCCGGCGAGGGCCAGAACATCACGCACTCGCAGAAGAAGATGGGCGAGGATGCGCTGCGCAAGTTCCGCGACCGCTTCCAGATTCCGATTTCCGACGATCGTCTCGCCGATATCCCGTTCTACCGTCCCGCCGAGGATTCGCCGGAGATCCAGTACCTCAAGCAGCGCCGCGAGGCCCTGGGCGGCTACCTGCCGCAGCGCCGCCCGACCAAGGACAAGCTGGAGATTCCGCCGCTGATCAATTTCCAGCGCCTGCTGGAAGGCACCGGCGAGCGCGAAATCAGCACGACGATGGCCTACGTGCAGTTCCTGCAGACGCTGCTGCGCGACAAGAACGTGGGCTCGCGCGTGGTGCCGATCATCCCCGACGAGGCACGCACCTTCGGCATGGAGGGCATGTTCCGCCAGCTCGGCATCTATTCCGTGGTGGGCCAGAAGTACGCGCCGGAAGACGCCGACCAGCTGGCGTACTACAAGGAAGACATCAAGGGACAGATTCTCGAAGAGGGCATCACCGAGGCCGGCGCCATGTCGTCCTGGGTGGCGGCCGCCACGTCCTACGCCAACCACGGCACGCCGCTGCTGCCCTTCTACATCTATTACTCGATGTTCGGCTTCCAGCGTATCGGCGACCTGGCCTGGGCGGCGGGCGACCTGCGTGCGCGTGGCTTCCTGCTGGGCGCCACCGCCGGCCGCACCACGCTCAACGGCGAGGGCCTGCAGCACGAGGATGGCCACAGCCACATCTACTCCGCGGTGATCCCCAACTGCCGCTCCTACGATCCGGCCTTTGCCTACGAGCTGGCGGTGATCCTGCAGCACGGCATGGAGGAGATGTACGTCGAGCAGAAGGACTTCTACTACTACGTCAGCCTCTACAACGAGAACCACACGCACCCGCCGATGCCGGCCGGTATCGAGAGCGGCATCATTCGCGGCATGTACCTGCTGCGCTCGGAGGAGAAGCCTTCCGAAAAGCATGTGCAACTGCTGGGCTCGGGCAGCATCCTGCGCGAGGTGATTGCCGCCGCCGACCTGCTGAAGGAGGAATGGGGCGTGACCGCTGACGTGTGGAGCGTGCCCAGCTTCACCGAGCTGGCGCGCGACGGCATGGAGACCGAGCGCTGGAACCTGCTGCATCCGGACGCCAAGCCGAAACTCAGCTACGTGGAGGAATGCCTCAAGGGCATGAGCGGACCGGCCATCGCCAGCACCGACTGGGTGCGCGCCTACGCCGAGCAGATCCGCCCCTACGTGCCGATGCCCTACCACGTGCTCGGCACCGACGGCTTCGGCCGCAGCGACAACCGCCCGGCCCTGCGCGACTTCTTCGAGGTGGACCGCCGCTGGATCGTGGTCAAGGCGCTCAAGGCCCTGGCCGAGCGCAAGCAGGTGCCGGCCGAGCGCGTCTCGCAGGCGATCAAGATCTACGGCATCAAGCCCAACCGCGCAGCTCCCTGGACGGTGTAAGCCATGGCCAATATCGACGTGAAGGTTCCGGACATCGGCGACAGCCATGACGTGCCGGTGATCGAGTTGCTGGTGAAGGACGGCGACCTGGTGGAGAAGGACCAGCCGCTGCTGGTGCTGGAGTCCGACAAGGCCACCATGGAGGTGCCGGCCCCGGCGGCCGGTACGGTGCGCGGGCTCCAGGTGAAGGTCGGCGACAAGCTCAATGCCGGCAGCGCGATCTGCCAGCTGGAATCGGCGGAGGGCGCTGCGAAAACTGAAGCGAAAGCGCCGGTGGGAGCGGCTTCAGCCACCAAGGCACCGCCTGCTCCAGAGAAAAAGATCGCGGCTGAAGCCGCTCCCGCGAAGAAGGCGGAAGCCCCCGCTCCTGCAGCAGCGCCTGCGGGCGGCGGTAGCCTGGAAGTACGCATCCCGGACCTGGGCGACAGCCACGACGTGCCGGTGATCGAGCTGCTGGTGCAGGACGGCGACACGGTGGAGAAGGACCAGCCGCTGCTGGTGCTGGAGTCCGACAAGGCGACGATGGAAGTGCCGGCGCCGTCTGCCGGCACCGTGCGTGCGCTGAAGGTGAAGCTCGGCGACAAGCTGTCGAAGGGGGACGTGGTCTGCTCTTTGGAGCAGACGGGAATCGGGAATCGGGAATCGGGAATCGTTCAAGACGCTCCGGAGAAGCGCGTGGAGCCGGAGGCTGTGAAGGAGCCGGTGTCCGCGTCGCCGCCACAAAAGATCGCGTCTGAAGCCGCGCCCACGAAAGCAGCGGGTGACGTGCCGTATGCCGGTCCCGCCACACGCCAGTTCGCTCGCAAGCTCGGCGTAGACCTGGCGCAAGTGAAGGGTTCCGGCCCACGTGGGCGCATCGTGATCGAGGATGTACAGGGCTTCGTGAAGTCGCGGCTAACGGCCGCGCCGACGATTCCCGATTCCCGATTCCCGATTCCCGGCGGTTCCAGCGGCATCCCGCCGATCCCGGCGCAGGACTTCTCGTTGTACGGCGAGATCGAGAACAAGCCGCTGGCGCGCATTCGCAAGATTTCCGCAGCGCACCTGCAGCGCAGCTGGCTCAACGTGCCGCACGTCACGCAGAACGACGAGGCCGACATCACCGAGCTGGAGGCCTTCCGCAAGTCGCAGGGCGAGGAGTTGAATCTCAAGCTGACCTTGCTGCCCTTCATCATGAAGGCGGTGGCTGCGGTGATGAAGCAGTACCCGGAGTTCAACAGCTCGCTGTCGCCCGATGGCGAAAGCCTGCTGATGAAGAAGTACTGCCACATCGGCTTTGCCGCCGACACGCCCAACGGCCTGGTGGTGCCGGTGGTGCGCGACGTCTGGTCCAAGGGCATCGTGCAGTTGTCCAACGAATGCGGCGAGCTGGCCAAGAAGGCACGCGACGGCAAGCTCAAGCCCGACGAGATGAAAGGCGGCTGCTTCTCGATCTCCTCGCTTGGCGGCATCGGCGGCAGCCACTTCACGCCGATCGTGAATGCGCCGGAGGTGGCGATCCTCGGCGTGTCGCGCTCGCAGATGAAACCCATCTGGAACGGCAAGGAATTCCAGCCGCGCCTGATGTGCCCGCTGTCGCTGTCCTACGATCACCGCGTGATCGACGGCGCGGCGGCCGCGCGCTTCGTGGTGGCGCTGGGCAAGCTGATGGCGGATATGCGCAGGCTGGCGCTGTGAATCCTGCTCCCCTCTCCTCGCAAAGGAGAGGGGAGCAAAGAAGCAGCGCCGCAAGCTGAACGAACGCTGAAGCGACGCGAAAGAAAATCATTTGTTTCGCGCCGCTGCGTTGCTAGACTCCCCTGGCCATGACAAGGACGTTACTACTCGTTGCCGCGCTGCTGGCGCCGGCACTGGCATCCGCCCAATCGGCTGGACGCCCCCAATACATCTCCGACGACATCACCGTGACGCTGCGCCAGCAGCCGCGCAACGACGCGCCCCCCATGGGCGTGCTCAAGAGCGGCGCCAAGGTCAGCGTGCTGGAGTCCCTGGGTCCCGAGAGCTTCGCTCGCATCCGTACGGCCGATGGCCGTGAAGGCTGGGTGACGGCGCGCTTCATCTCGGCGCAGCCCGCGGCCAAGGAGCGCTACCAGCAGGCGCAGCAGGAGCTCGATGCCGCGCAGAAGCGCGCACAGAACCTGGAGCGCGAGCTCACCGCGGCGCAGCAGCAGCTGGGCCAGGCCAAGCCGGCCTTCGAGCTGGCGCGCGAGAACGAGTCGCTCAAGGCCACCATCACGGAGCTGCGGAGCTCCGCGGAAACCCTGCAGCAGCGCTTCGACGTGGAGCGCGCCAAGCGCAAGACGCTGATCACCGGCGCCAGCCTGGTGGGTGCCGGCGTGCTGTTGGGCCTGGTCCTGCCCTGGCTGGGCGGCGGCCGCAAGAAGCGGCGCTACGGCGACTTCTGAAAGCTCCCTGATTCAGAACTCATGCAATGTCATACCGGCTTTCGCCGGTATGACGGTTCAGAGACAGTTGCCGGCACTTTCCGGCAATGGAATGCTGTCGCCTCTTTGATTCGGGGGCGATGTCATGAAACTGCTGCGCCGGCTGCTGGTCGCGCTCGTGGTGCTGCTGGGCCTGCTGGCCGTGGTCGTGGCCTGGCTGCGCACGCAGGCGCCGGGCATGGATGCCTACCGCGCGCACCATTACGAATCGGCCCCACAGCCCGGTGCATTGACCGCCACCTGGTACGGCGTCAGCGCCCTGCTGCTGCGCGACGGCGAGCACGCGATCCTGATCGACCCCTTCTTCACCCGGCCCGAGGGCCTACTGCCGCTGGTGCTGAACCGCGCGATCGCGCCGGATGAAACGCGCATCGCCGCGGCACTGCTGGCGGCCCGCATCGACAAGCTCGACGCGGTGCTGGTCTCGCACTCGCACTACGACCACGGCATGGATGCTGGCGTGGTGGCCAGGCTCACCGGCGCGATGCTGATGGGTTCCGCCAGCACGGCCAACATCGGCCGCGGCGCGGGCCTGCCGGATGGCCGCATCCGCCGCATCGAGCCGGGCCAGACGATCACGGTCGGGCGCTTCCGCATCCGCTTCATCGCCAGCCGCCATGCCGGCGCCAGCGGCGGCCGGCCTACCGGCGACATCACGGCGCCGCTGCGCACGCCGGCGCACTACCTGGACTACAAGCTCGGCGGCACCTATTCGATCCTGGTGGAGCATCCGCAGGGCAAGGTGCTGCACCACGGCAGTGCCGGCTGGGAGCCGGGCGCCCTGGCCGGCCTGCGCGCCGACCTGGTGTTCCTGGGCGTGGCGCTGGTGGGCGATCTGCCGGACTACCTGCGCGAGACGGTGGACGCGGTCGGCGCGCAGCGCGTCATTCCGGTGCACTGGGACGACTTCACCCTGCCGCTGGACCAGCCGCTGCGGCCCTTCCCCCTGGTGGTGCGCCTGGACCGCTTCTTCGAGGGCATGGCGCAGCGCCCGGAAATCCAGGTCCAGACCCTGGAGCTGGGCCAGACGGTGACGCTGTTCCCGGCGTCAGTGCCGTCGGGCGGCGCCGCCAGTGTGGCGGAACCGGAAATGCGCTAAAACTGGCATCCATACCAATCCGGGGGAATACCCATGCGTCGGATCGTCCTGCTGTCCGGCCTGCTGCTGGGGGCCTGTGTCCAGCTCGCCGCCTGCGCCCAGCCCATGAACCAGCCCCAAGCCCATGCCGCGCCGGTCCCCGGCAAGGTCGCCGATCTCGACGCCTTCGGGCGCTTCATCGCCGGCCGTCCGACGCCGGAGCAATTCCGCACGCGCTACCCGGATGTGAAGCTGGTGATGCCCGGCGATATTGCCACCAAGGAGTTGCGCAGCGACAACAGCCGCTACTTCGCCGAAACCGACTCCGAGGGCCGCATCACTGGCGGCCGGTTCATGTAATGAGCGCCTTCGTCACGATCCTGCTGTTGCTCAACGTACTGCTTTCGGCCGTGCTCGGACTGCTGTTCCTGCGCCTGTGGCGCGTGCAGCATCGCCTGCACGGCCGACTGCAGCAGCTGGCGCCGAACCTGGCGGGCGATCCTGCACGCAACTTCGAGCTGGTGAGCGCTTCGCGCCCCAGCCTGATCTCCATCGAGATCCTCAACCCCATGGAGCTGGCCGCCAAGGAGTCCTGGGTGGCCGGTGCGCTGGGCAGCGTCACGCCCACGCTGGTGCGCCGCCTGGTCTACCAGCGCGCCGCGCAGATGGTGCGCGAGGAGCTCAAGGGCCACGGTGTCACGGCGGAGGTGCGCCAGCACCATGCCCCTTGAACTCGTCCTGGCGCTGCTGAGCACGGCGGGCCTGTGCGTGACGCTGGCGGCCGGCCTGCGTCTGCACGACGAGGTGGTGGAGCTGCGGCACGAGTTGCGCCGCGTCGAGGCCTGGCACAGCGACTACGGCTATACCAGCCGCGCGCTGGGCACGCTGGCGCAGGTGCAGAAGCTGGCCGAAGGCGGCGTCAGCATCGGCACCGACACGGTGCGCGGCATCCACCATGGCATCGCCAGCATTCCCTTCGGCATCCTGGAGGCAATACCCGCGACGCGTGACACCACGCGTGTAGTGCGTGCGATCCACGACCAGACCACGGACACGGTTTACGGCGCCATCAATCTGGTGAACCGCGTGCTGGGCAAGGGCCTGCGCCGCGGCATGGGCGTGGACACGCCCAAGGAAGAGCCGTACCGCGGCCAGGTCAGCGATGCGGAGCTGGTGGACTTCCGCCACTTCATCGACACGCGGCCCGACCCCGCGGAATTCCGCCTGCGCTACCCGGATGTGGCCCTGGTGCTGCCGGGCGAGATCGCGACGATGGACTACCGGGCGGATCGCAGCCGGTTCCATGCACTTGTTGATGAAGGTGGACGGATTTCCGGCGGCGAGTTTAGATAACCGCGTGTGAGCGGCTGATAGCCGCGAGCAGGGCTTGCCATGACGTTCCTCCTTCGCGGCTGACCGCCGCTCCTACAAAAGCCATGTAGCCCGGACGCAGTCCGGGGGCTTGCGATGAAGCCGATCCTGGATTTCATCCGGGCTACGTGACGATAGAGCTCGGCAAAGGTCGCGACTCGCGTCGCTCCCACGAATACAGCGCAAACAAAAAAGGAGCCGACTTGCGTCGGCTCCTCCGGGAAAACACGGCCGCCAGGGGAAACGGCCGTGCTGGGGGACTGACAGGATGCGTTAGCGCTTGCCGCCGGCACCGTCCTTCTGCTGGTGGGCTTCCACCTCGATCTTCAGCTCCACTTCCTCGCCGACGTTGGGCGAGTACTTGCTGATACCCCAGTCGGAGCGCTTGATCTTGGTTTCCAGGTTGGCGCCGCAGGCCCAGATGCCGAGCATCGGGTGCTGCTTGCAGACGAAATCATCCACGTCCAGCGTCACCGTCTTGGTCACGCCGTGCATGGTCAGCTCGCCGGTGACTTCGTCGACCTTGTCGCCGTCGAACTTGAACTTGCTGCCCTTGAAGGTGATCGTCGGGTACTTCTTGGTGTCGAAGAAGTCCTCGTTCTTCAGGTGCTCGTCGAGCTTGGGGACGCCGGTAGAGATCGAGTTGGCGTCGATGGTGACGTCGACGCTGCCGGTCTTCTTGGCGGTGTCGAGGGTGATGGTGCCCTCGGTCTTGTCGAAGCGGCCGCGGAAGGTCGAGAAGCCGAGATGGCTGATCTCGAAGGTCGGGAAGGTGTGCGTCGGGTCGAGCTTGTAGGTGGACTCGGCGGCCTGCGCCGTCAGCGTGGCGGCGGACAGCAGGACGGCGGCGAGCAGGGACTTCTTCATGGGATCACTCCTTTGGGGGATGGGGGTGCGGGCGGCTTACTTCGCCGGGGCGAGCAGCAGCTTGAACTTCACGGGTACGTCGTTGGAGACGAGGTCGCCCTCGTTCCATTCGCCGCCGCCAACGCCGAAGTCGGTGCGGCGGATCGAGAACTGTCCGGACAGCAGCGTGGCGCCGCTGGCCTGGTCGGCCGCGCGGAACGGCACGGTGATCTCGCGCGGCTTGCCCTTGATGGTCAGCAGGCCCTTGGCCTCGTACTTGCCGGGGCCGGTGGCGCGCACGCTGCTGCTCTTGAAGGTGGCCTTGGGGAAGCCGGCCTTGTCGAGCCAGGCGCGCTCCGCCGCGGTGCTGTCGGCCTCGTCGCTGCCGGCGTCGATGCTGGCGATGTCCACGGACAAGGCGGCGCTGGAGGTCTCGGGCTTGGCGGCGTCAAAGCTCACCTGCGCCTCGAAGCGCTTGAAGCGGCCGTCCACCGCCACGCCCATCTGCTTGACGCTGAAGCTGATGTCGCTGCGCGCGGTATCCACCGTGCGCGGCGCGGCCTGGGCCGACAGGGTGGCCAGGGACAACAGGACAGCGGTGGTAAACAGTTTCACGAGGCATCTCCGGTCTTGCGCCAGCGCGGCAACATCCGCGTCAGCACGTCGTCACGATTGAAGAAATGGTGTTTCAGCGCGGCGGTGGCATGCAGGCCCACCACGAACAGCAGGATCGTCGTCAGCAGCTCGTGCACGTCTTGCAGCAGCTTGCCCAGCTCGCGGTCGCGGCCGACCAGGTCGGGGATCGGGAACATGCCGAGGTACACGGTCTGGAAGCCCTTGGCCGAACTCATCAGCCAGCCGGACAGCGGGATCGCGAACAGCAGGGCGTACAGGCCCCAGTGGCTCAGGTGGGCGCCGATGCGCTCCCAGGCCGGCATGGTGGGCGGCAGTGGCGGAGCCTTGGCCCACTGGCGCCAGAGCAGGCGCAGCACGGCGATGCCGAAGATCGTGACGCCGATCCACTTGTGGTACGAGAACAGCTTGAGCCGGGTGGGCGACATCTTCATGTCGCTCATGATCCAGCCCAGCGCGAAGGCGCCGATCACCAGCAGCAGGGTCAGCCAGTGCCCGGCCTGGGCGACGGCTCCGTAGCGTTGTGGCAGTGACTGGGACATGGCGGCTCCTGAACTGGGGAACATGCTAGTCCCCGGCCGATCCTTCAAAAAAGCAAAATGTTCTGAACAAATCGTTCGATTCAGTCGAACGATTCCCCCGTGCTCCTGCAGACTGACCGCAGCCGCCCGGCCGGGTTCAAGCCCCGACAGGCTTCGCTGCCGTTTCCTACAAAAGCCATCGCCGGGGGCCGGCTGTGGCCCGGTGGCCGCCCCGGGACAATGCTCCCATGTCGCATCTCCCCGCCATGGCGGCCCACGCCGAGCTCAGCACCTGGATCGAAACCCGGGAAGAACTGCTGAGCAGCGCGTTGCTGGGCGGCGCAGGCGGCATGTGCGCGGTGTTCCTGAGCCGCGATCCCCAGGGCGACTACCTGCTGCGCCTTTGCGACGGCGCCGACGACCGCTGGATGACCTGGCGCGAGCAGCGCCGCCTGCGCTCGGCCTTCGGGCGCAGCTACGCCGAGGCCCTGGCCAACGCCGCCATGACGCGGCTGGAGCGCAGCGGCTGGCAGCTGGAATGGCTGGCGCGCGCCAGCCCCGAGGCCCTGCCCGCGCTGGCCGCCTGAAACGGACGCCCGCAAGGGGCGGCCCGCAGACGCAGCAAACAAACCCGGCATAAGTTTTGCCAGTTTTTTGGCAGGGCCGCTCCCTGCCGTGCAACGCCTCGTGCGGTGGCAGGTCCAAAGCCTACCGGTTCCACCCTCAAGGAAGATCCATGACCAGAATCCTGCATACGGGCGCCCTCGGTGGCTCCCTGTTCCTGCTGGCGGCCTGCGGCGGCGGCAGCAGCGGTGGCGAGCGCTACTCGCTGGAGTCGCCGCAGGATGCGCTGCGCGAGCTCTCGCTGGCCGGCCTGGTGCTCAACGACGTGCCGGACGGACAGCCGGAAGGCGGCACGGCCGCGGCCAAGCGGCTCGGTGGCGGCAGCGGCTGGGGTGCGGCGACCCTGCCGGCGCGCCCGCGCAACCTCGCCAAGGCCACGGTGGAGGACTGCCCGCAGGGCGGCGAACGCAAGATCGACACCGGCGCCAAGGCGCGGGACTTCCTGTCCTTCGACGTGGAGGACCTGGGCGTGTCCTTCTATCGCGAAACCGATGACGACTGCCTCTACCCGGTGTCGATCCCGGCGCCGTTGACCGCGAGCAAGCTCTACAACGGCCAGTTCGAGGATGGCGATTCCGGCACGCTGGAAGACGGATCGCGCTACGCCTACGTCGTGGATGGCAGTGGCAGCAGTGCCTACGTGACGACCTACCGGGAATTCGATTCCGCCAACAAGCTGATCTACAGCGAGATCCAGGGCAGCCTGGGGACCGTGGAGTCGCTGCAGGCGGAGGACGGCGCGCTCGACGTGCGTGCGGACTACGACTACAGCGTGGACAGCAGCGAGTGGGTCAACGGCCGCCGCGAGGACTACTTCGCCATCGTGAAGCTCGGCAGGAACCTGCTGTCGCCCTACCGCGCCTTCCGCGATGGCCAGGAGCTGAGCTTCTCCGGCGTCTACTCCTACCGCACCCGCGATTGCCCGGGCAGCGACGTCACCGTGACCACCGAGCAGGTCATCCAGCTCCAGCAGGTCGGCAATGCCGACTACCCGGTGGGCGGCCGCCTGCGCCTGGCCGCAGCCGGCAAGAGCGCGGTGTTCCAGTTCAATGCCGGCGGCGGCGCCACGCTGACCCTCGACGGCCGCACGGAGACACTCACGCAGAGCCAGGTGCGTGCGGCGATCAACGACTCGCCCTGCTGAGGACCCTCGTAGCTTCCGAAAGGCCCCGGCATGATCCGGGGCCTTTTCGTTCGGGGGTCTCGCCGCGTCGCCGATTTGTAAGCAATCGCATCAATCTGTAAACGATGGGTCCAGTGCATTGACGGGCTGCGCCCGGAATGCTGATCTACGCACCTTTATATGGCCACCGTGCCCGCTCGCGGACTCGTTGGGCCGCGCACCCTGCCGTTGACCGGGGACGCGCTGCCTGCTGAGCTATGCCGCTGCGTCACCCAGGGCACACCGTTCTTGCTCAAGGAAGAAACCATGTTCAAATCGCGAATCCTCCCGGCTGCCTGCAGTGCGCTGGTCCTGCTTTCCGCCTGCGGCGGCGGCACCACCGACAACGACACCGATGGCAGCGCGCCGCTGGAGACCAAGGCCGACGCGCTGCGCGAGCTCTCGCTGTCGGCCGGCGCCCTGGTGGAGCTGGTCGACGGTGCGGTGGATGTCAGTGGAGCGCCGGGTATGGCTCCGCGGATTGCATCGAAGCGCCTGGCGGATGAGAGCGGCGGGACGGCCAAGGCCGAGCGCACCTGCAACCCTGGCTCCTCCACCGAGACAGAGGTGACTCGCAATCACCTGCTCTTTGCGGGTATCACCTCCCCGGGCCTGCGCCTGACCGACGCCAATTGCGTGCAGATCAGCGTGGGCTCACGCCAGGCGTTCGCAGGCGTCACCGAGCGCGGCAACTCGGTGCAGGCCGGCAACGTGCGCTATGCCTATCTCCGCGATGGTGCCAATGGCCTGAGCGGGACCCCCTACATCGAAGAGTACCGCCAGCCGGCCGAGGGCACGGCGACGTTCGCCGAAATGGAGGCTCGCGCCGGCGACATCGAGGCCAGAGGCGAAGACGACGTCGGGACGGAGCTGCGCGCGCTGTACTTCTACAGCTACGAGAACACCCAGGGCGACCTGGTGCGGATCGCTCTGGGCGATGGCGTCAACGCGCCGCTCAAGATCGTCATCGGCAACACTACTCTGACGCTCACCGGCAGCTATGGCTACCGCACGCAGGATTGCAGCGGAGGCACGGTGGCCGTCACCACTCCGCAAGCCTTGACCCGTAACGGTGCCGGCGATTTCAACGGCGGGCAGTTGCGCCTGGCTTCGGGTGGCCGCAACGTCCAGTTCAGCTTCAAGAACGACGGCAGCGCAACGCTGACCCGCAACGGTGTCGATGAGAATGTGACCAAGAGTGAAATCAGCGCGGCCATGAATGCCGACCCCTGTGGATTCGGGATGGACGACGAATAACGTCAGAGGCGAATTTCAGAAAGCCCCGGAGCGATCCGGGGCTTTTTTCTTGGGCGCGGACCAGCGCAGAACGGACAAAAAGCAATGGAGCCAGTGGTGTCCACTGGGTAAGCCCTCATCCGAAGGTCGGATAGACGCAGGGCATGCCGGTGAATACGGTGGTAACGCTCCCTGCGCCGAGGCCCTGCCTGCGCTGTGAGCCGCCCGTAGGAGCGGGCGCCGACCACATGACCTGGGGATATCAAGGATGAAGAACAGCGCAATCAGGATGGCCATCCTGGCCGGCAGCGCGGTGCTGCTCGCGGCCTGCAACAACGGCGGTGGCGGCGGTAATGACCCGGTCCCGCTGGAGACCAAGAGCGATGGCCTGCGCGAGCTGGGCACGTCCATCGGCGGCGCGGGGTTCCTGGTGGAGCACCTCGACTTTCCGTCCGGCTCGGCGGACAAGCGCGCCAAGGCAGTGCGTGCCAATGCCAAGGCGCTTCCGGACTGCAATACGGTGACGGGCAGCGCAACCTACAACGGTGGCGCCAAGGATCGCGACTTCAAGCTGCTGGATCCGCCCGTCTCCGGCCTGCGTGTCGATTTCGACGGGCAGCTGCGGGTCAACTATGAGCAGAACGACTGCTATGGTGAAGACGACAGCATTTCCGAGTATTTCCGGGCCGATGGCAATCTGGAAGAAGGCACCGGCGGATCGTCGGAGGCTGCCTACTACTACTACTCGGCCGGGTCCGGCAATACGCCCGCCTATGATCTCAACGAGTCACGCGAGGATGGCGAGCTCGTTTTCCGCCAGTATCTGGAGTATCTCGGCACGATCGAGCGGCTCGAGACGCCGACCCGCATCGTCCAGGCCTTTCGCCTGAGCCAGAAGCGCGAGTTCTTCGAACGGGACGAGCGCGATACCAAGCTGTCCTTCGATCTCGGCGACAGCAATGCGCCGTTGCGCCTCACCACCACCAGCGATTCGCTGTCGGTGGAAGGCAGTTACCGCTACAGCACCGGCTTCAGCGGCTGCAAGGGAGGCAAGGTCGAGGTATCCACGCCTTCCGCGGGCGGCATCGCGTTCACCGACAGCAGGCCGAGCGGCGGCGAACTCCGCCTGCGCTCCGGCGGATCCACGGCGAGCTTCACCTTCAGCAACGACGGCGGCGCCACCCTGGTGATCAATGGCGGTGCCGGCATCGTGGTAACGCCTGAAGAGTTGGAAGCCGCACTCGTGGCCGAGTCGTCGCCCTGCGTCGAGGACAACAATCCCCTCTGACCTGAAACCCTACCCTTGAGGGCCCTGGAGCGATCCGGGGCTTTTTTTTGGAATAAAAATCGCAGTAGAGAAGGCAGAACGCACGAAACTGTAAGAAATGAAAGCAATTGGAAGATTTCTCCACCAAAGGTCCTATAGACGCAAGGTATCCCGGATCATTAGGGTTACATCGCCACCGTCAGGGCTGTGCCCTACGGCGAGCCGTCCATAGAGCGGGCGCCACTACATGACCAGCATAGGGATATCACGGATGAAGAACAGTGCACTCAAGGTAGTCATATTGGCAGGCAGCACGGTCCTGCTGGCGGCCTGTAATAACGGTGGCGGTGGCGGAGACCCGGCGGTCAAGCTGGAAACCGAGGGCGATGCCTTGCGCGAGCTTGGGCTCTCGACCGGCAATGGTCTGATGTCGCAGTACATCAACTTCCCGTCCGGCGCGGCCACGGCGCGTAGCAAGGCGCTGGGCGCCAAGGCCGTGAATCCTGCCAACTGCAATACGGTCAAGGGCACCGAGTCCTACCAGGAAGGCGTCAAGGATCGTGACTTCAAGCTGTTGAGCCCGGCCGCTACCGGCGTGCGTGTCGAGTTCTCGGGGCAGACGAACGACAACTTCCAGGAGCAATACTGTGACGGGGAAGGCGAGGAAATAAGCGTCACGCTGCGTCAGGCGGGTGGCGCCTCGGAGAATGGCTCCGGCGAATCGGAGGCCGGCGCCTATTCCTACTCCACCTACGGTTCCGGCGACGAGCCGGCTTTCGAGCTCATGGAAGAGTACTTCAATGACGAGCTCACGTACCGTCAGTTCACTGAGCAGCTGGGCACGGCCGAGCGATTCGATTCGGGAGAGACTTCGGTCTATGGCCTGCTCCTGCGGGCGAAGTCCGAATACTTCCAGCAGGATGGTCAGGATGCCAAGGTGTCGTTCGGCTTCGGCGATGGCAACGAGCCCTTGCGTGCTACGGTCGACAACGACTCCTTCCAGCTCGACGGCAGCTATCACTACAGCACCAATCTTGGTACCTGCAGCGGCGGCAAGGTGCGGGTGTCTACGCCTTCCGAAGAAGGCATCACGGTTGGCGAGCCTGGGCTGACCAGCGGCGAGCTCCGCCTGAGCTCGGGCCGCTCCACGGCCAGCTTCACCTTCAACAACGACGGCGGCGCGACCCTGGTGATCAATGGCGGCGCCAGCATCGCCCTGTCTCCCGAACAAGTGCAGCAGGCCCGGCAGAATGTTGCCGCGGAGTGCGCCGAAGAAAGCAGCGGCGATTCCTGACCGGACCGCCTGTTGTTATTGAAAGCCCCGGAGCGATCCGGGGCTTCTTTTTTTGCCTTGCCGTTCTACCAGATGCTGACGCGCTGCTCCGGCGGCAGGTAGAGCTTGTCGCCCGGCTTCACGCCGAAGGCCTCGTAGAAGGCCGGCACGTTCACCACCACGCCGTTGCAACGGTATTCGTCGGGGGCATGCGGGTCGGTCTTCAGGCGCTGCACCAGGTCGGCCTCGCGGAACTTGCGGCGCCAGGACTGTGCCCAGCCCATGAAGAAGCGCTGTTCGCCCGTTAGCCCGTTGATCACCGGCGAGGGGCCGGTGTCGGCCAGCGACATCTGCCAGGCCTTGTAGGCGATGGCCAGGCCGCCGAGATCACCAATGTTCTCGCCGATGGTGAGCTCGCCGTTGACCTTGTGGCCGGGCACCGGCTCGAAGGCGCCGTACTGCGCGATCAGGCGCTTGGTCTTCTCCTCGAAGCGCTGGCGGTCGGCCTTGGTCCACCAGGACTTGAGGTTGCCGTCGCCGTCGTACTTGGAGCCCTGGTCGTCGAAGCCGTGGCCGATCTCGTGGCCGATCACCGCGCCGATGCTGCCGTAGTTCACGGCGTCGTCGGCCTGCATGTCGAAGAACGGCGGCTGCAGGATGGCGGCGGGGAAGACGATCTCGTTCATCGTCGGGTTGTAGTAGGCGTTGACCGTCTGCGGCGTCATGAACCACTCGCCGCGGTCGATCGGCTTGCCCAGCTTGGCGGCCTCGCGCGCATGTTCCACGCGGTTGGAGCGCATGACGTTGCCGACCAGGTCATCCGGCTTCACCTGCAGCGCGGAGTAGTCCTTCCACTGGTCGGGGTAGCCGATCTTGGTGGTGAACTTGGAGAGCTTGAGCAGCGCCTTCTCCTTGGTCTCCGGGCTCATCCAGTCGAGCTTGCGGATGCTGTCGCCGTAGGCCAGCAGCAGCCGGTCCACCAGCTTCTCCATGCGGGCCTTGGCCTCCGGCGGGAAATGGCGCGACACGTAGATGCGGCCGGTGACCTCGCCCAGCGCGCCTTCGGTGGCGTCCACGCCGCGCTTCCAGCGCGGCTTGAGCTCCTGGATGCCGCGCAGCGTAGTGCCGTAGAAGGCGAAGTTCTCGTTGACGAAGTCCGGCGACAGGTAGGGCGCGAAGTCACTCAGCACCTGCCACTTGAGATAGTTGCGCAGCACCGGCAGCGGCGTGGCGGCGACGATGCGGTCCCAGTCGCGGAAGAAGCTGGGCTGGGCGATGACCACGCCCGGTGTCGCGGCGAGGTCCTGCTCGACGAGATAGGTCTTGAAGTCGAAGCGCGGCGTCAGCTTGCGCAGCTGCGCCACGGTGTACTTGTTGTAGGTGAGGTCCGCGTCACGCGAGCGCACCTTGGTCCACTGCGCCTTGGCCAGCTTGGTCTCCAGCGCCATGATCGCCTCGGCACTGGCGCGAGGGTCGGCGATGCCGGCCAGCGTCAGCATCTTCTCCACGTGCGCCACGTACTTGGGGCGGATCTCGGCGAACTTGGTGTCGGCCGACAGGTAGTAGTCGCGGTCCGGCATGCCGGTGCCGCCCTGCAGGAAATAGACGATGTACTCCGAGGACTTCTTCGCGTCCGGCTCGATCCAGGCCGGGAAGGTGCCCACGCCGATCTTGGACAGCTCCGCCAGCAGCTTCGGCAGCTGCTGGCGGTCCTGCAGGGCGTCGATCTGCGCCAGCGTATCCTTCAGCGGCGCCAGGCCCAACTGCCCGGCGCGGGCCTCGTCCATGAAGGCGCGGTAGTAGTCGCCGACCTTCTGGGCGTCGCTGCCCGCGGTGGCGTTCTTGTCGGCGGCGGATTCCTCGATGATCTTGCGCAGCAGGATCTCGGCGCGGTCGTCGATCTCGGTGAAGGCGCCGTAGCTGGCCTTGTCGGCCGGGATCTCGGTGCGCGACATCCAGCCGCCGTTGACGGCGCGGTAGAGGTCGTCCTGGGCGCGGACCTGGGTATCGAAGTTGGCCGCGTCGATACCGGACTGCGGGCCCTTGGCCGCGGGTTCGGTGGCCGCTGCAGCGGGGTCCGCCGCCGGGGTCCGGGGCTGGCTGCCGCAGCCGGCCATGACCACGGCGGCGCAGGCGACAAGGGCGAGTCGCTTCATCGGAATCTCCATCGGATGCCTTACGTTGTTATGGGCTTACAGGGCCTTCAGACCGGCGCCGGCACACTTAGTGCCCGGCCGGACAGGCCTGGCGTAGTATGGCGCGGCGGCGGCCACAGCCGCCAAGGACTACCGATATCGCCCGCGCGTCCCCATATTGGGGACCAGGACCGGGCGCCTCCCGCGCCGCCAAGCCAGACGACCGAGTACAGCCATGGAAAAGATCACCAAGACCGACGCCGAGTGGCGCGCCCAGCTGACCCCCGAGCAGTACCGGGTGACGCGCCAGGCGGGCACCGAGTGCGCCTTCACCGGAGCGCTCTGGGACGACCATCGCGACGGCATCTTCACCTGCCTCTGCTGCGGCCTGCCGCTATTCGATTCCCGCACCAAGTTCGAATCCGGCACCGGCTGGCCCAGCTTCTTCGACCCCGCCGTCAACGGCAACGTCGCCAGCCGCGAGGACAACAGCCACTTCATGCGCCGCGTGGAGGTGCTCTGTGCGCGCTGTGACGCGCACCTGGGCCACGTCTTCCCGGACGGACCGAAGCCTACCGGCCTGCGCTACTGCATCAACTCCGCCGCGCTGGACTTCAAGAACCGCGACGCCTGAGGCCCTGGCACGGGTCTGGCGAGGCGAACGACCTTCCATCCTTGCGGGCAGGAATCCATGCGCGTCCATTGGCTGCAGCACGCCGACTTCGAAGACCTGGGCTGCATCGCCCCCTGGCTGGCGCAGCGCGGCGATGAGGTGAGCTGCACGCGTCTGCAGCAGGGTGAGGCGCCGCCGTCCGCCGACAGCTTCGACTGGCTGATCGTGATGGGCGGGCCGATGAACATCTACGAGTACGACGCCCATCCCTGGCTGCGCGCGGAGAAGGCGCTGATCCGCTCGGCGATCGACTCCGGCAAGAAGCTGCTCGGCATCTGCCTGGGCTCGCAGCTGATCGCCGACGTGCTCGGCGGTCCGGTGACGCGCAATGCCCACAGCGAGGTTGGCTGGTTCGACCTGGAGCTGAGCGAAGCCGGGCGGCGCTCGAAGTTCTTCGGCGGATTCCCGCCGCGCTTCACCGCCTTCCACTGGCATGGCGACACCTTCGCCCTGCCGCCGGGCGCGCAGACGCTGATGTCCTCTGAGGCCTGCGCCCACCAGGCCTATGAGCTGGACGGCCGCATCGCGGCGATCCAGTTCCACCTGGAGGTCACGGCCGCCAATGCGCGCGAGTGGTTCCAGCACGAGCGCCCGGCACCGGCGCGCTACGTGCAGCCGCCGGAATCCATCCTGGCCTCGCTGGATCATTTCGCCGGCAACAACCGGCTGATGCTGCAGTTGCTGCAGGGGTTCGTGGACTAGGCGACTCGTAGGGTGGGCGAACGTCTTTTCGTTTGCCCACGCGTTGACCCATGGCTCGTTTCGAGCCGCGTGGGCAAGCAAGCTCGCCCACCCTACGAGGCTACAGGGATTTGTGGTTTAGCCATACCTCTCACGCCCCGCAAAGCTCAACAGCAGCAGCGAGCTGGCGCCCGCAAAGAAGCCAACAATCAGCAGCACGATGCCGGCGGCGGTCTTGATATGGAACAGGCCGGTCAGCATGCAGCCGATGCCGACCAGCAACAGGGCACAGATGGTCAGGGGTAGTGCAAGTTTGTCGATCATTCGGGCCATCCTCAGGGCAAGGCGAAACAACCCGGCTTGGATGGAGCAGGAATCGGGCCAATCCAGCTTGTCGCCAGTGGGTACAGCTTGGAAGCAGGCTCTTTCAGCACGATGGCAATCCGGCTTTACTCTTCCAGCAAGAAGGCCTCGATCTCGTCGATGCGCTGGGCCGCGTCGCGGTAGCCCAGCGCGATCAGCTCGCGCGTGAAGGCGTTGTCGAACAGCAGGAAGCTGGTCAGGTCCGCACTTTGCGCGTCGGGCGTGCCGAGGCCGTCGAGCACGTAGCGCAGGCTGCGCGGCATGCGGTGGGCCAGGGTCTTGGCGATGATGGCGATATCCGCCGAGGGCGACACAGTCAGCGATTTCACCACGCGCATCGGCTCCGACACGCCGGGCTGCACCTGTCCCTTCGCCACCTGCTGGTAGGCCGCCACCAGTTCGTTCATGCGCTTGAGGTGATCCAGGTCGGCATCGAGGTGATCCAGGAAGATCGCGTTCATGAACACGCCGCAGATCTGTGCCAGCGGCGGGCGATGCAGCTCCGGCACCACGTCGCCGGCGGTGGACATCTCGGAGCGCAGCAGGCTGTCGGCGGACTCCTGGCAGCGCACGCCGATGGCGAACAGCCGCTCCGCGCCGAGGCGGATAGCCGGGCTCAGCGGCGTGGTGAGGCGCAGCGCGCCGTCGCCGAACCAGGCGGTGGAGCCGCCCGCCGAGAGCGACACCGGCGGAAACACGATGGGGATCGCGGCGGACGCGCGGATGTGGTCCAGTGTCAGCGTGGTGGCCAGCGCCACGCGCCGGCTCTTGTTCCACAGCGGCCGGCCGGGCTTGCCCTGAACGAAGGTGAAGGCCTTGCCGGAGTGATAGCCGGTGGCGGTGATGGCGAGCGCTTCCAGCGTGCCGGCGGAGATCGCGCCGGCGATGCGCTCCAGCGGCAGGTTGTGGCGCAGGAAGCCTTCCAGCGGCGAGGCGTCCAGCAGTGCCTGCGTGCGACCCGCACCGGTGAGGCCGCCCAGGGCCATGTCCAGCGCCAGGTCCGCCGCGCCGCGCGCCAGCGCCGCCGGGTCGGTGCGCACCACGTCGGTCATCTGCAGGGCCGCCCACAGCTTCGCCAGCTGGTTGGCGCCCTGGCTGAAGTCGCCATGCCAGGCCGCCAGCGCGGCGCCGTTGATGGCGCCGGCCGAGGCACCGGTGATGATCGGGAACGGTGCGGCGCGGCCGCGCAGGCGCGGGAGCTCGCTGACGCGCTTGAGCACACCGGCCTGGTAGGCGCCGCGCGCACCGCCAGCGGTCAGCACCAGACCGGTGCGCGGTCCCTTGACGGCGACCGGACTGGACGGCGGCTTCTTGCGGGCACGCGTGCTCATCGCTGGCCCTGGATCGGCAGGCGCATCGGTCCTCTCCCGTTCGTCCGGGCATGTCCCGGTGTGGGGAGACTCGCAATTCCGGTGCCAGCCCGGGCCGGGATGCAGCCGGCCGGCAGGGATCAGGCCGTCTGCTGCAGGGCCTTCACGTCATGGGTGAGGATGCGGGTGGCGCGCTTCTTCGCGCGGCTTTTCGACCGGGAGCCACCCAGCTCCTCGATGTACTGCTGCAGCGTGGCGATGGCCTCGGCCTTGCCATCGCGGGCGTGCTCGCCCATGTTGGAGCGGTAGTACTCGTCGTTGCCCATGAAGCGGTCGACGTCGCTGGGCGTCAGGCGCTTCATGTCGGCGCGCATGCCCACGCCCATGCGTTCGATCATGTAGCCGTTGAGGCGCTGCTCGAAGGCGTCTTCCGGCATCGCCATGATCGGCTTGCCGAAGTGGATGGCCTCGCCGATCAGCACGTTGCCGGCGGTGGACAGCACCGCGCGGCAGTGCGCCAGGTCGTGCAGGAACCATTCGTTGCTGGGCGCGCGGAAGTCCAGGTTCTCCACCTTGCCGCGGTAGGGCGTGCCGTAGACCACCACCGGGTGGTCCAGCAGGCGCAGCGCGCGGTCCACCTGTGGCAGGTACTGGTGCTCGCCCTTGTTGAAGTAGCACAGCAGGTAGTCGCCGCGGGTCGGCTTGGTGCGCAGGGCCTCGTCGCGCAGCATCGGGCCGATCACCTTCACGCCCGGGTACTGACCTTCCGCCGGGTAGAAGCTGGAGATCAGGATGCGCTCGGGGATACCCATCAGCGAGCGGTAGCCCACCGCGTCGCGCATGCCGGTGAGCCACAGGTCCGGCGGGAAGTGCGGCTTGCAGTAGGCGATGATGCCGACATGATCGAAGCTGATGCGCGGAATCTTCAGCTTCTGCGCGCAACGATGCGTCCAGGCCTCGGAGTCGGAGATCACCAGCTCGATGCCGCGCTCGCGGAACTCGCGCTCCATCTGCTCCATGCCCAGGCCACCGAACAGCAGGTCGGTCATCGGCGCAAAGTTTTCGCGCACCGTGCGCGAGAAGGAGTGGCCGCCATGCAGGTTGTAGCGGTAGCCGATCGTGGGGATGCGCACCGTGGGGAACAGCGGCGCCAGCACGTCATAGGCGTCGCCGCCGGCGAAGACGGTGACCTCGTGCTCCTGCATCAGCGCGGGCAGCACGGACATGGTCCGCATCGCGTGCCCGCGTCCGTAGCCCATTACTCCATAGGCGATACGCATGGCTTTGCTCCTTTCATATGGAGACCAGTCTAGGCCCGGGGCATAACCCGTCCGTGACGGTTTGGCGAAGCTTTTGTGACAGACCTGCGGTCATCGGTTGACCGTTTGCCCGGAGCCTGGGTTACGGCAGGACCCCGAAGCGCCGCCCTTCCACGACAAGGTCATCCCAGGGCGCCGGCTCGGCCTTGAACTCGCCACGATCGACGGCATCGAGCAGCGTCTGGGCCGAAATTTCCCGGGAGGCTTCCTCGCGCTGCTGCAGCTGTCCCAGCCGTCGCCACTTTGGCTCCACGCCCCCGAAGACCGGCAGCCAATGGGCCCGCTCGCCGGACACCAGGATCCATTCCGCCGCGCCATCCCGGTCCAGGTCGACGGACACCAGGTAGCAGCGCGCGGCAGGCGCCATGCATTCGGAGACATCCGAGTTCCGGTACTCCTCCGGTGTCGCCAGCAGGTCCAGCAGTCCCTGCGGCACCGACGCACCCTGCGGCCTCGCCGGCAGGCGCTGTGCCATTTGCGGCGCCGAGATCGGCTGATCCTGCCACCGCGATTCCATCTTCAGCGCGGCTTCGATCCTTGCCTGCAACAAGGGATTGGCTTGCACGCGCGGATCCTGCCGCAGGCGCTGCAAGGCCTCGATCCCAGGGCGTCCCAGGTCCCAGCGGAGATACTTGAAGTCCAGGCGGTCGAGCCGTTCGCCGGCCTGCGCCAGTTGCGAATGCAGGCTGATGGCACGCAGGTTCAGCAGCGGACTCTGGCTGGCCAGCAGCACGGCGACCAGCAGCAGCGCCAAGGCGGTATTGACCGGTGCCAGCCGCGCGAGCCAGGCGGTGCCGCGCCACAGAACCGCCACCGCGTAGCCGCCTGAATAGAGCACCGCGAAACCGATGAGGATCGCGGCCCACAGCCGATCCACGCTCCAGCCGTGCTGGCCTACGCGCAATTGCAGGGCAATGGCAGCGATGAAGGCGTAGATCGGCAGTGTCAGCAGCGCGGCGTTCACCAGCCAGCGGCCCAGGTGCCCATAGGGAGCCTCGGCCGTACCGTCCTGGTAGACGCTGTTCACCAGCGCCACGGTGCCCAGCACCAGGCACAGCAGCAGCGAGGTGGCGCGGCGCGTGTCCCACAGCGGCTGCAGGCCGGTGAAGAACAGTGCCGCCAGGAACATCAGCGCCACCAGCGCGATCAGCGGCAGCAGCAGGCGCCCCAGTGCCAGGCAGACACGCAGCATCGAGCGCAGTGCCCCGGCCTGGTTGCGCGCCAGCACGATGCCCAGGCCAACCAGCAGGCCCGTCACCGGGTAGTAGAAGCGCTCCTCGCCGAACAGCTCGTGGAAGAAACGGATGCCGATCAGCTTGAACAGCGCGGCCCAGAGCCACAGGATCAGCCAGCCGGCACCGGTGAAGACCCCGGCCGCAGCCATCGCCTGGGCGTTGTCCCAGGCGCGGTGGTAGAGCGTGTCGTAGGGCAGGCGCCGGCCCTGCTCGCGGAAGCACTGCAGGAAGGGCAACAGCACGAACAGCGCCACGCCCAGCGCCAGCGCATAGGGCGTGAAGATATCGCTGCAGTCGCGCGTCCAATCCGGGCTCGTGGCCGGCAAGTCCAGGCAGCTATCGCCAGTGTGGAAGGCCAGCGGCCACAGCAGCAGCGCCAGCACCGCGCCACAGATCCAGGCGTAACGATCCCGCGCGCTGCGCAGCAGCAGGCACAGCAGGGCCGGTACGCCCAGCGACAGCGTGTAGCCCGCGCTGCGTAGCACCGCGCCCTCACCCAGCAGCCTTTCCTGCATGGCCAGCAGCAACAGGCTGGCCACCAGGGACACCAGCACCACCGCGACCGCACCGCTGCGGTCGCTGAAGGCGGCGGGAGACTCGGCGGGCTGCGTCATGTCGGAGACTCCGGTGGTGGCGGCAGCCAGTGTGCCGCGCCGGCGTGCAAAACCCGTGCAGGGCTCGTGGCTACTTCGTGCCCATCAGCCGCTGCCGCAGGAAGGTATAGGCCAGCGCCTGCATGGTGGCGAGCTGCGCGTTGTCCGCCGCGCCACCGTGTCCACCCTCGATGTTCTCGTAGTACAGCGCCGGGTGTCCTTGCTCCAGCATGCGCGCCATCATCTTGCGCGCATGGCCGGGGTGCACGCGGTCATCGCGCGTGGAGGTCATGAACAGCACCGGCGGATAGTCGGCGTCCTTGCGCAGGTTCTGGTACGGCGAGAAGGTCTTGATGTACTCCCACTGCGCAGGGTCGTCCGGGTCGCCGTACTCGGCCATCCACGACGCGCCGGCCAGCAGCTTGTGGTAGCGCTGCATGTCCAGCAGCGGTACCTGGCAGACCACTGCGCCGAGCAGCTGCGGATACTGCGTCAGCATGTTGCCCACCAGCAGTCCGCCGTTGCTGCCGCCCTGAATGCCCAGATGTTTCGGCGTGGTGATCTTGCGTGCGATCAGGTCCTGCGCCACCGCGGCAAAGTCCTCGTAGGCGCGCAGGCGGCTTTGCTTCAGCGCCGCCTGGTGCCAGCGCGGGCCGTACTCGCCGCCGCCGCGGATATTGGCCACGGCGTAGACGCCGCCCGGCGTCAGCCAGCCGCGGCCCACGCCCGGGCTGTAGCCCGGCGTCAGCGAGATCTCGAAGCCGCCGTAGCCGTAGAGCAGCGTGGCGTTGCTGCCGTCCAGCGCCAGCTTCTTCCTGGACACCAGGAAGTAGGGCACCTTGGTGCCGTCGCGGCTGGCGGCGAAGTACTGCTTCACCTCCAGGCCCTTGGCGTCGAAGAAGGCCGGTGCCGCCTTCAGTGCCTCGGGCTTCTCGCCCACGCGGCCGTGAAAGAGCGTGCTGGGCGTGAGGTAGCCCGTCACCATCATGAAGAAGTCGTCGGACTCGTCGGCATCCACCCCGCCGACGCTGACCGAGCCGATGCCCGGCGCACCCGGCAGCGGCGCGCGCTTCCAGCCGTCCTTCTGCGGGGTCAGCATGAACAAACGGCTCTTCACGTCCTGCAGCACGTTGAGCAGCAGGTGGCTGCGGGTCCAGCTCACGCCCTGCAGCGAGCTGCGGGCGTCTGGCTTGAACAGCAGCGTGAAACGGCGCTGCCCTGCCATGAAGTCCTTGAAGCGGATCGCCAGCAGCGAGCCGGCGGCGTAGTCTTTCCCGCCCACCGTCCAGGGATCGCGCAACTGCACCAGCAGCCATTCGCGCTCCACGCTCTTGTCCGCCGAGTTCGGCAGATCCAGCTTGGTCAGCGCGCCCTCAGCGCCGCGCAGATACAGCTCCTCGTTGTAGAAGGCCAGCGAGCGGATCACGAAGTCGCGTTCGTAGCCCGGCGTGTCGTCGTGGCGGGCGGCGATGTAGAGATCGTCCTTCTGCCCCTCGTAGATCGTGCGCGCCTCGGCCAGCGGCGTGCCTCGGTGCCATTCCTTCACCACGCGCGGGTAGCCGGACTCGGTCAGCGAACCCTCGCCGAAGTCGCTGTAGACGTAGACGCGGTCCTGGCTGATCCAGCTCAGCGCACCCTTGGCCTCGGGGCGGAAGAAGCCGTCCTTCACGAAGGCCTTGGTGCCCAGGTCGAACTCGCGCGTCACGTCGGCGTCGCTGCCGCCGCGCGACAGCGCCACCAGGCAGCGCGTCCAGGGCTGGCCCTGCGGCGGCCGCAGGCACTCGGCCCCATGCCAGACCCAGTTTTCGTTCTCCGCCTGGTTCAGCGCATCCAGGTCCAGTAGCACCTCCCAGGCCGGCTGCGCCTTGCGGTACTCGTCCGGCGTGGTGCGGCGCCAGACGCCGCGCGGGTGCGTGGCGTCCTTCCAGAAGTTGTACCAGTGACCGCCCATCTGGTGGACGTCTGGAATCTTGTCCTCGGAGTCGAGGATTGCCTTGATGTCACGCTGCAGCGGCGCGTAGGCCGGGTCGGCCTGCAGTTGCTTCAGCGTCGCCGCGTTCTGCGTGCGTACCCAGTCCAGTGCCCGGTCGCCGCCGACATCCTCCAGCCAGAGATAGGGGTCCGCGCTCACGGCCGGCTCCCCCGCGTGGGCCAGCAGGGAGAACCCGGCCAGCAGGCCGGCAACGAGGGTGCGAGACATGGGAATACCGGTGAGGGACGCATCCCCGGATCATCCCACGGCCCATGGAATCCGTCATACCGGCGGATTGGAGAAAGACGCCTGCCTGCAGGAAGCGATCCGTTGGCTGGATTCAGCGCTTCCTGGCCACCCGCTGCTCCCCCACCAGCAGGCCCGCCATCGACGCGAAGGTCTCGATCACCTGCTCACGCGAGACATGCGGCGCGGGGTCGCTGATGTAGCGCACGGTGGTGAACAGCACGCTATTGATCAGCACGTAGATCTTCACCTGCAGGTCCTGGATCGGCTGCTTCGGCGGGTTCTGCATCAGGTATACCGCCAGCGCCGTGTGCATCTGCGCCTCCAGTTCGTTCATGGCCGGGCCGCTGTCGAGCTGCGCCCAGTAGCGCGAGATGTGCATGTAGCGTCCGCCGTTGGCCTCCAGCAAGGTCCAGACGTCATGCAGCAGGTCGCTGACGAAGTCGTGCATGCCCTTGGGCGACAGGCTGCCCAGCTGCCGGCCCACCACCGTCTTCAGCTCGCCGGCGATCTGCTCCAGCACCGCGGCGTAGAGGTCTTCCTTGCTGTCGAAGTACTGGTAGAACGAGCCGACGCTGACCCCGGCGCGCGCGGCGATGCGCGCCGCCGTGGCGGCCTCCAGCCCCTCTTCGGCGATGGTGATGGCCGCCGCCTCCACCAGGTCCTCGACCATGGCACGGGAGCGGTGTTGGCGGGGCTTCTTGCGCATGGGCCTAATGCGAATTGAATGCGACTAAATAGTCGCATTAAGGTGGGCTCCGTACAAGAGGAGAAGACGCCATGGCCGCAAAGCGGACCTGGACCTGGGCACGGGACGAGATCGCCGGCCTGGACGTGGAGCGGGATTACCACCGCATCGCCCACCTGTCGTTCGTGGTGCGCTACGGCATGCCGATGTTCCTGCACGGCCTGTTCTCGGTGGCCTTCGTCTACAACGTCGGCATGCCCGCGATGGCGCGCATCCTGCACCGCGGCGGCCGCGGCCCGATCCTGCGCGACACGCGCAAGCGCAACTTCGACTCCCTGACCTTCTTCGGCGAGCTCTACCGCCATGGCGAGGGCGAGCCCACGCGCCGCATCGTGGACCGCCTGCTGCGCATCCACGGCAACTTCCCCATCGAGAACGACATGTCGCTGTACACCCTGGCGACGCTGTCCTGCCTGCCGGAGCGCATCTCGCAGCGCTACATGGGCAGCGGCGGCCTGTCTGGGAAGGAGTGCGAAGCGCAGTACCGCTTCTGGCGTGCCATCGGCGAACTCATGCAGATCCGCGATATCCCCCCGACGCGCGCGGAGTTCCTGGCCTGGATGCGGGACTTCGAACGCCGACGCTTCGAGCCCACGGCGGAGTGCAGCGATATCACTGCCGCCCTGGCGCAGGAATGGGCGGACTACTGGCTGCCAGCCCCACTGCAGCGCTTCGGCGTCGGCGTGTTCCACGCCCTGATCGATCCCGAGCTGCGCCGCCGGTTGCGCCTGCCGGAACCCACCGCCTTCCAGAACGCCATGGCCACGCTGGGCGTGCGAGCGCTGTTCCTGGCCAAGCGCCTGCTGCCGGACCCGGCGGAACGCCACATCGCCGACTTCTTCGGCCGCGAATACGGCCGCGGCGTCCCGCAGATCGACAAGGTCGGCTACCAGGGAGACGGCACATGAACCGCTCCACCGCGACGAACGCCTACGGCTACCGCACCCAGGGCGACCCGGTTCCCCTGATCCCCGAGGGCAAGGGCCTGGCCGGGCCGGTGACGAGCGCGCGCTGGCGCCGCACCGCGCTGGTGTATCTGGCGCTGGTGGCGCTGGGCACCGCGCTGGCCTGGGGCAGCGATCCGCAGTGGGCCTCCTTCGGCCTCGGCCTGGTCGTTCCCGGCGGTGGTTTCCTGTTCCATGCCGGCGGTGCCGGCGCCGCGCTGCTGCACGTCGGCCTGTTCGCCGGCACCGTGCTGCTGTTCCTGCTCGCGCTGTTCCTGTGGGTGGCCACCGGCAACCTGCTGGCGCCGATCCTGGTCTGGCTCGGCAGTGCCGTGGCCGCCGCCGCCATGGACCATTGGTCCGGCTCCGCCGGCATCGTCTCCATGATGGCCATGTGCCGCAGCGGCGCGCTGGCCACCACCGCCTTCTGGGCCGATGCCCGTGCCTGGCTGCCCGCCGGCGCCCTGGCTTCGCTCGGCCTCGTCGTGGTGATGATGCGCCGCCGCCTGCCCTGGCTGCGCGCCGAGCGCGAGCGCATCAACGGCTACCTCGCCGGCAAGCGCACCACCGTCACCACCGTGCTGGACACCACCAGCGGCCTGCCCCAGGTGGAGCCGCTGAAGGAACAGGACCTGCCGCTGTGGCGCTTCCTGCTGGACCGCTCGCTGCAGCCGGTGCCGGACTTCAGCGGCTTCGACATCATCGACGAGTTCCGCGAGGCGGCGAAGCGCTACCAGGTCTGCAACCTGTCCTACATGCTGGGCATGCACACCTACACGCGCACCCCGGCCTTCCGCGGCTATCTGGACCAGGGACAGCAGAACCTCGCCCGCAAGATGATGGACCACCGCCTGTGGAGCTACTGGCGCCTGGAAAACCTGTGGGGCAACCTGCGCAGCGATCCGGACCCCTTCGCCCGCGACAACATCATGTACTACGGCTGGTACGGCGGCATGCTGGGCATCGATCTCTGCAACACCGGCAACGAGCGCTTCAGCCGCCCCGGCTCCATCCGCCTGGAGCATCCGAGCGGCGAGGTCTACGAGTCCAGCTTCACCGACATCTGCCAGACCATCCGCCGCAACATGGCGGCCTCCGAGTTCTGCCTGTTCCCCTGCGAGCCGCGCTGGATCTACCCCATCTGCAACAACTTCGGCGCGCTGTCGCTCAAGTGCCATGACCGCCATTTCGGCACCCACTGGTGGGAAGAAGTGCGCGAGCGCTACCAAGCCAGCCTGGAGAACGAGTTCGTCACGCAGAACGGCCGCATCACCGCCATCCGCGACTACTACACCGGCATGACCGTGCCGGCGCTCACCGCCACCATGGCCGACGCCGTCACTGCACTGTTCATCCACCCCGTGCTGCCGGAGCTCGCGCGCCGCAGCTGGGAGATCGTGCGGCACGACCTGATCCGCCTGCAGCGCGGCCAGGTGGAGCTCAAGGTCAACGGCTGGGACAAGATCGACTTCGGCAACTACCGCCGCAGCCTGCTCACCACCTACGCCCTGGTCGCCGCCTCCGCCCGCGAGATGGGCGACGACGAAGTGGCCGACGGCCTGCTCGCGCGCATCGACGCCGAGTTCGAAAGCGAGGTGATCGGCGGCGTGCGCCACTACAAGGGCGGCTCGGTCAGCGCCCACGCCGTGATCCACGCCGCGCGCATCCTGCGCGGCAACGGCTTCCACGACCTGGTCTCGGTCGGCATGCCCGAGCCCTGGCGCCGCGGCCCGCTGCTGCAGGAAGCCAGCTACCCGCAGGTGCTGGTGGCCGGCGCCGTGTCCGACGGTCAGGCCCTGTTCCTGCGCCTGGCCCCCGGTGCCGGCGGCGGGCGCTTCCCGCTGGGCCTGTCGCAGCTGCGCCCCGGTGCCGAATACCGCGTGATCGGTGGCACCGAGACCAGCCTGCGCGCCGACACGCAGGGCTGCGCCAAGCTGCACGTGGACCTGGACCGCATGCAGGACCTGCGCGTGGTGCCGATCCAGTAGCCATGGCCTGCTGCATCGTCGGTTCGCTGCTCATGCTCGGTGTTGCCGGGGCGGCGCGCTGGTTGCGGCGGCATCTGCTGCGCCGGCCGGACGTGGCGCCGGAAGCCTGGCGGCTGGAAGTACGCAACCCATCGTAGGGTGGGCTAAGCGCAGCGTGCCCACCATCTGCACGGAGCGGCTGGTGGGCACGCTTCGCTCGCCTAGAGGCGCCTACTTTTGGTAGCCCACCCTACGAGGGCTTTCGCCGGCATGACGAAGAGCCCTGTCCCTCGAATCACTTCCCGATCCGGCCCCTTCGGATAAGCTTCCTGTCTTCCAGGAACCCACGCCCCCATGAACGTCCTCATCGTCCACGCCTATCCCGAGCCCCAGTCCTTCTGCGCCTCCATGTGCAGCACCGCCGCCGACGTGCTGCGCGAGCAGGGCCACAGCGTGGTCGTGTCGGATCTCTACCAGCAGGGCTTCAATCCCGTGGCCAGCGCCGCCGACTTCGGCACGCGCAAGAACCCGGACTACCTGACCTACGCGCTGGAGCAGCGCAGCGCCTACGAGGCCGGCAGCATCGATCCGCAGATCCGCGACGAGATCGAGAAGGTCAAGGCCTGTGACCTGCTGATCCTCAACTTCCCGCTGTTCTGGTTTTCCGTACCGGCGATCATGAAGGGCTGGATCGATCGCGTCTTCATCTCCGGCGTGTTCTACGGCGGCAAGCGCATCTACGCCCAGGGCGGCATGCGCGGCAAGAAGGCCATGGTCGCGCTGACGCTCGGCGGCCGCGAGGACATGCTCAGCGAAGGCGGCGTGCACGGCGAGCTCTCCGCCATGCTCAAGCCCATCACCCAAGGCACGCTCGGCTATGTCGGCATGGATGTGCTGCCCACCTTCGCCGCCTGGCACGTGCCTTACCTGAAGCCCGAGGCCCGTGCCGCGCTGATGGACCAGTGGCGCGCCCGCCTGGCGCCCGGCTTCGAAGGCGCCGAGCCGCTGAAGCTGCCCGACCTCGCGCTCTACGACGACGCCTTCCGCCGCAAGGGCTGAAGCGGGCCCGCTGATTGGCCCCTGCGGCGATGGCCCCTGCGGAGCCATCCGCCGATAGTGCGCTGACCGCGAATATCACCCGGCTGTCCGGCCGCCGCCTGTGCGCGGCGCCGGGGCAGCGGCGAGCATTCGCCGCCCGCTGACCGACACCGCCGATGCCCACCATCCGAATCAATGGCGCCGACCACGCGGTCGACGCCCCGCAGGACAAGCCGCTGCTCTGGGTGCTGCGCGACGACCTGCGCCTCACCGGCACCAAGTACGGCTGCGGCCGCGCACTCTGCGGGGCCTGCACCGTGCACGTGGATGGCCAGCCGGCGCGCGCCTGCGTGCTGCCCTGCGGCACCCTGGGCGAGCGCGAGGTCACCACCGTGGAGGCCATCGGCGGCAGCGAGATCGGCCGCCGCGTGCAGCAAGCCTGGGCCGAGATGAACGTGCCGCAGTGCGGCTACTGCCAGTCCGGCCAGGTGATGGCCGCCGCCGCGTTGCTGGAGCGCATCCCGCATCCCACCGACCGCGACATCGACCAGGCCATGTCCGGCAACCTCTGCCGCTGCGGCATGTACACGCGCATCCGCGCCGCCATCCACCGCGTCGCCGAAGGGCTCTGAACATGGCCGCCCGCGATCACTGGAGCCGCCGCGAATTCCTGCGCGTGTCCGCCATGGCCGGCGGCGGCCTGCTGGCGGCCTGCAGCTTCCAGCAGGACTCCGATCCGCTCGCCGGTGGCGCCGGCCCCGAGCCGGAAGTACCACCGCCCGGCCCTGGTGACAGCTGGCAGGCCAATGCCTTCGTCCGCATCGCGCCGGACAACCGCATCACCATACTCGTCGGCTCCGCCGAGATCGGGCAGGGCACCAGCACCGCCGTGCCCATGATGCTGGCCGAGGAGCTGGATGCCGACTGGAGCCTGGTCGGCTGGGAGCAGTCTCCCACCGCGCGCGACTACGCCAACCCCAAGACCTTCAGCCAGCTCACCGCCGGCAGCGCCACCATCGTCGGCCTGTACCGCCCGCAGCGCCGCGCCGGCGCCGCCATCCGCGCCATGCTGGTGCGCGCTGCTGCAAAACGGTGGGGTGTCAGCGAAGACAGCCTGCGCACCGAGGCCAGCCGCGTCATCGACGATGCCGGCGGCCGCAGCGCCAGCTATGGCGAGCTGGCCAGCGAGGCCGCGCAGCAGCGCGCGCCGACCAACCCCACGCTGAAGAATCCGGCGGACTTCCGCATCATCGGCCAGGCCAAGCGCCGGCTCGACGGCGCCGACAAGGCCAAGGGCGCCACCGTCTTCGGCAGCGACTTCCATATCCCCGGCATGCTCACCGCGCTGATCGCGCGCCCACCCGCGCCCATCGGCCGCCTGGGCTCCGGTGCCGATACCCCCGAGCGCTGGAACCACGAAGCCGCCCTGGCGGTGCCCGGAGTGGAAGCGGTGTTGGCCGTGGACGCCGGCGTGGTGGTGGTGGCCCAGGACTTCTGGGCGGCCAAGCAAGGCCGTGACCGGCTCGACGTGCAGTGGAAGCGTTCGTCCAAGCCCCACATCGGCAGCGGCGAGCAGCGCCAGCGCTACACCGCCAAGCTGGACAGCCCCGGCCTGGTGCTGCAGCGCAAGGGCCGTGGCGCGCAGGGCCTGCGCGGCAGCGGCGTCATCAGCGCCGACTACCACTTTCCCTATCTTGCGCACGCGCCGATGGAGCCGCTCAACGTCGTCATCGACCACGCGCCCGGCCGCTGCGAGATCTGGACCGGCACCCAATGGCCGGACGGCGACCGCGGCGTCGCCGCGCGCGTGCTCGGCATGCAGACCAGCCAGGTGAAATTCCACACCCTGCCCTCGGGCGGCAGCTTCGGCCGCCGCGCCTGCAGCGCGCATGACTTCGTGGACGAAGCCGCCCAGGTCGCCAAGGTCCTGCAGAAGCCGGTGAAGGTGCTGTGGACGCGCGAGGACGACATCCGCGGCGGCTACTACCGCCCTTCCGCCTCCTGCCGCCTCAGCGCCGAGCTGGACACGCAGGGCCTGCCGGCCTCGCTGTCCGCACGCCTGGTCACGCAGTCGCTGGTCGGCAACATCGGCCTGGACGAACTCGCCACCCTCGGCGGTGCCGAGAGCAACTCCGCCCAGGGCCTCACCGACCTGCCCTACGCCATCCCCAACCTGCTGGTGGACGCGCACAACAGCTACGACCCCGTGCCCGTGCTGTGGATGCGCTCGGTCAGCGCCGGCTTCAACGTCCACGCCCGCGAGTGCTTCATCGACGAGCTCGCCCAGGCCGCTGGGCAGGATCCGCTGCAGTACCGCCGCCGCCTGCTGCAGGCCCAGCCGCGCCTGCTCGCCGTGCTCGACGCCGCCGCCAGCGCCGCCGGCTGGGGCGCGCCGCCGGCCGGCCATCACCAGGGCATCGCCGTGTTCAGTGCCTACGGCAGCCACATCGCCCAGGTGGTGGAAGCCAGCGTGGACGAGACCAGCGGCCTCAAGCTGCACCGCGTCGTCAGCGCCGTGGACTGCGGCACCGCCATCAACCCCGACCTGTTGATCGCCCAGATCGAATCCGCCGTGGTGTTCTCGCTGAGCTCGGCGATGTTCGGCGAGATCACGCTCGAAGACGGCGTGCCGCAGCAGAGCAACTTCCAGGATTACCCGATGCTGCGCATGTACCAGACCCCGCGCATCGACACCGTGCTGGTCAACAGCGGCGGCGAGCCCGGCGGCGTGGGCGAGCTCGGCGTGCCCGCCGTCAGCGCCGCCCTGGCCAACGCCATCTTCGCCGCCAGCGGCCAGCGCATCCGCGAGCTGCCGCTGCGCAAGCACGTGAGGATCGAGTGATGCGGTCGATTCTCTCCATCATCAAGGGACCGTTCATGCCGAGTAGCCTCTTCGCGAAGCGAAGTGCATATCGAGGCACCGCGCGAACCTCGCTGCGTGCGCGTCTTCATGTCCTGGTCCTGCTGCTGCTCACCCTACCCGCCACCGCCTCCCCACTCTTCGGCCCCATCGCCGAAGTCCTCCGGCACCCGCGCTGCATGAACTGCCACACCGTCACCGACTTCCCGCGCCAGGGCGACGAGCGCCGCCGCCACGCGCAGCTCGTCATGCGCGGGGAAGACGGCCACGGCGCGCCCACGCTGCCGTGTGCGGCCTGCCACCAGGACACCAACATCGATCATGCCGGCGTCCCCGGCGCGCCGCACTGGCACCTGGCACCGCTGAGCATGGGGTGGGAAGGGCTCACCGACACCCAGCTCTGCCAGACCCTGATCGACCGTAGCCGCAACGGCGATCGCAGCATCGACAGCCTGCTGGAGCACATGCGCAGCGATCCGCTGGTGCTGTGGGGCTGGAATCCCGGTGCCGGGCGCACGCTGCCACCGCTGACGCACCCGCAGTTCATGGACGCCCTGCAGGCCTGGCGCGCCGCGGGCGCGCCCTGTTAGGAAACCCCGCAACGCTGCCGTTCGCCCTGAGCCTGTCGAAGGGTGGGCGGCAACTCGGTGACCCCCGGTGGAAAGGGCCTTGGTGGCCTGAAATGAGAACGATCACAGCCGGCCCCGCACTCCGCCGGGGCCATCCCGGCATTGCTGTCCTGAATTATCAATCGCCTGACCGCTGGGAATATCGCCCCGTCGCCCCGGCCCGGAGAGGATGCGATGATGCCGTGGACCATCCCCGCAGAGGGACGGAGGCCGTGCCGTTGGAGGAGAGAAGGATGCGAATCGCCCTGGGCCTGGCCCTGGCCTTGATGCTGGCATCACCCGTCAGCCATGCCGTGAAGGCCGGCGAGGCAGCGCCATCGCTGTCCGCGCCCAACGCCGCGCAGCAGTCCATCAACCTCAAGGACTACCGCGGCAAGGTGGTCTACGTGGACTTCTGGGCTTCCTGGTGCGCGCCCTGCCGCCAGGCCATGCCGCAGTACGACCGCCTCTACCAGCAGTGGGCCAAGCGCGGCCTGGTGGTGCTGGGCGTCAACCTCGACAGCGACCGCGCCGAGGCCGACCGCGCGCTCAAGCGCCGCCCCGTCAGCTTCCCGGTGGTCTACGACCCCGCCGGCACCTGGCCGGCGCGCTTCGAGCTGCCGACCATGCCCACTGGCTACCTGATCGGCCGTGACGGTATCGTGCGTTACGTGCACGAAGGATTCAGGACTTCGGATGTACCGGCGCTTGAAGCGCTGATCGACAAAACCCTGGGGGAGAAACCATGAGGCTGAACCTGTTCTGCGGCGCTTTGCTCGCCGTCTCGCTGCTGTCCGGCTGCGCCACCACCGCCAAGCAGGACGTGCAGCCCTGGCAGCGCGGCACGCTCGCCAAGTCCGAGATGGCCTTCGAGCCGGACCCGCTGATGTCCGAGTACCGCCGCCAGGTGCAGTTCAGCAAGGAAGCCGCCAGCGGCGGCGCCACGATCGGCGGTGGCGGCTGCGGCTGCAACTAAAGCTCAGCGCCGCGTGGAGGGCCCACGGCGCCGGGCGCCGGGGATCCTGGCGTAGCGATGAGCGCAGATCGCACCGACTGCATTACAAGAATCAGGGGAACAACGCATGACCACCAAGACCAAGAGCTCCAAGGCCCTGGCCGCACTCACGCAGGCCGCGCTGGCCCTGCCCGGCGCCGCCATGGCCGCCGAGATCCAGTCCGACTATCTCTTCAGCTACTACAAGGAAGGCGACATCTCCGGTAGCAACAAGAGCAGCGGCGCCTCGGATCGCTACGAGATCTACTCGCACATGTTCCGCGTCGTCGCGCCGCAGGAAGGCGACCGCGCCATCGGCGTGAACCTCACCTACGAAACCATGAGTGGCGCCTCGCCCTGGTACATCGCGCCCGACGCCAACGGCAAGCCCCTGGTCGCCATGAGCGGCGCCAGCATCCGCGAGGAACGCGTCGACGTGCAGGGCACCTACTCCCTCCCCATCGCCCCGTTCCAGACCGCCTTCAGCCTCGGCTATTCCACCGAGGACGACTACGAGGCCATCAACGCCGGTGTCGAACTGGAGCTGGAGGACGAGCGCAGCGGGATCACCTGGACCGGCGGCCTCGGCTACTCCGACGACACCCTGAAGCCCACGCAGGGCAGCACGCCGGTCAGCACCACCAAGGACGACAAGCGCAGCATCACCGTGTTCGGCGGCGCCGCCATGGTGCTCAATGCCAACACCACGGTGCAGGGCAGCATCAGCTACCAGAACCACGACGGCTTCCTCAGCGATCCCTACAAGCTCGCCTCCGTCGGCGGCACCCTGGTGGCCGACAGCCGGCCCGACAATCGCCAATCGATAGCTTTCAGCGGCAAGCTGCGCCACTACCTGCCGCAGTACAACGGCGCCCTGCACCTGGACTACCGCTACTTCCGTGACGACTGGGAGATCGACGCCCACACCGTGGAAGTCGCCTTCGCCAAGGTGCTGCCCGACAACGTCCGCCTCACGCCCTCGCTGCGCTGGTACTCCCAGAGCCAGGCTGATTTCTACGCGCCCTTCTACGCCGGCGCGCGTGGCGACGGCTACGCCTCCAGCGATTACCGTCTCTCGCCCTACGGTGCACTCTCTGCCCGCGTGGACCTGAGCAAGGCCATCGGTCCCTGGGCCATCGGCGGCGGCGCCGAGTACTACAAGGCCAGCAAGGACTTCGCGCTCAAGAAGGTGGACGTGGAAAACCCCGCGCTGATCGACTACTGGAGCATCCAGTTCCGGCTGACGTATCGGTTCGAGTAAGCGCAGCGCCGCTCACACCGAGCCCGACAAAAGCCCTCATCCAGACCGGATGGGGGCTTTTGCTTTTCCCCACTCCCTTGTTGTCCAAAGTCGAAGGCGCGATAGTAGGCCGCACCGCCACATTCCCTTCAGGCGCCTACCGAATCCGCATGTCACTGAACAAGAACATCGTCGTCGTGCTTTTCGCGGCACTCGTGGGTGCCGCCGGCTGCTCGCACGATCCGCCGCGCGACAGCGAGATGGAGCGCTGGTTCGGCCGCCCGGCCACCGAGCTGGTCAAGGTCTGGGGATCGCCGAAGAGCATCGTCAAGCAGGACCAGAACCGGCTCGAATACCGCTACCCGCGCCCGGACATCGGTGAATCCTGTGTCCACTTCTGGCTGATGAACCGTCAGGGCTACATCATCGCCCACCGCTACGAAGGCCGCTGCGGCTAGCCGCTCCGCAATACGGGAGAAACGCCGTGTCCGGACACCGCATCTTCACCACCAAGTTCTCCAGCGTCTACCCGCTGTACGTCCAGAAGGCGGAGCGCAAGGGCCGCAGCAAGGACGAGGTGGACCGCATCATCTGCTGGCTCACCGGCTATGACGCGGCGATGCTGCGGCAGCAGATCGCGCAGGGCAAGGACTTCGAAACCTTCTTCGCCCAGGCCCCCGCGATGCATCCCAACACGGCGCTGATCAAGGGCGTGGTCTGCGGCGTGCGCGTGGAAGAAGTGGAAGACCCGCTGATGCGCAACATCCGCTACCTGGACAAGCTGATCGACGAGCTTGCCAAGGGCAAGGCGATGGAGAAGATCCTGCGGCAGTAGGCCGTGCCTTGTCGCCCCGTCCAGCGGCGAGCGAGGTAAGCTCTCCCCATGCGCTTCCAGCACTTCAGCTTCCACGCCATGGGCGGCCCCTGCTCGCTGCAGCTGTTCGCGCCCGATGACACCCAATTGCGCCGCGCCGCCGCCGCCGCGCAGGCCGAGGTGCAGCGTATCGAATCCAAGTACTCGCGCTACCGCGACGACAGCGTCGTCTCGCGCATCAACGCCAGCGCCGGTGACACCCGCGGCATCGAGGTGGACCCCGAGACCGCCGCCCTGCTGGACTACGCCGCCGCCGCCCACGAGCAGAGCGACGGCCTGTTCGACGCCACCTCCGGCGTGCTGCGCCGCGCCTGGGACTTCAAGGCGCGCAAGCTGCCGCAGCAATCGCAGCTCGACGCACTGCTGCCCCTGGTGGGCTGGGACAAGCTGCAATGGCAGCGCCCGCGCCTGGTGCTGCCACTCCCGGGCATGGAACTGGACTTCGGCGGCTTCGGCAAGGAATACGCGGCAGACCGCGCCGCCGCCGTGCTCAGCGCCAGCGGCGTGAGCCACGCGCTGGTGGAACTGGGCGGCGACATCCGCGTGCTTGGCCCGCAGCCGGACGGCGCGCCCTGGCGCGTCGGCATCCGCCATCCGCGTGCGCCTGACCTGCCGGTGGCCGGCGTGGAGCTGCGCGGAGGCGCCATCGCCAGCAGCGGCGACTACGAGCGCTACTTCGAGCTCGCCGGCCGCCGCTACAGCCACATCCTCGATCCTCGCAGCGGCTGGCCTATCGAGGGCCTGGCCAGCGTCAGCGTGCTGGCCGAGCAATGCCTCGTCGCCGGCACCGCCACCACCATCGCCATGCTCAAGGGCGCGCAGGGCCGGGAGTGGCTGGAGGAGCTGGGCCTGCCGTGGATGACGGTGGATGCCGGCGGCAAGATGGAAGGCAGCATCGCCACCACCGCGACGACAGCCGCCTAGCAACGGCAGCGAATACACAAGGAAGATCCCGATGAGCCTGACGCTGCACCTGCACCCGCTGTCCTCCTACTGCCACAAGGTGCTGATCGGTCTCTACGAGAAGGGCATCGCCTTCGAGCCGCGCGTGGTGAACCTGGGCGATCCGCAGGAGCGCCAGTCCTACGCCGAGCTGTGGCCCACCGCCAAGATCCCGCTGCTGGAAGACCATGCCGCGGGCCGCGTGGTGCCGGAGACCAGCATCATGCTGGAGTACCTGGACCGCCTGCATCCAGGCGCCCCCGCGCTCTTCCCGGCAGACCCGGAGCTGCAGATGCAGGCGCGCCTGTGGGACCGCCTGTTCGACCAGTACGTCATGACGCCGATGCAGCGCATCGTCGCCGACCGCCTGCGCCCCGAGGGCCAGCGTGACGAGACCAGCGTCAAGGAAGCGCGGCAACTGCTGGACATGGCCTACGGCATGGCCGAGCGCCAGCTCGCGATGCATCCCTGGGCCGCCGGCCCGGCCTTCACCGTGGCGGACTGCGCTGCCGCGCCGGCGCTGTTCTACGCCCACATCCTGCAGCCCTTCGGCCCGCAGCATGCCGCGCTGGCGGCGTACTTCGAGCGCCTGCTGCAGCGTGCCTCGGTGCAGCGCGTGCTGCAGGAGGCCCGGCCGTGGCTGCAGTACTTCCCCTATGCCGACCAGGTTCCCGAGCGCTTCCTGAAGGGATAGCGTGCAATAAGACCGCCGCGCTTGGCGCGGCTGCGCGTTCTGGTGCAGGCTTCGCCCCTGAACGCACAAGGACGCTGCCATGGCCGAGAAAGAAGCCGCCCGCGAGAAGAAGATCGAGACCGCACGCCGCCGCCTGCTGGGCCTGCGCCCCGTGTCCATCGTGTCCTGGCGCGACGCCGTGGCCACCATCGGTCCCATCGTGCTGCTCACCGCGCTGGCCGTCGGCGCCGCGCTGTACTTCGTGCGGCCCGCGCCGCCGAGCCACCTGAGCATCGCCGGAGGGCCGGAGGGCAGCAACTTCCGCAACATCGCCGAGCAATACCAGAAGATCCTGGCGCGCAACGACATCGAGCTGCGCATCGTGCCCTCGCTGGGCTCGGCCAACAGCCTCGACATGCTGGCGGATGGCGAGGTGGACCTCGCCTTCGTGCAGTCCGGCGTCACGCGCGAGAGCGGCACCGACGAGCTGGTCTCGCTCGGCACCATGTTCCGCCAGCCGGTGTCGATCTTCTACCGCTCCGACAAGGCCTTCGAACGCCTGTCGCAGATGGACGGCATGCGTATCGCCGTCGGCCGCCAGGGCAGCGGCACGCGCTTCCTGGCGCTGGCCCTGCTCAAGGGCAACGGCCTGGAGCCCGGCGTCGGCAAGACCCAGTTCCTGGAGCTGGAAGGCGAGGCAGCACGCGAGGCCCTGCGCGCCAACCAGGTGGACGCCATCTTCCTCTCCGGCGACTCCGCCGCCATCAAGACCGTGCGCAGCCTGCTGCGCGAGCCCGGCATCCGCCTGTTCGACTTCAGCGCCCAGGGCGAGGCCTACGAGCGCCGCTTCCGCTATCTCAATCGCCTGGACCTGCCGCCCGGCGCCTTCGACCTCGGCGCCAACCTGCCGGATCACCGCATCACCATGATGGCGCCCACCGTGGAGCTGCTCGCGCACCGCGACCTGCACCCGGCGCTGTCGGATCTCCTGGTGGAAGCCGCGCAGGAAATCCACAGCCGCTCCTCGCTGATGCAGAACCCGCGCGAGTTCCCGCATCCCATCGAGCACGACTACCCGATGAGCGACGATGCCGCGCGCTACTACAAGTCCGGCAAGAGCTACGCCTACCGCTTGCTGCCGTTCTGGCTGGCCAGCCTGGTCAACCGCGCGCTGGTCATCATCTTCCCGCTACTGGTGATCCTGATTCCCGGCATGCGCTTTGCCCCCGCGATCTACGCCTGGCGCGTCAACCGCCGGCTGTACAAGCGCTACGGCGAGATGATGGCGCTGGAGCGCGCCGCACAGGAGCCGATGACGCCGGAACAGCGCGCCGCCCTGCTGCAGCGCCTGGACGAGATCGAGAAGTCGGTGATCAACGTGAAGATGCCCGGCGCCTTCGCCGACCAGAGCTACATCATGCGTCGCCACATCAAGTTCGTGCGCGACAGCCTGGCCGGCGGCACGCCGCGCAAGGACGACGACGTGGAACTGGTGCGGTAGGCAGGCGGCGCGCTTCCTGGCGCCAAAAACTAGAATCCCTCATACCGGCGAAAGCCGGTATCCAGTCATTCGGTGGCTACGCCCGTCTGGGACTGGATGTCGGCCTCCGCAGCGTGCGAAACGCGCCGGGACTAAGAAGCCCGTTCGTACTAGTCCTGAGCCTGTCGAAGGATCGAAGTACGGGCGGGCCGGCGCCAACTCCATGACAGGACCCGCCTCAGCGAATCTCCGCCAGCACCCGCTGCACGTTGTCCGCGCAGCTGATGTCCTGCGGCTTGTTCTCGATGCTGGCGATCACGCCCATCAGCCGGCGGCGGTTGTGGGCCAGCCGCTTCTGCATCTGCTCGATCTCGGCCAGCTTGCGGCGCAGGCTCTCCAGCAACTCCTGCTGCTGCCAGGTCTCGCCCTGCGGCACCGGCAGCAGCGGGCGGATCTCGTCCAGCGTGAAGCCGCAGGTCTGCGCGCTGGTGATGATCTCCAGGATCCCCAGCGCCTCCGCCCCGTAGCGCCGGTAGCCGTTGGCGCCGCGCTCCACCGCGTTGAGCAGGCCGGCCGACTCGTAGAAGCGGATACGCGACGCCGCCAGCCCGCTGCGTTCCGCCAGTTCGCCGATCTTCATCCCGTCGTCCCCGCCCGCTGTTGACATTAAACCTAACTTTAACCTTAGGCTTCGCCGTATACCACCCCATCCTGCCTTCCCGGACACCCCGACATGAGCGCCTTCGCCCCCCTGGTCCTGCCCAACGGCGCCCGCCTGCCCAACCGCATCGCCAAGGCCGCCATGGAAGAGAACATGGCCGACGCCGACCACGCCCCTGCCGCCCAGCACCTGCGGCTCTACCGCGCTTGGGCCGAGGGCGGTGCCGGCCTGCTGATCAGCGGCAATGTCATGGTGGACCGCCGCGCCCTCACCGGCCCCGGCGGCGTCGTGCTGGAAAGCGCGCAGCACCTGGACCGCTTCCGCGCCTGGGCCGAGGCCGGCCGCAGCGGCGGTGCGCAGTTCTGGCTGCAGCTCAACCACCCCGGCCGGCAAACGCTGGCCAGCATGGGCCAGGAGACGCTCGCGCCCTCCGCCGTCGCGTTGGACCTGGGTGCGCTGTCGCGCATGTTCCCCATGCCGCGCGCCATGACGGACGCCGAGATCGCCGATGTCATCGCCCGCTTCGCCAACGCCGCACGCCTGGCCGAGCAGGCCGGCTTCAGCGGCGTGCAGATCCATGCCGCGCACGGCTACCTGCTGAGCCAGTTCCTCTCGCCGCTGACCAACCGCCGCGAAGACCGCTGGGGCGGCAGCCTGGAAAACCGCGCACGCCTGCTGCTGGAGTCCGTGAAGGCCGTGCGTGCCGCCGTCAGCCCCAGCTTCTGCGTGGCGGTGAAGCTCAACTCCGTCGATTTCCAGCGCGGCGGCTTCGACACCGAGGACGCGCGCCGCGTGCTGGAGTTGCTCAACGAACTGCCGGTGGACATGGTGGAGCTCTCCGGCGGCAGCTACGAGGCGCCCGCCATGCAGGGCGACGCGCGTGACGGACGCACGCTGGCGCGCGAGGCCTACTTCCTGGAATTCGCGCAGCAGATGCTGGGCACCGCGCGCATGCCGCTGATGGTCACCGGCGGCGTGCGCCGCCTCGCCGTGGTGGAGCAGGTGCTGCAGGCCGGCCTCGGCGCCGTGGGCATCGGCACCGCCCTGGCGCTGGACCCGCAACTGCCGCGCCGCTGGCAGGCCGGCGAGCCCGACGCCAGCGCCGCCGTGCCGCCGATCCGCTGGAAGCACAAGCTGCTTGCCGCGCGCGCCTACATGGCCAGCGTGAAATACCAGATGCGCGAACTGAGTCTGGGCCGCCACCCGCGTCCCGCTGTCTCGCCGCTCAAGGCCCTGCTGATCGAGCGCTTCGACGTGGCGCGCCGCACGCGTCAGTATCGGCGCTGGATGGCGGGGGCATAGCAGCCGGCCCCCGAGAGTTGCCGTTCGCCCTGAAGTCCTGAGCTTGTCGAAGGATCGAAGGGTGGGCGGCAACTGGATGACCATAGCCGGAAAGTCCGCCCGCGCTTCGACAGCTCAGCACGAACGGACTTCTCCAGGCATCGCAGACGAACCAACAGAAGAGACCCCATGGCCCGCAAACTCGCCGCTGTTTCGTTGACCGCCCTGCTCATCGCCGGCGCCGCCTTCGCCTGGACCTTCACCGCCGCCCCGCTGCCGGTGCCCCAGGAGCCCGGCCCCGTGCTGCCGCCCGCGCCGGCGCAGCGCGTGCAGCTCGCCGTGGCAGAAACCGGCTCCATGGAATCCAACGCGCTGTTCGCCTACCGCGGCGGCAACCTGGAGAAGCGCCTCTTCGGCATGGACGTCTTCGTCATCCGCCATCCGCAGGGCACCATCCTGTTCGAGGCCGGCTTCGGCAGTCACCTCAGTGAGCACTTCAAGACCGTGCCGCGGCTGATGCGCAGCGTTTCCAAGGTCCACCCCGCGCAACTGCTCACCGAGCAGCTCGCCGCCGCCAACATCGCACCCGCCAGCCTCAAAGGCATCTTCCTCACGCACTCGCACTGGGACCACGTCGGCGCGCTGCCGGACCTGCCGGGCGTACCGGTCTACGTGAACCAGGCCGAGCGTGATTTCATCGAGCAGGGCGGCGAGGCCACCACGCTCGCGCGCAGCTTCGGCATCGACAGGTTCCAGACCTATGCCTTCGAAGGCCCGGCCTACGCCGGCTTCCCCGCCAGCCATGACGTCTTCGGCGATGGCAGCGTCGTGTTGGTGCCGGCCGGCGGCCACACCCCCGGCGCGGTGATCGCCTTCCTGCGCGGCGCGGATCGCGACTACGCCCTGATCGGCGACCTCGCTTGGCAGAAGGAGGGCGTGGACATCCCCGCCGAAAAACCCTGGATGTCGCGCAACATGGTGGACCACGACCCCGCCGCCCTGCGCGGCGTGCTGGTGCAGCTCCACCAGCTGCAGGGCGCCAACCCCTCGCTGCTCATCGTGCCCTCCCACGACCGCCGCGTGACCTCGCAGCTGCCGCGCCTGGCCGCGCTGGCGCCAACCCCGCCGGCGACTCCCTCGGCACCCTGAGAGCATCCCGCCTATCCCCCGGCCCGCCAGCGATCCTGGCGGGTTTTTTCATGGATATCATTAATTTATGCCTGAGCCAGGGCTGGGAGCCGGGCCAGGCGAGGCCTTGACAGGCACTCTTACGATATATATCTTTAGATATGTCTTATGACATGAAGGAGATACACATGAAACACGGACACGACCATTCCCGCGGCCACTCGCACGAGCACGGCCATCAGCATTTCTGGGAACGGGCCCGGCAACACATGGCAGGCGGGCGCCACCACGGCGGCCGCGGCTTCGGCCGCTTCGGCGGCGGATTCGACGGCGAGGACATGGGCGGCCGCGGCATGCGCATGGGCCGCAAGCTGTCCTCGGATGACCTGCAGCTGCTGGTGCTGTCGCTGCTCGCGGAAAAGCCGCGCCACGGCTACGAGGTGATCAAGGCGCTGGAAGAGCGCTCCAAGGGCTTCTACGTGCCGAGCCCCGGCATGGTCTACCCGGCCCTGACCTACCTCGAAGAGATCGGCTACGCCACCGTCGCCGCCGAGGGCACCCGCAAGCTGTACCACATCACCGACGCCGGCCAGGCACACCTCAGCGCCCACCGCGAGGCGGTGGACGCCATGTTCCAGCAGTTCGAGCGCGTGGGCGAAAAGATGGAGCGCGTGCGCCAGCTCTTCTCCGGTGAAGCGCCGGAAGGCGGCGAAGACGGCTTCGGCTTCTTCCGCGGCCGCGGCAGCAAGCCCATCCACGAGGCCCGCAAGGCCCTCAAGCTGGCGCTGATCGAAGCGCGCCACGCTTCGCCTGAAGAGCAGCAGCGCATCGCCGACATCCTCCAGCGCGCCGCCGAGGAAATCCGGAGCAAGCCATGAAGAAGGAGCACCGCTACCGCATCACCGTGGAGCACCTGCAGGCCGCGCAGCCGGACACCCCGCTGCACGCGCCGCTGAGCTTCGAGGCCGGCAACCATGACGACGTCCTCGGCATCGTCGACCGCCTGCGCGAGCGGGCGTTGTTCGACGCCGAGACCACCGCCTCCCTCGCCGTGGGCCTCAAGCTGTTCGGCGAAGTGGCCCTGAAGCACCGCGACCACCCGCTGTTCGCGCCCATCAACGGCGCCCTGCGCGAGTTCATCGGCGGGCTCAAGAAAAGCTGAGCTTCTCTTGTCCCCTTGTGGGGAGAGCGTTGGGTAACGCATGGACTGGTTGCCGACGATGCGCGGCTTCTGATGAGAGCCGTATTACTTACAAGCCCCGTAGAGTTGCCGCTCACACGGAGGCTGAGTTCGGCCGGCTTCCCTTTCTCCCTCTCCCCGCGCGCGGGGAGAGGGTCGGGGTGAGGGGGGGCTCACTCTCGAACCTTCAAAAAGCCCGGACTGCCACCCGAACAGACATTCGCCCGGCCCTATCTACTCTCCCCGGATGAGTCCCCCATCCTCGCAGGGGCGTAGGGTGGCCCCAGGAGAATGGGGAGAATGCGGCCATGAGCGAGACGAAACATACGTTTTGCCGAATCTGCGAAGCGTCCTGCGGCCTGGTGGCCGAGGTGGACGGCGGCAGGATCGTCGATCTGCGTCCCAACAAGGACCACATCGGCACCGACGGTTTCGCCTGCATGAAGGGGCTGAACCAGCACAAGATGTACGACTCGCCGGATCGCCTGCAGTATCCGCTCAAGCGCGTGGGTGAGCGCTTCGAGCGCATCAGCTGGGAGCAGGCCTACGCCGAGATCGGCGCCAAGGTCAAAGGCCTGCGCGCCATCAGCCCGCACGCCATCTCCATGTACGTCGGCACCGCCGCCGGCTTCAGCCTGCTGCATCCCGTGTTCGCCGAGGCGTTCATGAAGGGCGTGGGCTCGCGCAGCATGTTCTCGTCCTCCACGCAGGACTGCGCCAACCGCTTCGCCTCCGCCACCGAGATGTACGGCTTCCCCTTCACGCAGCCGGTGGTGGACCTGGACCACGTGAAGTACATGCTGATCGTGGGCACCAATCCCATCGTCTCCAAGTGGACCTTCCTGCAGGTGGCCCACCCCGGCAAGCGCCTCAAGGAAGTGCGCAAGCGCGGCGGCCGCATCGTGGTGGTGGACCCGCGCGAGACCGAGACCGCCAAGGTGGCGGACGCCCACCACTTCATCCGCCCGAACACGGACGTCTTCTTCTTCCTCTCCTTCCTGCACGAGCTCTTCACGCAGGGCGGAGTGGACCGCGAGCGCGCCCAGCGCTACATGACCGGCCTTGCCGATATCGAGCGCCTGGCCCAGGCCTGGCCCGCGGAGAAGACCGCCAGCCTCACCGGCATCGAGACCGCCGCGCTCAAGGGCATGGTGGCGGACTACATCGCCGCCGGCGCCTCCGCCATCGTCACCGGCACCGGCCTGGGCATGGGCCGCCACGGCACGCTGGCCCACTGGATCTCCGAGATCATCAACGCCCTCTCCGGCAACCTCGACCGCCGCGGCGGCGTGCTGCTGGGCGAGGGCATGTTCGACTTCGCCGCCTACGCCAAGAAGGAGAAGCTGTTCCAGCGCGTGCAGCGCTCGCGCGTCGGCGGCTTCCGCGAACTCAACGGCGGATTCCCCGGCGGCATCATGGCCGACGAGATGCTCAAGCCCGGCCCCGAGCAGATCAAGGCCCTGTTCGTCACCGGCGGCAACCCGCTGATGACCATGCCCAACGCCGCCCGCCTGCGCCAGGCCCTGGGCCAGCTCGAACTGCTGGTGGTCACCGACATCTACCTCAACGAGACTGCCAGCCTCGCGCACTACGTGCTGCCCGCCACCTCGCCGCTGGAGCGCGCCGACCTGCCCTTCGTCTTCCCGCTGTTCCTGGGCATGCAGTCCCGCCCCTACATCGCCGCGACCGACGCCGTGGTGGAGCCCACCGGCGAGCAGCGCGACGAAGCCACGCTCTACACCCAGCTCGCCCGCGCCTGCGGCGTCAGCCTGTTCGGCGCCAGGCCGCTGCAATGGATCATGCAGCTCATGCTCTGGGCCAACGCCCCCTGGCGCCGCGGCAAGCAGCCCTCGCTGCCCATCCGCCTGATCCTGGATCTCATCCTGCGCTCCGCCAAGCTCGGCAAGTTCAAGGACATCGCCCAGCAACCCCAGGGCCTGCCCTGGCGCGGCGGCCCCAAGCCGGAGAGCTACCTCGGCAAGCGCGTGGTCACGGACGACGGCAAGGTCCACCTCGCCCCCGAGATGCTCATGCAGCAGACCGCGCGGCTGGAGACCATCTTCGCGGATGAAAGCGCCAGCTACGCCAAGGGCGAGCTGCGCCTGATCTCCAAGCGCATGCACAGCACCCACAACTCCTGGACACAGAACATCGCCGAGCTCACCAACGGCGAGATGGGCCAGACCAACTACCTCTACATGCACCCGCAGGATGCTGCGGCCAAGGGCCTGTCCGAAAAGTCCGTGGCCGACATCCACTCCCGCACCAACACCATCCGCCTCCCGGTGAAGCTGCTGGAGACGCTCATGCCCGGCACCGTCGCCATCCCCCACGGCTGGGGTCACCAGAACGCCAAGGGCATGCGTATCGCCAGCAGCCTGGGCGGCGCCAACGTGAACCTGCTGGCGGCAGACGGACCGGACGCAGTGGAGTCCGTCTCCGGCATGGCGCACCTCACCGGCATCCCCGTGCGCATCGAGCCGGCCAGCGGGCCGATCGACCTGGGAAGCTGGACGGGGATCAAGGAAGAGCGGGCCGCGTAGGGAGGTCTGAAGAAGTCCGTTCGTGCTGAGCTTGTCGAAGCATGGGCGGACTTCCCGCCAGGTCTGGCAATAAGGTGCCGCCCACCCTTCGACAAGCTCAGGGCGAACGGCAAATAATCAGAATTTACCTGGCCCCTTCTCCCGAACAGTAGCCCGGTTTCGCGCAGCGAAGCCGGGAGCGAATCTGCCAAATCCATCCCGGCTTGCCTCCGGCAAACCAGGCTACGATGACTATCGAGAAATCGGATAGCGCAGGACCAACGGAGCCCTGGAAATGGATGTGAAGCTAAGCGCAGTCTTGCTGCTGATTGCCGCCGCCAACGTCCTCGCCTCCATCCTGGTTGCTCGTCACGCGCTCTACAGTCACTCTCAGAAGGCCCTGCAGATCCTGCTCGTCTGGCTGGTTCCGGTGATTGGCGCCATCGTGGTCTGGCAGGTCCTGCGTGCCCAGAAGGATCAATCTCGTACCTCTCCTCCTCACGCCAATCCCTACTCGCGGGACGATACTCATGCGAGCTCTCTATCCGTCTTGGGAAAATCCAAGAGGAAAGATGATGCTAGCGGTGAAGGCCTGGACGACTAGAGCAGCATTCAACCGTCGTCGCGATCACGCAGTCTCATACGCGGCCTTGTGCGAAAATCCACCGCCATTCCAACAACAACATCCAGGCAAGCACCATGACCACGCTCACCGGCGGCTGCTTCTGCGGCCAGATCCGCTACCAGATCGACCAGCCCCTCGGCCCCGGTCGTAGTTGCCACTGCTCGCGTTGCCGCAAGGTCTTCAGCGGTGCTGGCTCTGCCTACGCGGAGGTCGTGCCCGGCGCCTTCACCTGGACCGCAGGCGAAGACCAGCTCACGCAATACGAAACCACGCCCGGCTGGGGCATGGGCTTCTGCAAGCGCTGCGGCTCCACGCTCTGCGGCCTGCATGAAGGCAAGGTCCACGGCGTCACCCTGGGCAGCGTGGACGGCGACCCCGGCGTACAGATCGAGATGCACATCTTCGTCGGCTCCAAGGCGACCTGGGATCACATCGGCGGCAACGCTCCGCGGTACGCGGAGTTTCCCCCGCGGGCTTGAAGAACCCTAAAGGCCGTTCGTGCTGAGCTTGTCGAAGCATGAACGGCCTTTCCAAGGCCTAAACCTCCCCGCACAAAACCCGCAGCAACACATCCCCGACATCCGAATCCGACACCAGCATCAGCCCAGGTGTTTCCAGCACCCGCAGCCGGATTTCTCCCCACACCAGCAGGCGGCCGTCATCACCCGCCCGCGGCTGGAATCCATACCTCAGCCGCAACAGCATCCAGACCTTGAGCTTGCGCCGCCGGAACGGCCCGCATTGCAGGCCGAGATGCCCATCGCCGCGGCGATACAGGCGCGGAGCCACTGCTTGTGTGGCGCATGAAGCGTCGAGAAAAATGTCCATGCCTGCAGCATCGCCATCCGCGGTGCCACTGCCGCGCAGCCCTCGTGCAAATCCTGTGAAACTTCGTGCAGGAATCGTGGAATAGCCGGCTAGGGACTAGCGAAGTCACACGACATGAAACAGCATGTCCCCATGGAACCCTCCACCTTTCAGATCGCAAAAGTCGCCATCGTCACCTTCACCGACCTGGGCCGCGACGCGCTGCACGTCTATGCCGGCCTCGCCACCCTGTTCCTCTCGGCCCTGCTCCTGCGCAAGCCGCTGCGTTCCTGGCTGCCGTGGCTCATGGTGCTGCTGGTGGCTGTGGCGGCGGAGCTGCTGGACCTGCGCGACGATAGCCTCACCAGCGGTCGGCTGCGCTGGGGCGCCAGCGCGCATGACATCGTGAACACCCTGGTCTGGCCTACCGTGATCCTGCTGCTAGCGAGAAAGAGCCGTCTCTTTGGGCCTCGCCCTGGATGATCAATTCACGGATCGGCAAAGATTGCCGGTTCCTTGAAATGGAACCTCAGGCTATCGAAACTCCAATGGCTGGTTTTACCGATGGCCTCCACATACGGGCGCCCATGCTCATGTAGATGAAAGACGATAAGGCCACTGACGGCACTGATGATGAGCTCCACCACGACCGCAGCCTTGATATCACCCTTCGCTGCTTGCTCCGCGATGATCGCCATTAGCTTCTTTCGGGAAGACGCGCGCAAGGAAGTTACGCCTGAGTCGGGGTGCAAGGCCCATGCGAGGTGCTTGAACTCCTGGCGGCGCCCAAAGAGCTCATTGCAATGCTGCTTGGCGACCTCGAACAGGGAGGACTGGCCGGGCCCCAGATCAGCACTTGAGCCTTCGTAGGGATAGGCGGAAAAGGGGATGTTGGTAAACCGCGTGGACTCGCCAAATGCTCGCCGCTCCGCTTCAACGGCATACTTGATCGGCAACGAGCTCCCGGTCCAGATCATGCCCCTGGCTTCCTGTAGGGTGTGAGCCCCCAGCTTGGATTCACCACGGGTATATGCCTCGTACGACATCTCTACGAGTTCACGGATGATTCGTAGGAGGCGGTCGTCCTTGATCTTGCGTTCGGCAAAATAAAAGCCGGATCGCAATTCATCGAACGCCTGCGACAGCGCCGCCACCTGATCCTCATTCTTTACGAAATCACCTTGGGCGAGGTCATAGTGCGTGAAGCTGGTCGGCGCAGATCCCAGGATGTGCCCCCAATGGTCATTCCATTGGCCCAAGGTCTCGAAACTGGAAGGCTTTTGGCTCTTCACGCCCATGCTCCACCGATCTGGCTTTTGCTAATGCATCAAGTGGCGAGCATACGATCTTTGGCGGCCCATAACCTCCCCGGTCATTGCCTGCCTCAGCCCTTTGCCCAATAGTCCGCCCCATGAACAAGCACTGGACGGTCTACGGCTCCGAGCTTTCGCCCTTCACGCTCAAGCTGCTGGCCATGGCCCGCTACAAGGGCCTGCCGTATCGCTTCCTGCCGGAAGAAGGCGGCTGGCTCGACAACCTGCGCATCACCATCCGCCAGGAGCGGCTGGTGCGCGGCCTGCTGCCGCTCACCTGGCCACGGATGACGGAGGATGATGAATTCCCCCTGGTCCCCTTCCTGTTCGGCCCGGACGGTGAAAACCTCTACGACTCCTCCGCCATCGGCGAATGGCTGGATCAGCGCAGTGCCGCCCCCACGCCCCTGATCCCGGCCGACCCCGCCTTGGCCTTCGTCGTGAAGCTGCTGGACGAGTTCGCGGACGAGTGGATGCTGTATCTCGTGCATCACTACCGCTGGAAGGTCTCCGCCCAGGACAACAACGCCGGCAAGCGCCTGGGCCACGAGTTGCGCTGGATCACCCTGGGCGTGGACGCCCCCGCCGCTAGCTTCTTCAGCGCCCGCCAGGTGCGCCGCCTGCCGTACCTGTTCAGCGTGGCACCGCAAGGTTTCCACATCCCCGGCCTGCCATCGGATCGCCAGCCCCCCTCGCGTGAAGGCTTCCCGCCCACGCATGCGCTGCTGGAGGAGAGCTACCGCCGCATCCTGCTCGCGCTGGAGCCCATCGTCTCCAGCCGGCCTTATCTGTTCGGCAACGCTCCGACGCTGGCGGACTTCTCTCTCTACGGCCAGATCGGCATGAACCTGCCCGATCCCTCCGCCAACCGCTTCATCGCCACCACCGCGCCGCGCGTGCATGAGTGGGTGCAGCGCCTGCACCGCCACGAATTCAGTGCTTCACCGGAGCCGGAGCTGACCCTGCATGAAGACCTCGCCCCACTGCTGGCGGAAGTCAGCCGCGTCTACGTCCCCTTGATGCAACAGAACACCGCGGCCGTGGAGCGTTACAAGCAGGCCGGAGAGAGGCGATTCAACGAGCGTGCTTTCAACCGTGGGCTAAGCCTGTATGACGGCGAGCTGGATGGCGCGCCGTTCCGCTCCGTGGCCAAGAGCTTCCAGGCCAAGACATGGCGTGGAGTGTTGGGTGCGTGGGCGGCGTTATCTGGCACAGAGCATGCGCGGCTACAGCGCCTCGGCTTGCGTTTCTAATCCCCTCTCCCCGCTAGCGGGGAGAGGGCCAGGGTGAGGGGCCGCGGACTTTCGGCGGAAAGCCAAAGTGGGGATGCCGGCGACTACGCCGGTCAGGTGCTGCGGATCCCTGGAGGTTTATTTCGCCTAAGGGCGAGGTACTTTTCTTTGTTGTACGACAAAGAAAAGTACCCAAAAGAAAACGTACCCTGCCATCCGCGGCCCCGCTTAGGCGGGGCAACCTGCCTGGTGATCGAGTGCGACGGGTCGGGCCCACAGGCCATCCCTGGCCTGAGGCCCCTCGGCCGGACATCCTGTCCGGCTCGACCCTGCACTTGATCCCCAGGCAGGCGCTACTGGAAGGGAACCCGGTACATCAAAAGCATTCGCTGCGCTCATTCAAGCGCACAAGCCATCCAAGACAAAGCATAACCCCTCGCCCGCTTGCGGGAGAGGGGCAGGGGACGAGGGCATGGATGCCCGAGGTAGGGCAACGCAGGAGCAGTTGCCGAGAGGGGGAACATGAAGCCATTAACCCAACCGTTCGCCCTGAGC
>JASBRP010000023.1 GCA_030149365.1 Solimonas sp.
AAACTCCAGACGCTGTTCCACGATCGAAACCTCGTGCCAGGGCATGGTGGCTCTCCCCAAACGACGCCTGACGTCGGCGTCTGGGGTGTAAACCATGTCCTGGCACGTTTGTTAACCATGTGTCCGGTCTGAACAGACAAGGAAAGAAAAAGTGACTCGCCCTTAGGCGAAATAAACCTCCAGAGATCAACAGATCCTGACCGGCGTAGTCGCCGGCACCACCGCTCGGCTGATCCGCGAAAGCTTCGCCCCTCACCTCGGCAACTGCTCCTGCGTTGCCCTACCTCGGGCATCCATGCCCTCGCCCACCCTCTCCCCGCATGCGGGGAGAGGGAGTGACAGCGGGGCGTGCCTCGATACACCGCTACGCGGCACTCGGCATGAACGGTTTGGCAGGATGAACGGTTCAGCAGACACAAACGGAAAAAGGCCGGATCGCTCCGGCCTTTTCTCGTTACAGCCTGAAAAGCTCAGGCTTCCGTCAGGAACCTGCGCACTTCCGCCAGCCGGCGCCGCGACACCGGCAGCGGGTCGCTGGCGTGCTTCATGCGCAGCCAGTGGTGCTGGTCGCCATGGCGATCGCGCTCCAGGCCGGCGATGAAACGCGTGGCCACCAGGGCCTTGCGGTGGATGCGGATGAACCAGGGCGCGAAGTCCTGCTCCAGGGTCTTGAGGGACTCCTCGATCAGCACCTCGCCGTGCAGGTGCTTCACGGTGGTGTACTTCTGGTCCGCCAGGAAATAGATGATGTCCTCGGCCGGCACGCGCACCAGGCCGTCGCGGTTGGTGGCCAGCACGAACTCGCGCTTGGGCTTGCCGCCCGGCACCGGCGCGGCGACCGGCGCCGGCTTGTGGGCGCGGGTGGGCTTGCGCACGCGCATCAGCGCTTCCTTGAGCTTGTCCACCCGGATCGGCTTGAGCAGGTAGGCCTGGGCGGCGGCGTCGAAGGCCGACAGCGCGTGCTCCGAGTAGGCGGTGGTGAAGATCACCGCCGGTGGCACCTCCAGCTCGGCCAGTTGGCGCGCCACCTGGATGCCGTCCATGCCGCCCATGCGGATGTCCAGCAGGACCAGGTCCGGCTCCTCGTCGTCGATCACGTCGAGCGCACTTTCGCCGTCGCCGGCCTCGCCCACCACTTCATAGCCGGGGAATTCCGACAACAGTCGCTTCAGGCGTTCACGGGCCAGCGGCTCATCATCGACGATCACGACGCGCATGCTTCAGTCTCCTTCCGGCTCTTTCTTCGGTTCTCGCGGCAATACCAGGCGGGCCCTGAACACGCCGCCCTCCAGCCGCAAATCGCGGCCCAGTTCGAGCCGCGCGCTGTCACCGTAAATCAGGTTGAGGCGCTGAGCAATATTGTCCACCGCAATCCGGTTGCCTTGCGAGGTCAGCGACTCGCCCTGCGGGATGGGATTGGTGACCTCGATCACGAGCCGCCCGAAGATCTCGCGGCCGGCGATGCGCACCTCGCCGCGGCCGGCCATCCGGGAGATGCCGTGATGCACCGCATTCTCCACCAGGGGCTGCACCACCAGCATCGGCACCGGCCACTCCAGCAGGCGGTCGGGGATGTCCCAGTCGATCTCCAGCTTCTCGCCCAGGCGCAGCTTCTCGATGCGCAGGTAGGCGTGGCACAGGCCGATCTCGTCGGCCAGCGGCCCCATCTGGCCGCGCTTCTCCAGGCTGGCGCGGAACAGGTCCGACAGGTCCACCACCATCGACTCGGCGTCGTCCGGCTGCACGTGGATCAGCGCCGCGAGGCTGTTGAGGCTGTTGAACAGGAAATGCGGGCGGATGCGCGCATTCAGCGCCTGGTAGCGCGATTCGCCCTCGGCCTTGACCTGCAGGCGCCATTGGTGGCGCACCCAGAAGTAACGCAGCAGCAGCATGGCCACGATGGCGGCAATGGCGACGTGGCGCAGCACGAAGGTGACGCGAGGTTCCTGCGCCATCAGGCCGTCCCAGCGCAGCACCTCGGTGAAGACCTGGTGCGCTACCGCCGACACCGCCATGACCACCACCACCAGCAGGCCCCAGCAGTAGAAGAACACCACGCCCGGGCGCGCCATGGGAAACCAGCGCCGCGACCAGCACAGCACGGCAGCCGAGCACAGGGCGATCCACTGCAGGTACAGGGACAGCATGGTGAAGGTTTCCAGCGCCTCATCCCCGCCGCTGCCGCGACCCAGGGTCAGCACAATGGCGACCAGCTCCATGGTGAACGCCAACGCTAGCACCGAAGACCCCTGGCAGAAGTTGGGGATCATGCTGGTGAGCTGCATCGATTGCTGGGGCGTAATGCGTTCCACGTGATTTTCTATATTACTTAATTATCTTTTATCGATTTATATAAACAATCTTGTCGGGACGGGCACCGGCTGCACGCCTATAATCGCGCACTTTTTACCGAGCCACAGCATGTCCTCCGGCAACGCAAAACTCTGGGGCGGACGTTTCGCCGAGTCCACCTCCGCACTGGTCGAGAAATTTTCCGAGTCGGTCAGCTTCGATTCGCGCCTGTACCGCCAGGATATCCGCGGCTCGCAGGCCCATGCCCGCATGCTGGCCAAGGTCGGCGTGCTCAGCGCCGAGGATGCCCAGAGCATCGTCGCCGGGCTGGATGCGATCCTGGAGCGGATCGAGTCCGGCAACTTCGAGTGGAGCGAGAAGCTCGAAGACGTGCACATGAACATCGAGGCGCGGCTGACCGAGGATATCGGCGACGCCGGCAAGCGCCTGCACACCGGCCGCTCGCGCAACGACCAGGTGGCCACCGACCTGCGTCTCTACGTGCGCGACGTGATCGACGACCTGGCCGAGCTGATCGGCCGGCTGGAAGGCGCCCTGCTGGACCTGGCGGAGCGCGAGGCCGACACGGTGATGCCGGGCTTCACCCACCTGCAGATCGCCCAGCCGGTGACCTTTGGCCATCACATGCTGGCCTGGCGCGAGCAGATCCTGCGCGACCGCACGCGCCTGCTGGACTGCCGCAAGCGCATGAACCTGCTGCCGCTGGGCTCGGCCGCGCTGGCCGGCACGGTCTACCCGATCGACCGCCACTACACGGCGGAGCTGCTGGGCTTCGACGGCGTTACCGAGAACTCCCTGGACACGGTCAGTGACCGTGACTTCGCCATCGAATTCTGCGCTGCCGCCAGCCTGATCCTGGTGCACCTGTCGCGCTGGAGCGAGGAGCTGATCCTGTGGTCCACGCCGATGTTCGGCTTCGTGGACCTGCCCGACCGCTTCTGCACCGGCAGCAGCATCATGCCGCAGAAGAAGAACCCGGACGTACCGGAGCTGGTGCGCGGCAAGACCGGCCGCGTGATCGGCAACCTGCAGGCGCTGCTGGTGCTGATGAAGGGCCAGCCGCTGGCCTATAACCGCGACAACCAGGAAGACAAGCCGCCGCTGTTCGATACGGTGGATACGGTGTCGATCTGCTTGCAGGTCTACGCCGAGATGGTGCCGCACATCGCGGTGAAGCGCGACAACTGCCGCGCCGCCGCCGCCAAGGGCTTCTCCACCGCCACGGACCTGGCGGCCTACCTGGTGAAGAAGGGCCTGCCCTTCCGCGACGCGCACCATGCCGTGGGCAGCGCCGTGGGCCATGCCGCGCAGAAGGGCTGCGATCTTTCGGACCTGTCGCTGGAGGAACTGCGCCAGTTCTCGCCGCTGGTGGAGAACGACGTCTACGAGCGCATCACGCTGGAAGGCTCGCTCAATGCGCGCAACCACTATGGCGCGACGGCACCGGCGCAGGTGCGCGCGGCGATCGCCCGGGCACGGGCGGCGCGCCAGTAGGCGTTCCTCGATCTGCAACAAAAAAAGAGCCCGCGATGCGGGCTCTTTTTTTGCCTGCGGCTTTTGCGGGAGCCGCTCCCACCAGGGTTCCGCTCAGGGCGTGGCGGGCACCGGCTCCGGCGCCGCTTCGGCCGGAGCCTCTTCCACCGGGGCGCCCACGCCTTCCTGCTCCAGCGAGGCCTCCCGCAGCGTCGGTGTGACCGCCGGCAGGGCCGGGCCGAGGAAGCCCAGTACCGGCTCCACGGTACGCTTCGGATCCTCTTCCTGCGGCACGTGGCCCAGGTCGTCGAACATCACCAGCTGGCTGCCGGCGATCTCGCGCTGGAAGCGGGTGGCGCTGGCCGGGGGAATCAGGCGGTCCTTGCCGCCCCACAGGATCAGCGTCGGCAGGCGCAGCACGCGGATGCGGCTGGAGGTGTCGCCGCCGTTCTGCGCGAAGCGCTCGCGCAGCGCCTGGCGGTTGCCGGCGCGCAGCGCCAGCTCGTAGTAGCGGTCCACCAGTTCATCGGTGACCTTGGACGGGTCGCCGTAGACATTGCGCACGCTGGAGGCGATCACGCTGCGCGGCATGGTGCGGTCCATCAGCGGCGCCAGCCATGGCGTCTGCGCGATACGGAAGCCCAGCGGCACCGAGTCTGCCGGCAGCGGGTAGCCGGAGGCATCCACCAGCACGATCTTCTGCACGTAGGACGGCAGCGCCAGCGCCGACTCCCAGGCCAGGCGGCCGCCGAAGGAGTTGCCGGCGACGATGTAGCCCTCGGCACCGTAGTGCTCGAACAGCTTCTCCATGAAGCGCATGTAGGCGGGGATGCTGTAGTCGCCGTCCGGCGCCGGTCCGGTGAGGCCGAAGCCGGGCAGGTCCACGCGGATGACGCGGCGCTGGGTCTTGAGCACCTCGGCCCAGCCGTCCCAGGTGTGCAGCGAGGCGGAGGTGCCGTGCAGCAGGATCACCGGCACGCGGTCGTTGATCGGGCCTTCGTCACGCACGTGCACGTCCATGCCGGCGATCTGCAGGAAGGACGAGGGCGGCTTGGCCCAGCGGGCCCGCAGCTCGGCGACCGGGCGGTCCGGCGCCCAGGTGGCGGCGACATAGGCGGCGGGCAGGCCCACCAGCAGCAGGAGCAGCACCAGCACCACGACGAGGGAACGCTTCATAAGCTTGAACGCCGGTTGGTTGAGCGGATTGGCGGCGATCCTAGCAGCCCCGCTTTTGCGCCGGCCTACTCGGATCGTGGGAGACGGCCACGACGCGGGTATTTCCTACAGCAACGAAATCAATCGCTTGGAGCCCCCCGATGCCGATTCGACCGGCTTCCTGACAGGGCTGTCAGTTGGGAGTCATCCGGCGGTCCCGCCCTGCCCCCTAAGGTTCCGGGGCCGCCCGACGCGGCCTCACGGATTCCCCCATGCCCGGCGCCCTCCGCTCCCGTCTCCCGCTCCTTGCCGCCGCGCTGGCGGTGATCGTCCTGCTGGCCTGGTGGCTATGGCCCTCGGCGGCCGCCGCTCCGCCCGCGCCGCCGCCGGTCCCGGTGGGGCTCGCCACGGTGGAGCAGCGCGACGTGCCGCAGTGGACCAAGGGCATCGGCAGCGTGGAGTCGCTGCATGCGGTGACGCTGCGGCCGCAGGTGGAGGGCGTGCTGGCGGAGGTGCGCTTCCGCGAGGGGCAGGACGTGCGCCGCGGCGATCTGCTGGCGCGTATCGACGACCGCGAGTACGCCGCGGCATTGCTGCGTGCGGAAGCGGACCTGGCCAGCAACCGCGCGCAGCTGGTGGCGGCGGAGCAGGACCTGGAGCGCTATCGCAAGCTGCTGGAGGAAGAGGCGATCTCGCTGCAGACGGTGGAGCAGCAGACCGCCACCACGGCGCGGCTGCGGGCCGCGGTGAAGTCCAGCGAGGCGGCGGTGGCCACCGCCCAGGTGCAGCTCTCCTATACGCGCATCACCGCGCCGGTGAGCGGCCGCGTGGGGCTGCGCCGCGTGGATCCCGGCAACCTGGTGCGTACCAGTGACGCCGAAGGGCTGGTGACGGTGACCCAGCTCGACCCGATCTCGGTGATCTTCAGCCTGCCGCAGGAACAGCTCTCGCGGCTGCATCCGCTGCTGCAGGGCGAGGCGGCGCAGGTCACGGCTTTGGACCGCGACAACGGTACGGCGCTGGCGCAGGGCCGGCTGGCCACGGTGGACAACCAGGTGGACCCGGCCACCGGCATGGTGCGGCTGCGCGCGGAGTTCGCCAACAAGGACGGCCGGCTGTGGCCGGGGCAGTTCGTCGCGATCAGCCTGCGCACCGGCGCACAGCCGGCGGCACTGGTGGTGCCGACCCAGGCGGTGCGGCAGGGTCTCAAGGGTCCGTTCGCCTTCCGCGTGCGCGACGACAAGGCCGAGCTGGTGCCCCTGGAGGTCGCCTACCAGGATGACGAGATCGCCATCATCGCCAAGGGCCTGGCTGCCGGGGATCGCATCGTGATCGACGGCCACTCGCGCCTGAAGCCGGGCACCGCCGTGAAGGCCGCGGAGAACAAGGCCGGGGGCGGCGCATGAATCCGCCGGACAACCCGAGCCGCGCGCAGGCCACGCTGTCGCGCAGCGGCCTGTCGTCCTGGTTCATCGGGCATCCCATCGCCACCACGCTGATCACGCTCGGCGTGCTGCTGCTGGGCATCATTGCCTTTCCGCAGCTGCCGGTGGCCTCGCTGCCCGAGACCGACCTGCCGACGATCCGCGTCAGCGCACGCCTGCCGGGCGCCAGCCCCGAGACCATGGCCTCGGCCGTGGCCACGCCGCTGGAAGTGGAACTCAGCGCCGTACCCGGCATCACCGAGATGACCTCCAGCAGCGCGCTCGGCAGCACCAGCATCACGCTGCAGTTCGTGCTGTCCAAGGACATCGACACCGCCGCCCAGGAAGTACAGGCCGCGATCAATGCCGCCGCGGGCCGGCTGCCCTCGGAGCTCCCCAACCTGCCGACCTGGCGCAAGGTCAACCCCAACGACACGCCGATCCACGTGCTGCGCCTGCAATCGCCGCAGATGACGCTGACCGAGCTGTCCGACATCGGCGAGACGCTGATCGCACGCCAGATCACGCAGATCGAGGGCGTGGCCGAGGTGGACATCAGCGGCCAGCGCAAGCCGGCGCTGCGCGTGCAGGCCTCGCCGGAGCGCTTGGCGGCCTTCGGCCTGACCCTGGCCGACGTGCGCGGCGTGGTGCAGGCCGCCAGCGTCAACCAGGCCAAGGGCGCGGTCTACGGCGACCGGCGTGTCTCGACGCTGGCCACCAACGACCAGATCTTCGAGCCGCGTGACTACGACAACCTCGTGGTGGCCTACCGCAACGGCACGCCGGTATTCCTGCGCGACGTGGCCAAGGTCAGCTTCGGCGCCGAGAACGAGTACGTGCAGGCCTGGCTCAACGGCGAGCCGGGGATTGCGCTGATCATCCGGCGCCAGCCCGGCGCCAACCTGATCGCCACCGCCGACCGCATCATCGAGGAACTGCCGCAGATACGCAGCCTGCTACCCGAAGGCGCGGAGCTGGAGATCCTCAACGACCGCACCCGCGTGATCCGCTCCTCGCTGCACGAGGTGGAGATCACGCTGACCGTCACCATCGCCCTGGTGGTGCTGGTGATGGGCCTGTTCCTGCGGCAGCTCTCCGCCACCGCGATCGTCGCCGCGGTGCTGAGCGTCTCGCTGGTGGCCACCGCGGCGGCGATGTACGCGCTCGGGTTCTCGCTGAACAACCTGACCCTGGTCGCGCTGATCGTGGCAGTGGGATTCATCGTGGACGATGCCATCGTGGTCATCGAGAACATCCATCGACACCTGGAGAACGGCGAATCCATGGTGGAGGCGGCGCGCAAGGGCTCGGCGGAAATCGGCTTCACCGTGGTATCGATCAGCTTTTCGCTGATCGCGGCCTTCATCCCGCTGCTGTTCATGGGCGGCGTGGTGGGGCGTTTGTTCCGCGAGTTCTCGCTGACCATGACCGCGGCTATCCTGATCTCGGTGGTGGCCTCGCTGACGCTGGCGCCGATGATGGCCTCGCGCTTCATGCGCCCGATGAAGCATCACGCCTCGGAGAACGGCTTCTCGAAGCGCTTTGTCGCTACCTACGACCGTGGCCTGGTCTGGGCCCTCGGCCATACACGAACCATGCTGGCCCTGTTCGCGCTGACGATCAGCGCCGCCGTGGCGGCGTACATCTTCATCCCCAAGGGCTTCTTTCCCTTGCAGGACACGGCCTTCGTGCTCGGCACCACCCAAGCCGCGGAGGACATCTCCTACGCCGATATGGCGGAGAAACACCGCCAGATCCAGGAGATCGTCCGTGCCGATCCCGCGGTCATGGGCATGGCCCAGACCGTCGGCGCCAGCAGCGGCAGCCAGTCGCTGTCCAATGGCCGCTTCTTCATCGTGCTGAAGGATCGCAGCGACCGCGATGTCTCCGCCGAGGAGTTCATCGACCGCATGCGTCCGCAGATCGCGCAGATCACCGGCATCCAGTTGTTCCTGCGCACGGCCCAGGACATCAACCTGGGCGCGGGCGGTGGCCGCGCCCAGTACCTGTACGTACTCAAGGGACCGGACAGCGGTGAACTCGCCGAATGGGCGGCGCGCCTCACCGATGAACTGCGCGCGCAGCCGATGCTGAAGGATGTCTCCAGCGACCAGCAGCTCGGCGCATCGGTGCTGAAGCTGAGCATCGACCGCATCGCGGCGGCACGCTTCGGCATTTCCACCGAGGACATCGACCAGGCCCTGTACGATGCCTTCGGCCAGCGCCAGATCAGCGAGTACCAGACCGAGACCAACCAGTACAAGGTGATCCTGGAGATCGACCCGGCGCAACGCAGCCGCGCCGACAGCCTCGATTACTTCCGCCTGCGTTCGCCGCTGACCGGCGAGATGGTGCCGCTGAGCGCGCTGGCGAAGCCCGAGCCCCTGGCGGCCGGCCCGCTGACGATCACGCACGACGGCATGTTCCCCTCGGTGAACCTGTCCTTCAACATCGCCGAGGGCCATGCGCTGGGCGACGTGGTGCGCGAGGTGGCCCGCATCCAGCAGCAGATCGGCATGCCGGCGGAGATCGGCGGTTCGTTCCGCGGCAACGCGCAGGCCTTCCAGGAATCGCTGGCCTCGCAACCGATCCTGATCCTGACGGCGCTGCTGGCGGTCTACATCATCCTCGGCGTGCTGTACGAGAGTTTCGTGCATCCGCTGACGATCCTGTCGACGCTGCCCTCGGCCGGCATCGGCGCGATCCTGATGCTCTGGGCCTTCGGCTTCGACTTCTCGATCATGGCGATGATCGGCATCGTGCTGCTGATCGGCATCGTCAAGAAGAACGGCATCCTGATGGTGGATTTCGCACTGGAGGTGCAACGCACGCAGGGGCTGCCGCCGATCGAGGCGATCCGCCAGGCCTGCCTGGTGCGCTTCCGCCCGATCATGATGACCACGCTGGCCGCGCTGCTCGGCGCCATCCCGCTGACCCTGGGCTTCGGCACCGGCTCGGAGTTGCGCCAGCCGCTGGGCTTCGCCGTGGTCGGCGGCCTGCTGCTGAGCCAGGCGCTGACGCTGTTCTCCACGCCGGTGATCTACCTGACGCTGGACCGGCTGTTCCACCGCAAGGCCCAGCAACAGCGGGCACTGGATAGCGCGGAGGCCGCCCGATGAAACCGGTGATCCTGATGCTGTCGGCCACGCTGCTCGCGGGCTGCGCGGCGACGCCCGCGCGCGAGCTGCCGGCGGCGAGTCTGCAGAGCGGCTGGACGGGCGTCGAAGCAAGTGCGGGCAATGCCGACCCCGCCATCGCCTGGTGGACGCTGTTCCGCGATCCGGCGCTGGATGCCCTGGTCGCACGCGCCGAGGCACGCAACCTGGACCTGCGCGCCGCCGAGGCCGGTGTTCGCGAGGCGCGTGCTCTGCGCGCCGCCGCCGGGGCCGAGCTGCTGCCGCAGATCGACGCCAGCGCCGACGTCTCGCGAGGCCGCTCGCTGCAGGCTGCCGGGGTGCGCGAGTCCGGCCGCATCGCCGCGTCGGCCAGCTGGGAGGCCGATCTCTTCGGCCGCCTGCAGAGTGAGCGCCGCGCGCGCATCGCGGAACTGGAAGCCAGCGAGGCGGACCGCGATGCCGTGCGCCTGACGCTGCTGGCCGAGGTCGCGGGCAGCTACCTGGAATACCGGCTCTACCGCGTGCAGCAGTCCCTGGCGCTGAAGACCGAGGAGGCCCAGGCCCGCACCTTGCGCATCACCGAGGCGCGCTTCCGCCTGGGTATGGGCAGCCGCCTGGATGTCGAGCGCGCGCAGGTGCAGCTGGCCAACGTCCGCGCCGCCCTGCCGCAGGCCGAGGAACTGGCGGCGGCCGCCTTCCACCGCCTGGCCCTGCTCACCGCGGAGACGCCGGAGACGCTGGCGCCGCTGCTGGCGCAGGCCCCCGAGGCCGCCGCCCTGCCCACGGCCGATGCGCAGACCGTGTTCGGCACGCCGACGCAGGTGCTGGCCCAGCGCCCCGACGTGCGTGCCGCCGAGCGCCGCCTCGCAGCGGCCGGGGCCACGCGCGCGGCGACGCAGGCCCTGCGTTACCCGCGGCTCGACCTGGTGGCGCTGCTGGGCCTGGAGAGCGCCGACGTCAGCGAGGTGCTGGACGGCTCTCGCACCTGGTCGGTCAGTGCCGGCCTGCTGGCGCCGCTGTTCGACTTCGGCCGCATCCGCGCGGCCATCGACGCCGCCGACGCGCGCGAGGAGCAGGCCTACCTCGGCTACGAACTGGCCGTGCGCACCGCGCTGCAGGAGGCGCAGACCGCGCTGGTGCGCTACACCCAGGGGCAGTTGCGCGAGCAGGCCCTGGCCGATGCCGCCAGCGCCTCCCGCCGCGCCGCGGACCTGGCACGGCGCCAGTACCAGCAGGGCGCGCTGTCGCTGTTCGAGGTGCTGGATGCCGAGCGCAGCCTCTACGAGGCCGAGCGCGACTGGTCCGGCGCGCGCGCCGAGGTGGCACTGCGCTTGGTGGAGCTCTACCGCACCATGGGCGTGGTGCCGCCGCGCGACAAAGCCGAAGCCGAAGCGGACCGGCTAAGCTGACGCCATGAAGATCCTGATCGTCGAGGACGAGCCGAAGACTTCCGCCTACCTGCACCGCGGGCTGGTGGAGCAGGGCTACGCGGTGGACGTCGCCCAGAACGGGATCGACGGCCGCCACCTGGCGCTGGAGTTCGACTACGACGTGATCGTGCTCGACGTGATGCTGCCGGGCCTCGATGGACTCTCGGTGTTGCGTGAACTGAGGCAGCGCAAGCAGACCCCGGTGATCATGCTGACCGCGCGCGACCGTATCGACGACCGTGTGCTGGGCCTGCAGGCCGGCGCAGACGACTACCTGGTCAAGCCCTTCTCCTTCCTGGAGCTGGTGGCGCGGCTGCAGGCGCTGACCCGGCGCGGACGCAACGCCCCCGTGGCACAGCTGCGGGTCGGCGACCTGGAGATCGACCTGTTCGCGCGCAAGGCTTGGCGCGATGGCCAGCGGCTGGAGCTGACCGCCAAGGAGTTCGCCCTGCTGGCGACACTGGCGCGGCGCCAGGGCGAGATCCTGTCCAAGACGGTGATCGCCGAGCTGGTCTGGGACGTCAATTTCGATAGCGATGCGAATGTCGTCGAAGCCGCCGTCAAGCGGCTGCGGACCAAGCTGGACGATCCCTTTCCCCAGAAACTGCTGCATACCATCCGCGGCATGGGCTACGTGCTGGAGGCCCGATGAGATTCTCGATCTCGCGTCGGCTGGCCCTGATGTTCGCCGCCACCGGCTTCGTGGTGTTCGCGCTGCTGGGCGTGGTGCTGCACGGCATCCTCGACCGCGAGCTGCTGCGCAGCCAGCGCGCGGAGTTGAAGGCGCGCGTGGACCTGTACACCCCGCTGATCCAGAAGAACGGTGACCCGGCGCGCTGGCACCTGGTGCAGTCCAAGCTCGACGCCGCGATACCCGGCGACGGGCGGGCGCGCTACTGGATCGTCGGCGACGATGCCCGCTTCCGCTACGGCGAGACCACGCAGGGCTTCGGCGCGGCCGCCAGCGACGGCTATGGCGAGCTGCACCTGAACGGCAACGGCAAGCTGTTCCGCACGCTGAGCCGCCGCATCGACGCCACCGGCGAGCGTCCGGCCGTGCGCCTGGTGGCGGCGCTGGACGAAACGCCCTACCGCGAGACGCTGCGCAGCTTCACCATCGCGCTGGCCGGCGTGTCGCTGGCGGCGATGCTACTGGTGGCGCTGCTGGGCCACCTGATCGCGCGCTTCGGGCTGCGCCCGCTGGAGCGGCTGTCCGACGAGGCCCGCGCCCTGAGCCCCAGCAAGCTGGCGCAGCGCCTGCACCAGTCGACCCTGCCGCCGGAACTGTCGGAGCTGGCCGCTGCCTTCAACGGCGCGCTCGACCGCCTGGAGTCGGCCTACCAGCAGCTGGAAGGCTTCAATGCCGACGTGGCGCACGAGCTGCGCACGCCGCTGACCAACCTGATCGGCCAGACCCAGGTGGCGCTGTCGCGCGAGCGCGGCGCCCCAGACCTTGAAGAGGTGCTGCAGTCCAACCTCGAGGAGCTGGAGCGGCTGCGCGCCATCATCAACGACATGCTGTTCCTGGCGCGGGCCGACCAGGGCCTGCGCGCCAGCAATCGCGTGGAGGTTTCGCTGGCGCAGGAGATCGGGCGCACCGTCGATTATCTCGATGTGCTGCTGGAGGACGCTGGCGTGCAGGTGCGCGTGGAGGGCGATGCCCGGGCCTCGGTGGAGAGATCCCTGTTCGGCCGCGCCGTGACCAACCTGCTGATCAATGCGGTGCAGCACTCCGAGCGCGGCAGCGAGATCGTCGCCGAGATCGCCACGCGGGCGGACGGCATCCTGGTGGCCGTGCACAACCGCGGCATGCCGATCCAGGGCGAGCAGCTGCCGCGGCTGTTCGACCGCTTCTACCGCCTGGACAGCGCCCGCAGCGGCAGCAGCAGCAACCATGGCCTGGGCCTGGCCATCGTGCGCGCCATCGCGACCATGCACGGCGGCCAGGTGGTGGCGACCAGCGAGCGCGGCGTGAACAGCTTCGGCTTCACGATCGCGGCCTGAGCTTCCGCTCTTAAGTCCCATTATCTCTTCAATATCAATGTCTTGATCGGCGGCTTTGACTTCACCCTCAACTGGTATGATAAGTTGACCACTCAGGCGTGAGAGGAGACTTGGAGATGATCGGCATCCCCCTGGGGCTGGTGACGGCAAACGCCGTCGAGTGGGTCATGCACAAGCACGTGCTGCACGGCTGGGGCCGCACGCGCGGCACTTTCTGGTCCTTTCATTTCCATGAGCACCATCGCCTGGTACGCCAGAACGGCTACCACGACCCCAACTACCACCGCTTTGCGCTCGGCGCGCATGCCCAGGGCAAGGAAGCCTGGGCCCTGATCGGGGCCGGCGTGGCGGTGGTGCCGTTGTTTCCGGTGGCGCCTTTCTTCGTCGGCACGCTGTGGTACTCGGCGGCCAACTACTACCGCGTGCACAAGCGCTCGCACCTGGACCCGGCCTGGGGCCAGCAGCGCATCCCCTGGCATTACGACCACCACATGGGGCGCAACCCCAGCGCCAACTGGTGCGTGACGCGCCCCTGGTTCGATTACGTGATGGGCACGCGCGAGTTCACCGCCGGCAGCCCGCGCGAGAACAACGTGCTGGGCCTGGCGCGCCTGCCGGGCTGGCTGGCGCGGCGCTTGCCGCAGCCGGCAACGCTGGGCATCGAGCATCCGGCGCCGGCGCCGCGAAACCTGCAGCAGGCGGCCTGAACATATGAGCAAGCCTGCGTTCTCCGCGGTCAGCAAGGAGTCGCTGTCGGACTCGGTCTACCGCCAGCTGGCCGACAAGATCCTGCGCGGCGAACTGCCGGCGGGCGAGCCCCTGCCGGCCGAGCGCGAGCTCTCGGAAACCCTGGGCGTGAACCGCGGCGCGGTGCGCGAGGCGATCAAGCGCCTGCAGCAGGCACGGCTGGTGGCGGTGCGCCAGGGCGGCAACAGCGTGGTGCTGGACTACCGTGCCGAGGGCGGGCTGGAGCTGCTGCCGAGCCTGCTGGTGAATGGACAGGGCCAGCTCGATACCGCGGTGGTGCGCTCGATCATGGCGATGCGCTCGGCGCTGGCGCCGGACATTGCCGCCGCCGCGGTGAAGGGCGGCGCCGCGCTCGCCGACGAGCTGGACGCGCTGCTGGCGCCGATGCGCCGTGACGGCGACCTGCGCGTGCTGCAGGACCAGGCGCTGGCGTTCTGGCACAAGCTGGTGGAGCGCGGCGGCAACATCGCCTTCCGCCTGGCCTTCAACTCCATGACCCGCACCTATACCCAGGTCTGGGACGCGCTGCGGCTGGTGCTGCAGGCGGAGTTCCGCGATCTGGACAACCTCGGCGCCATCGCCGCCGCGGTGCGCCGCGGCGACGCGGAAGCGGCGCGGCGCCATGGCCGGCTGCACGTGGAGATCGGGCGCGGCGCGCTGGAGCAGGCGCTGGACGCGATGGAAGGGCGCCAGCGGCTGCAGTAGGTCCGCATCGCCTTGCGGCGGCGCGGACCGGCGCATCAGTGCTGCGGGAACAGCCGCTTGTTGAGGCGGTAGAGCGAGGAGATGTCCTCTTCGCCGTGGCCCTCCGCCATCAGCGTCTGGTACTGCGCCAGCGTGGTGTCCACGCAGGGCAGGTCACCACCCAGCTGCGCCGCCATCTGCTGGCAGATCATCAGGTCCTTGTGGTGCAACGCCACCTTGAAGCCCGGCGGGTACTCGCCGTCGATCATGCCGCGGCTGCGGTTCTGCACGAACCAGGAGCCGGCCGCGCCGGTGCCCACCGCATCCACCACCAGGTGCAGCGGCAACTGCAACGCGGCGGCAAAGGCCAAGCCCTCGGTCACGGCCTGGGCGACGCCCGCGGCCATGACCTGGTTGACCGCCTTGGTGGCCTGGCCGCTGCCATGCGGGCCGATATGGATGTGCCGCTGGCCCATGGCCTCGAACAGGGGCAGCGCCGCGACGTAGTCTTCCGGCGTGCCGCCGACCATGAAGGTCAGCCGCGCCAGACGCGCACCCTCGGTGCCGCCGGTGATCGGCGCGTCCAGGAAGCGGGCGCCGACCTTGGCCAGGAGCTCGGCGGCGTCGATCGCGGTCTCGCGGGCCACGGTGGAGGAGTCGATCACCAGCCGGCCCTTGGCCGCCGGCACCGCCAGCGCCTCGGCGGTCTCCATGACGTCGCGGTCGGCCGGGATGCACAGGACGATGACGTCGCAGTCATCCCAGAGCTGTACGGCCGAGGTGGCCGCCTTGACCTGGTATTGGGCCGCGAAATCCTCGGCCTGTTGCCGCTGGCGGGTGTAGACCGCCCGGAGGAAGCCCTTGGCGGCCAGGTTCGCCGCCATGTGCCAGCCCATTGCACCAAGACCGATGAATCCCACTTTCATGCGTTTCCCCTCTCCTGGTTGACGCTGTTGGTTGGTTCTTCTAGCTCCAGCCCTAGTCCGACAATGCCACAAAGCCGTCGGTTCGTCGCCCGGTTAAAATGGGCGGATGTCCCCCTTGCCACCCAGTAATCGGCAGCCGCAGGCTGCCGACCAGCCTACCCTCGCCCACGCAGTGGGAGAGGGGGGACCGCTCGCGGAGCGAGCGGGGGGTCAGGGAGTGAGAGCGCCGACTCCGTGGTATCGATTAAGCAGCTTAGGTAGTGGCGCTCTTTCCCGCCTCGGCGCGCTGGCTCCGGCCGCCGTGCAGGCTGCTGCCGCGGCGTACGCAGTCTGGGTATCGCTGCAATTCAGCGATGACCCGGTGTGCGCGCTGGTCAACGCCGGCCTGTTCCTGTTGCCCTTCCTGCTGCTGGCGGCGCTGACCGGCCGCCCCGCGGTGGCGCTGGCCACCGCCACGGCGCTGGCGCTGCTGCTCTGGGCGGTGGGCGAGATGAAGCTGCGCTACTTCGGCAACCGCCTGGCGCTGATCGATTTCTATTTCCTGTCCGAGGGCGCCAACTGGAGCATCGTGCAGCGCTACCCGCGCCTGCAGTGGATGCTGGCGGGCTATGTCGCGCTGGTTGCTGTGCTGGGGCTGTATGCCTGGCAGCGCCGCGACCAACGCTGGAGCCGCAAGGCCCGGCTGGCGGCCGCATTGGTGCTGGCCGGCTGGTGCGCCATGGCTTGGGGCAGCCGCCACCACCATCTCTGGGAGGTGTTCCGCGACGATGCCGACTGCGGGCTGACCAAGACCTGCGGCGTCATGTCGCGCCTGGTCTATTCCTACAGCGTCTTCGAGTTCGCCGAGCCCCTGCCCTCCGGCGACCCCGCGCCCTTCGAGGCGGCGGCAGCGGACGTGGCGCCGTTGCCGGCGCCGCCGGAGGTACGCCCGGACGTGGTGGTCTGGCTGCACGAATCGACGCTGGACCCGGCGCTCTACCGCCTGGACGGCGCGCGCCTGCCGCCACTGGGCATGTTCCGGCGCAACCCGCGAGACCGGGCCGCGGGCCTGCTGCGCGTGCACACCTTCGGTGGCAAGACCTGGCTGTCGGAATTCTCGCTGCTGACCGGCCTGGTGCCGGCGGATTTCGGCGGACGCCGCACCACGGTGTTCAACAGCGTGGCCCCGCAGATGCAGCGCAACCTGGTGGAGCGCTTCGAGGCCAACGGCTACGACAGCCTGGTGCTGATGCCGACGATGAAGAGTTTCTACGGCGCCGCGCGGACCTACGAGGGCCTGGGTTTCAACCGCGTGCTGACGCTGCGCGACTTCCCCGAGTACGACCACGTGAAGGGCGACGAGTGGGACATCGCCGACAGTGATCGCCTGGGCGAGGCGGCGGCCAAGCTGCTGCGCGAGCACCGGCGCGATCATCCGGAGCGGCCGCTGTTCCTGTACCTGCTGTCGATCAAGGAACATGCCCCTTACTCGGGACGGACCAAGCCGCTGTACCGGCTGGAGCGCAGCGGCGTGAAGAAGAGCATGGCCGGCAAGCTAACCGACTATGTGGGCAAGCTGCGGGTGCTGGACAGCGGCCTGCAAAGGCTGGAGCGCGAGCTGACGGCAGGGCCACGCCCCGCACTGTGGGCCTACTTCGGCGATCATCAGGCCTATTTCGAGGAAGACTCGCCGCCGTTGCGTGCCAGGCTGCCGTCGCCGGAGCTGCTCACGCAGTACCGCCTGCGCAGCACCGGGGCTACGCCGCTGCAGGAATCGCCCCCGCTGCTGGACATCGCCCTGCTGCCGTCGCTGATCGCCGACAGTGCCGGCCTGGCGCCGGACGAATTCTTCCGCGCGCAGTCGGCCATGCGCCGGCTCTGCAATGGCCGGCTCGGGGACTGCCCAGACAAGGCGCTGGTGGACAGCTACAAGGCCTACCTGTTCTCGCCGCAACTGGGCCTGTTCGAGGATCTGCCCGAGCAAGCCGCCGCGCAGTGAGCTAGCCTGCGGGTTCCCGAGAAACGGAAGCCCGCATGACCGCCGCCACACCCCTGATGCTCGACGACGTCGAGCGCTGCGTCGACGCCATCATCGCCCGCGTCGGCCACGACGTGCGCATCGGCCTGCCACTGGGCCTGGGCAAGCCGGTGGAGCTGGTCAACGCCCTGTATGCCCGGTCCAAGGCCGACCCGGCGCTGAAGCTGACGATCCTCACCGCGCTGTCGCTGGAGCAGCCGGAACTGCCGGCCGGCGTCGAGGGCGCCTTCCTGGGCCCTTTCCTGGAGCGCGTCTTCGCCGGCGTGCCCAAGCTGGACTATGCCGCCGACCTGCGCCGCAAGACCCTGCCGCCCAATGTGCAGGTGAAGGAATTCTTCTTTCGCCCTGGCAGCCAGATGGGCAATGCCCACGCGCAGCAGCACTACATCAGCACCAACTACACCTTCGCCGCGCGCGATGTCTTCAACCAGGGCTGCAATGTCGCCGCGCAGATGATCTGCAAGCGCGAGGATGGTGACGGCCTGCGCTACAGCCTGTCCTGCAACCCGGATACCGGCCCGGAGCTGGTGACGATGCTGCGTGCCGCCGAGGCCGCCGGCCGGCGGCGCGTGGCGGTGGTCGGCGTGGTCAACCAGCAACTGCCCTACATGGCGCGCGACGCCGAGGTGGAGCCTGCGACCTTCGACCTGGTGGTGGACCACCCGCGCTACTCCAGCGCGCTGTTCTCCACGCCCAAGCAGCCGGTGGCCACCGCCGACTATGCCATCGGCCTGCAGGCCTCGGCCCTGATCCGCGACGGCGGCACGCTGCAGGTGGGGATCGGCGCCCTGGGCGACGCCCTGGTCTATGCCGCGCAGCTGCGCCAGCAGAAGAACGAGGCCTACCGTGCCGCGCTGGCGGCGCTGGACATGCCCAAGCGCTGCGCCGAACTGTTGGAGGGCTGTGGCGGCGATTCGCCTTTCGCCACTGGCCTGTATGGCGCCACCGAGATGTTCGTCGACGGCTTCATGGACCTGGTGCAGGCCGGCGTGCTCAAGCGCGAGGTCTACGACTTCTGGGCGTTGCAGCAGCTGGTCAACGAGGGCCGCTGCGATCCGCGCCGGCTGGAGCCGGTGGTGCTGGAGCACATGGAGAGCCTGGGCCTGCGCGTGATCCGCACCGCGGACTTCGAGGTGCTGCAGCACCATGGCTTCTTCAACGACGCCACACGCTACGACCAGGGCCACCTGGTGGCGCCGGATGGCGAGCGCGTGCTCGCCAATGTGGCGGACCCGGAGGCGCGGCGCGTGATGGCGCAGAAATGCCTGGGCACGTCCCTGCGCAACGGCATCGTGGTGCATGGCGGCTTCTTCCTGGGGCCGCGGCGCTTCTACGACTGGCTGCGCGACATGAGCGACGAGGAACGCGGCCACTTCTGCATGACCGGCGTCTACAAGGTCAACCAGCTCGACCACAACCCGCGCCTGTACAAGGCCCAGCGCGTGCATGCCCGCTTCATCAACACCGGCATCATGGCGACGCTATCCGGCGCCGTGGTGTCCGACGGCCTGGACAACGGCAAGGTGATTTCCGGCGTCGGCGGGCAATACAACTTCGTGGCGATGGCGCATCAACTGCCTGACGGCCGCAGCATCATCATGATCCGCGCCGTGCGCGAGTCCGAGGGCGGCGCCAGTTCCAACGTGGTGTTCAACTACGGCCACTGCACCATCCCGCGCCACCTGCGCGACATCGTGGTGACCGAATACGGCGTGGCCGACCTGCGCTCGCAGAGCGACGCCGAGGTGGCCAAACGGCTGATCTGCATTGCCGACTCGCGCTTCCAGGCCGGGCTGCTGGAACAGGCCGTGAAGGCCGGCAAGATCGAGGCCGGCTGGCAGGTTCCGGCGGAGTACCGCGACAACAGCCCGGCCTCGCTGGAGCGGCGCTTCAAGCCGCAGCGCGCGCAGGGGCTGTTCGGCGCCTTCCCGCTGGGCAGCGATTTCACGCCGGAGGAGCTGAAGCTGGCGGCGGCGTTGAAGCAGGTGAAGGCGAAGGCTGGCTCGACGCCGAAGTGGAAGCTGCTGCTGGGGCTGCTGCGCGCGGGTGAGCCGCCGGCTTCGATGCAGCCTTATCTGGCGCGGCTGAAGCTGGAGCAGCCGAAGACCTTGCAGGACAAGGTGGTGAGGATGTTGTTGGTGGAGGCGTTGCGGGGATAAGTCTGGCTTGGTCGACGAAAGCGTTCACCCTTCGACAGGCTCAGGGCGAACGGTTGGTTGATCACATTTCACTTCTACAGAAACCCTCTCCCCTGCCCCTCTCCCGCAAGCGGGCGAGGGGTTCTGTTTTGTCTTGGATGGCTTGTGCGCTTGAATGAGCGTAGCGAATGCTTTTGACGTACCGGGTTCCCTTCCAGTAGCGCCTGCCTGGGGGTCAAGTGCAGGGTCGAGCCGGGCAGGAGCCCGGCCGAGGGGTCTCAGGCCATGGATGGCCTGTGGGCCCGATCCGTCGCACTTGATCACCAGGCAGGTTGCCCCGCCTCAGCGGGGCCGCGGATGGAGGGTGCCCTTTCTTTTTGGTTACTTTTTCTTCGCCTAGAGGCGCCTACTTTTGGTGGGCACGCAAAGAAAAAGTGACTCGCCCTTAGGCGAAATAAACCAACA
>JASBRP010000032.1 GCA_030149365.1 Solimonas sp.
GGAAAGAGAGCCTCTCCAATAGAGTCCTGGACGCGGCGAAATTTCTCCATCATCTCAGAGGGGATCGCAGTAAATGTGCCTACCATTCCCATCGAAAGGACCCCGCGATCTGAAAAAGGATGTAGGCACCGACGTAACGAGATGGCGGTGCCGAATGCAGAATTGCATCCCCTCTGGACGATGCGCAAGGTGACGACCGAATCAGGCTGCGACCACTATTGGGCTCAGGAGCCGAGCTTGGTCCGCCTCATCGTTAGCTACGGCTACGTGACCACGCAGGATCCCGCCGCCGTGCAGGCGAAGGTGGACGCCTCGCTCGACGGCTGAGCGTGTCGTGCCTTACCGCGCGAACACCTGGAACGCCGGGGACGCCCAGCCCAGGCCCGAGTTCGCGGGCACGGCGGGCATCGCACGGCCGCCGTAGATCGCGGCTTCTGCCGTGCCGTACTGCTGCCAGGGGATGGTGGGCTGCTGGCTGACGCCGGGCTTGCTGAAGTCGCAGACGCCGTCGGGGAAGACCGCCTGCAACTGGGCCCACTGCTCGTCGCTGAAGCCGAAGATACCGTAGTTGTCGTTACGGTCCATGGGCTTGAGTTGGCATTTGTTGGTGTCGGTGGTGATGGCGTCGCCCGCGCCGGTGCGCGGCGTGCCGTAGATGCCGACGATCAGCGGGCCGCAGGCTTGGTCGAGCAGTTTCTGGCCCACGCCGTCGAAGCAGGCGTCCTTCAGGTCTGCCGGCTTGCCGGTGACCAGCTTCTGCGCCAGCGGCGTGGCGCTGGCGTCCTTCTCTACCTCGCCCAGCCAGCGGTCCATGGCGATGAAGCTGTTCTTGGCGCAGAAGTTGTCGGCCAGCATCGGGATCGGGCCTTCCCAGATCAACTGGTTGTCATGATGGCCGTGGGCGCGTTCCAGGCGCGCGCGCATCGCGTAGGCACGGTAGGCGTCGTGGAACAGGCCCGGATCCGGGCCGCGGCAGTCGATGATGGCGACCTGGTCCATGTTGTTGGCCTGGTTGATCATGCCCGTGCGATAGGCGTTGGCCAGCGCCGGCTGCACCGCCACCATGCGCTCTTCGGTCACGTTGGTGTCCTGGTCGGCGCCGCCGATCTTCACGTTCAGGTCCACGAATTGCGCCGGCAGGATCAGGCCCTGCTGCAACGCCTTGAGGCCGTACTGCACGCCGACGTTGTCCAGCGGGAAGCCGGCGAAGCCGCGCTTGATCTGCTGCTCGTAGACGCTCCAGCGCTCCGGCGGGCGAGGGCCCAGCAGGTTGATGGCGGCGTCCTGCACCGTGCAGCGGGTGCCGCCCGGGTTGGTGTCCGGGTGGTAGCGCTGCGCGTCGCTGATGCCGGCGCAGGCGCTGGTGGGCACGGCCACGTGGAACTGCGCGCTGTCGCTGACCTGCGAGTTGATGATGGTCAGGTGGTCCTGCGCGTTGGCCATCTGCGTGGGCAACCACAGCACGCCGGGCGCCCACTGCGAGGGATCCAGGAAATAGTCCAGCGTCAGGTGGTAGTCCAGGAACTGCGTGGCCGTGCTCCAGGCGTCGGGGAAGGAGCAGGTCGGCAGGATGCCCTGGTAGATGCCGGGGTAGGCATTGGCCACCTGCTGCTGCGTCAGCGAGCCGCCCGAGCAGCCCTGGCCGATGGTGTAGCGCAGCTCGCCGTACTGCTCGATCACGCGCTCCTTGGCCATCACCAGCGACTCCGCCTGCACGGCGACGTTGCAGTTGTGGCCGGCGTGGTTCAGCGCGGTGGACATCACCGCGAAGCCCTTGCTCAGCGCATGCTCGGTGGCATCCTTCAGCACTTCCAGCGGCAGGCCGATGGGCAGCAGCTCACCGCCGACCACGGGGATGTCGGTGCCGCTGCTGGGGATCACCGACGGCGCGCTGCCGGTCTGGTAGTCCACGCCGCAGGAGAAGCCGTGGTTGATCACCAGCTTGTGGTTGAACTGCGGCTGCGGTGCGGCGGCGGTCCAGGGTTGATCGGGCTGGTAGAGCGCGGCGATCTTGTACTGGTCGCGGTCCTGGTAGCCGGTCTCCACGCGCACGATGAAGGGCACGGTCACGCCCTGGTCCGTGGTGGTGTTGGCGACGTCGCTGGGCGGGTTTTCCGGGTCGTAGGACTGCAGCCCCGGCAGCAGCGGATTGCTGGACTTGTAGACGAAGGCGTATTCCGGCGGCTGGTTGCACTGCGCGTCCACCGCGCCGGCGTTGGTGCAGGTCCAGGGTTGCATCTGCGGGCCGGCGAACACCGGGCCGCCGTGCGGGTGGTTGGTGAGCGTCACGCTCGCCGCGCCCACGCCGGGCAGGCTCGCACTGACTGTGTTGAGGCCGATGGCCATGCCGCTGACCAGGCCGATCACGCGGCCGTCCTCGCGCCGCGAGAAGGCGCTGCTGGCATCCGCGCCGGCTACCGTCACCTTTAGCTTGCTGGCGTCCGCGTCCGCCGGCAGTTTCACTTCCAGCAGGGCGTCGCCGCTGGAGATCAGGTCGGCGCGGTTGGACAGCACGCGCAGTTCCAGTGCTCCACTGCTGGTGCCACCGCTATCACCGGACGCGGGATCGGAGCGGCTGCAGGCGGCGAGAGTGCCGGCCAGCGACAGGGAGACGAGGGACAGCAGCAGGCGACGTGCAATGGTCATGGCGTGGTCTCGTATAGGAGGAGTGGTAGTGGACCGGCTAGCCCTGAAGTATCGGGCAGGCCTGCTGTACCTGCAGTAGGAAAGGGAGCCTAGATGGGAGTTGGTCGCCCCGATCGCTACGGTGTCTTCGAGGCCCTCATGTCCTGGCGGGACTTCGAGCAAGTCGTGGAGTCACGGAAGTACCTGATTCAGTCGTCAATTTGCCTGCGGAAGTCATCGCAGATAAAAAGCATCTGAGACAATGCCCGGGAGGCGTGTCCGGGGAACGGCGAGGGCGATGGGATGATTGATCTTCTGCAGTTGGGTTCGAGGGTTCGCGGCGGGCTGCTCGTCCTGGTACTGGCGCTCGGGGCCTGCGGTAGTGGTGGGGGCGGTGCCTCGGCCGTCCTCGAACTCTCGCCGGCCAGCGTCAGTGCCTCTTTTTACAGTCGGGAAGTGCATGAGTTCTCGACAGAGGGCAGCTTGCGCGGAGCCGTGCCAGATGAGGGGGTATTGGTTGTCGTCGATCCCGGTGAAATCCTGCAGGAGGATTTCGATCTTGTGTGGGTAGGTGATGACCGGGTCCGCTTGACCTTCAGGACCTCCCCTGGACTGGAGCCCGGTCGCCGGCAGAGCCGGCTCGAGATTCGCATTTGCGATACGGAGACCTGCAGGCGTAGCTACGCGACCGCCACCTTGGGATATGACTTCGAGGTACTCCCATACCCCGTGCCGGTGCTGGATCAGCTCATGCCCTCTACGGTCCTTGTCGGCAGCGACGCAACCGACATTGCAGTGACCGGAAGCAGCTTCACCCACGCCTCTGAGGTGTACTGGAGCGATGTGCCGTTGGCCACGGAGTATGTTTCACCCACCCAACTGGTTGCCAGTGTGCCTTCCGGTTTGCTGAGAGAGGTGGGGATAGTCCCGTTGACTGTGAGGAATCCCACGCCGGGTGGTGGCGTCTCGGCCGTTCGCGACTTCACTGTGGCCTACCCGGTGCCGCAGATTTCCGGCATGTCCGCGGTTGAGTCAGCCGCAGGATGCGGGGGGTTCCCCCTGCGTATAGGCGGCGAGGGAATTTTCCCGGCGACCACGCTGCTATGGAATGGCAGCCCTCGTCCTTCAACGATGCTGTCTCCGGGCTTGCTTTCCGCTGAGATCAGCGCTGCGGATCTTGCTGCCGCCTCCTCCGCGGTAGTCTCCTTGCGAAATCCGGCGCCAGGTGGTGGCGTGGGGAGCGTCGAGGCTTTCAGCGTTACCGTCAGTGCTCCCCCCACGACGGATACGGTAACCCTTCAGATCAATCCGCAACACACCAGCCGGGCGACCACCCGGTGTCCGGTGTCCTTGCCACAGGAGCGTGCCTGGCAATTCCCTCTTGAAGATATCGACCTGAGCTATCCGTTGGTCGCCGACGGCAGGGTCTATTTCTATGCCGGGGGCGCCGGATTGCCGCTCTATGCGCTGGACGCTACCACGGGCAGCGTTGTCTGGGGGCCGCTGCGGGACGAGAATCCCAATTTCAATCTTGCTTACGATAACGGACGCTTGTTCGTTCCCCAACTACTGGCGGTGAGCGCCTTCAATGCCGAAAACGGCAATCTTGCCTGGCGTTCGCCCCTGGTGGAGGCCAACGTAGAGTCCGGCATCACCGCGACCAACGGAGCATTGTACTTCAGCGTCAGCGGTGTGCCCAACTACGTCAAGGCACTGAAGCAATCCGATGGATCCGCGCTCTGGACCCGCAGCGTCGAAGGAGGCCAGCAAAGCGTGCCTGCAGTCAATGCTGGCAGCGTATTTGTCAGCTACCCCTGTGCCGCCTACCGATTGTCGACTACCGATGGCTCCGTGACTTGGCAGGTAGGAGGCGCATGTCCCGATGATGACAGCACGTTTGCCGGCGGAACGCCGGTGCTCCAGGGCACTCGTCTGCTTGCCTCACGGGGTCTTGCCGACAGCGGCGGCAAGATTCTTCGTGTGGCCGATGGCGCCGAATTGGGCGGCTACGACGCCGATGCCAATCCCGCTGTTGCTCCAGGTGTGAGAGTGGCGCTGCAGAACTGGAAATATGCCCCAGTGATCCGCGCGCATGACGATGACGGCAATCTGCTCTGGACCTTCGAGCGTCCATACGACGAAATCCCCGTTTGGGCGCCGGTCATCGTCAACAACCTCGTCCTGGTTGCTACGGCCGATCGTCGCGTCTGGGCTCTGGACCTGCACAGTGGCGTGCCGCTCTGGTCCGGCACGCTAGGTCACAATGTCAGATCCGGCGACAACCTTTCCGTTGGGGGAGGGGTATTGGTTGTGCGGACACATGGGGGGCTCAGCGCCTTCGATCTGGGCGGGCGAGAGTAGCTGCGGTGGGGTTCAGGGCCCTTCGTAACGCTTGAGATATAAGCCCAGTACCGGGTCTTCGTTGCGCAGCAGGAATGCCGGGTTGCCGGCGCCGTCCACGCCCAGGCCTGACAGGGCTTGATGGCCCGGGCCCTGGGTGTTCACGCGGAACTCTGGTGCCAGCGGCTGGCCATCCGCGCCGAAGCGGCGAGCCTGGGCGTCAAAGTCCGGAGGCCATTGGTCGCCTGGCTCCTTCCGGGTCCAACCGACCACGAAGCTGCCGCCCGGTGCCACGGCCAGCTGCGGGCGGCTGCCGTACTCGGTGGAGGGCGTGTGCGCCGTCATCACCTCGCCGCGCGGCTGGCCGGCCGAGTCGTAGCGGCGCAACTGCACGTCGCGGCCGCTACCACCGCCCAGCCAGGCGATCACCGCGTTGTTCTGCGCGTCCAGGTCCATGAGGGTGCTGTCGACCACGCCCAGCGCCTCGCCGACGAGCGCGGCGGTGCCCAGCGTCTTGCCGTCCGCGGCCAGGCGCTGCAGGCGGATCTGCGTGGGCTGCTTGCCGTAGGGCAGGCTCGACCAGGTCAGCCATGCCTGGCCGTCGCCGCGTAGCGCTACGGCTGGGCCATCCAGCAAGCGGCCGATGCCCACGCCGATCAGCGGTGTGTAGGTGCGGCCGCCGGCGGCGATACGGCTGGCTTCGGCGACCGGTGTGCCGTCGGCGCGGTAGCGCCGGAACATGATCGCGCTCGACGAGGTGTTGGTCAGGGTCGGATTCGGTCCCAGCGGGATGGTCAGGTCCAGCAGGTCCCAGACCTTGCGCGACCATGCCACGGCGAAGTCGCCATTGGGCGCGATGGCCACCGCCTGGTTGCCATGCACGGCCTTCGACTCCACGCCGCTGACCGCCAGCACCGGCCCCACGGCGTTACCCGCCGCGTCGAAGCGGCGCGCCATCACCTGCGTCCAGGCCGACGAGGCGCCCGGCTCGGTCCACGTCAGCACGAAAGCGCCGCTGTCCTGCAACGCGATCACCGGCCCGGCGGCAGCGTTGGTGGCACCTGGCACCAACTGCTCCGTGGCCAGCGGCGCGCCGCCCGCATCCAGGCGTTGCACATAGAGGCCATAACCCTGCGGGCCATGGGCCTCCCAGCTCGCCACCATGAAGCCGGAGGCATTGCGCGCCAGCGTGCCGGCGTAGATGCCGTCGGGCGCGCCGGGTGTGTTGATGCGGGTTTCCGGCCCCAGCGGATCGCCGGGTGCGGCGGTGGCAGCCAGCGGAAGCAGCAGGGCGGCGAACACGCCGCGGCAAGCCACGCGAATGATGGACCGGTTCATCCCTCTCTCCCCCAGGGCGGTGCCCCGGTGCATGGCCTGCCCTCGTTGGGGCGCGACCGTTTTCGTTATGCGCTGCAGTCTATGCCTGACGGGGAGGTCCGCCAATGGATCGAGTAAAAAATCAATATTTGAAGCTATTTTTTATATTTAATCACAGCGCTCGATGGCTGCACTGCTGGGGATCGTCGGTCATGCGACAGAGGGGCACCACTCGTTGCGTGATGGAGCGGGCCCGGTGCCTGCTATCCGCAGGGCAGGATGCAAGCCGCGGAGCGTGCTGCCCGAAATCCATGCATATTGCAATTAAATCTTCCAATAACATCAATGAAAACAATGGTCTGATACTGGCCTGACTTTTGGGTAGCTCGCCTTATCATCCGGAGGGCTGGCCATGCATCACGAACTCGTTGTGGCGACACTGTTGGTACTGACCATGGTCCTTTCCGGCTGCGGCCTGGGGGCAAAGGCCGATGCTTCGGAACTCGCCAGCTTTGCGCCGCCGGATTCCTTGCCTGAAGCCTTGCGCGGCTCGTATTGCGACCGCTACCTGCTGGTGCACGCCAAGGAAGCCTGCCGGTCCGGCCTGCAGTTGGCCAGCCAGTGAGGAACATGCCGATGGATGCGAAAGCCCGCCACGCGTTGCAGCAACTCCGTCAGCTTGCCCACGGCCTTCCTGGCGCAGGGGAGCAGGAATTCTGGCGCGTCACCGGTCTGTGCCAGCAGATTCACGCTGCCAACCCCAATCCGCAGTTGCTGCTTCGCTTGAGACATCTGCAGGCCATCATGAAGGACTGGCTGCTGCCGCTGCGCTGGCAGGGACATGAGGACGCGCTGGAGCCGCTGCGTGCGGAGGTGCTGCGTTGCATCGATGCCGTGGACGACTGCGCCTGCTTCGAGCAAGACGCCATGGGTGAGGCTGAGCCGCGCCGCACGGCGAATGGCTGATCCCGCTATCCAGATTCCACCCCACATCGCTCAGGAAAGCCCATGACGATCAAGGCAAGGATGCAGACGCTGGTACGCCAGGTTGTGCGTGGGCATACCCCGTATGAAGACGAGACCATGACGCGCTTCGGTGCGTCTGGCCAGGCAGGCACCAAGGCCTGCCCCGATTGCAGCAACCCGCTGCACGCGGATTCCCCGGCGCTGGGCGACGTGCATGGTCTGGCGCTCTATGTCTGTGGGGTTTGCAGCGGTAGCTGGATATTGGTGGCGCGTCACTGAGCGTGCGGTAGCGGTGCCCTGAGCTGGCGGCGGTAGACACTCCAAGCTGAATTCCTCACCTCTTCCCCTATCCCGGAGGGATAGGGGTTCAAAGCCTTGTTGCCCTCAGGCCACGGCCTGCTGTTCTCCGCCCCAGAGCTGGCTGCGATATCGCGCGAAGCAGCGCGCGCCTGCGGCCAGTCGCAGCAGGGCGCCTTCCGCGATGGGGCGGGCCAGCGTAGGGTCCGAGGAGACCAGGGGTTCGATCACTTCGCGGTTCCACTGCTCGGAGTGCTTGATGTCCAGCCCAGCGTGGATCTGGAAGTACCGGCGGCCCGGCGCATCCACGCCCAGGCGCTTCAGGCCTTCGTTGACGCGGCTGACGCGGCCGGGGGCGGTCATCTCGATCACGCCCAGGGCGCCGACGGACTGGTAGGCGTAATGACGGTTGGCGGCCAGGGCGACCATCAGGTTGCCGAGTGCCAGGGATTCCCAGACGGTGCTTTCCATGGCGGGCTTGAGCTGCAGCGCGTCCACGCACTGCGACAGCATCAGGCCGTGCATCGCCTGCAGGCGGCCGCGGCCCATTTCGTCCCAGTAGTTGTTGGCCATCTCCACCTTGGGGCGCGCGGGGAACTGCACTTGTGTCATGGCCACCAGGTCATCGAAGCCGGCTTCGCCGGCGGCCTCCTGGGTGAGGAACCATTTCATGTCGCGCATGCCGGCGCTCTCGGCGAGCCAGGGAAACAGCGGATCGCCCTGGCCGGGGCCGTCGTGGCGCAGGTCGTCGAACCAGTCCATGAAGGCGGCCGGCGTGGTGGGCACGCCCTGCATCCAGGGAGCGATCCCGGCGCGCAGGTGGTCCAGGTAAAGACCCTCCAGGTGGCGCATGCGGATTTCCTCCGCAAGGTGGCTTTCCCAACCGCTGCTGTCCGGCTCGGGGCGCAGGCGCTTGTGGTTGAAGCGCGTGAGTCGCAACTGGAAGCCCGGCGAGTCGAAGGCCGGAGCGTGGTGGGTGAAGTCGCCGGTGGTCAGTACGTTCATCTGGGATTCCCGTTATTTCGTTCTCCCTCTCAGACCAAGAGCCGTGCCAGGGCAAAACGCGGATAAGTCACTGATTCATGGAGCTGGCCGGTTTGGGGGCCTTGCAGATTGACCGATGAGGCGTCGCGACCTGCGCCATCACGCATGCGGACAGGACCGTTGCGAAGCGGCATGCGGCAGGGAAATGGTTCGTTTGTTACATTGCCGCCATAACAAGACCAAGGCCCCCAAGGATGAGCGAGCCCCGTAGTCCCGGCGATGAAGTTGAATCGCTCTCCCTGAATCTTGCGGTGCTCGGAGCATCCGCCGGCGGCGTCGAGGCGCTGATCAAGGTGGTCGAAACCCTGCCGCCGTCCGGGGACTTCGCCCTGGTGGTGCTCACCCATCTCAATCCCGACGGCGACAGCCAGCTCGCCGAGGTGATCGGCCATAAGGCACCCTGGCCCGTGCGCGAGCTCATCCACGGCGAAGGGCTGCAGGCGGGCGTCATCCATGTGCTGCGGCCCGAGAGCGTGGCCACCTACCTGGGCGGGCGCGTGCGCCTGACGCCGCGTGCGCCGGGCAGCTTCCATGTGATCGATTCCTTCCTGGCCTCCGCGGCACGCGAAGACGCCGCCAGCGTGGCCGTGGCGATCCTGTCCGGGACCGGTGACGACGGCAGCATGGGCACCGTGGAAGTGCGGGCGGCGGGCGGGTTCATCGTGGCCCAGGATCCGGCCAGCGCCGCGCATGGCGGCATGCCGCAGTCCGTCATCGATGCCGCCGTGGCCGACGCCGTGTTGCCGCCGGAGGAGATCATCCCCGCGTTCCAGCGCTACTTTGCCGGTACCCCGGGCGCGGGCGAAGCCGAGCCGGTGTCGCAGATCGCGGCGGAGGCGATGGACCTGATCCACCAGGAGCTCAAGCAGGACCTGCGCTTCTACAAGGACGTGAATGTCCGCCGCCGCCTGCTGCGCCGGGCCTACCTGCAGGCCCAGGGCGATCTCGGTGCCTACCTGCAGCAGCTGCGCAGCGACCGCGAGGAATTGTCGCGCCTGCGCGACGACCTGCTGATCGGCGTCACCATGTTCTTCCGCGACCTGGAGCTGGTCAGCGCGCTGGACCAGCGGATCCTGCCGGAGCTGCTGGAGCGCACAGGCGAGACCATCCGCATCTGGGTGCCCGCCTGCTCCACCGGCGAGGAGGCCTATACCATCGCCATGCTGGTGCATCGCACGCTGCAGACGGCGGGCATCACGCGCAAGGTGCAGATCTTCGGCAGCGACATCAACGAGCGCTCCATCGTGCAGGCCCGCAGCGGGCGCTACGACGAGGCCGCCATCGAAAGCGTGCCGGAGCCTTACCGCTCGCGCTATTTCATGGTGGACGAGGGCTCCTGGCGGGTGGTGAAGGAAATCCGAGAGCTCTGCGTCTTCGCGGCGCACAATCTCTTCACCAATGCCCCGTTCTCCAATGTGGACCTGGTGTCCTGCCGGAACCTGCTGATCTACCTGCGCAAGCCGGCCAAGCGCCATGCCTTCGAGGTGTGCTTCTACGCGCTGCGCAAGCGCGGCTACCTGCTGCTGGGCGCCTCGGAGAACGCCGACGCCGAGCTGTTCGAGGACGAGGCGCCGAGCCTCAACCTCTATCGCCGTCGCCAGATCACGCGCTCGCCGCTGCGTGGCTTCTCGATGCCGGACCTGATCCAGCCAGGGGTGACGCCTTCCCGTAGCGAGGCGGGCGCCAACTGGCTGGAGAACATGGCGGACCGCGTGGCGCTGGCCAAGTACGCGCCGCCCGGCTTCGTGGTGGACGCCCACGGCCGGGTGATCCAGTTCCGCGGCGATACCTCCAGCCTGCTGCTGCCCACCACCGGAGATGCCACGCTGTCGCTGGCGCGGCTGGTGCGGCCGGAGATGCAGGTGGACATGCGCACCGCCCTGATGGAGGCCGTGCGCAGCAAGCTGCCGGTGCGACGCGAGCGGGTGCGCCTGGGCGACGACCATTGCACCATCGACGTGGTGCCGATCCCCGCCGGTGGCTCGGAGTCCTACTTCCTGGTGTCGGTGCAGGCCTGCGCGCCCGCCAATGCCCCGTCGCCCGCTGCCAGCACCGATGCCCGCACCGAGGACCTGGAGCGCTACGTGCGGGTACTGGGCGACGAGCTGGAGCAGTCCCGCGCCCAGCTCAAGGGGCTGGTCACCGAGTACGACGCCACCAGCGAAGAACTGCGCACCGCCAACGAGGAAGTGCTCTCGGCCAACGAGGAGCTGCAGAGCGCCAACGAGGACCTGCAGGACGCCAAGCGCGACCTGGAGCAGGCCAATTTGCGCCTCACCTCGCTCAACCAGCAGCTGCAGACGCAGAACCAGCAGTTGCAGCTGTTGAACGATGATCTCGGCAACCTGATCCGCGGCATTCCCGCGCCGGTGCTGCTGGTGGATCGCGAGAAATGCGTGCGCCATTGCTCGCCCAGCGCCGCCGAGCTCTTCGGGCTCTCGCCGGAGGACTTCGGCAAGCCGCTGCGGGAAAACGAGGTGTTCGGCGCCGACGTGATCGAAGAGGCGATGTCGGTGGCGCTGACGGAGCTGCGCCCGTTGACGCTGGAGGTGCGCGACCTGTCCGGCCACTGGTATGCGCTGTCGACGCGCGCTTACCAGACCAGCGACAACCGCATCGACGGCGCGGTGCTGGTATTCCAGAGCATCCACAACCTCAAGCTGGCGCTGGATGCCGCCAATGCCGCGACGACGGAAGCCGAGCGCGCCAATGCCGCCAAGAACGACTTCCTCGCGCTGGTGAGCCACGAGCTGCGCTCACCGCTCAACATCATCTCCAACTGGGCCGAGATACTGCGGCTCAAGCTGGCTGGCGAGGGGAGCGTGGAAGATGCGCAGGTCGGTGGCGGCATCAAGAGCATCGTGCAGGGTTGCCGCGACCTTGCCGAACTGATCGACGAACTGCTGGATGTCTCGCGCATCACCAGCGGGCGCCTGGTGCTGGACCTGCGCCCCACCGACCTGGCCGGCGTGGTGCGATCCACGCTGGAGGGCATGGCGCCGCAGGCGCAGGCCAAGGGGCTGGAGATCGCTGCGTCCGGGTACAACCGTGAATTGCTGGTGGCCGGCGATGTGCGGCGGCTGCAGCAGATCGTTTCCAACATCCTGGGCAACGCACTGAAATTCACGCCGGGGGGCGGGCATATCGACGTGGCGCTGGCCCGGATCGATGGCAATGCCGAGCTCACGATTACCGATACCGGTGCCGGCATCGCGGCCGAAGACCTGCCGCATATCTTCGAACGCTTCAGCCAGTCCGACATCTCGCGCACCCGCCAGTACGGCGGCCTGGGTTTGGGCCTGACCATCGTCAAGAGCCTCACCGAAGCGCATGGCGGCTCCGTGGCGGCCGCCAGCGACGGCGTGGGCAAGGGCGCGAGCTTCGTGGTGCGCATCCCGCTCAGCCCGCTGGAGGCGGTCCGCGCGCCGGACGTGGCGCGGCAGGCCAGCGCGCTGTCGCTGAAGGGCATCAGCATCCTGCTGGTGGACGATGAGACGGCGGGTAGCCTGCCGCTGAGCCACCTGCTGGCGGGACAGGGAGCCGAGGTGGTGCTGGCCGCGAGCGCGACCGAAGCCTTGCAGCGCCTGGAGGAGCGGCGCTTCGATGCCCTGGTCGGCGACATCGCCATGCCGCAGGTGGACGGATACGAGCTGATGCGCCGTATCCGCGAGAGTGAAAGCCGGAAGGGCCAGGGCTCGATCTATGCCGTGGCGCTGACGGGGTTTACCGGATTTGCCGACCGCAATGCAGCGTTGGCCGCCGGCTACGACGCCCACTTCGGCAAGCCCGCGAACCCGCGCGACCTGGCGGCACGCATCTACTCGGGTGTGCGGGCATTGCAGGCCGGGCGGCGGGGCTGAGCGCGCGGGTCGCCTGTGCAGAATCTGCTGCTTTTGCCAGGCCCTGTCAGGCTGCAGCGCCAGCCCTCGCATAGCGGCCCGGCGGCAGGCCCACGTACCGGCTGAACGCGGTGCTGAAGGCGCTGGCGGAACCGTAGCCTACGTGCTCGGCCAACTCGCTGATGCCAAGCTCGCCGCGGCGCAGCAGGTCCTTGGCCACCGTCATGCGCCAGGCCAACAGGTATTCCATGGGTGCTTGCCCGAGCGTGCGCGTGAAGCGCTCGAAGAACGCGGAGCGTGACAGCGCGGCAACGTCTGCCAGGCGCGGCACGGTCCAGGCTTGCGCGAGGTTGCCGTGCATCTGCCGCAGTGCCCGCGCCAGGCGCGGATCGGCCAGGCCGCGCAGCAGGCCGGCCGGAGCCTGCTCGCCGGAGACCTGGCGCAGCGATTCGATCAGCAGCAGCTCCACCAGGCGAGTCAGGATCAGTTCGCGGCCGGAGTTCTGGCCGCGGGATTCCTCGCGCAGCAGGCGCACCAGCGTGGACAGGCGCTCCACGCCGCACACGTGGATGCGCGGCGGCAGCATGGGTACCAGCAGGCCGGCTTCCGGCGATTCAAAGGCGAAGTGGCCGCCCAGCAGGCGCACGTCCGGCTTGCCGCCGCGGCGGCCGTGGCGCAGCTCCCCGCCGAGCGTGGAGCTTTGCCGCGGGTCCATCCGTACCGGCTTGGCGGGCTCGAAGCCGGACATGGTGAAGCCGGAGGTCTTGGGCAGCAGCAGGAAGTCTCCGGCTTCCAGCACCAATGGTTCCTGGCCGTCCAGCGCCAGGCGGCAGCGACCTTCCAGCACCGCGCAGAAGCTTGGCAGGCCGAACTCCGAGTAGCGCACGGCCCAGGCACCGGCCCCGCTGATGCCCTTGGAGAACACCGCGCGCGGCTTGAGCAAGGCGATGACGTCGGACAGGGGATCGATCATATCTGGACGATGAATAACAAATGATGGACTGATGATTATGGAGAGTCCTGATCATGGCGCTTATCGTGGGCGCCATGCAAACCACACAGGAGTTATCCATGAAAACCGCCTTCAAAACCGTCTTGATCACGGGCTGCTCGTCCGGCTATGGCCTGGAGACCGCGCGTTACTTCCATGAGAAGGGCTGGATGGTCATCGCCACCATGCGCCAGCCGCGAGAGGACCTGCTGCCGCGATCGGAGCGCCTGCGTGTGCTGGCTCTGGATGTGACGCGGCCCGAGAGCATCGCCGCCGCGCTGGAAGCCAGCGGGCCGATCGACGTGCTGGTGAACAACGCCGGCATCGGTCTGTTCGGTGCACTGGAGGCCACGCCCTTGGCCACCACGCGTGAGGTGTTCGAGACCAATACCTTTGGCGTGATCGCGATGACGCAGGCGGTGGTTACGCAATTTCGCAGCCGGCGCGCCGGCACGGTGATCAACGTGACCTCCAGCGCGACGCTGGCGCCGATGCCGCTGGTGGCGGTGTACACCGCGAGCAAGCAGGCAATACAGGGTTTCACGGGATCGCTCGCGCTGGAGCTGGAGCCCTTTGGTGTGCGTGCCAAGCTGGTGGAGCCGGGCTATGCGCCCAGCACACAGTTCACTGCCAACGGCCAGACGCGCATGGCGGGCCTGGTGCCGGAGGCGTATGTGCCGCAGGCCCAGCGCATCTTTGCGGCGTTGAGCAGCCCGATGGTCACCACCGAGCGTGACGTGGCCGAGGCGGTGTGGCATGCGGCGAACGATGAAAGCGGGCAACTGCGCTTCCCGGCGGGTGCGGATGCCGTGGCGCTGGCCGGCTGAGAAGGCGATGAGGCAAGTTGTTCCCCCAAGGGTCCGTGTCAGGTGGTTACTGCAGGGGAGGCATGGGGTATTGCCGCTACAGGCAAGATCCGGAGTGCCTGCTCGTCTGTTTGGGTGAGCATGGCCGGGCGAATGGAGCGATAGGCTCGAAGCAGAGGCCGCCGGATCTTTTCCCCCCACGATGCGAGCAGGTCCGGGGACGCAATGCAGTCCCCGCAACGCGCATTGCCCGAGGTCCCACAGAGGCCAGCTCGCCGCGCGTGCTGCTTCCTCCCCGGGTGGATACGCCGGGACGCGGTGCTCATCAGAGAGGGGATCAACATATGGCAAGGTGCAGGCACGCACTCGTAGCAGGGTTGCTGGCGGGCTATTTCGGCTTCGCGGCGGCCCAGGAGGGCAACGAGGACCTGTGGCAGGTGCTGGAGCAGATCGAGGAGAGCCCGCAGGGCTCAGCCGCTTTTCCTGCCCCTGCCGCATCACCCGCTGCGGTGGCCGATACGCCGAGCGATGCGGCCAGCCCGCCGCCGGAGCAGGCGGCGGCTGCTGAGCCCGAAGGGCCGTTGCCGACCATCGCGGTGGAACCCTTGCGCCCCGAGGAACCGGCGCCCGAGACGCCGCGAAAGCGCGGAGGCATGCAGCTGGAGGAGATCGTGGTCACGGCGCAGCGCAAGGAGGCTTCGCTGCAGGACACGCCGATCTCGATAGAAGCCTTTGGCGCGGAGAAGCTGGAGCTGCGCGGCATCGGCAGCCTGGAGGACCTGGGCTCCAACGTGCCGAGCATGGTGATCGAGCCGCACCCGCTGTCCAACACCACCTTGCGCATCACCATCCGTGGCGTGGGCATCACCGACTCGCAGGTAACGCAGGACCCGGCGGTGGGCATATACCTGGATGGTGTCTACCTAGCGCGTTCCGTCGGCCTGGCGCTGGACCTGGCGGACATCGAGCGCATGGAGGTGCTGCGCGGACCTCAAGGCGTTCTCTATGGACGCAACTCCACCGGCGGCGCCATCAATGTGATCACCAAGCGGCCGGACCCCGCCGCGTTCAGCATGAATCACAAGCTGACCCTGGGCGAACGAAACCTGCTGGTGGGAAAGAGCTCTTTCAACCTGCCGCTGTCCGACACCCTCGCGGTGAAGCTGGCGCTGCTGGCCCGCCAGAGCGATGGCTTCGTGGAGAACACCGGTGAAGGGGAGGACTTCGGCGACAGCCGTTCCCTGGGCCTGCGCTTCGACGCGCGCTGGCTGGGCAGCGACACGTTCACGGCGGACTACGGCTACGACCTGACCGACCTCAAGTACGTGAACTACATGTTCCAGAGCGTGCTGAAGCCGCAGACCAACCACGGCCTGGCGGAGTTCTTCAAACCCTATGCGGTGGCGAACACGGTGTACTCCGCCAGACGCCTGGAACGCATGGCGTCCGGCGCTCCGATGGAGGCCTCCGAGGCCGAGGTGAGTGGGCACACGTTGACGATGACCCAGAAGTTCGATGTCTTCGACCTGAAGTACATCGGTGCCTATCGCAAGCTGGAAGACCGGCAGTATCCGGACCTCAGCGGCGGCAAGGGCGACACCGGATACCGGATCGACACCAATGCCTACGACAGCGCGGCGGCGCGCTTGGCCAACAATGGCCGGCCGACGCCGCTGGTGATCCCCAAGACCTTCCAGTCGCAGTGGTCGCATGAACTGCAGATCAGCGGCAATGCCTGGGATGATCGCCTGTCGTACATCGCCGGCCTGTACTACTTCACCGAAAAGGGCGGGGAGGACGGCGGGCCCATGCACCACATCCAGAGCGCCACGGTGGATCCGCAGCAAAGCGATTTCATCATCGGCCTGCTGCCGGCGCCGCTGCGTGCGATGCTGCAGAACAATGCCCTGCCGCGGCTTTCGGCCTATTGGGATTACCTGTATGGCATCGAGAACAAGGCCTATGCGGCCTATGGACAGCTGAGCTTCCGGCCGGAATGGATGGATCGGCGCCTGAACTTCACGGTGGGCCTGCGCGCCTCGCGCGATGAGCGCTATGCGATCAAGGATTTCATCCAGCGCCAGTATCTGGAGTTGCGGCTGGCCAATGCCAGCCTGGCGGCGGTGCCGGTGCCGGCGGCCATCGCCGGGAGCTCCGATGACTTCGACGGGGTGGAGGCGAGCGTGGAGTACGACGACATCTCGCCCTCGGCCAACATCCAGTTCAACCTCACGGACATGGCCACCACTTACCTTTCCTATTCCACGGCCTACAAGAGCGGGGGCTTCAACACGCGCGATCCCCAGATATCCGGCGCGTCCGGTGCCGCGTCCGACGGCACCAACTACGGCTTCGGCTTCGTGGAGGGCTTCAAGCCGGAGAGGGTCAAGTCCTGGGAAGTGGGCCTGAAGAGCGAATGGCTGGAGCGCGCGCTGCGCATCAACGGTGCGGCGTTCTACAGTGACTACACCGATATGCAGACCAATTTCCTGATCGCGGGCACGATTTCGGACACCAAGTCGCGCAATGCCGGCCGCGCGCGGATGAGCGGCCTGGAACTGGAGACGGCGTTGATCCCCGCGCATAACCTGATGCTGGGCCTGCAGTACGCCTACCTCGATGCCCGCGTGCTGGAGGTGCGGGATATCGAGGGCAACAACGTGGCCGACCTGTATCCCTTCATCTCTGCGCCGCGGCACTCCGGCGTGGTCTTCGCGGACTGGACCGTGGCGCAGCCGGCCTGGGGCGAACTGCGCGCCTACGCCAGCTGGAACTATATCGGCGACCGCACTGGCTTCGTCATTACCGAGGAGCGCCGGGGGCTGACCGGCATCGACGGTTATGGCCTGCTCAATGCGCGCCTGATGGCCAACAACATCCGCTTCGGCTCACGCGGCACGCTGGATATCGCGCTGTGGGGCAAGAACCTGCTGGACCAGGAGTATGAGCTCACCGCTATCGACAACCTGCCGCAGGCCGACCGTGCCGTGCTCTGGGGCGATCCACGCACGATCGGGATGGATTTCGTCTACCGGTTCGAGTGAGAGCGCAATTGCGGCGGCTGCTATCCTGCAAGGGGCACCGGCCCACGCGCCGGACGAAATGTTCAAGTAAAAAGACCTGCTCCGCCGGGCCGCCTCCGGAGAGAGGGCGCTCTCGATCTTCTGGGACTTCCAACCGCCAACTCACGACGCTAAGATCCCCAGTGCTTATGCGCTGGGGCCCCTCCACGCTGTTCGTGGCTTTACCTGGCCTTTCGGCCAGCCGTTGTCTCCGCGGGCGCCTCGTCCAGGCACGCCCGTTGCGCTGCGCGGGCTCCCCTGGTGGAGGGACCCGGCGGGCAGCAATACCGTGTTGTTAATGAGCACCGACAGCAGGTGTGACCCGGGACTCGTTCGCGGATGCGCTAGCAGAGCCCTACTGGGTTAGCCCGGCAATCGTTCTACTGCAGGGAAGTTGGAGAGTGGGCCGCAGGGGCCGGGTGGGTGAGATCGTTCCCGGTATGCGGCGGGCCTCGGTCGTTGCGTGGCAACGTGAGGCTGGCTCGATGTGAATAGCTTACGCCGGAGGGGGCGGAACTCATAACGGAGTTCCGTTTTTCTTGGTGTGGCGCCGCCGTCCGTGGTGAGACTGCATCTGCGGATTTAGCCCCTGCCCATGCCTGAATTGGGCCAGGCATTCCATGGCCGGGCGTTCGCTGTCGTGGTGTGCCATTCAAGGCACTCCCCGACAGCCCCGGCTCGCCCTTCGATGGGCTCAGGGTGAACGGCTTTAGCGAATCCTTTCATGATCCCCCTCTCCCCAACCCCTCTCCCGCAAGGGGAGAGGGGCAAAGTGAAGGTGCTAGCTTCCAGGTGGAGACGCTATCGTCTTTCAGGAGCCGTTCAAAGGCGGGATACGAATTGCCTTCCGATAGGCGCTATCCCTGCGCAGGCCTTACTACTCAAACATGTTCATTCTTGGGCAGCGTCGAAGAACTCGACCCATGAATTGCTCAACACACTTGACCTCAAGTGGACTTGAAGTTGCACAGTAGGGCCCTGCCCGGGAAGGGCGAGCCGATGGAGACCCGCATGCAAGCCGCGCCGAAGACCGGAACCGACACTGCCCCGAGTGACCCGGGAAGGTTGCGGGCGGTGCGTTGGGCAATGGTGGGGTTGTCGCTCTCGGTGCTGCTGTCGTCGCTGGGCACCAGCAGCGCCAACGTGGCCTTGCCGACGCTGGCGCAGGTGTTTTCTGCGTCCTTCCAGCAGGTGCAGTGGATCGTGCTGGCGTACCTGCTGGCGATCACTACGCTGGTGGTCGGGGTGGGGCGGCTGGGGGACCTGGCGGGCCGGCGCCGCTTGCTGCTGGCGGGCATCGCCTTGTTCACGGTGGCTTCTGCGCTGTGCGGGCTGGCGCCGACGCTGTGGGCGCTGATCGGTGCACGTGCGGTGCAGGGAGTGGGGGCGGCGGTGATGATGTCGCTGACGATGGCCTTTGTCGGGGAGACCGTGCCCCGCGAGCGCAGCGGCAGCGCCATGGGCCTGCTGGGGACGATGTCTGCCGTGGGCACGGCGCTGGGGCCGTCGCTGGGCGGGCTGCTGATCTCCGAGGCAGGGTGGCGAGCGATCTTCTTCGTCAACCTGCCGTTGGGGCTGCTGGCCTTCGGGCTGTGCCTGCGATATCTGCCGGCGGTGCCGCGGGCCGTGCCGGGCGCGCGTGGGCGCTTTGACGTGATGGGCACCGTGCTGCTGGCGCTGACGCTGGCGGCGTACGCGCTGGCGATGACGCTGGGGCGCGGCAGCCTGGGCGCGCTCAACCTGGGGCTGCTGCTGGCGGCGGCGGTGGGCCTGGCGCTGTTCCTGCGGGTGGAGGCGCGGGCGGCCGCGCCGCTGCTGCGGCTGGCGATGTTCCGTGAGCCGGTGTTGCGGGCGGGCCTGGTGACCGGCGTGCTGGTGACCACGGTGATGATGGCAACGCTGGTGGTGGGGCCGTTCTACCTGTCGCGGGCGCTGAGGCTGGATGCGGCGGTGGTGGGGCTGGTGATGGCGACCGGGCCGCTGATCGCGGCGGTGGTGGGCCTGCCCGGCGGACGGAGCGTGGACCGCCATGGTGCGCAGCGCATCACCGTGGGCGGGCTCATGGGCATGGTGGTGGGCTGCGCGGCGCTGTCACTGGTGCCGACGTCGCTGGGCATACCCGGCTACGTGATTCCGCTGGTGATCCTCACGGCGGGCTATGCGCTGTTCCAAGTGGCCAACAACACCGCGGTGATGGCGGGCGTGGCGGCGGACCAGCGTGGGCTGGTGTCCGGCATGATCGGGCTTTCACGCAACCTGGGCCTGGTAACCGGTGCGGCGGCGCTGGGCGCCGTGTTTGCGGTGGCAGCGGGCACGGCGGATATCCATGTGGCGAGCCCAGAGGCGGTGGCGCAGGGCATGCGGGTGACGTTTGGCGTGGCGGCGCTGCTGATCCTGCTGGCGGCGGGGATCGCGGCGCGGGCGGGGAGGGTGCGGCGTTAAGGAGCAGGCGAGGAGGAATCCTGTGAGGATCGCTTCTTCGATATGCGCTGCATGTGAATGCCGTGCCAGGCTATGGACGTCAGCCCCACGCCGATGAGAACAAGCACGAAGCCAAAGCCCTGGTCACATTCGCGAGGACTATCTGCCCACCAGCAACCCCGATAGCCTGTGTGCTTCCCTTGCATGAGAATCGTGCCGAAGGCCACCAGGAACAGCATCCCCAAGAGCAAAGACCGGCAAGTGCGAATCAAGTGGATCGTGGTAGCAAGGATTTCTCCCGGAGCCCACACGGATGGCTTCTTCAACAGACCGGCTCCAGCAAGGCGATAGGTCCGTCATTCTTGCCCCATAGGCCCATGGCTGCAGCGCCGTAGAGCGGACGAAGGCATCCGGCCGTAGGTTGGCGATGGGCCTCGGCGACGAGCCACTACCCTGCCTGGAAGGTCTCTGCGAAAAGGCTGGGGATGCGCAACGGCGCAAAGCGCGCCTGGAAAGCTCCGTGAAGGAGGGCCGGAGGCAAGCCCGACCCTCCTCCCATGCGCGTATCGCCCCGCCGACTCACTCGTCCGGAATCTCCGGGTCGACGAGCTGCGCGAGCTGGGCCAGCGATTCCTGCCAGCCGAGGTAGCAGCCCTCTTCCGGGATCACGTCCGGCACGCCGGCCTGGGTGATGCTGATGTCCGTGCCGCAGGAGACCTTCTTGAGGATGATGGTCACGGTCATCTTGCCGGGGAGGTTGGCGTCCTCGAACTGGTCGGTGTGGACGATGCGCTCGTTGGGCACCAGCTCGGTGTACTCGGCGCAGAAGAAGTGGGCGCCGCCGGTGGTGAAGTTGGTGAAGGACATGCGGTAGCCGCCGCCCACCTTCGCCGAGAACTCATGGATCTTGGCGGTAAAGCCGTTTGGCGGCAGCCACTTGCAGAGGGCGTCGGCGTCGGTGAAGGCGCGGTAGACGCGCTCTGGCGGGGCTTTGAGGACGCGGTGCAGGCGGATGGTGCTGGGCATGGCGGGGCTCCTGATTCTGGGAAAAGCCGTGGGTGGCATTGATACGTCGAACGGGCAGGGCGGATTTCGACAGGGCCCCGAAAATAATTCTCGGCTCCCGCAGACCGGGGCGTGGAGGCGCTCCAGGGGACACGGGCCAGCCCCTATAGAGGATCGGCTCTTTCGAGCCCCTAACGGCTCAGCCCAGCGCTGTCAGATGGCGCAGCCGGCCGAGCGCAGGGCGCGGCGCAGGTTGGTGTAGTCGCGCGTCTGCGAGAGCGCGAGCGGTGGCGTGCTCTCTGCCACGCGGCCCATCTCGATCAGCGCCCATTGCAGGGCGCGCGGCAGGTTGTCTTCTGGCTGTGCCTTCAGCAGCGTCTGCAGGGGTTTCTGCAGGGACTCGGCTTCTGCGCGATCGCCGGACAGTGCGGCGTCGTGCAGCTTGCGGACCATGCGCGGGACGAGGTTGGCGGTGGTGGAGACGCCGCCGGCAAAGCCTTCCAGCACGAAGGGCGCGGCGGCGATATCGCTGCCGGCGTAGAGCGCGAAGCCCACCGGCAGGTGTAGCGCCAGCAGCTCGCGTGCGCGGGCGAGGTCCGTGGCGCCGTCGACAAAGCCGCTGACGCCGTCGATGCGCGAGAGAGCGTCTACTACGGCAGGAGCGAGGCGCTCATTGGAGCGCAGCAGCAGGGGCTGCTTCACGGACTTGGCGATGGTCTCCACGTAACGCAGCAGCTTGTCCCGGGAGGGGAAGGCCGTGGCGGGCAGCGTGAGCAGCACGGCATCCACGCTGGCCTCGTCGGCAGCCTGCGCAAACTCCAGGGAGGTCTCCAGCTCCGCCGCACTCAGGCCGGCGATGATGGCGATGCGCCCGTCTGCCTGCCAGACCACGCGGCGCCAGAGCTCCAGGCGCTCTTCGGCATCCAGCTTCAGCGCGGCGTCGAGCGTGTCGCCCACCAGCAGCGCGGCGCTGCCTTCCACCACGTGCCAGTCCACGAGGGCTTCCAGGCTTTCCATCTTGATGGTGCCGTTGGATTCGGCGGGGGCCACCAGCTCGACAATGCTGCCCTTGATCATGGTGAGGTTCCTGGCGAGAGCGATGCGCGGCAGTATAAGCAGCTAAAAAGCCGTCGGGCGTTTTGCACAAAAAGGGTGCGCGGGGCCGTTGGCGCGGCGTGGTGGAGTACCTTATCCGCACCCTTGAAGCGTGAGAGCAGGGCTGATGGCGAGCACCGGAAAGACCAAGCGGAATGTCGTGCTGATGTATGGCGAGCCAGACCGATTTTCCCCGCTGCTGGATGGCGAGCCGGAGGTGGCGGCTGCGCCGGTCACGGTGAAGACCAAGGTGTGGCGCTGGAAGCAGGACGCCGGCTGGCACTTTGCGACCGTGCCCAAGGCGCAGTCCGCGCAGATCCGCAGCAAGTTCTCCGGCGCCAAGCGCGGCTGGGGATCGGTGCCAGTGCGGATCAAGGTGGGCGAGACACAGTGGGAGACGTCGCTCTTCCCGGAGGGCAAGAGCGGTACCTACCTGTTTGCGATCAAGGCGGGTGTGCGCAAGGCGGAGGGGATCGAGGAGGGAAACACGATCAAGGCGGAGATCTCTCTCCGGAGTTGAGGCGCGTCGCTGGGTTGACGGCAATCTGCACGCGAGGCCCCCTGCGCCTCGGGCGTGTTCCCCGATGCAGAAGCGCGTGACGGCGCGCAAACGCTTGATCTTGCTACAAGCGCGCCTTGGCATGACTGGTGATTCCTCAATGGGGTGACACACACCCCACAGGAGAACATCACATGGCACACAAGACTCCCGACGCAAATCGTGACCCCATCACCAAGACCCCGGGCGCACACCCGGTGGGCACCGGCATCGGCGCTGCCGCAGGCGGCGTGGCGGGCGGCGTAGCCGGCGCGGCCATCAGCGGTGCGGTGGCTGGCACCGCGGCCGGTGGCCCGGTGGGCACCGCCGTGGGTCTGGTGGCTGGCGCCGTTGCCGGCGGCCTGGCGGGCAAGGCGGTGGGCGAGAAGATCGACCCCACGGTGGAAGATGCCTACTGGCGCGAGAACTATCGCACCCAGGACTACTACACCAAGGGCCTGAGCTACGACGACTATGCCCCGGGCTACCGCACCGGCTATGAAGGCTACTCCCGCTATCCGGGCCAGCGCTTCGACGACGTGGAGCACCAGCTGGCCGGCGAGTATGACGAGCACAAGGGCCGCTCCAAGCTGGGCTGGGACAAGGCCAAGGCCGCAGCGCGCTCGGCCTGGGAGCGCGTGGAACGCGCCCTACCGGGTGATTCGGACCGCGACGGCAAGTAAGCCGGTAGCGGGTTAGAAGGGCGGGGCGATCATCGCCCCGCCCTTTTTGCGTCTGAAGACCGGGTGCTACCCACCACGGCCGCGGGCCATCAGGGCTCGTCGGCCAAGGATCGGGCTGGCCAGGGCGGCTACAGTGGGCTCATCACTTTCCGATCTGAAGCATGCCCATGCCCACCAAGAACAAGACGCCCAAGAAAGCCACCCCGCCTGTCGCGAAGCGCGCGGCACCGAAGGCCATTAAGGCTGCCAAGGCGACATCCCCGAAGAGCGCCGCGAAGCCTGCAGCCCCGAATACCGTCACCGTGGATGGCAAGGAGCGCTACCACGAGCCGGCACCGCAGGGGATCGATGTGGAGTCCTTCCGCCAGGTGGTGAGCAGCCGCCGCTCGGTCCGCAAGTTCACCGACAAGCCGATCCCCCAGGCGGTGCTGGATGACTGCCTGGACATGGCGCTGCTGGCGCCGTGCTCGTCTGGCCTGCAGCCCTGGGAGTTCTACGTGGTGCGGTCCGCCGACAAGAAGGCGCGGCTGGTGAAGGCCTGCATGAGCCAGCTGGCCGCCAAGACCGCTGCGGAGCTGATCGTCTGCGTGGCGCGCACGGACCGGGTGCAGGAGTTCTCCCGCAAGATGCTGCGTGAATGGCCGATGCCGGACGTGCCGGTGCTGGTGAAGCGCTACTACCAGCTGATCCCCTACAACTACGCGCCGGGGCCGCTGAACAGCTTTGCCATGGTGAAGAAGGCGGCGACCGCCGCGGGCGGCCTGCTGGCCGCCGTGCCGCGTGGGCCGTACACCGGCGCGGAGGTGAAGCTGTGGGCCGCCAAGAGCACGGCTCTGGCTTGCGAGAACCTGGTGCTGGCGCTGCGCGCCCACGGCTACGACAGCTGCATGATGGAAGGCTTCGACGAGGTGCGGGTGCGCAAGCTGCTGAAGCTGGACGATGCGGCGTTTCCGATCATGGTGGTGGGGGCGGGCGAGCGGGCGGCGGATGGGGTGTTCTGGCCGCAGTTGCGCTTTGAGCGCAAGTTGTTCGTGCACGAGGTGTAGTGGGGGCGGAGGGTCTGGCGGGCCAGGGAGCTACGATACCCGGCTGGGGTCCAGACTCGGGCAGGAGTGGCCGCCGAGGGACTGGATACCGGCTTGCGCCGGTATGACGGTGGAGCTCGTTTGTTCCCGCGCACCGGGCGATTCCCGTGTTAGCACCGATGGGCTGGGGCAGGCGGCGCTGCTTTACTGGCGGGGCTCCCTGCCGCCGTCCACGGAACCATGAACAGCTCTACCGTCTCGCATTCGCACAACGCTACCCATGTGACCCTGCGCGGTCCTTACCTGCTGTTCCTCGGCGAGGCCGATCACGACCAGCGCGCCAAGACGGCCTTCGGCCTGCGCGACTGGGCGCCTGGGCGCTGCATGGGCCAGCTACGCCTGCCGGCCTGCCGCGTGACGCTGGGCTTGCCGGAGATGTCGCCGGCGGCGGCGGCGCAGGCAGGTGCGGGTTCGCTGGTGATCGGGGTCGCGCCCAAGGGCGGGCAGATCGCGGAGAACTGGTTCCCGGTGCTGCGCGAGGCGGTGGCTGCCGGGCTGGATGTGATCAGCGGCATGCATGGGTCGCTGGCCGAGGTGCCAGGGCTGGCCGCAGCGGCGCAGGCGCGCGGGGTGCGCCTGATCGACGTGCGGCGCCCGCCGGCGAACCTGCCCACGGCCTCCGGCCGCCGCCGCAGTGGCCGCCGCCTGCTTACCGTGGGCACGGATTGCGCGCTCGGCAAGAAGTACACCGCGCTGGCGATCACCCGAGCGCTGCAGGAGCGCGGCGTGGCGGCGGATTTCCGCGCGACCGGGCAGACCGGCATCATGATCGCGGGCAGCGGCATTCCGCTGGACGCGGTGGTGTCGGACTTTGTCGCGGGTGCGGCGGAGGCGATTTCGCCCGATGCGGCGCCGGACCATTGGGACGTGATCGAGGGACAGGGCTCGCTGTTCCATCCGGCCTATGCCGGCGTGACGCTGGGCCTGCTGCATGGCGCGCAGCCGGACGCGATCGTGCTCTGCCATGACCCGGCGGTGGAGCGCATCAAGTCTCTGCCGGAATTCCCGATACCGCCGCTGGAGGTCGCCGCAAGGCGCTACCTGGAAGCTGGCGAGCTGACCAACCCGGCGATCCGCCTGGTGGGCGTCAGCCTCATCACGCAGGGCATGGACGAGGCCAAGCGCTCGCGCGTGCTCGCCGATGCCGAGCAGCGGCTGGGCGTGCCGGCCTTCGACCCCCTGAAGACCTCGCTGCAGGCCGTGGTGGAGCGCCTGCTGTCGTGAAACGCACGCTGCAGGCGCAATACCGGACCTGGCCCCTGAAGGAGCCCTTCGTGATCTCGCGCGGCAGCCGTAGCGAGGCCCGCGTGGTGGTGGTGGAAATCGCTGCCGGCGGCCACAGCGGCAGGGGCGAGTCTGCCGGCGTCGCCTACAAGGGCGAGACGCAGGAGCAGCTCATGGCGCAGATCGAGTCGGTGCGTGGCGCCATCGAGGGCGGCGCGGAGCGCGAGGACCTGCTCGCGCTGCTGCCCGCCGGCGGCGCGCGTGCGGCGCTGGATGCCGCGCTCTGGGACGTGCAGGCGCGGCAGAGCGGCATTCCCGTGTGGCAGCGTGCCGGCGTGGGGCGCGGCGCGGCGATCGACACCGCGGTGACGATCGGCATGCGCTCTCCCGAGGCCTGCGGGCGGGCTGCCGCCGCGCTCGCGGCGTATCCCTGGATCAAGCTCAAGGTGGGCCGCGACGACCCGGTGGCCGCCGTTGCAGCCGTACGCCAGGCGGCGCCGCGTTCGCGGCTGATCGTCGATGCAAACCAGGCCTGGGAGCAGGCGGACCTGCTGCGCTGGTTGCCCGATCTGGAGCGCCTGCGGGTGGACCTGCTGGAGCAACCGCTGGCGCGCGGCCGCGATGGTGGGCTGTCACGCGCCGAGTGTCCGATCCCGATCTGCGCCGATGAGTCGGTGGATGGTGTCGAGGATCTGCCGCGCCTGCATCAGGGCTACCGCTACATCAACATCAAGCTCGACAAGTGCGGCGGGCTGACCGCCGCGCTGCAGTTGGCGCGCACGGCGCAGGGGGCGGGATTCCGGCTGATGAGTGGCTGCATGGTGGCCAGCTCGCTGTCGATGGCGCCGGCGATGGTGCTGTCGCAGCTTTGCGAGATCAACGACCTGGATGGGCCGCTGCTGCTGGCCGAGGACTGGCTGGAGGGTATCGTCTATGACCGGGGATGCATGAGCCCGCCTTGGGGGCGGTTCTGGGGATAGGGGAGGTGCCGGTCTTGGGGCGTGATGCGAGCAGAGGTGGCCACTTCAGGCGGTGTCCCTCACCCCAACCCCTCTCCCGGTGGGAGAGGGGCTTTACGCGTTGGCTCTGTAGCGTGGATGAAATCCGGGGTCCCTTGTGGGGAGTTCCCGGACTGCGTCCGGGCTACGTTGCTTTCCCCAGGGTCCGTCAACGAGTTGCCGCCCACCCTTCGACAGGCTCAGGGCGAACGGCAACTTTTCAGACCTTTCCTGACTCTCGGTCCTCTGGGCGAGGGGAGGAGTCTGGCTATCGCGACCGCCACAATCATTCCTCTGATTTCCTCGATAATCGACCCAAGGCGGTTCAGGTGGTATCACCGACTCCATTCGTACACGGGACTGCAAATAATCGGGCAACGGGCTGCCGAAGCAGCCTCTCTTTTTCCCGAAGGATGGTCATGAGAAACCTTTGCGCGCCTTGCCTCTGTGTCCTGCTGAGCCTGGCGGCACCGGAGCTGCAGGCCCAAGCCCCTGGAGGGACTGCTCCGCCCGCGGGCGCGGCAACGCCGGCCCCCACTGCTACGACGACGGGCGAGGACCCGGGCTTTGCGGCGGAGCTGGATGAACTGCTCGACAGCGCGGCTGCCGAGTCGGCCGAGCCGGCGCCTGCCACGGCGCAAGCGGAAGCGGCCACCGAAGCACCGGCGCCGCCGGACGTGGAACTGCCGGTGATTCCGCTCGCCGAGGCCGCGCCGGCGGAGCCCGAGAGCCCGCTGAAGGAGCCGAAATACCGCTCGCCGCAGCTGGAGGAGATCGTGGTCACGGCGACCAAGCGCGAGCAGCTGACGCGCGACATTCCCAGCAGCATGGCGGTGATGAGCGGGCAGAAGCTGGAGCAGCTCGGCATCCGCAAGGTCAAGGAGGTGTTCCTGCTGGTGCCGGGCATCAACATGCAGGACGAGATCGCCGGCCAGCAGCGCAAGATCTCGATGCGCGGCGTGGGGCCGGACACCGGTACCAACCAGACGGTGGGATCGGTGATGGGCGACATCCCCATCTCCGATCCCTATGGCGCGACCACGATCGTGGACCCCAATCCCTGGGACATGCGTACGGTGGAGGTGCTCAAGGGGCCGCAGGGCTCGCTGTTCGGCGCCACCTCGCTGGCCGGCCTGATCCGCTATGTGCCCAATACGCCGGAGCTGGGCGTGTGGCAGGGCAAGGCCTTCTACGACTATACGACGGTAGACGAAGGCGGCTCGGCTCCGACCTTTGGCGGCGCGCTGAACGTGCCAGTGGGAGACACGCTCGCCTTCCGCTTCGCCGGCATCCGCCAGCAGTTGCCCGGCGTGATCGACAGCGAGAATCCGAGCCGCCGCGAGGAAGACATCGACACGGGGCAGAGCTGGAGCGGCCGCGCGATGGCGCTGTGGAAGCCGACCGAGGAATTCAGCGCCACGGCCTGGTACACCAAGGAGCAACGCAGCTCGGACGACCTTTACCTGGTCACCTTCCGGGAGCCCAAATACGTCCGCTACGACGTGCCGGAAGCCTCGCCCACCAGGAATGGCTTCAGCCTGGCGACGCTGGACCTGCGCTACAGCTTCGACTGGGCGACGCTGGTCTCGATCACCGGCTACCAGCAGAAGAACAGCTATAACGACATCGACGCCAGCAACCTGGTGCAGCCGCTGGCGCGCGCCGGGCTCAGCTTCCTGCATGCGGAGCGCGATGTGAAAACCCATGGGCTGGCCCAGGAGCTGCGGCTCCTGTCGCCGGACGACGGCAAGCTCACCTGGCTCGTCGGCCTCTACTACAGTGGCTTCAAGCAGACGATCCTCTCGCGGCTCTACATCCCGGGGACCGAGGGCCTTGCCGCCCTGGCGGAGCTGATCCCGCTACCCCCACTGGAGTCGCTGCTCACCGACCGCGGCATCACGCTGACCTCTACCGGCTACGATCCGCTCACCGCCGACGAGAGGGCGCTCTACGGCGAGGCCAACTACGACTTCACCGACAGCTTCCGCGTGACCCTGGGCAGTCGCCTGTATGAGACAACGGTGGAGGGCACCCTGAAGGGCAGCGGCCTGGCCAGCCAGAACGATGGCACCGAGCTGGGGACCACCGAGAAGGGCTGGAGCCCCAAGCTGGCCATCACCTGGCGCCCCCGGGACAACGTCATGGTCTACGCCAACGTAGCGCGTGGCTTCCAGTTCGGCGGCTTCAACCTGCCGCTGACACCGGGAGCCAACGTGCCACTCACCTTCGAATCCAGCAGCCTGTGGAACTACGAAGCCGGTGTGCGCACCGACTGGTTCGACGGCAGCCTGCGCCTGGACCTCACGGCGTTCTTCCTGGACTGGAAGAATCCGCAGATCAAGCAGACGGCCAATAGCGTCAACCAGTATGTGGATAACGTGGGCGGCACGCACAACATCGGCGTGGAAACCACCATCGCCTGGGCAACGCCGATCGAGGGCCTGACGATCGAGCAGGCTGCGTCCTACATAGAGGCCCGCACCACCGAGACCTTCGACGACGTCTCCGGCGAACAGATCCCCAAGGGCACGCTGATGCCCAGCGCGCCACGCGTGCAGTCGGTGACCACGCTGAGCTATGCCCGGCCTATCGGGCCCTGGCAGGCGCAGGTGTCGCTGATCAATTCCTTCCAGGACAAGGCCTATGCCGACATCCTGCATCGCGTGGAGGTAGGCAACTTCAATATCCTGGGCCTGAATTTCGGCGTGAGCCGCGACGATGGGGACTGGAAGCCGGCGCTGACGCTGTCGGTCAACAACCTCACCAACGTGCAGGCCCTGGTGGCCGGCTTCGAGCCGCCGCCGGGCCTGCAGCAGCAGCTCAGCAACATCGTGGGCAACTCTTCCTATGTCTACACCCAGCCGCGCTCCATCGTGTTGCGCGCCTCCGTGGAATTCTGAGCCATGAACAGCAGTCTCGAACCCGCCGTGTTCCAGGAACAGATGCTGCCGCTGGGGCCGCATCGCCTGCATGCCCGCATGGGTGGCAGGGCAAGCGCCCTGCCCACGGTGGTGCTCGAGGCTGGCGGCGGCAGCACCCTGCCGGTGTGGCGCGCTGTGGAAGCGGGCCTGGCGGCGCACACGCGCGTGCTCAGCTATGAGCGCGCCAGCATCGGGGGCAGCCGCGGGCCGGTGGGCTCGGTGCAGGCGCCTGTCGTCGCGGAGCGGCTGGCGGCGCTGCTTCAGGCGGCGGGCATCACCGGCCCGGTGATCCTGGTGGGCCACTCGCTGGGCGGCCTGTACTCGCGCTACTACGCCGCCACGCGGCCGGACTCGGTCGCAGGCCTGGTGCTGCTGGACCCGACGCCGGAGGACCTGCACGCCCCGCCGGTGCGCTGGGTGCCGGCGCTGCTGTGGCTGCTGCATGGCCTGGCGCGCCTGCCCCCGGTGCAGGGGCTGCTGCCCTTGCTCAAGCGCACGCCGGCCGAGCGGGATACACGGCGGGCCGAGATACGCACCCTGGCGCAGCCCGGCCATGTACGCACCCTGCTGGCCGAGATGCACGCCCGGCCGGCGATCCAGGCCGAGGTCGCGCGGGTGACCGGCGCGGCGGACGCACCACGCCTGCCCACCCTGGTCATCAGCGCGGGCAACCGGCCGCCCAGCATGCCGCCGGAAATGCTCCGCGGCGTCCGCCGCAACCACCAGCTCACCGCCGCCGCTGGCCTGCCGCCGCACAGCCGCCACCTCTGTATTGAAGACGCCACCCACATGTCCCTGCTCACCGATGCGCAGCATGGCGCGTCCGTGGCGGCGCAGGTGCTGGACTTTGCCCGGCAGATCACGAGCCCAAGGAGCGCATGAAAACCCTCAGCCCTGAACTCACCGCCCAGCTCGACCAGTTGCTGGAGCCGAGCCGCCGCAGCGACGAGCCCGGCTATGTCGTGGGCGTGGCCAGGGACGGCCAGGCGCTTTACCGCCGCGCCACCGGCTTGGCCAGCATCGAACTCAACGTGGGCAATACGCCAGCCACGCGCATGCGGATCGGCTCGGTCAGCAAGCAGTTCACCGGGCTGGCGGTGATGCTGCTGGTGGAGGACAGCAAGCTGGAGCTGGAGCGCCCGGTGCGCGACTACCTCGGCGACCTGGACGGCCCCAACGGCCGACCAACGCTGCGCCAGCTGCTCAACCACGCCGGTGGCGTGCGGGATGCGCTGGAAGGCGCCGCCTTCTTCCTGACCGAGGGCCTGTTCCCGCAGATTCCTGCTGGCGTCACGCACCAGTGGTCCTCGCGCTTCAGCGAGGGCAATTTCGCCCCGGGCGAGCGCTGGTGCTACAGCAACTACGGCTACATGCTGCTGTCGCTGGTCATCGAGAAGGTCTCTGGCCTGTCGCTGGCGGAGTTCTTCCGGCGGCGCCTGTTCGAGCCGCTGGGCATGGTGGACAGCGAGCTGTTCCCCAACGACATGCAACTGTCGCCGGGCCTGGCCACCTCGCACATCCGGCAGGCGGATGGCCGCTACCGCCGCGGCATCTATCCCAGCGAGGAGCTGGTGGGCGGCGGCGGGATCGTCTCCACCGTGGACGACATGCTGCGCTGGTCCGCCAACCTGCGCGAGCGGCGCCTGGGCACGCCCGCCACCTGGGCGGAGATGCTGCGACCGCCGCGCTTCAGCAACGGCAGCGAGCACCACTACGGCTTCGGCATCATGTGCCAGCAGCATCGTGGTCTGGACCTGCTGTGGCATGCCGGCAGCACGCTGGGCTCCACCGCCACGCTGCTGTGCTTCCCCACGCAGGGGTTGGACATCGCCATCATGGCCAACCGCTCCGACAGCGACCCCACCGGCCTGGCGCTGCGCATCGCCGACGCGGTGCTCGCCGACTGCGTGGGGCCGCCCAAGCGGCATGCCGAAGCGGCCGGCCGCGAGGCGCTGATGGGCCACTACTACTCGCCGGCATCACGGAGGCTGCTGAGCATGCGGGCGCACGAGGGCCGGCTGCTGTGCGCGTTCAACGCCATACCGGAGTGCCTGCTGCGCGAGGAGGACGGCGTGCTGCTGGGGGACACCGGCGCCGGGGCCTTGTCGCTGCGCCACGGGGCCGGCTCGCCGGTCACTCACCTGGAGGCGCAGCTCTGCGGCTACCCCGAGACCTACGCCCGCCTTGCCGAGCCGCCGCCCGAGGCGACCGAGCTCGCCGGCGCGCTGCTGGGCGAATACCGCATGACCGACTTCGGCACACCGGTGGAGATCATCCTGGAGCAGGGGCGGCTGTATATCGACCTGAGGTCACGCTACCGGCCCTGTCGCGTGGCGCTGACGCCGCTGTCCGGGGATGTGCTGGTCTACAACGCCAGCATCGGCGGTACGCCGGTGCAGGGTACGATCACGCTGGACCGCCACGATGGCCGCGTCAGCGGCTTCTTCTTCAACACCCAGAAGACCTGGAACCTGCGATTCACCCGCCCATGAAGATCTTCGCCGCCACGCTGGCCACCGAGAGCAACAGCTTTGCGGCCGTGCCCACCGGCCATATCGACTTCGAGGCCAACGGCCTGTATCGCGGCGACGCAGCCCTCAAGGCGCCACGGGGCATCGGCGTGTTCCACGCCACGCTGCGCAAGCTGGCGCAGCAGGACGGGCACACGGTGGTGGAGAGCATCGCCGCCTATGCCAAGCCCTCCGGCATCACCCTGCGCGCGGTCTACGAGACCTACCGCGACCGGCTGCTGGAAGACCTGCGTACGGCGCTGCCGGTGAACGTGGTGCAGCTCTACCTGCACGGCGCCATGGTGGCGCAGGGCCATGAGGACTGCGAGGGTGATCTGATCGAGGCGGTGCGCGGCATTGTCGGCGCGCAGGTGCCGATCGGCGTGGAGCTGGACCTGCACTGCCACTTCACCGAGCGCATGCGCCGCAGCGCGGACCTGATCGTCTGCTACAAGGAATACCCGCATACCGACACCTTGGAGCGGCTCGAAGAGCTGTACCGCCTGAGCCTGGCCCAGGCCGCCGGCCGCATCCGCCCGGTGACCGCGGCGTTCGACTGCCGCATGGTCGGCCTCTGGCATACGCCGCGCGAGCCGATGAAGTCCTTCGTCGCGCGCATGCAGTCATTCGAGGGCCGAGACGGCATCCTGTCGGTGTCGTTGGGGCACGGCTTCCCCTGGGGCGACGTGCCGGAATCCGGCGCCCGGCTGTGGGTGATCGCCGACGGCGACCCCGCGAAGGCCGAGGCCCTGGCCACGCAACTGGGGCGCGAGTTCCGCGCGCTGCGCCACCAAAGCTCCGAGCCGCCCACGCCGCTGGAGCAGGCCATTGCCCAGGTGCGAGCCTGCGCGGGCCGGCCGGTGGTGATGGCGGACGTGGGCGACAACCCCGGCGGCGGGGCGATGGGCGATAGCAACTTCGTGCTGCGCGCCCTGCTCGACGCCGGCATGGGTGACTTTGCCATCGGCTGTTATTGGGACCTGGGCGCCATCGCGCTGTGCCAGAGTGCCGGCGTAGGCGCCACGCTGGATTTGCGCATCGGCGGCAAGTGCGGGCCGATGTCGGGAGAGCCGATTGACCTGCGGGTGCAGGTGCGCGCCATTGTGGAGAACCACGGGCAGACCGGGCTGAGTGCGCGCCATCCGCTGGGCACCGGCGTGTGGGTGCAGGCGGAGAACGGCGTGGATATCGTGCTGTCCACGCGCCGCGCGCAGGTGCTGGCGCCGGAGGCCTTCGAGGGCCTGGGCATCCGGCTGGGCGAGAAGAAGCTGGTGGTGGTGAAGTCGGCGCAGCATTTCCACGCCGAGTTCGCGCCGATGGCCGCCGAGGTGATCTACGTGGGCGCGCCCGGCACCACGGCGCAGGATTTCAGTGCGATCCCCTATCGCCGCCGCAGCCTGGACTACTGGCCACGCGTGGAGACACCCTGGGACGAATGAGCGGCGCGTGTCCTGCGCCTGCGCGGGCAGGAGAGCCGGGCGGGGATCAGCTCAGCGCGCGCACCAGCTCCGTGCGCGAGCGGATCTTCAGCTTGCGGTAGATCGCGTTCAGCTGGAACTCCACCGTACGGCGCGAGCGCACCAGATGCTCGGCGATCTCCTCGTTGCGCAGGCCCTTGGCTACCAACTGCGCGACACGCCGCTCGCTGGGCGTGAGCTGCTGCAGCAGGAGCAGCGCCGACTGTGAAGGCTCCCGTGCGTCATCGCTGCCGGCCGGCTCGTCGATGAAGGTCACGACGTAGCTCGGGCTCAGGCCCAGCCCGGTCGATTGCCAGTTGCGGTCTATCTTCACCGACAGGCCTTCGAGCACCGGGTGGGCCAGACGGACCGACGCGGCCTCTCCCACCAAACCATCCGCGGCAGATTCGCCCAAAGCCCCCTCAAACAAGGCCCCAACCGCTGCCGGCAGGTGGTAGTGCGAATCCGGGCCCGTGGCCATGCGCAGGCCACGGTTCCAGCGCCCGCACTGCTTCTCCGCTTCGCCGTTGGCGAACATGGAGTCTCCAGCGGCGTTGACGAACATTACCGTCAGCGGCACCTGCCTGAGGAAATGCTCGTAGCTGGAGCGGCGGATGCGTTCACCTTCCATGGCGCGCAGGCGGCGCAGGGCAGCCTCGATCATGGGGTGCAACTGCTCAAGGAAATCGCGCTCCTCCACCGAAACCTGCGATTCCAGCGGGCGGATGCTCAGCACCGCCTCCGGGTGGGCGTCATGCCAGAACGCCAAGTGGACGAACTCGTTCCAATCCGGGTCCGGGTCCTGGTCCAGTGCCCGACGGCGCGCGTCCGGGTCTTCCGACAGGATCTGCGTGTAGGTGTAAAGCTTGATCTGCGGATGCCGTGCCAGGAACGGTCCCGAGACAGTCAGGCTGGTGGCCGGCAGGTAGTCCGGCGTGCGCGGCAGCACCACGTGGTGGCGCGCATTGGCCGGCTCGTAGTTGACGATGTTGAACATCAGGCTGCAGGAGCGGTGCGGCAGCTTGCTGGCGATCAGCTTCAGGCAGGCCGTCCAGAGGCTCTCCAGGTCCAGCGCGCTTTGCAGATCAACCACCAGCGCCCGGGCCGGGTCGGCAGAGACAGCGCGCTGAGGGATGAGGGTACTCATGGGGGCAGGATAGCAACCGCTGGTGCGGCAGGACATCTAGTGGGAACACCTATGTTCGGGGTGCTAACGACTGCGCGGAGGTAGGGGAAAGCCAAAATGCATTGCTTCCGTCCTCGCGGGAGGACTACTTCAATCGACGGCGGCAATCAGTTGCGGAGGCGGTTCCTAAGGCATATAGAAAATAAATAAATCCGCCCCCTTTTTTTCGCTCTTCCCTCGCGGAGAAATTATCCTGACCCCATTTTTCAGACCCCATTTTCCTTGACCTTCTTAAGAGTTCAGTTGCGATATCACGTCGTCGCGGGAGGCCTGGACGAATTGGGCTAGATCGAAGTACCTAACCACCTTATCCAGTGAGAAACGTTTTGTAAGACGCTCAGAAATTGCAACCGCATCGGGGTTAACTATCACTACATCTGGAGTGGTATCTCTGTCGGCTAAAACAGAGCGGAGCACAGAAGAGAAGTACAGATCTGCAATGGGGAAGGAATAGCCTATGAAGACCAGAGCTCGTGCAGCTTTCATCTGCTCCTCCATTGAGGACCAGATGTCTTGGATTTGGTCGCATTGATCAAGATAGCCGTCGGCCTGTTTAGCTTTTCCTGAATCCTGGGAGGTTATAGAAACGAATTTCAAATGCGTAGGCGCCACCACCACTGACTTCTGAGTGTGGTCGTTTACCTCTATGCATTGCGTTTCTATGTTGTACTGCCAATTAACGGAGCCATGGGGTTTAAGCACGGGCAAGGCATTCTCTGTACGCTGAACTCCTTCGTACGCCCAATTTTCTGATGCCGGAAGTGAGTCCTCGAAAACCGTGTCGTAGTTAAAGGAGACGACTGCATCAAAGCGTCTTATGTGGGCTTCCAGTAGCCCATGATACGTACTTCGAGTTTTTGTATTGGCCCCAAATCTTCCAAATACATTCCCGATCTCACTTACCAATGCTGTCCAAACCTTTAATGAATATGTTCTTAACTGGGGGGACGTGGAGGGTGAGCGAACACGCTCACTTAGGAAGGTAAAGACTTCCTCCACATCTATACTGCTTAATTGGCGCCTGCGCTTCGTTGAATCCAGCCTCGATGGAGCCTTTGCGTAACCCAAAAAATAACGAAATAGAAAACCCTCAATGGTGCGGCGTGATTCCTTTGATTCACAGAATCGCAGGAAAGTGCTCCAGAATAAGGCCTGAGTGGGTATGGCGATCCGGCCTCCAGCTTGAACGCTGGCGCTTGCCCCGGCTGCAAAGGAGGCACCCGCTCCGAGAAAATAGACGAATTTCCTTTTTTTTCGCATGCGACATAGGTCCGGCGGAGAGAGACTTGGAAAATTCCTGATCGGGTAGAGAGTTGCAAACTACCCCCTGCGTGCAACCTGACGAGCCAGCCAGGTCCATGACTTGAAGCACTTAGCAGAATCGTGAATGGTAAAAGCGGTCGAGTAATTCATCCCCCTTTGTCGCCGTCAGATTGGCCAAAGCACCATTTTCTGGTCAATTATCAATAATCAGAGTGGCAAATAGATTCTCAATCTCGCGATCGTCAAACTGATCTACAGATACATTCACGGAATCCGCAGAGAACTGCGGTTCATCGAGGATCGACATGCTTTCCAAGGTGGTTCTCCGCTCATCTATAGCGTCGAACGCGAGAGTTGCTGAGGCATCCTCTACTTTGTAGCGTCCCACGAGCCGTTCCACGGACTTTCGATGATCGGAAAGCTCTGATTCGGAATCGACATTGGGCATCATGAGTGGCACCTGCTCTATGACGCGCTCAACTGCTCTTTTATGTGCGGATATAATTTCCAATGGAACGCCGCTGCCGCCAGAGTCGATGGCTTTCTCGACGTTCTCAACGTCATTGATATCGAGATTCCTTTCTAATAACTCACAAACCTTTGAGGTTACTAAAGGAACCAAAGTCGCGACTTTGGTCCGTTCAGATTTCCTCTTCATTAAATCTACGTAGATAGACGTCAGCTTTTTCGCGTCTGACCAGTGATAAAAAATGGTCTTTTGGTCACTAATGAGTGCGATAGCCCTATCAAGGAATAGATCATTCAAACTGATTCGCCACCATCGAACTAGTGTTTCTATGCGATCCGAATTTGAAGCGTCAAATCGCCTGAAACCATGCGATGAGTCGAGCCAAACGGATACCTCTGTAATTCGAGAGGAAAGAGGGATGAATGCATTGATAAATGCGGCTCTTTCAGATGGTGTGACGTCGGGGATTTCCATGAACTTCCTTTCTATGGAGGAGGCCCACAACGTATTTGGCGCGGCGGCGGCGAATTCACGGAGCATTACCCTGTCATTTAGATAGTCCGACAGGTAGTCTCGAACCGAGGGGTTTATGAATGAAAGCCGTGTACCAATGATATTGATAAAGCTTCCTTCTAACGTTTTTACAGATTCCTGAAAATCCTTTGGATCAAATGGATGCCCATATTTTCTTGAAAGAAGAGGGTGTAGATTATCGAAGGCACTGCGTACGTCTTCGATATCGGCACCATACTCTGAACAAAAGTACATGCAGTACAGTAAGTTCTGGCAGCGCTTACTAATATGTGTTCTAAACGCAGTATCCCAAAGCTTCTTGGGGTTTGTCAGAACATCAAGGAATCTCGTAGGATATAGAGAAGAATTTATTTCAGAGATTCTCTGCGGGTCAGTCATCCATTCGATTATTCTGGGATTGTAATTTTTATGATCAATAATGTCAGATAGTTTTCCTGAGTTAATTAATGATCGAATGTACTGTTGTGGAGTGCCCGATACGAGCAGGTGGTTATATAGAATCCTTGCTTTAATGCGACGCGTGTAGATGCCGACATCGAGAATGTATTTCGACATGTCTACTTTATCGTCGGCCAGATGCTCCGATATCCTTCTGGCTTCCTCGAGAATATAGGCTCTCGTTGTCAGGATAAATCGAGCATTTTTTGTTCGGCGAATGCGATTTATGAAGCGGGACAACTCAGAGTCTTTGGCGGCCAGCGCCTTGGAATCTAAGGCTGATGTGCCTAGAAAATCATCGAAGAAGTAGAGGAGTTTTTTTGCGTCAGAGATCTCCGCAAAGCCGTCATTTAAGTCTCTAATGGGAACGAACGTCCACTCCTCGCCTATATACGCATACGCAAGCATTTCAGCGAGAGTTGTTTTTCCCACGCCAGGCGGTCCGGCTACAATTAATACGTGGTGCGACTCTAACTTGTCTCTCGCTTCCTTCAAGCTTGGATTCGGAACATAAATTTTTACCTTTGCTTCTATATCGGTGCGTGCAGTCGCAGTGAAGTTAAAGGCGCTCGAACGCAAGATTCTTTCCAGTACAGCCGTCCTGGAAAGCCATAGTTTAATGTGAGCCTTCTCAATTTCTGGATGACGGCCAAGCATTCCATTTAAATCTTCTTGCCCGAAGATGTCTGATTCGCTTTTCAAGATTGGGCTGAGAGCGGCGGCTATCTTTGCTTTGCTCGTAGGTGTTAAGGATTTTGAAGTTGCAAAAAGATATCGTGACGGAATGTGGGCTTTAAGTTTTTTAGCTTCCTCTCGCGCTACTTTTATCAATGAACTTATACTTGAGCGAAGATAGTGCTTGGCTTGAAGAATGGTTTTGCTTGAGCCCAAGGCATGTCTGCCATCAATGCCCCCGTCTGGGCCTGGACCGAACGCTTCAAATCTAATCCCTAGTTCTTTTCCAACGACTTCGCGAGCGAGATCTTCGAAGTCAGCGTCCGACAGAGATGAAAAGTCGTGGCTCATTTTAGAGATACATTAGGAACGTGGGCTGCGTCTTGCGAGCGAACAAATGGATAAAGAAAAGGGCCGGAGTAAATTACTCCGGCCCTTGTTGCTGCACATCATCGAAATGGATGGCGGCTAACTCTCAATCCCAGCTCAACGCCCCACCCGTCTGATACTCCGTCACCCGCGTCTCAAAGAAGTTCTTCTCCTTCTTGAGGTCCAGCACCTCACTCATCCAGGGGAACGGGTTCTCCGTGGCGGTGGGGTAGAGCGGCTTGAGGCCGATCTGGCTGCAGCGGCGGTTGGCGATGAACTTCATGTACTCGTTGAACATGCTGGCGTTGAGGCCGAGCACGCCGCGGGGCATGGTGTCGTGGGCGTAGCGGATTTCCAGCTCGGTGGCTTCGCGGATCATCTCCAGGGCGTCTGCCTGGAACTCGGCGGTCCAGAGGTGCGGGTTCTCGACCTTGATCTGGTTGATGACGTCGATGCCGAAGTTCATGTGCATGGCTTCGTCGCGCATGATGTACTGGATCTGCTCCGAGACGCCGACCATCTTGTTGCGACGGCCGAAGCTGAGCAGCTGCACGAAGCCGACGTAGAAGAAGATGCCTTCAAAGACGACATAGAAGGCGATCATGTCGCGCAGGAAGCGCTGGTCCGTCTCCGGGGTGCCGGTGTGGAACTCCTGGTCGGCCAGGGACTGGGTGTAGGGCAGGGCCCAGGCGGCCTTGTCGTGGATGCTGGGCACCTCACGGTACATGTTGAAGATCTCGGCCTCGTCCAGGCCCAGGCTCTCGATGCAGTACTGGTAGGCGTGGGTGTGGATCGCTTCCTCGAAGGCCTGGCGCAGCAGGTACTGGCGGCACTCCGGGTTGGTGAGGTGGCGGTACACGGCCAGCACGAGGTTGTTGGCCACCAGGGAGTCGGCGGTGCTGAAGAAGCCGAGCGAGCGCTTGATGATCATGCGCTCGTCTTCGGTGAGGCCGGCGGGATCCTGCCAGAGCGCGATGTCGGCGCTCATGTTGATCTCCTGCGGCATCCAGTGGTTGTTGCAGGCGTCGAGGTACTTCTTCCAGGCCCATTCGTACTTGAAGGGGACGAGCTGGTTGAGATCGGCGCGGCAGTTGATGATCTTCTTGTCGTCCACCTGGATGCGGCGGGCGCCCATGGTCAGGTCTTCCAAGCCGGTGGCGCCGGCTTCGATGTGGCCCTGGGTGGTGGTGAGCTTGAAGTCGCCGGCGGCCGGGACGGGCGGCACGGGGCTGGGGTGCACGTCTGCCACGGTGCCCATGACGATGGCAGCGTGGGAGGCGGAGCGCGGCGCCTGCGGGGCGGCGGGCTTCGGGGTGGGGGTGGTCGGTTCGTCGTCCCAGGTCAGCATGATGTTTTCGCTCCTTGAGTCTCCGGGTGCCTGGCCCGGGTGCGTGTTTATTCGTCGCGCGTGGCTGCGTTCTTTGGGCCGCTGGTGGCCCCTCCCCCGGCCGCTGTGCGGCATGACTTGCGACATGCTCTGCTTGGACAGCGCCCGGGGATGAAGATTGCGCCCGGGCGGGGGCAACGTCAAGTGAAAAATACTACAGCTAGTGGGTGTTTTGTGGCCAGACGCCCATATCTAGTGTGGCCGCCCTGGTTTATGCCCTGCTTATGAGCGCGTTGTTGACGGCTTATGCACAGGTTTTGGGCGGGTTTGTGCAGTGTTGGCGCGGTTTGGGCGAGCGGGGTGGGAAATGAGTGCCTGGAGGGCGGGAAAGGGGACTTTTGGCCGTTGGTCGGTTTCCTATTGTTCAAGCTTTTGTCACATGGCCCGCGGCATTCCGGAATTGTGATTAAGTATTAATAAATGACACTTTTGTTGTCATGTTATATTGGCCACCGTGGCGATCTGCGGGGTGGGGCCCCGTAGCGCTGCGGGCGTGGTGCCCGGATGACCCCCGGTTCGAGGGGTGCGGGAACTGCGCGGGCTGACAAGAATCCGAAAGAGACCGAGGCCGGATCTGGCCGGGCTCATGGGCAACAGTGGGGGTTGGGGTGGCGGCATCCGTTTCGCAGTACGCCGTGGAGTTCACCGGCGAGATTTCCACCCAGGCCAATGCCGAAGAGGTGACGGCGCGCCTGGCCGAGGTGCTGCGCCTGCCGCCGGAGCGCGCGGGCGCTTTCCTGCAGGGCGGGCCGCGCGTGGTGCGCCGCGGGCTGGACCGCGAGGCGGCGGACAAGTACCTGGCGGTGCTCAATCGCACGGGTGCGGTGTTCCGGCTGCTGGCGGACCTGCCGCCCGAGCCGGCCCAGCCGATGGCGGCGCCTGAACCCGCCGCGCCCGTACCTGTGCCGGTGTCGCCCGCTGCTGCACCTGCTGCTCCCACTGCTCCTGTGATTACTCCTGCTGCTGTGGCGCCGACGCTGGCCGCGACGCGGCCTGCTGCTCCGACGGTGGCGGTGCCGGAGGCGCCTGCGCGCCGAAAGAAGAAGCGGAAGAAGTCGAAGCCGGGACACCGGAAGTCCGGGCCGGGGCTGATGCCTTACCTGCGGGAGCTGGGCTTGCCGGCGCTGCTGATCGTGGTGGTGCTGGCGCTGATGCTGGGTGGGCGGCAGTTCCTGAAGGATTCGGCGCCGCCCGCTGTGGCGGCACAGCCGGTGGTGCCGGCTGCGGCTCCGGCGCAGACGGCGGACGAGATTCCCGCGGGGGTGGCGGAGCTGGCGGCGATGCCGTCTGGCGGGTGGAAGCTCAGCGTGAGCCCTACGGCTCAGGCGGCGCCGCCGCTGCTGGCGGATGAGCCACGCCCTTCGGCGCATGCCTGCGCGGTGGCGGCGGCGTATCTGCGGAGCTTTGAGACCCATGGTTGCCGGGTGGTGGACCTGATCGAGCCCAAGGCTTTGCCGGCACGCTGGGAGGAGCCGGGCTCCGGCAATTACCTGGTGTGGCCGGTGCTGGCGGCGGAGCTGCGCGCGGCGCCGGCCAACCCGGCACAGGCGGCGGCGCTGGATGTGCTGGTGCTGGCGCATTCGCCCTGGGACCGCCGGGCTCAGGAGGCGCTGGATTGCCCGATCTGTTTGTCCTTCTTCTCGCTGTACGCCTGGGACCGCAGTGGGGAGGAGCCGCGGCTGGTGGAGCAGGTGCCGGCGTTTGCGGTGAGCCAGGTGGCGGGCCAGCTGCCGCGGGTGGTGGAGCGCAAGCTGTCGGCGGCGCACCTGGTGCTGGAGCTTTCGGGCGGCTTCGCCCGGCAGGGCGTGACGGGCCAGAGCACGTCGCTGCATGAGGTGAGCGCGGCGGGTGTGCGCACGGTGCTGGCGGACTTCGTGACGGCTTGCAGCAACCAGGGCTCCTGCGAGGGCGATGCCTGCTGGGCTTTCCAGGGCAGCATCACGGAGCTGCCGGCGGCGGCGCCGGACCAGTGGCCGGCCCTGCGCCTGAAGCAGACCGGCCGCAATGCGAAGGGGCCGGTTAACGTGGAGGAGACGGTGACGCCGACCGGCGGGGTCTACCGGCCGCGTTTGACGCGGCAGTGCGAGGCGAAGGGCTAGGGCCACGCTGAGTCGGTGGCCGTTTGCCCAGGGCCTTTCAAGCCCAGGGTTTCAGCCCGAATGGATTCCTTCCGAGGCTCCTTCGGCAACCTGCGATGGATTTGCTGTGGCGGCGGGCCTTGGGCCTGCCGGCTTTGTGCCGCGCGATGGCGCAGGGGGAGGCAGGCACCCGCAATGGGTATGCCTGGCGGGGTGGACGCGAGAAATGGGCGCGCGATGCGTCCAGCAGGGGCGCGCAGGCGTACCTGCGGGTAAGAGCCGGGTTCTCCTTTCCGGCCGGGCGCCGACATGGAGGGTGTTCGAGCGGGTCCTGGGTTCAGCTTCCGGGAGCGTGACGAGTTCCGTCAGGGCTTCGAGGAGGCGGCTGCGCGTTTGCCGGAGATGTTCCGGCCCTTCTGGCACCGCTGGGCGCAGGATCACTTGCTGCCGCAATTCGTGGTGTATGCGGCGGATGGCACGCCGGTGCTGACGCTGCGGCGGCTGGGCTCGGGGCTGTTCCGGGTGGAGGGCCTGCGGGGTACGCGCAAGGTGGTGTACGCGACCGCGGCGCGCGGCATCACGGAGGCGCTGCGGGCGACCGGGCTGATCTGATGGGCGCCGGTTGGCGTGATGTGAAGGCTGGGCCTGCATGGGCCGGGTGAGGGCCGGAGGTGATGCGCGGCTCTAGAAGGGAGAGGCGTCGGCATCGCCTTCGCCGGGCTCGCTCCAGCGGATGCTGCGGCGCCGCGTTGGCGAGCTGGAGCGCGGGGCCGCGGATGCTTCGCGCGCTTGGCGGGCCTGGGCTTGCCGCTCGAGCTGGTGGGGGCAGGGCTCCTGGGCGGCGTCGCTGCAGCAGAGGCATTCCTTGCAGATGAGGCGGCCGCAGGCGCAGCTGCTCTCCTTGCCGTAAACCAGCGGCCAGTTGCCGCAATCCACCATGAGCTTTTCCACCGTGCCGCCGCAGTGGGCGAGCAGGGTCTTGCGCTGGCCGTCGGGGAAGCGGCCGATGAAGATGCCGTTGGGGTAGAGCGTGAACTGGGTGATGCCGACGAACTGCTCGGGCGGCAGGTGCTGATCGAGCACGGCGAGGGTTTCCAGCAGTTGCTCGAAGGCGCGGGCGGGGTCGGCGATGCCGATGCCGGAGGCGAGGGAGGCGGGCTCGCTGGCGACGCTGCGCGTGGGTGTGGAGGCGGGTGTGGCGCGGGGGCGGAACAGCGCTTCCAGTGTGCGGGCGGCGGAGGTCTTGCCGGCGCTGCGGCGGCGCAGCCAGAGGTGCAGGCTGAAGAGGTAGAGCCAGGCGAGGCGCGGCACGGTGGGGGCGTCTGCCTCGGCGCCGCGTGTGAGGCGCCAGTGCTGGCGCAGCTCGGCGAGGAATTCCTGCTGCTGTTCTTCCAGCGGTGGTGTGTGTGGCGGTGCGTCCAGGTCCAGCAGGCTCCAGAGGGCGGGCGGCAGCTCGTGGCGCAGGCGCTGCTCGAGAACGGTGGGCGTGGGCTGCAGCAGGGCCTGGCGCAATGCGCCGAGGGCGTCGTTGCGCGGCTGGTAGTGGGCCAGCGGGTAGTCCCAGGCCCAGACGGGCATTTCCAGCAGGCGCTCGCGCGCGGGCATGCGGATGTCGGAGACGTCGCGGAAGCGGCGGATGAGGTTGCGCAGTTCGGCGGCGTGGGTGACGCCGAGCACGAACATGGGCACGGGCTGCGCGGGGGTGAAGCTGGCGTAGCCCGTGCGCTTGGGGGCGACGGCGGTGAGGGTGTCCTGCTCGAAGCGGGTATGCGGGCTGCTGACGCCGCAGAGGGTGACGGCCTTGCCGGCGGCGTCGGACTTGAAGGCCTTGACCTTCCAGCGGCCGGAGCGCATGCCGCCGTTCAAGCTGCGGCGGCAGTTCTTCACGTCTACGCCGTGGCGCCGGTTGATCTGCAGGTCCATCTGCAGCCAGTCCTGGTGCTGGCCGCTGAGCTGGCCGATGGAGACGTCGCTGGCGTCCAGGCCCAGGGCGTGGAAGTAGCGCAGCACGCATTTCTCGGCGGCGCGCGCGGTCTGCATCTGGGCCAGCACGGGGCGCTCGATTTCCGGCTGCAGCGGGGTGCTGATCCACTGGCGGGCCAGGGCCTTGTCCTGGTCGTTGAGCGCTTGGAGGAGTTCGTCGGCGTCGAAGCGTGCATGCTGTGCGGTCCACTCGGGGAGCGCGGCCAGGAGTTGCGTGGCCTGGGCGTAGGCGGGGTGGCGGTGCTGGGCGAGGGCCTGGATCAGCGTGGTGGGTGCGTCGGCGAGCGCGGGCCATTGATCCCAGTCCTGCGGCCAGGGCGCGGCGGGGGCGGCGATGACGCTGGCGATCTGGTCCCACCAGGTTTGCGCGCCGCCGTGATCGATGCCGCGCCGGGCCCAGGTGAGTTTTTCCGTGGCGCTGCGAAAACCCTGGGCGCGCTTTGCCAGATCCAGGATGGCGCTGCGTTCCGAGGGGAGTTGTTGCCAGAGGGTTTCGAGCCAGGCGATGTCCAGCTCTTGCCCGGGCTTGCTGGCGCCGCTGCGCAGCAGGGCCAGCGCGGTGTCGGGGCGCTGCTGCAGGTGGTGCTGGATGGCGCCGCGGCGATCGGCGCGGGGCGCCAGGTGCAGGGCGCGCGCCAGCGCCGGCTCCTGCCACAGGCCGGCGGGCAGTTGTGCGGCGAGCGCCGGCAGCAGGCTGTCGCCGGCGGGCTGCTCGGCCAGCAGGACCAGCAGTAGCGGCAGCAGCACGGGTTGTGCGGGCAGCAGCGGCTTGAGCGGCTGGATGTCCGGCGATGCGCGGTCTTGCCCGAGGCGGTCCCAGAGGCATTGGGCGGCGAGGGCATCATCTAGTTGCAGCGGGCGGGCTTCGGTGGCGGCGCGCTTGCCGTCGGCCTTGTCCGCGACACTCATGCGTATCAGCGTGCCTTCAGGCTCGGGCTGCAGGGCGCGCAGTGCGGTGATGCGGCTTTCGTTGAGGAAGACGGTGGTGCGCGGGTTGCCGGTGAGCGGCTGGGCGAAGCCGAAGCCCTTGGTGTGGATCTGCAGCAGCAGGCCGATCTCCACGGTGGGAGCGGCTGGCCTGGGAGGACGCGAGGGCTTTTCCTGCGAGGGCCGCGGTGCGCCGTTGTTGTTGGGAGGAAAGCTTTTCATGCGCGGTGCTGCTTGCGGGGCGACATTAGAGCATTTTTGATTCGGCCTGGAATCCGTGGAGCCGATGATGGCGGGTGTGCCGCGATCTGTATTGCGGGGCGGGATGGGCGGCTCTACAAGCGCTGGCCCTGATTCTCAGCCCGCTGTCTTTCGCAGTGCCGACGGCGCCTGCCCGAACCAGCGGCGGCAGGAGCGCGTGAAGGCGCTCTGCTCGGAGAAGCCGAGCATGCCGGCGAGCTGGCCCAGGGGGATGCGGGTTTCGCGCAGGTAGCGCAGGGCGGCGTCCTGGCGCAGTTCTTCGCGGATCGCTTCGAAGCTGCTGCCTTCGCTGTCGAGGTGGCGCTGCAGGGTGCGCGGGTGCATGCCCAGCAGTTCGGCCACGGCGTTCTTGCTGCCTTGTGGCGTGCCGAGGGTGCGGCGCAGGACCTGGCGCACGCGCTCGCCGAGGCTCTGGTCGGGGGAGCGGAAGTGGGTGGCGAGGTAGTCCACGGCGATCTGCCGCAGGCTGTGATCGACCGACTGCAGGCTGACGTCCATGCTGCGGCGGCTGATGTGCAGGCCGGCGCGCGGCTGGTTGGCGATCACGGGCACGCCGAAGAACTGGCGGTAGGTGCCCAGCGGTGCCAGCGGGGTGTGCGGCAGGGTGACGGCGCGCAACTCGTAGCGCTCGCCGGCGAGCAGCAGGGCGATGTGGTGCAGGTCGGCCAGGCAGAGGTCGACGGTCTGGCGACGCGGGGCGCCGCCTTCCACGCGCACGTCGATGGAGAGCTCGACGGCGTCGCGGATCACGGGGCTGGTCTCGTGCATGCTCAGTACCAGGCCGGGGCTGTGCACGAAGAGGTAGCGGCAGGCGTACTCCAGGGCGCTGCGTACGGTGGGCGCGTTGCGCAGCACGATGGCCAGCGGGCCGAGGACGCTGATGTCCTGGCTGCGCGACATGCGCAGGCCGAAGTCGGGGCAGCGGGTTTCGGCGGCGCTGAGTTCCAGCAGCTGCACGGTGGAGCGCAGCGGCAGCAGGGCGTCGTCGTCGTCCAGCGAACGCAGGGGGATGCGGCAGCGCCGCAGCAGGCGCGCAGGGTCGGCGCCCAGTGAGCGCATGAGCTCCCGGTAACCCCGCACGCCACTGGCCCGCACCATTGCGCCCATGTCCCGTAATGTCAAATCAATGTCTCGTGGAGTCAAGTCTTTGGCTTGGGGGCGGGGCATGATGGGGTCCGCATGAAAGGGTGGATTCGACTTTCATGCCTGGTTTTCATGAGAGGGCTCGCGCCCCTCACCCCGACCCTCTCTCCGTGCATGGGGAGAGGGGCCATAAGAGCGAGGAGATTCCCGGTGCAGGACAACCACTACGACGTGCTGATCATCGGCGCGGGTCTTTCGGGCGTTGGTACGGCCTGCCATCTGGCGCGGGAGCTGCCGCAGAAGCGGGTGGGCATCCTGGAGCGACGGCAGGCGATCGGCGGGACCTGGGATCTGTTCCGGTATCCGGGTATCCGCTCCGATACGGACATGCTGAGCTTTGGCTACAACTTCCGCCCGTGGAACAAGCTGCAGGTGATGGGTGACGGGCCGGCGATCCGTGGCTACGTGGCGGAGACGGCGCGCGAGTATGGCGTGGACAAGAAGGTGCGCTTCGGCCTGAAGACGACGCGGGCGGAGTGGAGCAGCGCGGAGGGGCGCTGGACAGTCACGGCGCTGGAGGAGGGCAGTGGGCGCACGCTGACGTTCTCCACCAAGCTGCTGCTGAGCTGCACGGGTTACTACAACTACGACCAGGGCCACCTGCCGGAATTCCCGGGCCTGGAGAGTTTCCGCGGGCAGTGCATCCACCCGCAGCACTGGCCGGAGGGGCTGGACTACCGCGGCAAGCGGGTGGTGGTGATCGGCAGCGGGGCGACGGCGGTGACGCTGGTGCCGGCGATGGCGGCGGAGGCGGGGCACGTGACGATGCTGCAGCGCTCGCCGAGCTATATCTTCTCGCTGCCGGCGCATGACACGCTGACCGAGATGCTGGTTAAGTTGTTGCCTGAGCGCTGGGCTTTCGGGATTGCGCGCCGTCGCAACATCTTGCTCCAGCGGCTGATCTACAAGGCGGCCAAGCGCTGGCCGGACAAGGTGCGTGGCTGGCTGCTGGACGGCGTGCGCAAGAACCTGGGGCCGGACGCGGACATGCGCCACTTCACGCCCAGCTACCAGCCCTGGGATGAGCGTCTTTGCGCGGTGCCGGATGCGGATCTGTTCAAGGCGATCCGCGCGGGCAAGGCGAGCGTGGTGACGGACCATATCCAGACCTTCACGGAGAAGGGCATCCGCCTGAAGTCCGGGCAGGAGCTGGAGGCGGACATCGTTATCACGGCCACCGGGTTGCAGATGCAGGTGGGCGGCGGCATGGAGTTCCGCGTGGACGGAAAGGCGCTGCCGATCAACGAGCAGATGACCTACAAGGGCGTGCTGGTGGAGGGTGTGCCGAACCTGGCCTGGGTCTTTGGCTACACCAATGCGCCGTGGACGTTGAAGGCGGACCTGGCCTCCGGCTATGTCTGCCGGCTGCTGAAGCACATGGATGCACGGGGCGTGGATGTGGTGACGCCGCGCGCGCCGGAGGGCCAGAAGCAGGATGAATCCATCATGGCGGCGCTGGCGTCCGGCTATGTGCAGCGTGGCAACGCGGTGTTGCCGCGGCAGGGGCGCGAGTTGCCCTGGCGTGTGTTGAACCACTACGAGCATGACCGCGTGATGCTGATGCAGGACCCGGTAGCGGATGATGCGCTGGAATTCCGCAAGAATGCAGGCGTGGCGCAAGCGGCCTGACTCTTTCTCTTCTCTCTACGGACCTTCTCCCCTATGTCTTCCGTCGATTCTCCTTTCTACAGCCATGGCCTGCGTTGTGCGGGCACCCTGGAGTTGCCGGCGCGTGCCAAGCGGCCGCCGGTGATCGTGATGGCCCACGGCTTCGGCGCGATCCGCGCGGCGGGGCTATATGACTTTGCGGAGCGCTTCGTGAAGGCGGGCTATGCGGTGTTCTTGTTCGACTACCGCAGCTTTGGCGACAGCGAGGGTGAGCCGCGCCATTGGGTGAGCCCGCGGCGTCATCTGCAGGACTGGAGCGCGGCGCTGGCGCATGTGCGCAAGCTGCCGCAGGTGGATTCCTCGCGCGTGATCCTGTGGGGCAGCTCGTTCTCGGGCGGGCATGTGCTGCAGACGGCGGCGGAGGACGGCAACGTGGCGGCGGTGATCGCGCAGGTGCCGCATGTGAGCGGGCTGGCGAGCGTGGCGAAGGTGCCGCTGGCGTCGCTGGTGAAGCTGTCGGTGGCGGCACTGCGCGATGTGGCGGGCAGCCTGGTGGGCAAGCCGTACTACAGCCGGATCGTGGGGCGGCCCGGTGAGCTGGCGGCGATGAGCACGCCGGAGGCCTGGGATGGCTACATGGCGCTGTTCCCGGAAGGGGTGCGCTGGGAGAACAAGGTGCTGTCGCGCATCTTCCTGGAGCTGCCGCTGTACAGCCCGGGGCGTTTTGCGAGCCGGGTGAAGGCGCCGACGCTGGTGGTGGCGGGGCGGCAGGATTCGGTGACGCCGCCCAAGGCGGCGCAGCGCGCGGCGGCGAAGCTGCCGCAGGGTGAGTTCGAGTTGCTGGAGAGCAATCACTTCCAGCCGTATGTGGATGAGATGTTCGAGAAGAATATCGGGCTGCAGTTGGGGTTCTTGAAGCGGAAGGTGCCGGTGTAACTGGCGAGGGCGCGGGCGGTCGTCACGGTGTCCGTTCGCACTTCGACAAGCTCAGTGCGAACGGAAGCCGAATGTTCCCCCTCTCTCGGCAACTGCTGCTGCGTTGCCCTACCTCGGGCATCCATGCCCTCGCCTCGGTCCCTCTCTCGCAAGGGGAGAGGGAAGATAAGAAAGTTGACGCTTGCTGCACTGCGTCAGGCTACGGAACGTAACGCGTTTCTAGCCCTGCCTTTGTACATAAAGGCGTTGTGCTGAACACGCATCGCGCGTGTCGCACTGCACATCTCTCGCGTTATCACTTCATGCGATGCGTGCTGTCCGTCGCGTCCTACAAATAGCGCAGTGCAGCAAAAAATCTCGCGCCCAACATGGCGCTTGCTGCATTGCGGTATGTCGTTGATTCGCTGAAAGCTTGTGATGAAGCGCGACGCGACTACCCATCAGGTATAGAGAAAACTACCCATTCGTGTAGTGCGGCACTTTCGGCGCGAGCCGTACTTTGCTCCCCGTTGCAAGAAGGACTTCGCGCGCCGTCATCGGTTGACGCGGGGCCTATGACCATAAGAACGAGGAGAGACACGGTGACCCACACCACCTACGGTGCCCGCGCCCCGGGACTTTACATCCCTGCTTCCTGCGCGGCGCTGCGCGCCGGCCGTAACCCGCACAACTAGAGACGGTGCCGCCGGCGCCGCCGGCGAGCCCGTCCGTGGAGCCTTCATGGATAACCTGCGCTACCGCATCGCCAAGGCTGTGATCCGTCACAGCCGTATTTCATGGGCGCTCTTCATCGCGATCACGGTGTTCTTTGCCATCGGTATCAAGGACGTCGAGCTGAGGACGATCTTCTCGGACCTGCTGCCCAAGGACGATCCCTTTGTGCAGGTGTACAAGGACCACCCGAACTTTGGCAATCCGCTGACCGTCACCCTGATGGTCAAGCGCAAGAACGGTGACATCTACAACCACGAGACCCTGCAGAAGGTCTGGGACCTGACGCGCGATATCGACCTCACGCCGGGCGTGGACCACGACCAGATCCTGTCGATCTCCACGGAGAAGGCCCGCTACGCCGAAGCCACCCCCTACGGCATCGACGTCAAGCCCCTGATGGAAGACCGGGTGCCCAAGACCGCCGAAGAGATCGCGGATTTCCGCGCTCGCGTGGACAAGAGCCCCGCCGCGCGCAACTTCCTGATCTCCGCCGACCAGTCCGCCACCCTGATCAACGCCACCTTCATCGAACAGCGCCTGGACTATGGCGTGGTGTTCAAGCACGTGCAGGAGCTGGTGGAAAAGGCGCGAGACGCCGACCATGAGGTGTACATGGCGGGCCAGCCCGCCCTCACCGGCTGGGTCTACCAGTACCAGAAGCAGATGATCTGGATCGCCGCCATGACCATCGGCGCCTTGATCCTGTCGCTGGTGCTGTACATGCGCAACGTCGTGGGCGTGGTCACCCCCATCGTCACCAGCGCCGTTGCCGCCATCTGGGGCTTCGGCTTCGTCGGATGGCTCAAGTCGCCGATCGAACCCCTGCTGATGGTGGTCCCGCTGCTGCTGGTCGCCCGATCCTTCTCCCACTGCGTCCAGTTCACCGAGCGCTATTACGAAATCTACGCCCACATCAAGGACCGCAAGAAGGCGGCCGAGATCACCATGAGCGTGATGATGGCGCCGTCCGTGCTGGGCATCTTCACCGACATCGTCGGCATCTTCCTGATCGCCATCGCCCCGATCCCCGCGATGGAACGCTTCGCCCTGTTCTGCGGCTTCTGGGCCATCTGGCTGATCCCCACCGGCGTCATCCTGATCTCCCTGCTGCTGGCCGCCCTGCCGCCGCCCAAGAACGTCGAGTCCATGGTCTCGCACGGCCAGGCCAGCGGTGTGCACAAGGCCTTCCAGTCCTCACTGGGCGGTATCGCCAGTCTCACCCACGGCAAGGCCGCGCGCATGACCACGATCATCGTGGTGATCGGCAGCATGGCCGCGATCTACACCTCATTGCAGATCAAGATCGGCAACCCCGTGGAGGGCAGCAACCTGCTCTGGCCGGTGTCCGAGTACAACCAGGCCGTCTCCAACATCAACGCCAACTTCCCCGGCGTGAACACGCTGGAGATCGTGTTCGAGGCAAAGGATCAGAAGAACCCCAACCGCACGATGCACCACGCCGACACCATGCTGACCATGCAGCGCGTGCAGGCCCTGATCGAACGCGGCGATGCTCCGCCGCGTGCGACGCTGTCCTTCGCCGACTATCTGATGGAGGGCAACCGCCTGTTCAGCGGCGGCAACCCCAAGTGGTTGCCGCTGGACCCGGTCGACTCCGCCGTCAGCGCCGCCGCCGGCGCCGTCATGGTCGGCAGCAGCCCCAAGGCCTACTCCAACGTGGTGGACTTCGAGCAGCAGAACGGCACCGTCTCGCTCTGGTACAAGGACAACAAGCAGGCCACGGTGGATGCGGCCCTGGCCTCCGCCAAGAAAGCCCTGGAAGAAGTGGGCGTGGACCACAAGACCTTCCTGGTGCGTCTGGGCACCGGCACCATCGCCCTGCAGCAGGCCATGAACGACGTGGTGCACCGCTACCACTGGCTGATCCTGGGCTGCCTCAATCTGGTGATCTTCCTCGGCACCAGCCTGGCCTACCGCTCGCCGGTCGCCGGCATCATCCTGCTGATCCCGGTGAACCTGTCCAACTTCGTGATGAGTGCCGCGATGCACCTGATGGGCATCGGCCTGGACATCAACTCGCTGCTGGTGGCCTGCGTCGGTGTCGGCGTCGGTATCGACTACGGCATCTATCTCTTGTCCCGCATCTGTGAGGAATACCACGCGCAGAAGGGCGACTGGGGCCAGGCCAATGTGGCGGCGCTGACCACCACCGGCAAGGCGATCATGTTCACCGCCTCGATCATGGTGATCGGCATCCTGCCCTGGTACTTCCTGTCGGGCCTGAAGTTCATGGCCGACATGGGTCTGCTGCTGGTGCTGATCATGCTGATCAACATGGTCCTGGCCCTGGTGGTGCTGCCGCTGATCGTCTGGCTGATCAAGCCCACCTTCGTCACCCGTGACGACCTGCTCGTCGGCGAGGGTGCGGACTTGTCGCTCTATACGCTGCAGGACGACAAGAACGACCTGGCTCCGGCCGGTGCGCGCGCATGAACTCCGGCGCCATCACGATCCGATTGATCTTTTCCCTGGAGGCGGCGCCGCGGGCGGCCGCCGCCATCCACAGCATGCCGCGCGGGTTGCGGCAGGCCATTCGTCAGCAGTAACGAGGAGACTTGAAGATGACTTTCCGCATCAAGAAATACGACTTCGACTACGGCCGCCGCATGCTGCTGCAGAAGTCAGCCGTGGGTGCCGCTGCTGGTGTGCTGGCGCCGCTGTGGCCGACGATCGCCGACTCCGCCGACAACACGACCAAAGCGTATCCGGAAGAGTTGCTGCACATCGAGGCCCATACCAAGGGCAAGATCAAGCCGGGCGACGTGATCACCAAGGACAACGTCGAGGTGGTGAAGCACCTGCTGGATCCCGTGGCCTATATGCACGTGAAGACCATGGGCCGGCGCATCAATATCGTGGAGTCCACCAAGGACGTCACCAAGCTGTACCCGGCGCCGTACCTGGCGGGCACGCTGCGCAACAAGGGCAAGGCCAAGATGGGAGCCGACGGCAACGTCTACGACCAGGCCGGAAATCCCTGGGGCGCGGGCATGCCGTTCCCCGATCCGAAGAACGGTGTCGAGGCTACCGCCAACCTCACGCTGAGCTGGGGCCGCCATGACTACTCGCAGTACGCGGTGCGTGACTGGGATATCGCCCCGGATGGCAGCCTGGCCTACCAGTACGACTTCGTCTGGGCGGAGCTGAACACCACCGCGCGCAACGACGACAAGGTCTGGAACGGCAAGAAGGACCTGCTGCGCTACCAGTCGGTGTGGTTCACGGCGCCGAACGATACCGCCGGCAGCTCCTTCCTCAACATCTGGAGCTACGACCAGCGCAAGTTCCCGGAACTCTACGGCTACCTGCCGGCCTTCCGCCGCGTGCGCCAGTTCCCCACCAACCAGCGCTTCGAGCCGCTGGTGCCGGGCATCACGCTGTTCCTGTCCGACGCCTGGGCGGCCGGCGACCCGATGGGCACCTGGGGCAACTACAAGATCGTGGAGCGCAAGCCGATGCTCGGCGCGATCGGCAGCCGCAACTTCATGGGCGGCCGTGGCGGTGCGATGAACAACTACGAGCGCCCGGTGCACGGTGGCCCCAAGGGCCAGACCTTCCATGACGTGTACATGGAACTGGTGCCGGAATGCCTGGTGGTGGACGCGGAGCCCACGGGCTACCCGCGCGCGCCGGTCGGCAAGAAGCGCACCTGGATCGACGTCCGCAACGGCATGTACGTGGCCTACAACACCTACGACCGCCGCGGCGAGATCTGGAAGACCTTCGAGCCGCACTACGCGCAGTACTCGAACGAGAAGCTGACGATCAAGGACGACAGCGGCCAGCCGGCGTGGTCCTGGGTCAGCGTGCTCAGCCACGATCTGCAGGCCAACCGCATGAGCCGCTTCGTGCAGGCGCGTGAAGTGACCGGCGGGTACAAGAGCGGCTACGACAACTCGATCATGAAGGGCGAGGACGTCTACAACAAGTACCTCACGGTGCAGGCGATCACCCGCCTGGGCACGGTCTGAGGAAGCGATGAAGCGCGCGCTCTCCCTCGCCTCTGTCCTGAAGCCTCTCGCCCGCTGGCGTGAGCAAGTCAGGGCGAGGGTGGAGCGCGACGCTGCCTTCGAGGCCTGGCTGGTCAATTCAGGCCTCCAATTCAACCAAACCCCTTCTGCCGATAAGCAGGAGCGGGAACCCCGACAGGAAAGGTCATCGGCATGACTCGTCTCATTGCATTGGCCGCAGCCGGCCTCCTGGTTGCAGGCGCCGTCTCGGCGTCGGCGCCTCCGGCGGACGCGAAGAGCCCGCTGCAGCCGGTGCTGACCGGCACGGTCCATCAGGCGCTGTTCGCCATCGACTTCAGCGAGACGCTGGGCGTGGCGGTGGGCGCGGGTGGCGAGGTGCAGGAGTCCAGCGACAAGGGCGCCAGCTGGAAGATGGTGCAGGCGCCGACGCAGCTCTCGCTGCTCGGTGTCGGCGTGGCCGCTGGCAAGGCGGTGGCCGTGGGCCAGAGCGGCCTGGTGGTCACCCGCGGGGCCGACGGCAAGTGGACGGAAGGCAAGAGCGGCAGCAAGCAGCGCCTGCTGGCGGTGGAGCTCAACGACACGGGACGGGCGGTGGCGGTGGGTGCCTTCGGCACGGTGCTGCTGTCGGACGATGCCGGCCAGACCTGGCGGTCTGCGGCGCCGGTCTGGACCGAGCACGCTCCCGACGGCATGGAGCCGCATATGTACGCGGCGCATGTGGCGGCCGATGGCACGGTGACGATTGCCGGTGAGTTCGGGCTGATCCTGCGCAGCAGCGATGCCGGCGCCACCTGGACCGGTTTGCACAAGGGCGATGCTTCGCTGTTTGCGCTGCAGCTGCGCGAGGACGGCGTGGGCTACGCGGTGGGACAGAGCGGGGCGATCCTGCGCAGCGCCGACGGCGGCGCCACCTGGGAGACGCGTCCTTCCGGCACCGAGGCGCTGCTGCTGGGCGTGCATGCGACGACCGATGGCCGGGTGCTGGTGACGGGCATGCGCGACATGCTGGTCAGCCGCGACAGCGGCGAGAGCTTCAAGCATGTGCAAGGTGGCGGTGTGAACAGCCTGTGGTTCGTGGGAGTGGCGCAGGCTTCGGCCAGCGCGCCGGTGCTGGCCGTGGGCCAGGCCGGACAGATCGTGAGCCTGCAGCCCTGAGGGAGCGTCAAGCGGGGCGGCGGTGCCATACAGAACAGCGTCTGAGGAGAGAGAAAATGCAGAAGACGGGCGTGACGGGAGTGGTAGCGGGGATGAGCTTGCTGCTGGCGGCGCCGGCGCAGGCCAGCATGTTCGACGAGATGAGCTTCACCATCGGCGGCTTCATCCGCCCGGAGTTCAGCTACTCGACGAGCAGCAAGGACAATCCGGCCAATCAGCTGGGTAACTACTACAACGGCGTTTCGGTGCCGCGGCAGGCCTATGCGCCGCCGACGCTGGTGCCGCAGCTCGTCGCCGGCATTCCCGGCCTGGGCCCGATCCTGGCAGGGGCGCTGCCGCAGAACGTCGGCACCTGGGCGGCGCTGCCGCTGCCGCCGCTGGTGGTGGCGCTCTCCGATACTGCGTCGCCGGGCCTGCGCGGCGTGAACAACGCGACCGGCGGCGGCACGCCGATGAAGCGCGTGGACAACGACATCAACTATGCCATCGTCCGCTCCGAGGTCGAGCTGGGCGTGCGCTTCACGCAGAACCTGAACCTGATCGCGCGCCTGCGCGGTATCTGGGATCCGAAGCTGTACGACGAATTCGATGCCGGGCAGTACGCCAATGTGCAGGGTGGCATCTCGGGCGGCGACGCGGCGCTGTATGCCGGCAAGCCCAACTACTTCCAGTACCGCGTGGAGGGGGACAGCAGCCCGAATCCGCTGGAGTGGGCGGGCGACGATTACCTGCTCTACTTCCCGACCCTGGTTCTGGAATACCAGAACGGCCCGCTGACGGCCCGCGTGGGCAACCAGCAGATCGCCTGGGGCCAGGCGCTGTTCTTCCGGGTGTTCGACGTGGTGGATGGCCTGGACCTGCGCCGCCACTCGGTGCTGGACTATGCACAGGAAGAGTATTCCGACAAGCGCGTGCCGGCCCTGGGCGCTCGCCTGGGCTACCAGCTCAACGAGGAGCTGCTGGTCGACGGCTACGTGCAGAAGTTCCAGCCGACGATCTACGGCAACCCCAACACGCAGTACAACGTCATTCCGTCGCAGTTCACGGTGCATGATCGATACGCCGAGGGCGGCTGGGACAGCAAGCTCAGCTACGGCATGCGCCTGAAGGGCAACTACGGCCAGTGGGGCTTCCAGGCGATGGCGGTGCAGCGCTACAACCCGGATGGCGTGTTCCGCTGGACGCAGTCGGGCGAGAACAAGGACCTGCCGACCAACCTGAACTCGCTGGGTGGCCTGGTGCATTCCACGCTGGCGCTGCAGGGCAAGGACTCCGGTGAGCTGCTGTCCCGCAGCGCCTTCGAGGCTTCGCCGGGCGGTGTGTATTCGGCTCAGGAGTGGTTCCGCTACGCCGGCTTCGCCCGCCTGAACGCGATGAGCGGCCTCAACGCCTCGATCACGGAGTTCCCGTCGACCACCGACCTGTTCGCTTCGCCGGTGACCACGGTGGAGCAGGCCTACAACGAGCTGAACACGTTCTTCATCGCCGGCGGCGGCAGCCTGCGCGGTCATATCGCTCGCGAGTATGCGCAGGAAGAGGTGTTCGGCCTCGGTGCTAGCTTCGTGACGGAAGGCGAGCCCGGCAGCCTGCTGGACCAGCTGATCATCAACTTCGAGGTGTCCTACACGCCGGACCGCACCTTCACCAATACCTCGCTGAGCCGCAACTACATCCGCGAAGACTCGGTGAATACGGCGCTGGTGCTGGAGAAGTATCACCGCTTCACCCAGGCCTTCCCGGCGACCTACCTGGTGTTCCAGCACATGTACCGCAACGTGGACGACCTGTTCGGCCGCCACCTGTCGGGCTACGGCGGCACGGAGACCAAGGCGGCAGACGGCGTGAATGGCGCGCACTACTTCGCCTTCGCGTTCCAGCAGCCCTTCCCGCAGGACATCTACCGTATCGGCTTTGCCACGCTGTACGACCCGCGCGGCAGCATCCTGGTGCAGCCGGGCATCAAGTGGAAGCCGCGCGGTGCGCTGACGGTGGAAGCCTTCTACAGCTACATCGACGGCACGCTGGGCGGTGCCAACCCGAACGACACGCTGCTGTCCACGGCCGACTATGCCGACGAGGTCACGGTGCGCCTGACGTATCAGTTCTGAGTTTGTTGCGGAATCCGCTGCCTCCCCACCTCCTCCTATGGGCAGCGAGGATGCCGACGGCGCAAGCCGTCGGCGATTTTTAAACCAGCAGTAGCGGAGAAGGAGAGAGATGAGGGTCATCCGTTACGACCGTGAATACAGCCGGCGCCAGTTCCTCGGGGGACTGGCGCGCGGTGCCGCAACCGCCGGCGTGCTGATGCCGCTATGGGATGCGGTGGCCAAGGACGGGGATGTGACCCGTGCCTATCCCGAGGAGCTGCTGTCGATCGAGATTTGGTCCAAGGGCAAGTTGAAGGCAGGTGACGAGATCACCGCGGCCAATGTGGAGCTGGTGAAGGACCTGCTGGAACCGATCAAGTATTACCAGGTGGCCAAGATGGGCCGGCGCCTGCGTATTGCGCCCACCACCACCGACATCATGCGGCTGAGCCCCTGGGAATACCTGGAGGCTTCGCTGAAGAACCGCGGCCAGGCGAAGTTCGATGCGACCGGCAACGTGGTCACCGCGCAGGGCAAGCCCTGGATCGGCGGCAACCCCTTCCCCGACGCCAAGACCGGCCTGGAGCTGTTCGCCAGCCTGACGCTGAGCTGGGGCCGGCACGATGCCTCGATGTATGCGATCAAGGAGTACGACATCGGCCTGTCCGGCGAGATCGATTTCCGCTATGAGCTGGGCTGGGCGGAGCTGTCGCCGGTGGCGCGTGTCAGCCTGGATCCGAAGCCTTACTGGACCGGCAAGGAAGACAAGCTGCGCTACCAGTCGGTGTTTTTTGTCCGGCCCGACGCGGTCAACGGCACCTCGTATCTCAACATCTGGCCTTATGACCAGAACCGCTTCCCGGAACTCTATGGCTACCTGCCGGAGTTCAAGCGTATCCGCCAGTTCCCTACCGACCAGCGCTTCGAGCCGCTGATCCCGGGCTCATCGCTGTACCTGTCCGATGCCTGGGCGGCGGGTGATCCGCTGCATACCTGGGGCAACTACAAGATCGTGGGGCGCGGGCCGCTGCTGGCGGGTGTGTCCGGCGGCTGGAGCCCGGCGCATCCCAACTGGGAGCACCGCACCCATGGCGGGCCCAAGGGCCTGAGCTTCTGGGACACCACGGTGGAGCTGGTGCCGGAGGCCATCATCGTGGAGGCGGAGCCGGTGAAGTTCCCGCGTGCGCCGGTGAGCAAGAAGCGCGTGTGGTTCGATGCGCGCACCGGCCTGCCGGTGGGCATGGTGACCTACGACCGACGCGGCGAGCCCTATCACTCCTTTGACGCGGCCTTCTCCCTGTACGAGGCCGGCGGCAAGTCGGTGATGGACGGCAAGCATCCGTACTGGTCCTGGAGCCACGTGCATGCCTTCAACATCCAGACCAGCCAGATGACGCGGCTGGAGCAGGTGCGCGAGATCGCCGGCGGGCATCGCAGCTCGGCCAACGACCCAGGCCTGTACGAGCGCTATCTCACCAATGCGGCGCTGATGAGATTGGGCAGGGCCTGATCGTGCGACGCCTCGCCTCCCGCGAACTGCATGCAGCCAACAACATCCCCTCCTGCGGGATGGGTGCAGCGGAGGGCGAGAGGGAGAAGTGGGAGGCCTTCGCGCGCTACTACTCTTCAAAACTACCCGACAGGGTGGCGAGTGCAGCGGTAGCGGCGAATAGGGTTGCAGACATCGCGAGACATATCGCGCAAGCACCGGAAAAGAGTGCCGCGGAGGAGCCCACGACATGAGAACAAACGCAACGACGCATCGCCGTCGCACTTGCATCCAGGAGAACGGTTCATGAACGCAGCAACTGAGGCGGACAGCCTCGTCCGCAGCCGCGGCGCGGCGACCCCCGCGAAGGCGGGCAGCGGCAAGCTGATCAACATCGACAACGGCGGCACGCTCACCGATTTCTGCGTGATCGACGGTGGCAAGGTCTACCGCACCAAGAGCGTGACCACGCCCTACGACCTGTCGAAGTGCTTCTTCGACGGCCTGCGCAAGGCCAGCGCGGCGATCTACGGCCAGGAAGACCTGCTGAAGCTGTTGCTGAGCACGGATCACATCCGCTACTCCACGACGCAGGGCACCAATGCCCTGGTGGAGCGCAAGGGCCAGCGCCTGGGCCTGCTGCTCTGTGGCCTGGACGCGGCGGCGCTGCAGATGGACGCACAGCAGAAGGATGTGTTTGCCGGCCTGGTCGGCACGCGCGTGGCCATATTGGATGCCAAGGCCGATGAAGCGGCGCTGGAGATCGCCGCGACGCAGGCGATCAACAAGCTGGCCTCCGAGGGCGCCAATCGTATCGTGATCGGCTTCGGTGGGGCACAGCGAGAGGCGGGGGAAGTCCGCCTGAAGAAGATCCTGCTGAAGAAGTTCCCGCCGCACCTGCTGGGCGCGATCCCGCTGCTGTACTCCCACGAGGTGGTACAGGACGAGGACGACGCCCGCCGTGTCTGGACGGCGCTGTTCAATGCCTTCCTGCATCCGGCGATGGAGCGCTTCCTGTACAACGCCGAGCATCGCCTGCGCGAGTACAAGACCAAGAACCCGCTGCTGATCTTCCGCAACGACGGCGCCTCGGCGCGCATCTCGCGTACGGCGGCGGTCAAGACCTATTCCTCCGGCCCGCGTGGCGGTGCCGAGGGTGCCCGCGCCCTGGCGGCGCACTACGGCTTCGGCCGCCTGCTGGGCATGGACATCGGCGGCACCACCACCGACATCAGCCTGGTGGAGAAGGGCAGTGTCACCACCGAGCGCCGTGGCCACATCGAAGGCGTCGCGACCTCGCTGCCGCTGTGCAAGGTGGTGAGCGCCGGCGTCGGTGGCTCTTCGATAATTTCCGTGGTGGACGGGCGCATCAAGGTGGGCCCGGAGTCCGTCGGCGGCGCGCCGGGACCGGCCTGCTTCGGCCTGGGCGGCACGCTGGCCACGATCACCGACGCCTTCCTGGTGCTGGGCCTGCTGGACCCGGCGAGCTTCTTTGGTGGTGAACTGAAGATCGACGTGGAGCGTGCGCGCGTCGCGATCGAGACCAATGTGGCCAAGCCGCTGAACCTGAGCGTGGAGGCCGCGGCGGATGCGATGCAGCAGGCCTGGGCGCAGAAGGTGGCGGATTCGCTGAAGGGCTACACCCAGGTCACGCCGGACACGACGCTGGCGGCCTTCGGCGGCGCCGGCCCGTTCATCGCTTGCAAGGTGGCCGAGGCGGCCGGCATCTCCCAGATCATCATCCCGGGCCTGGCGGCGGTGTTCTCCGCCTTCGGTATCGGCTTCTCCGACATTGCCCACGAGTACGAGGCGCCGCTGTCCAGCGCCGATGCCGCGGGCCTGAAGGCGACACGCGAGCTGCTGCTGGAGCGTGCCCGCCGCGGCATGTTCGCAGAGGGCTTCGAGCTGGCGGACTGCCGCATCGAGGCCTGGCTGCAGGCGGGCGACGAGCTGCTGCCGCTGGAAGGCGACAAGCTGCCGGCGCTGCCCAAGGGCGCGCAGGCGGCGATGGTGCTGAAGGCCACGCGCGTGATCTCGCGCGCCAGCCTGTCCGGCAAGTTCGGGGGCAAGGGCAAGGCGGCGGTGGCCGCTGGCAGCCGCAAGGTCACCACCGGCGGCAAGGCGGCCGACCTGCCGCTGTATCGCGTGGAGGATCAGGCGGGCGGTGCCCAGGCGCAGGGACCCTGCGTACTGGAGGAAGCCTTCTTCACCTCCCGCATCGACGCCGGCTGGCGTTTCGAGATCAACGAGTCCGGCGACATCCTGCTGAGCCGCTGAGACCAGAACAAGGAATATCGATCATGAAAGTCCTGATCACCGAATACCTGCGCATCAACCTCGACTCCGAGAAGTGGGAGTGCCGCCGCTGTGGCCACGTGCACGGCGACGCCCGCGACAACTACAAGCGCGGCCTGCTGGTGTACGACCGCGACCCGCGCGAGATCCACAAGCCGCTGCTGGATACCAAGCTGTATTCCCGCACCTATTCGCCGGACCCGACCTGGTGCCGGATCCTGGAGTACTACTGCTCTTCCTGCGGCACGATGGTGGAGGTGGAGTACCTGCCGCCGGGCCACCCGCCGCTGTACGACATCGAGCTGGACCTGGACGCGCTGAAGCTGCAGTGGAAGGACCGCAAGGAGGTGGTGGACGCGGTGGTCGGCCCTGACCTGGCGGCCGAGAAGGTCCGCCACGGCCGTGCGCTGCATGCGCAGGCGCATGGGCATGACCACGACCACGGCCATCACGGCCACAAGCACTAAGGGAGACGACGGACATGAAACGCGTTTCCGTGGATATCGGCGGCACCTTCACCGATTGCTTCGTGGTCTGGGACAACCAGTACGTGGAGGGCAAGGCCCTGACCACGCACCACAACCTGGCGCTGGGTTTCAACGAGTCGCTGGGCGATGCCTGCAAGCAGCTGGGCCTGGAATCCTCCAAGCTGCTGTCGGAAGTGGACTCCGTCCGCTATTCGACCACACTGGGTACCAATGCGCTGATCGAGCGCAAGGGTCCGCGCATCGGTGTGCTGGTGACCACCGGCTTCAAGAGCACCATCCCGCTGTCGCGTGCCCGTGGCTACGGCGAGGGCCTGTCCGAGCACGAGCAGATGGACATCCCCAATGCCTCGCGCCCGGAGCCGATCGTCCCGATCCCGATGATCCGCGAGGTCCGCGAGCGCATCGACTACCTGGGCGACGTGTTCTGGAAGCTGGACGAGGATGACGTGCGCCTGCGCATCCGCGAGCTGGTGGACTCCGGCGCCGAGGCCCTGGTGGTGATGTTCACCAACAGCGTGGTCAACCCGGTGAACGAGCTGCGCGTGCGCGAGATTTTCCTGGAAGAGTACCCGGCGCATCTGCTGGGTGCCATCCCGATGCTGCTGTCGCACCAGGTGGCGGGTCGCAAGGGCGAATACGCCCGCGGCACGTCCACCATCATGGATGCCTTCCTGCACCAGACCATGTACCACGGCCTGGGAACGCTGGAGCTGAACCTGCGTGCGCAGGGCTACAACAAGCCGATGCTGGTCAGCCACAACTCCGGCGGCATGGCGCAGCTGAACTCCACGGATGCGCTGCAGACGGTGCATTCCGGACCGGTGTCCGGCATCGCCGCCAGCGAGCACCTGGCGGCGGCAGCCGAACTGGGCAACGTGGTGGCCACCGACATGGGCGGCACCAGCTTCGACATCGGCATCGTCGACCAGGGGGGCGTCAAGCACTATGACTTCAACCCGGTGATCGATCGCTGGATGGTGTCGATCCCGATGGTGCACCTGGTGACCCTGGGCGCCGGCGGCGGCTCGATCGCCCGCTACGACCGCATGTTCGGCTCGGTGGAGCTGGGCCCGCAGTCGGCCGGTTCCGATCCCGGCCCGGCCTGCTACGACCGCGGCGGCCTGAAGCCGACCGTGACTGACGCCGACCTGGTGCTGGGCTACCTGGACCCGAAGAACTACGCCAACGGCCGCATCCCGCTGAACCCGCGCCGTGCCAAGCAGGCCATCGAGGACGAGCTCTGCGACGACCTGGACATGGACGTCACCGAGACGGCCAAGCTGATCAAGCGCAACGTCGACGCCGGCATGGCCAACGGCATTGCCACCGAGCTGCGCACCCGCGGCTACGAGCCCAAGGACTTCACGATCCTGGCCTATGGCGGAAACGGCCCCCTGCACGCCTGCGGCGTGGCCAACGCGCTGGGCGTCAGCAAGATCCTGGCGCCGCCGTTCTCGTCCACCTTCTCGGCCTGCGGTGCCGGCAACGTCAACCAGATGCACATCCACGAGATGAGCACCTGGACCGTGCTGTTCAACCCCGCGACCAAGAGCTTCTACAACCAGTACGACAGCTTCAACAAGGGCGTGGAAGAGCTGGAGCGCCGTGGCCGCGAGGACCTGATCCGCCAGGGCATGCCGACCGACCAGATCCGCTACCGCCTGGAGCTGGACATGCGCTACGGCAACCAGCGCGTGCAGACCGCGGTGGTCACGGAGATGAACCGCCTGACGTCGCAGCGCGAAGTGCTGGCCCTGATGGACCAGTTCCACAAGAGCTACGGCGCGCGCTTCGGCGAGGGCAGCCAGTCGCCCGAGACCGGCGTGCGCATCAACACCATCCGCGTCTGCTCCTACGTGGAGCAGCCCAAGGTGGCGTTCGCCAAGCTCAAGCTGAGCGACAAGAAGCTGGCGCCGCCGGAGCCGGTGTCGCAGCGGACCTGCCACTACGTGGGCCAGGACAAGGCGCTGGATACCCCGATCTACGACGACAAGGCCTTGGTCGAGGGCACCCGCATCCCGGGCCCGGCCATCGTCACGACCCGCGCGACCACCTACCTGGTGGAGCCGGGCTGGACCTTCCACGCCGCGGCACAGGGCGGTGTCTGGTTCATCAAGGAATAAGAGGAGCGAGACATGCACGACAAGATTTCCGCTGAAGACCAGGCGCTGCTGGACAAGTTCCTCGCCGACAACAAGATGTTCCTCGGGCCCGACCCCGAGATCATGCGAAACCACGGCGTGGCACCGCGCTCGGAGGCCGAGGAGGCTGTTCTCTCCAAGGGCTTCGACGCGCACCGGGCCCACCACATCCGCGGGCTGGTGAACGCGGCGCTGTCCGAGTCCTTCCAGATGGTGAACCAGATGGGCGCGGCCCCGGGGGCCAAGTGGGGCGACCTGGTGACGGCCATTTACACCGCCAACGGCAACCTGGCGATGATCGCGCCGCACGGCATCATCACCTTTGCCGCCTGCGCGTTCTACCCGATCCGCTTCATCATCAAGAACTGGATGGATGACCCCACCGTCGGCGTCAAGGACGGCGACGGCTTCATCCACAACGATGCGCGCTACGGCGGTGTGCACAACACCGACCAGTCGATGATGATGCCGCTGTACTACAAGGGCGAGCTGATCTGCTGGCTGTCCTCGACCATCCACGAGGGCGAGAACGGCGCCTGCGAGCCGGGTGGCCTGCCGGCCGCCGCGGAGAGCAAGTACGACGAGGGCATCAAGATGTCGCCCTTCAAGGTCGTGGAGAACTTCCAGCTCAAGCGCGACCTGGTGACCTTCCTGCAGAACTCGGTGCGTGACCCGAAGCTGCAGCTGGAGGACATGAAGGTCAAGCTGCACGCCGTGATGCGCCTGCGCGAGCGCATCGTGGCGATCCTGGACCAGTTCGGCCGCGAGGCACTGATCGGCACTATGCGCATGCACCTGGAAGACACCGAGGTGGAGGTGCGCCGCCGCATCAGCGAGCTGCCGGACGGCACCACCCGCGTGCTGCAGTTCATGGACTCGTCGCTGCGCGAGAACATCATGCAGAAGATCAGCGTGGCGATCACCGTCAAGGGTGACCGCATGATCATGGACTTCCGCGGCACGGCGCCGCAGTTCCTGAACCGCTCGGTCAACACCAACCTGGCCTCGTTCAAGGCGGCGCTGGCCACCGGCCTGCTGCAGAACATCTGGCCGGACCTTCCGCATACCATGGCGGTGCTGTCGCCGATCGAGGTCATCACCGACCGCAATTCGATCATCGACGCCGAGGGCGAGATGCCGCAGGCGATGAGCCTGATGCCGCTGTTCAAGGCCTGCGTGGCCTGGACCATCCCGATGGCCAAGTTCAACTACAGCCTGCCGAAGAAGTACTCGGCGATCATCGCCTCGCAGTACGACCAGGCCGCTACCTTCATCTACGGCGGCCTGACCCAGCACGGCGACGTCACCGGCAACTTCTGCGGCGACATCAACGGCATGGGGCAGGGCGCACGCAGCCATGCCGACGGCGAGCACTCGGTTTCGCCGGTGTTCGGCTTCATGGCCGACTCGGGCGAGCACGAGATCAACGAGGAAGACACCCCGATCATCCGCCTGGGCGCGCAGCGCCTGGCCAAGGACCGCATCGGCTTCGGCAAGTACCGCGGCGGTATGGGCTATGAGCAGATCGCCACGGCGCGCGGCTCGGGCCTGTGGGGCTTCATGACGGGCTGCGAGGGCTCCAAGTTCCCCTCGGCGCAGGGCCTGTTCGGCGGCTACTCATGCCCCAGCTACCAGCTGATGAAGATCAAGGGCATCAATATCTTCGAGGAGCTGAAGAAGAACCCGAACGTGGTCGAGGTGTTCGACATCATCAAGCTGATGAACGAGCGGCCGATCCCCGGCGGTAAGTACAGCAGCAACGACATGGGCATGACCTTCGAGCTCTGCAGTGACGGCGAGATCTACATGATCTGCCAGGGTTCGGGCGGCGGCTACGGCGACGTGCTGGAGCGCGATCCGGCGTTGGTGATGAAGGACGTGCGCGAGGACCTGCTGTCGCCCGACCTGGCTCGCGAGATCTACCAGGTGGTGTTCGACGACAAGAGCCTAGTGGTGGACGAGGAGGCGACGGCCAAGCTGCGTGCCGACGTGCGCCGCCAGCGCCTGGCGCGCGGCAAGCCCTTCGACCAGTTCTGCAAGGAATGGGTCACGCCGGAGCCGCCGGCGCACCTGCCCTACCTGGGCTCCTGGGACAACAACGCCGAGATTTACGCCTCGTCCATGGGCCAGCGCGTGAAGATGCCGGCGGACCAGATGCAGGGCGTGTTCATGCCCAACCCGAAGGACGTTGCGATCATGCAGCTGGAGGGCGAGGTCGAGAAGCTGAAGGCGCAACTGGCGGAGTGCCAGAGCAGCAAGTAAAAGGAGAGCGACGCCCCGTCCTTGAACGGGGCGTCGCAAATCCCAGAGATCGACAGGAGGAGGAGAACAATGACCGATTACAACAAGATGTTCCGTCTCGACGGCAAGGTAGCGTTGGTGACGGGCGGCGCGCGCGGTATCGGCGCCGAAGTGGCGGAGGCCCTGGCCCAGGCCGGTGCGGCGGTGATGGTGACCGACATCCTGGACAGCGTCGGCCAGCAGACCGTCGAGCGCATCCGAAAGGCGGGCGGCAAGGCCGCGTTCCACCACCATGACGTCACCGTGGAGGCCGAGTGGGAAGCGGCCATCGCGGCCACGCAGAAGGAACTGGGCGGCTTCGACATCCTGGTCAACAACGCTGGCATCGAGACCGCCGCGCTGTTGACCCAATGCGAGCTGGCGGACTTCCGCAAGCTGATGGACGTCAACGTCAATGGCGTGTTCCTGGGTCTGAAGCATGCGGTGCGCGTGCTCAAGCCGGGCAGCTCCATCGTCAACCTCTCGTCGGTGGCTGGCCTGATCGGCACCACCGGCCATATCGCCTACCACGCGTCCAAGGGCGCGGTGCGCCTGATGGCCAAGGCGGCGGCGGTGGAGTGCGCCCAGCTGGGCCTGGGCATCCGCATCAACTCGGTGCATCCGGCCATCGTCGATACCGAGATGGGCACCAACTTCATCAAGCACTTCGTGGACCTGCAGCTGGCGCCGGACTATGCCACTGCCGAGGGCGCCTTCAAGGCGGCGCATCCGCTGGGCGGCTTCGGCAAGCCGGCCGACGTGGCCGGCGCGGTGATCTATCTCAGCTCGGAGGCGGGCCGCTGGATCACCGGCACCGAGCTGGTGCTGGACGGCGGCTACACGGCGGTCTGATGGCCTCCCTGTCCGCGATGCTGTCCGCCGGCAGGCGGCCGCTGTGGCTGGACTATGGCGACTACGCCGGCGCGCTGCTGGCCGGTGGTGCCGTGCCCTGGCTGGATGTGGCCGGCACCATCGCGCTGCAGCGCAAGGCGCAGGGCCTGCTGCGCTCCGACGTGCTGCAGCTGCCGCTGGCCGCGGTGACCGAGGCCTGGGTGGCCGCACATCCAGCGCTGCGCGAGGCCATGGCAGCCAAGCGCCGCGCCGTGGTGCCGCTCAAGACCTTGCTGGCCGACGAGCCGCTGCGGGCGCACCTGGTGGAACTGGCCAAGGGCCTGCGTGCTTGCTTCGCCGAGGCGCCGCTGGCGCTGGCCTGCCCCTCACCCCGCGCCTGGGTGGCGGTGGCCTATCGTCTGGCCCATGGCGAGACGGTGGACGTGGGCGAGGACGAGGCCGACAGCGCGGCGGTGTACATGGCGGATTTCCTGCGCTGCTTCGGCGAGGCCGGCATCGACATCCTGCTGCTGCAGGAAGGCGAGGAGCCGGCGCTGCCGGAGCTGTACACCCCGGTTTTGAACGTGGCGGCCCACTATCGCTGGGAGGCGGGCCTGCAGGGGCCAGCCGGCACGGCAGCGGCGGGCCTGGCCTTCGTCATCGCCCCGGAGTCGGCCAGCGGGCGTCCGCTGCCGCCGGCCTACTGGGGTGGTGCGGCGGCGGAGGAGTGCCCGGCCCAGGGCTTCCGCCACGCCACGATCCCGGCCGATGCGCAGCCCGAGTCGGTGCTGCAGCGCCTGGCGGAGCTGCGCTCATGATGGACCTGTCCCTGCGCGGCGAACGGCTTTTCACCATGGATGCGACGCTGCGGGCGCCGCCCGAGGTGATCGGCCCTGTGCAGGAAGGCATCCGCGTCAACTTCCACGTCACCGGTGGCCGCTTCGAGGGGCCACGCCTGCAGGGGAAGTTGCGTGCGGTGGGGCAGGACGCGTTCCTGCTGCGCCGCGACGGCATGGGCTTGCTCGAGGTGCTGCTGACGCTGGAGACCGACGATGGCGCGCTGATCGAGGCGCGCTACGACGGATTGGGTGATTTCGGGGCAGGGGCCTACGAAGGCTTCCTGCGAGGCGAGGTGCCCCCCAGCGCGGAGCTGCACACCTTTCCGCGCCTGCGCACGGCGCACCCGGATTACCAGTGGTTGCAGCGCCTGGCCTGCGTCGGGCGGGGGCAGGTGGACCTGCTGCGCTCGACCGTGCGCTACGAAGTCTACGCGCTGGGCTGACACTAGAAAGATAAGGAGAAACAGCGATGGTCATGGAAGGAGAAAAACTCTGGGCGCCGCGGAAGGAATTCGCGGAAGCGTCCAACATCGCCCGCTACCAGCGCTGGCTGAAGGCCGAGCGCGGCATCGACACCGCCGACTACCACGCCTTGTGGCGGTGGTCGGTCACGGATACGGCCGGCTTCTGGGCCACGATCTGGGATTACTTCGAGGTGCAGTCGGACCAGCCGTTTCGCAGCGTGCTGGAACGCCCGGCCGACGGCGGCATGATGGGCACGCAGTGGTTCCCCGGCTCGCGCCTGAACTACGCCGAGCACCTGTTGCGCCATGAGGTGGAGGGCGCCGAGCGCCCGGTGTTCCACCACCTGTCGGAGACCCGCCCGCTGGCCACGATGAGCTGGCGCGAACTGGGCCGGCAGGTGCGTATCCTGGCCACGCGCCTGCGGGCCATAGGGCTGCAGCCTGGCGACCGCGTGGTGTCCTACATGCCCAACGTGCCGGAGACCGCCATCGCGATGATGGCTACGGCCGCCATCGGCTGCATCTGGTCCTCGGCGGCGCCGGAGTTCGGCGTCAAGACGGTGATCGAGCGCTTCTCGCAGATCGAGCCCAAGCTGATCTTCGCCGCGGATGGCTACCGCTTCGGCGGCAAGGACTTCAAGCGCGAGGAGGAGGTGCGTCGCATCGCCGGCTCGCTGCCCAGCCTGAAGAAGATCGTCTGGCTGCCCTACCTGGACCCACAGGCCGCGCCGCCGGCGATGCCGGACTTGGTCGCCTGGTCTTCGCTGATGGACCACCCGGACGTGCCGCGCGAGGGCTTCCAGTTCACCCGCGTGGAATACGACCATCCGCTGTGGGTGGTGTTCTCCTCCGGCACCACGGGCCTGCCCAAGGCCATCGTGCACAGCCACGTCGGCGTGCTGCTGGAGCACTACAAGCTGCTCAGCTTCCACCTGAACCTGGGCCCCAAGTCGGTGATGTTCTTCTACAGCACCACCGGCTGGATGATGTGGAACCTGGTGATCGCCTCGCTGCTGACCGGCAGCGCGGCGGTGCTCTACGACGGCAACCCGGCCTATCCGACGCCGGACTTCCTGTGGAAGCTGGCCGCCGAGACGCGTGCCACCAGCTACGGCGCCAGCCCCACCTTCGTGCAGATGATGGAGAAGGCAGGCCTGAAGCCCGGCGAGCAGTACGACCTGTCGGCGCTGGAGGGCATCGTGGTGGCCGGCGCGCCGTCCACGCCCGAGACCTTCGCCTGGTTCTACAAGGCGGTGAAGCAGGACCTGTGGGTGACCTCGCAGAGCGGCGGTACCGAAATCTGCAGCGGCTTCGTCGGCGCTTCGCCAACGCTGCCGGTGCATGCTGGCGAGATCCAGACGCGCATGCTTGGCATGGACGTCCATGCCTGGACCGATGACGGCAAGGAACTGAACGACGAGGTCGGCGAGCTGGTGGTGACGAGCCCGTTCCCGTCGATGCCGATCCACTTCTGGAACGACACGGGTGGCAAGCGCTATCGCGAGTCCTACTTCGATGTCTTCCCCGGCGTCTGGCGCCATGGTGACTTCATCAAGATCAACGGGCGCGGTGGCTGCTACATCTACGGCCGCTCCGACTCCACGCTCAATCGCTTCGGCGTTCGTATCGGCACCGCCGAGATCTACCGGGCGGTAGAGCAGGTGGAGGAGGTGGCGGACAGCCTGATCGTCTGCGTGGAACTGCCCGGCGGCAATTTCTTCATGCCGCTGTACCTGCGGCTGAAGCCGGGCGCGGTGCTGGACGACGCGCTGCGCAAGAAGATCAACTCGCGCCTGCGCGACGACTGCAGCCCTCGCCACGTGCCGGACAAGATCTACGGCGTCGACGCCATTCCCTACACCCTGACCGGCAAGAAGATGGAAGTGCCGGTACGCAAGCTGCTGATGGGCTGGCCGCTGGAGAAGGCCGCCAGCCGCGACGCCATGATGAACCCGGAGTCCATCGACTGGTTCGTGACGTTTGCCCAGGAATCCACCGATTACGACTGGCGCGGCACGGCCGCCGCCAAGGCTTGAGGAATTGCCGATGAGCAAGCGTGTAGAAGGAAAGGTCTGCGTGGTCACCGGCGGCGCCCGTGGCCTGGGCCTGGCGGCCGCCGAGGCGCTGCTGGCCGAAGGCGCCAAGGTGCTGCTGACCGACGTGGACCGCGCCACTGGCGAGGCCGAGGCCAAGCGCCTGGGGCCGAACGCGAAGTTCCGCGTGCAGGACGTCACCGACGTGGGGCAGTGGAACGAGATCCTGGACGGCGTGGTCGCCGCCTGGGGTCGGCTGGATGTGCTGGTGAACAACGCCGGCGTGGCCGGCATTGCCGATGTGGAGGCCATTTCGCAGAAGGACTGGCAGCGCACGATCGACATCAATCTCACTGCGGTCTTCAACGGCACGCAGGCCGCCATCGCCCGCATGAAGGAACGCGGCGGTTCGATCATCAACATCGCCAGCATCGAGGGCATCATGGGTGAGCCCCTGATCCCCGCCTACAACGCCAGCAAGGGCGGCGTGCGCATCTTCAGTCGTTCGGCGGCGATCCATTGCGCGCGCAGCGGCTACCCGGTGCGCATCAACAACGTCTGCCCCGGCTTTGCCGAGACCCAGATGGTGGCCGGCGCCCTGGCCGGCATGGCGCCCGAGAAGGCCCAGGAGTTCGCCACGCGCACCCTGGCGCGCATCCCCATGGGTCGCTTCGCCAAGCCCTCCGAAATCGCGGCGGCGGTACTGTTCCTGGCCTCCGACGAATCCAGTTACGTCACCGGCTCCGACCTCGTGGTCGACGGCGGCATGACCGCCTGACACCCCATCCCCACTTACACATCCAGAATCCAGAGGAGAAACAAGAATGAGCAGCAAGAAGCCTGTCGTGATCTACGGCGTCACCGGCTACACCGGTCGTCTCGTCGCCGAGTACCTGCGCGAGTACCGCCTGCCCTTCATCGCTGCCGGCCGCGACGCCAAGCGCATCAAGGAAGTGATGGACAAGGTGCCCGGCATCGAGAACGCCGACTACGAGATCGCCGAGGTGGAGCACACAACCGAGGCGCTGACCAAGCTGTTCAAGGGCGCTAAGGTGGTGCTGAACATGGTCGGCCCCTTCATGAAGTACGGCCCCGAAGCGGTGGAGGCGGCGCTGGCCACCGGCTGCCACTACACCGACACCAACGGCGAACAGAACTGGATGATGTACGCCGAGGAGACCTGGGGCGAGAAGTTCAAGGAGAAGAACCTGGTCCTCGCGCCGGGCATCGCGCAGATGTACACCACCGGCGAAATCGCCGCCAACATCTGCCTGGAAACCCCGGGCCTGGACAAGCTCGACATCCTGGTGCTGTGGAAGGGATTCCCGACCTATGCCTCCACGCAGACCATCTTCAGCATCCTCACGGCCGACTTCTACTACCTGGAGCAGAAGCAGTACGTGAAGTGGCCGTTCGGCGCCAAGGCCGAGGTCGGCGTGCCCGGCCAGCACACCACCGCGCTGGCCCTGCCCTGGGGCGGCACGGCGCACCCGGTGTGGTTCAAGAACGACCCGCGCGTGTCCGACTGCAAGGTCATGGGCGGCGTGTTCGAGCGCACGGTGATGGAGAGCGTGATCCAGCTCAACGCCGTGATCGAGGAGAAGATCAAGCCGCTGCCGAAGGCCGAGCAGGAAAAGGCGCTGTCCGAGATGGCCGCCTCGCTGCAGGCCGGCATGCCGCCGCGCGAGAACCCGCGCATCAACATCTCGGTGGACTCGGTGCATGCCAGCGGCGCGCTGGGCCGCGCCCACTGCGTGATCCACGGCAACTGCAACTACAAGCAGACCGGCCTGATGCAGGCCTACTTCGCCTACCACCTGCTGCAGGCGCCGTCGAAGCGCTATGGCTTTGCCTCCGGCTGCCAGGCGCTGGGCCATCGCGAGTTGCTGGGCGTGCTGCAGCAGTTCGGCCTGGTCAGCGAGCCGATCCTGACGGTGCATGCACCGGGCGTGCGCCGGGCCTGAGGCCCGGCGAGCGGACGGCAAGGCAACCATGGCCGCACTGGCAGAAACGCCGCGCGGGGTCGTCGAGGGCGATCTGCTCTGGACGCCCCCAGCGGCGTACTGTGCGCTGTCCGGCGTGGAGCGTTTCCGTCACTGGGTCAACGCCCGCAACGGCCTGGACCTGGCGGACTACGAGGCGCTGCGACAGTGGTCGGTGGAGGAGCTGGAGCAGTTCTGGGCGGCCTGCTGGGACTACTTCGACATCCGCTCGGAGACCCCCTACCTGCGCGTGCTCGACCGGCAGACCCTGCCGGGCGCGCGCTGGTTCGAGGGTGCACGGCTGAACTATGCCGAGCACCTGCTGCGGCGCGAGGCCGATCATCCCGAGGCGGTGGTGTTCCACCACTCCTCGGAGCTGCGCGCACCGGCGACCATGCGCTGGGACGAACTGGGCGGCCAGGTGCGGATCCTGGCCGAGCAGATGCGCAAGCTTGGCGTCGGCCCCGGCGACCGCGTGGCCAGCTACATGCCCAACGTGCCGGAGACCGCCATCGCCATGCTGGCGACCACGGCCATCGGCGCGATCTGGGCGGCGGCCTCGCCGGAGTTCGGCGCGCGCGCGGTGATCGACCGTTTCGCGCAGATCAAGCCCAAGCTGCTGTTCGCGGTGGACGGCTATCGCTTCGCCGGGCAGGAGTTCCCGCGCGAGGGCGAGGTGCAGCAGATATTGGGAAGCCTGGACAGCTTGCAGCACACGGTCTGGCTGACCTACCTGCATCCGGACCGTCCGCCACCGGCGGGCACGATCCCCTGGGCAAAGCTGCTGGACCAGCCCGAGGTGCCGCGCAGCAGCTTCCGCTACGAGCATGTCGGCTACGATCATCCGCTGTGGATCCTGTTCAGCTCCGGCACCACGGGCCTGCCCAAGGCCGTGGTGCACAGCCATGTGGGCGTGCTGCTGGAGCACTGCAAGGTGGGAGCCTTCCACCTCGGCTTGCGTGCAGGCTCGCGGCCATTCTTCTATTCCACCACTGGCTGGATGATGTGGAACATCCTGCTGGCCAGCCTGCTGCAGGATGCCGCGCCGGTGCTGTACGACGGCTCGCCGATCGCCCCCGATTCGGGTGTGCTGTGGCGCATCGCCGAGCAGGCGAGGGTCACGCACCTGGGTATCAGCCCCGGCTTCGTTCAGGTGATGCAAAAGGATGGCCTGCGTCCGCGCCTGCATTACCAACTGCCGGACCTGGAGATGATCCTGCTGGTGGGTTCGCCCTCCACGCCGGAAACCTTCTCCTGGCTGCATGAAGAGGTGAAGCCGGACCTGTGGGTGACTTCGCAGAGCGGCGGCACCGAGATCGCCTCCGCCTTCGTCGGCGCCAGCCCCACGCTGCCGGTGCATGCCGGCGAAATCCAGGCGCGCTCGCTGGGCATGGACGTGCACGTCTGGGACGAGCAGGGCCAGGAGCTGGACGGGCAGGTGGGCGAGCTGGTGGTGACCAAGCCCTTCCCGTCGATGCCGCTGCGTTTCTGGAACGACGAGGGCGACAAGCGCTACCGCGAGTCCTACTTCTCCACCTGGCCCGGTGTCTGGCGCCACGGTGATTTCATCCGCATCAACGAGCGTGGTGGCTGCTACATCCTGGGCCGCTCCGACTCCATGCTGAACCGCTACGGCGTCTGCATCGGCACCGCCGAGGTCTATCGCAGTGTCGAGCGTATGGAAGAAGTGCTGGACAGCCTGATCGTCTGCTGCGAGCTGGCCGGCGGGCGCTTCTTCATGCCGATGTTCATCAAGCTGCGCCCCGGTGCTTTGCTGGACGAGGAGCTGCGCAACCGCATCGCACGCCGCCTGCGCGTGGACTGCAGCCCGCGTCACGTGCCGGACCAGATGTACCGCGTCGACGACATCCCCTACACCCTGACCGGCAAGAAGATGGAGGTGCCGGTGCGCAAGATACTGGTCGGCTGGCCGCTGGAAAAGGCTGCGAGTCGCGATGCGATGCTGAACCCGGCGGCGATCGACTGGTTCGTGTGGTTCAGGGCGCAGAACCGGGTGATGCTGAGCAGTTGAGTCAGCGTGCTGACTCCCTCTCCCCGCTTGCGGGGAGAGGGTTTGCGAGGTCATGGATGCCCGAGGTAGGCCTCGGCAACTGCTCCATGCGTTGCCCTGCCTCGGGCATCCATGCCCTCGAACGCAGGAGCAGGTGCCGAGGTGAGCAGCGCTGGCTTTTCCCCGAACCGTTCATGCCGAGTGCCGCAAAGCGGCGTATCGAGGCACGCGCCGGAGCTGTGATGCCGGCGATTACGCCGGTCAGATGCGGTGGTTCTTTGATGGTTTGTTTCGCCGAAGGGCGACTTACCTTTCTTCGCCTAGAGGCGCCTACTGTTGGTGCTTGTGCAAATAAAGGTAAGCCAAAGAAAGCACACCCTCCATCCGCGGCCCCGCTGAGGCGGGGCAACCCGCCTGGCGGTCGGTCGCCACGGGTCGGGCCCACAGGCCATCCCTGGCCTGAGGCCCCACGGCCGGACATCCTGTCCGGCTCGACCCTGCGCCCGACCACCAGGCGGGCGCTACTGGACGGTGCCCGAACGTCAAAAGCATTCGCTGCGCTCACTACCTTCCGCAGTGCTTTCGTAGGATGTGGTGAGCGAAGCGAACCGCATCAGACGTGCGAACAGGGTGATGCGGCTCGCTTCGCTCACCACATCCTACAGTGCCTGAGCAGATAGCCTTCGAGTGCCATGTGGGAGCGACGCGAGTCGCGATCTTTTTGCCCACTCATCGCGACTTGCGTCGCTCCCACGTAGAAAGCCGCCTTTGTAGGAGCGGCCGTTGGCCGCGAAAGGGCAGTTCCGACTACAACAACCCCATCTGCCTTGCCGCATTGATCGCCTGCAGACGGCTGGCCACGGCCAGCTTGGAGTAGATGTTCTTCAGGTGGAATTTCACGGTGTTCTCGGACACGAAGATGCGCCGCGCCATTTCCTTGTTGGACACGCCGTTGGCGAGGTAGACGAGGATCTGCTTCTCGCGATCGGTCAGCGGTTCAAGGGGCTGGAAGCCGCTGTCGGCGGGGCGCGAGACGACGTCGGCATGCTGGCCGGCGGCATCGAGCAAACGCACGACAAAGGCGCGCAGCGCCGCGGCTTCCGGGGCGCTGTTGCCGGCGAGCGCGGTGTGTTCGTCGCGCAGCAGGGGCAGGATTTTCTCGCCTTCGTCCAGGAACAGGCGCAGGAAACCGCCGGGCTCGGCCAGCTGCAGGGCGCGATGCAGGCTGCGGTGGGCGTGGTTTTCGTTGCCTTTGATGCGCTGGGCCAGGGCGTCCAGCACCAGCAGCTTGATCTGGCGGTAGCTGCGGCCCTGGCGCTGGGCCACGGCCAATTCGCTGCCGAGCTGTGCCAATGCGGCGTCGACGTTGCCGCTGTGCAAGGCCACGCGGATGGCGCCGATGGCGTCGCCCTCGGTGGCCTCGGTGTAGATCATCGAGCCTTCCGGCAGGGCGAACTCCGGCTGGCGCGGGATGCGGCTGGCGATGGCCTGGGCGCGGTCGATCTCGCCGGCCAGCAGCAGGCGCCGCACGCGCTCCCAGCTGACGATGCGCATCAGGCGCGGCCAGCCGGCGGTGTGGGCGATCTGCTCGGCCTCGGCCAGGATCTCCTCGGTGCGGTTGGGGCGGCCGCGCACTTCCTGGATACGCGCCATGGCAATGTAGCCCGGCACCATGAAGTCCAGCAGCACCCCGTCGGCGATCACGTCGTGGAACTGCGTGAACATGGACTCCGCGGTGTCCAGGTCGTTGCTCTCGTAGAGCGCGCTGATGAAGCAGGACACCAGCGAGCCGGTGGCGAAGGGCTTCTCCAGGTCCAGGTGGTGGGCGGACATGCCGCTGCGGTAGCGCGCCAGGGCCTCGGCCAGCCGCCCCTGCATCACCAGGTTCATGCCGCCCACGGCCACGGTGTAGCCGCCGCTGAAGGCAGCCTCGCCGCGCTCGCCGTAGCTGCGCGCGATGTTGAGCAGCTCGCTGGCCTTGTCGAAGTCGCCGGCGCAGAGCGCGCGGTAGGCGGCGACGTTGGCGGCAGCGCCGAGCTCGAAGGCGCGGAAACCCACCGGCTGCTGGCCAGAGATGGGGATCTGGTCCACCTGGGCGAAGGCGCGCGGCATGTCGTCCAGCACCAGCGCCAGCATCGAGCGCGCCACCAGGGTGTCGGCTTCCTGCGAGACCTCCTCCAGCGTGCTGAGGATCGGCCGCAGCTTGTGGTGACGGCGCAGGAAGATCAGCGCCCAGGCGATCTTGATGGCCAGCTCCGGGCGGCCGGCGATCTGGTCCAGGGGCAGGTTGTCGGACCAGCGCTCCATCGTCACCAGGTTGGCATCGGCGATCAGCCGGTCCGCCCAGACGTTCATGATGTCGGTGGCAAAGGCGTAGTTGCGGGCCGCGATGGCGTGGTGCAGCGCGTCCTCGTGCATGCCGTGGCCGTGGAACCAGTCGGCGGCTCGCTGGTGTACCTCGAGCACGGCCTCGGGTTCCTCGCTGCGCACCTGCTCGGCCAGGAAAGACGAGAACAGGGTGTGGTACTTGAACCAGCAGAGATCGGAATCCAGGCTGCGCAGGAACAGGCCGGAGCGCTCCAGGAACAGCAGGATGCTCTGCGAATCCTGCCAGCCGGTGACGTGGTCGCAAAGGTCGGCCGACAGGCGCGTCAGCACCGAGCTGCGACGCAGGAACTCCTGCACGCGCGGGGTCTGCAGGGTCAACACGTTGTCGGCCAGGTATTCGGCCAGCTCGCGCGGCTTGTAGCCGGACATGCCGGTCAGGCTGCGGCGGACCGAGGGGCTGGCCAGGGACAGGCGGAACAGCTGCAGCGCTGCCGGCCAGCCCTCGGTTTGCCGGTAGATGGCATCGAGTTCCTGCGGGTTCACGCCCAGATCGCGGGCCTGCGAGAAGAACTGCTGGGCCTCGTCGTGGGTGAAACGCAGGTCGTCGGCGCGCAGCACCAGGGCCTGGTTGTTGACCATCAGCCGCGCCAGGCCGATCTCCGGCAGGGCGCGGGAGCCGATGAAGATGGTGACATTCTCCGGAATGCGCTCCAGCAGATCGCGGAAGGCGGTAAGCACGCCGCGGCTGTTGAGCACCTGGAACTCGTCGAAGAACAGGCGCACCGGCCGGTCGAACTGCACCAGCTGGGTGGACATCCAGTCGGACAGGCGGCGGCGCGTGCCGGGCGTGGTGTCGGCGGCGTCCTGGCTGCCCAGGCTCTCCACCAGGGCCTGCATATGCACCGTGAATCGGCGCATGTCGTTGTCGGCTTCGTCGAAGGCCAGCCAGCCGGTCAGGGCGCCTTGCTGGTCCGCCAGGCTCTTGGCCTGCTGCAGCAGGGTGGACTTGCCGTGTCCCGCCGGGGCCTGCACCACCACCACGCCGTAACCCGGCTGGCGGAACAGGCGCTCCAGCAGCTCCCGGCGGTGGATCGCACCGGGATAAGAGGGAGGGGCGAAGAACTTGTGGGTGAAGACTTCGGCCGGGGGCGTGACAGCGTCCATGTCGCCGTTCTGTGCCTGTTGCGTCGGGGTAATTGAATGCTGCGACTATAGCCCAGCGGCGGCCCCGAAACGCCCTGCCGCACAAAAAAATCGGGGCGCGACTCGCGTCGCGCCCCAGGTGCCAAAATGTCAGGAAAAGGCCTTAGCGGGTGCCCTTGCTGCGCAGCGCGTCCGGCGTGAAGTCGGCCGGGGTACGGTTGACCGGCTTGTAGAGGACGTTCTCCTCGTTGAACAGCTGCATGGCGATGTAGCGGCCCGACTGCAGGTCGTGATGAACCTCGGGGCCGGGGCCCAGGAACGGCACGTCGTAGTACTGGATGCGGTGCATCTCGCTCACGCGCCACAGCTGGTCACGGTTGTCGTACTTGTCGGACACGGCCACGGTCCAGCTATCCTCGTCCAGGTACATGGTGCGGCGCTTGTACACGTGCGAGGTGCCCGGCTTGAGCGTGGCTTCCACCACCCAGACACGGTGCAACTCGTAGCGCGCATGGGCGCCGTTGAGGTGGCCGGGCTTCAGGACTTCCTTCAGCTTGAGCGAGGGGCCGTTGAGCTTGTAGCCGTTGTAGGGGATGAACATCTCCTTCTTGCCCACCAGCTTCCACTCGTAGCGATCCGTTGCACCGTTGAACATGTTGAAGTCGTCGTTGGTGCGCAGGCCGTCCGAGGCGGTGCCCGGGTTGTCATAGGCCACGCTCGGTGCCAGGCGCACGCGGCGCTGGCCCGGGCTGTAGGTCCAGGCTTGGCGCGGTTGAGTCACCTGGTCGGCGTACTCGTGCACCAGCAGGATGCCGCCCGCCAGCCGCGGCGGGTCCTTGATGATCTGCAGGAAGTAGAACAGCAGGTTGGATTGACGCTGAGTCGGGGTCTTCTTCTGGTTGCCGTACGTGAAGTCGTACTCGTAGTCGAAGCGCACCAGGTTGAAGTCACCGCCCTGCGTCACCGGCGCCTGGGCCCAGGAGGTGGCGTAGGTGTCACCCTTGTAGATCGTCAGGTGATTCCAGATCGCCTCCTGCCCGTTCTTGGGGATCGGGAAGGGCGTGCCATCGGTGGTGCCGGTGAAGCCGTTGCCGCCACCGACCAGGTTGACCTTGGTGGCGTTGGCAATGGACTCGTCGTACCACTTCTGCGGATAGCCGGCGCTGCGGCGCGTCGGGTAGACCACCATCTTCCAGTCGGCATAGCGCTTCAGCAGCGCCATCTGGCCGGGCGAGAGCTCGTCCTTGTACTGTTCGGCGTTGGCGGCGGTGATGGTGAACAGCGGCTTGTCGCTGGCGTAGGGGTCCGGGTAATGGCCGCCCGGCTTGAAGCCCGGCTGCGCCTTCACCAAGCCGCCGTCCCAGGCGGGGATGCTGCCGTCCTTGTTGCCGGCCTTCTCGGCGCCGATGGGGGTCAGCGTCTTGCCAAGCGCGGCGGCTTCGTCGGCCGAGACCGCGGCCTGCGCGGTGCCGGCGAAGAAGGCCAGAGCCATCAGGCTCGTCTTGATCATCTTGTGTTTCATGGAATTCTCCTATAGTCCTCGCTTAGAACGCGTACGAGACGCTGGCAGCGAGGAAATCGCGGTCCCTGAGAGGGTTGGCGCTGCTGGCATAGCTAGTGGACTGGCCGGCCGGTACGGCCCCGGTATCCGTGCCGCGGTAGATGTTGCCACCGGTGAAGACGGTGTAGGCCAGGTCTGCCTGCCAACGCTGCAGGTAGTTAAAGCCGAAACCCAGCGTGATGGCCTTGGTCTTCTCGTTGAAAGTCGGGCTGATGCCGTTGACGTCATGAGCGAACACCAGGCGCGGCGCTACGCCAACGGCACCAATCAGGTTTTCGAATTCCATTCGCGCCACCGCGCGGTAGCCCCAAGAATTCTCGCTGGCGTAACCCTTGCCTTGTTGGGTGCTTCCGGCCGAAACCGCGTTTGCCGAGTTCTGATCTGAAGGCAGGTTCGTGGCAGGGCCATTGAACAGCAGTCCATTCGGAAGCTCCAGGTGGGTGTAGCCAACCTCGCCGATCAGCGTGAACTGTTCGGCCGCTAACGTCGGACCGAATGCCTTGGTGGCGGTTGCTTGAACCTGATGTGCATCAACACGGCGATACCCCTTGAGTCGAGTGCCGGCAGGGACGTTGCCCGCAAGCGGATCCGGGTTGGTGTCCGGGTCCGGTCCATCCGGACCGAAGCCGGTGCCTGTGAGATTGTTGGGTAAGCCGATACCGGCCAGGAGCAGTTCGATGTCTTCCAGTTGCAACGGCAGATTGGGGCGATACGAATACTCGCCCTGCAATGCCACGCCGAACGGTCCAGACGTATTGAAGCTCAGGCCATAAAGATCAATGCCCTCCGGGTACTCGACATAGTAAACGGCGGAGCCACCAGCAGGATTGGTGTAGTTATACAAGGCTAGCGGGTTGGTGGCACTTTGTGGACCGGCCCGGGTGCCCGATACTAGCGGTGTACGGCTGTGGTAGCGCAGGTAGTAGGCGGCAAACTCGGTATTGTTGGCCCAGTTCGCGAAGTAGCGTAGCGCGAGGCCGTACTGGTCACGTTTGTTGTCTGGATTGCGGTCCCCTTCGCGTGCCACCCAGAGTTGTGCCGCGGCCGGGTTTGCACCTGGTCCAGCGAGGCCGGTCGGCGGGCTGCGGTCATCGAAGCGGCGGCCCGAGCCACCGAAGCCTTTGGTGGCATCGTCTGAGGCGACATCGGTTGTCGAGAAGAACGATCCCATGGGATCGATCTCCGTCTTGTCCCAAGTCATCAGCCAAAGCAGTTCTGTGCTCAAGCTTTCTGTTAGCTCGAACGAGCTCCAGAGCATGGCGGTCGGGAGCAGGGCTTCCTTGATCTCCGAGCCGGGCTGTCGCAGCTTGCCGACATCCACGGGGTTAATCACGTTGATGCCGTTGGGGATGAAGGTACTTTCGCCCCAGTTCACCACCTGCTTGCCGATGCGTGCGTCGAGGCGGCGTCCGCCGAGATCGAAGGTGCCGTAGGCAAATAGGTCCAGCAGATCGAATTCCGCTCCTAGTCGATCCTCACCACGCTTGCCGAGCTTGTTGGAATCGTGGTTTTCAAAGTCATAAAAGTACGACACGCGATTGAACAAGCCGAAGTTTCGATACTTCAGCTCTAGGTCGTGCGTAGCCTTGATTGGGGCGGAAGTGATGTCGCCCTTGTCATAGTTCAGGTTGCCATCGTCATCGTTGACCGAACGCGATGTGCCGCCGTTGGAAATGCCGACTGCCTTGGAATCACGATCCTGCATGCGGACCTGTATGCCCGCAGAAACCGTGGTATCGAAGCTGCCCTGGATCTCGCCCGACTCGAACTTCAATGCCGAGGCCATGATCGGCACAGTCAGCATCACTCCGCCCGCGCCTAGGCGCAGGAGTCCTTTCACTCTCGACTTCATCGTTATCTCCTCTAGTGGCACCAAAGTGCCCGGCCCTCGCACAGGCCGGACGCAATCCTTCGTGGGGGTCTTGCGTCATGTGGCAGCCTCTGCCGGTGGGGTCAGGGCTGCTCTTTCATTGAAATCGTTTCGAGTCCGGTCAAGGTACAAGACCTTGGCGGCTTGCGCCAGTGACTTCGTGCCGAGCATCGGTTCGGCGATCCGGAAGCCACAGCGTTGTTCATTCACGCGTGTGTCCTCCGATACATGCAGGCGGCGATGCGGCGGATCGTCGCGGCAGTGCCGGTCGGTCCATTCGCATCGCGCCCGATGGCGAATCCGTCTCGCATCGCAGCTCCTTTCTCGCACTGGGAGAGGCCTCTGTCGGGCCACTGACCATGAAGCCAGCATACGCTTGCATAAAGAAACCTACAACCGTAGTCTCGTTACATCATCGGCCGCGCTGCGGCACTGCAACATTCCGCCGCAGAGCGGAGGGAGGAGAGCATGGAGACGCCCGCCGCCGCTGCCGGGAGTGCTTCCGGAAACCCCAACGGTTTCAATCCCTACCTGCAGGGGCTCTACGCGCCCGTGGCACGCGAGGAAACCGTGCTGCACTGCGACATCGTCGGCGAACTGCCGCGGCAGCTCTGGGGGGCTTATGTGCGCAACGGACCCAACCCGGCGCAAGCCCCGCAGGACCTGCACCACTGGTTCGACGGCGACGGCATGCTCCATGGCATGTGGTTCGAGGACGGGCGCGCCGAGTACCGCAGTCGTTATGTGCGCTCGGCGGATTTCCAGCAGGACCTAGCTGGAGGTTGTGGTGCAGGAGGGGTGATGCTGCCGGCGCATCGCGAGCGCAGCGGCACGGTGTACAAGGACACCGCCAATACCGACATCCTGCTGCACGGCGGCAGCCTGATGGCGCTGTGGTACGTCAGCGGTATCCCGGTGCGTGTCGATGCACGGACCCTGGAGACCTTGCGCGAGGAGCGCTTCGACAGCCGCCTGCCACGCCATGTTTCGGCGCACTCCAAGACCGACCCCGTCAGCGGCGAGTTCGTGTTCTTCGACTACTCGCTGTACGAACCCTGGATGTCCTTTGGCGTGGTGGACCGGCAAGGCCATCTGCTGAACTTCGACAAGGTGGAATTGCCAGGGCCGCGCCTGCCGCATGACATAGGCCTGACCGAAAACTACCTGATTCTGCACGACCTGCCGGTGGTCATGACCGGGCAGGGCCTGAAGCGCGGTCAGTGGACCATCGAGCAGCGCCGCGAGCAGCCGGCGCGCTTCGGCGTGGTGCCCCGGCGTGGGCGCGGCAGCCAGGTGCGCTGGTTCGAGACCGACCCCTGCTACATCTACCACGTCATCAACGCCTGGGAGGAAGGCGACGAGGTCGTGATGCAGGCCTGCCGCATGGTGCCCAATGGCATTGCCCCGAACCGCGCCTACGGCCCCTATGCGCCGATGGTGGCGGTGCTGGCGCTGCATGCCGTGCCCTGGGAGTGGCGCATGAACCTGAAGACCGGCGCCGTGCGCCAGCGCCAGATCGACGACCGCATCGGCGAATTTCCAATGGTGAACCTCGACCGTGCCGGACGGCAAACACAGTATGGCTATGTCATGTCGATCGACACGACCACCGACCTGCAGCGCTTCGATGGCATCCACAAGTACGACCTGCGCAGCGGTGCCTGCGAGACCTGGCGCTACGCCCCCGGCTGCTTCGGCTCCGAGGCGGCCTTCGCGCCGCGCATCGGAGCAACCGCAGAGGACGACGGATGGCTGACGGTTTTCGTCACCGATGCTGCCAGCGGCAGCAGCGAGGTGCAGGTGCTGGATGCGCGCGATGTCGCACGCGGGCCGGTGGCCACGGTGAAGCTGCCCTGCCGTGTGCCGGCGGGCTTCCATGCGACCTGGGCCCGTGGTGACCAGGTGAAGGCCGCGTGACCGGCATCTGCATCCTCGGCGGGCACCAGACCGATTTCGCGCGTGTCTGGTCGCGCGAAGGGCGCGATCTGTCCGACATGATCCGCGAGGCCACCCATGGCGCGCTGGAGGATGCCGGCATTGGCCCCGAGCAGGTGGAGTCGATCCACGTCGGCAATGCCTTCGGCGAACTGCAGCGCCAGCAGGGGCATCTGGGCGCGATGGTGGCGCAGGTGGTGCCGGAACTCTGGGGGCGCCCGGCGATGCGTCACGAGGCCGCCTGTGCCTCCGGCTCGCTGGCGATCCTCTCCGCCATGGCGGAGATCGAGGCCGGCCGCTACGACTGCGTGCTGGTGGTGGGCGTGGAGGAGCAGAAGAACCTGCCCGGCGACGAGGCTTCGCGTATCCAGAATTCCGCCGCCTGGCAGGGCAGGGAGGATATCCCCTGCCGCTTCATGTGGCCGGCCGTGTTCGGCCGCCTGGCACAGGAGTACGAGGACCGCCATGGCCTGGACCGGCGTCATCTCAATGCGATCTCGCAACTCAACTATGCCCATGCGCGGCGCAATCCTCTGGCGCAGACCCGGCGCTGGCAGTTCGGCCCCGAGGCCTTCCAAGACGACGATGCCGCCAATCCGGTGATCGAGCCCGGCGTGCGCCGGCAGGATTGTGCGCAGATCACCGACGGCGCCTGCGCGGTGCTGCTGGCCACGCCGCAATGCGCCACGGAACTGGGCATGGACCCGCGGCGCTTGCCGCGCATCCTCGGCTGGGGGCATCGCAATGCCGGCCTGCGCCTGCTCGACAAGCTCGAGCGCAGCCGCGGGCAGGACTACATCTTCCCCGAGGTACGCGCCACAATCCAGGATGCTTTCCGCCGTGCCGGCATTCCCGGCGTGCAGGCGCTGGACGGCATCGAGACGCACGATTGCTTCACCAGCACCGAGTACATGGCGATCGACCATTTCGGCCTGACGCCACCCGGGCAGAGCTGGCGCGCGGTGGAGGACGGCACGATTGCGCCTGGCGGGGCCTGCCCGGTCAACATGTCCGGTGGCCTGATCGGCGGCGGCCATCCAGTGGGCGCCACCGGCGTGCGCATGTTGCTGGATGCCGGACGGCAGGTGACGGACCGGGCCGGCGACATGCAGATTCCCGGCGCGCGCCGCATCGGCACGCTGAATATCGGCGGGTCCTGCGCCACCACCGTCAGTTTCGTCGTTGGCCGTCCTTGAACGCCGCACCCCGCGACAAGCTTCCCTCTGTGCCTGCACCGAATCTCTCGGTGCAGGCACACTCCGTGTCGCGCGCGCTGAACCTGATCGGTGACCGCTGGACGTTGCTGCTTCTGTACTGCCTGTTCCTGGGCCAGGGCCGCTTCAGCGAGCTGCTGGAGATGACCGGCATGGCGCGCAGCGTGCTGGCCAAGCGCCTGCAGCGCCTGGAAGAGGCGGGCCTGCTGTGCCGCCGCCGCTACCAGCAGCATCCACCGCGAGACGAGTACCTGCTGACCGAGCGCGGCGCCGATCTACATGATGTTGCCTGCGCCATCATTGCCTGGGACCGGCGCTGGCACTACGACGCGCGCAGCCCCATGCATCGCCTGCGCCACAGCACCTGTGGTCGCGAGTTCACGCCGCTGCAGTGCTGCGCCGCCTGCGGGGAGCCGGTGCATGCACGCGAGGTGGATTGGCGGCCGGGCCCCGGTGCCGGCCTGGACCCGCACCCCGGCGCGCGGGCGCACCGCCGCTCCAGCATCGCGGCGGAAGATATCGCCGCTACCCAGCCGCTGATGCAGCGCAGCTTCGAGATACTGGGTGACCGCTGGACCGCGATGACGGTGGCCGCCGCCTTCTATCGTCACCGCCGTTTCGGCGAGTTCCAGGACGCACTGGGCATCGCCAGCAACATCCTCAGCGAGCGCCTGGCGCGGCTGGTGGAACTGGAGGTGCTGACGCGCGGCGACGAGGCGCGCGACGGCTACCGCCTGACGGAACAGGGCCTGGACCTGTTCCCGATCATCGTCGCCCTGCTTCGCTGGGGTGATCGCTGGCTGGCCGGCCGTAGGGGGCCGCCGCTGTCGCTGTTCCATCGCCATTGCGGGCAGCTGCTGGTGCCGGTGGTCGCCTGCGACCGTTGCGGGGAGGCGGTGGAGCCGGGGGAGATGCGCTTGAGTGGGGCGATGAGGAAGCGGTTGCTGGGGTAAGGGATTGCCCAATAATGGGGATGCTTCCTCTCCCGCCAGTGGGAGAGGGAGACCAGCGCGGTGCCATCCATGGCGAGACTGCGGTTTCCTGATTAGGCCCCGCGGCATGTTTGGCTTACTCCCGCATGACATCGAGTCATGCCTCAGCGAGGCCAAACATTCCCTGGCCGCCCGTTCAACGGTCGCAGGCGATGCCATTTAGGCATCGCCTAAGCGCGACCGCCGAACCCCTTCGCCACCAGCGTGATCAGCAGCGCGATCAGCGCCACCAGCGTCAGCTGTACATGCACCAGGGCCTTGGTCTTGCGCAGATCGGCCTCTGGCGGCAGGCCATTGCCGGCGCCGAGCTGCTTGTTCCAGCGGATGAAGCGCACGGTCGGGACGATCGACACCAGCGAGGCGACGACGAAAGCCGTGATGACGCCGTGCATCAGGCCGTTGTGCCAGTACCAGTCGGCGCCCTTGCCGCCGTGGTACATGCGCAGGACGCCGGTGACAAAGGTCAGCACGGCGGTGATGCCGTAGAAGCGGTCCACGCGGGGCAGCAGGCGCACGATGTCGCTGGAGGCGGGCAGGCGCAGCAGGTAGAGCTCGGCCACGGCACCGCCGGCCATCATCAGCACGGCGAGGTAGTGGATCCAGGGCAGGATGACGGTGCTGGCGATGGTGGCGTCCATGTCGGGGCTTCCGGTGAGGCGATGGTAACTTCATTCTAGTGCCAACCCGGCCCAAAACACCGACAATGGAGCGGTTCGCAGGAGACCGCTTCCGGTGTTCACCAAACTCCCCCGCTGGGTCGAAGTCGGCGCCTTCTGGCTGGCGGCGATCGCCGGCGCGGTCAATGCCATCGGCCTGCTGGGCTTCCGCCACCAGGCAGTGTCGCACCTCACGGGCACGTCCACTTGGCTGAGCCTGACGCTGGTCGGCGCGGATCTGGGAGAGAGCCTGCACCTGTTCGGCGTGTTGCTGGCATTCGTGCTCGGCGCGGCGCTGAGCGGCGTCATCATCGGCGATGCCGTGCTGCGCCTGGGGCGCCGCTACAGCGTGGCGCTGCTGATCGAGGCGGCGCTGCTGCTGGCGGCGATGCTGGCGCTGATGCGCGGCTCCACCAGCGGCCATTTCCTGGCCTCTGCCGCCTGCGGGCTGCAGAACGGCATGGTCAGCACCTACAGCGGCGCGGCGATCCGCACCACCCACGTCTCCGGCCTGTTCACCGACCTCGGCACCATGCTCGGCGCGCGCCTGCGCGGCCATGCCATGGACCGGCGCAAGGCGGTGCTCTACCTGCTGCTGATCGTCGGCTTCATCCTCGGCGGCTGCGTGGGCGCCCTGGGCTTCCAGCAGATGCAGTTCGCGGCGCTGGCGATCCCGGCGGCCGGTGCGGCGGCGCTGGCGCTGCTCTACTGGATCTACCGCTACCGCAGCATGGCCGTGGGCCAGGCGCCGCCGCCCTGAAGGGCGCCGTCGCCCGGCCCGACACCGCTCAGCGCCCGCCGAAGCGGTAGCTGGCCGACAGGCCGACCGCCAGCGGGTCGATCTCGAAGGTTCCCAGGGACGCGCCGTCGAGCGTGCCGTCGGTGTCGATGTCCATGTAGCGCAGGTCCAGCGCCACGCCCCAGTGCGGGTCGATCTCCCAGTCGATGCCCGCCACGGCGGCCAGGCCGAAGGACGGATCGAGCTGGAGCTTCTGGTTGGCGATGGGGCCCTTGGTGTCCTCGTCGAAGAAGATCGTGTAGTTCAGGCCGGCGCCGACATAGGGGTGCCAGCGCCCGCCCACCGCCGGATACCAGACCAGGGACAGCGTCGGCGGCAGGTGCCGCGTGCTGGCCACCTCGGTGCCGTTGAGTTCCACCTCATGCTTGAACGGCACGGCCACCAGCAGGTCAATGGCCCATCGCGGCTGCAGGAAGTACTCGACGCTGGCGGTCAGCGAGGCAGCGGGTTGCACATCGAGCGTGTCGTGGTTGTCCGACTTGGGGCTGACGTAGTGGACGCCGCCGCGCAGCAGGATGTCGCCGGTCTCGTAGGCCTGGGCCGCCGGGGCGGCGGCGAGGGTGAGCGCGCAGAGCGCCAGGGAAATCTTGGTTCGCATGTTCCTTCTCCGGTGTGTGCGGTGGCGATGCTGCGAGCGCCGCCCATCGCCGGCATTGATCCAGGTCAATGCGGCTGCAGGGCGTGCTGGAGATCGTGTCGCCAGTAACGGAGAAACCCATGACGCAATTCCGCAGCCTGTACCTGCTGGCCGACCCGCAGCGGCCGCATTCGCCGGCCTTCGAACGCACCCGCGCACTGGCCCTGGCCTCGGGCGCGCGAGTGCATATCGCCGCCTTCTTCTACAGCCGCGCCATCGCTGCCATCGCGCTGGCGAACCGTGGCGCGATGGAGCAGGCGCGCGACGGCTACCTGGCCGAGGCGCGGCGCGCGGTCGAGCAGCAGGCGGCCTACCTGCGCGAACTCGGGCTGCAGGTGAGTTGCGCTGCCGACTGGGCGCACCCGGTCCTGCCCGAGATACTCACCGGCATCGAAGAGCAGCAGGCAGACCTGGCGATCGTCGATGCCACGGACGAGGGGTTGCCGCAGCGCCTGCTGGCGCACTCGCCGGACCAGCAGTTGCTGCGCCGCTCCGCGGTGCCGGTGATGCGCGTGGCGCCGGATGACCGGCCCCTGCCGCGCCGCGTGCTGGCGGCAGTGGATGTACTCGAGGACCCCGCGCTGAACCTGCGCTTGTTGCGCGACGCGGCGGCGTTCGCGCTGCAATGCGATGCCAGCCTGCAACTGGCCTATGTCAGCGAGCCCGTCCTGCTGGCCGGCAGCGACATCATCGTCGGCGGCGGGGCCAGCGAGCGGCTGGAGGCGGAGGTCGTCCGGGTGCGCCGCGAGAGCTTCGAGGCCTTTGCCGCCGCTGCCCACGTGCCCAGGGAACTCGCGCACTTCCTGGAGGGGCCAGCCGCCGCGACGCTGTGCCGCTTCGCCGCAGATCAGGGCTGCGACGTGATCGCGATGGGCGTCGCCGCGCGCAGCCGGGTGGATCACTGGCTGCTCGGCAGCACGGCCGAGCAGGTGGTCCGCCACGCGTCCTGCGGGGTGCTGGCGCTGCCTGCCGGCACGGCCTGAGCCCTCGGACCTGCGCGGCGTTGACCTGGATCAACGCCGCGCGGGCCCGGCGCCGATAGGCTCGTTTCCAGGGTTCCGGGGCCGCTGCGCCCCACAGGAGACGAGCATGACCGAGAGGGCGACCGCTGTACCCCGGGCACTGGCACCGCAGGCACTGGCCCAGCTGAGCTTCGACGCCGCCCGGCCGCTGCTGGAAAAGCTGCCATTCCCGGCGCTGTGGATCGGCCAGGACTACGACCTGCGCTGGGCCAATGCCGCCACGCCGTTGCGGCAGCCGCAGGGCAAGTGCCACGAATGCCTGCACGGCTACGACAAGCCCTGCGACAGCCAGGGTCATGGGCCCTGCCGCTCGCTGCGCGCCGCGGCGCTGGGCCAGGCCTGCGAGTTCGTGCATGCGCACCGCGTGGATGGCGGCCTGGAACTGTTCAAGGTGGTGGCGCTACCGATGGACGAAGGCGTGCTCGAGTTCCATATTCCCATCGACGAGAACTTCTCGCGCGACGCGCTGACCGGCCTGCTGAACCGGCCGGCGATCGAGCAGGTGACGCGGCAGGGCATCCGCCTGATGCGCCGCCTGCGCCAGCAGTGCGCCGTGGTGATGCTGGACCTGGACCGTTTCAAGCGCATCAACGATGGCTTCGGCCATGCCGCCGGCGACGCCTACCTGCGGGCGGTGGGCGAGGTGCTGCGCCGCGAGACCCGCAGCACCGACCTGGTCGGCCGCTGGGGCGGGGAAGAGTTCCTGGTCTTCATGCCCGGCTGCGATCGCCGCGGCGCCGGCGCCAAGGTGCAGCGCTTGCTGCAGGCCCTGCGCGAGCTGCGCGTGGATTTCCACGGCAGCCCTCTGCATACCACCACCAGCGCCGGCATCTGGGCCGGGTATCCGCGCACCCGCTTCGAGCACATCTACGAAGTGGCCGACGCCGCGCTGTACCAGGCCAAGGCCGAGGGTCGCAACCGCTTCTGCTTCGCCCAGGAGCATCTGCCGCCGCCGCAAGCCGGCGCGCAGGACACGCGCCATCACACGGGGCAGTTCGCATGAGCGCGCTCGGCAGGATCCTGGTGGTGCTGGAGCAGGAGCCCTGGCATGGCGCCGCCCTGCGCCGTGGCGCCGAGTTGGCGCGCCGCAGCGGTGCCGAACTGCATCTCTGCGTCTTCGACCACGAGCCAATGGTGGAAGCCTACGGCGACGACCTGGAGCCCGGCATCCGCAAGGCCGCCATCACGCAGTTCATCGACGAGCGCATGCGCCGGCTCGCGGCCGAGGCAGCGGCACTGGCGGACCGGGGCCTGCGCGTCGAGTGCGACGTGCTGTGGGCCCCCAGGCCCCACCGGGCGGTGATCGCCCGCTGCATGGCCCTGCAGCCGGACCTGGTGATCCTGGCCGCGGGCGGTGGCGACGAGGCCCTGCGTCCGCTGGCCTGGAAGCTGCTGCGCCTGCTGCCCTCGGACCTGATGCTGGTGCGTGGCGATTCGCCGCTGCTGCCGCGGCGTATGGTGGCCGCCGTCGACGTCTGCAACAGCCGGCTGCATCCCACGCCGCTCAATGATGCCCTCGTCGGCAGCGCGCTGCGCCTGAGCCGCTACGCGGATGCGGAACTGCACCTGGCCCATGTGGTGCCGTTCATCCCGGCCGGCGAGCTGGTGGCGCGCAGCCTGCGCCGGGACTACGAGCTGCGCATCGCCGCCGACCTGGAATCCTTCCGCAGCTTCGCCACGCAGCGCCAGGTGCCGCCGGACCGCCTGCACACCCTGTCGGGCGCGGCCGACACCAGCCTTGCCGCGTTCCTCGCCCGCAGCGATGCGGACCTGGTGGCGCTGGGCTCCGTCTACCGGTCGGCCTGGGACCGTTTCATGATGGGCAGCACCGCCGAGGGACTGCTGGCCGGGCTGCGCTGCGACGTGCTGATGGTCAAGGAGCCGGAGTTCGCCTCGGCGCTGGCCCGCCACGCCGACCTGGCGCGCTGGCAGCGGGCGCTGGAACAGGAGCCCTGAACCCACGATCGCCACCACCGATCCATTGCGTGCAATGCACAGGGGAGTAAGGTAAGCCCATGAACACCATGCCCGTCGCCTGGATCACCCATCCGGACTGCCTGCTCCACCAGATGGAGGAGGGGCACCCCGAGAGCCCGCTGCGCCTGCACGCGATCCAGGACCGGCTGATGGCCTGCGGCATCGACGGCTTCCTGCTGCACGCCGAGGCGCCGGAAGCGACGCCGGAGCAACTGCAGCGCGTGCACAGCGCCGAGCACGTGCGCTTCATCCTCAACGCGCCGGCCGATCCACCGCAGCACCTGGACCCGGACACCCTGTTCATGCGGCACTCGCGCCGCGCCGCGCTGCGTGCCGCCGGCGCCGGCGTGCAGGCCGTGGACATGGTGCTGGGCGACAAGGCGAGCCTCGCGTTCTGCGCGGTGCGCCCGCCAGGGCACCACGCCGAGCGTGCACGGGCCATGGGCTTCTGCTTCTTCAACAACATCGCGGTGGCAGCGGCGCACGCGCTGTCGCGCGGCCTGGAGCGTGTCGCGATCCTCGACTTCGACGTGCACTACGGCAACGGCACCGCCGACATCTTCCAGGATGAGCCGCGCGTGCTGCTGTGCTCCACCTATGGCCACCCGCTCTATCCCTACTGGGCCGGCAACGGCGATGCGCCGAGCCTGGTGGACGTGCCGCTGGCGCCCTACAGCGCCGGCCCCGCCTTCCGTGCCGCGGTGACGGAGCACTGGCTGCCGGCACTGGAGCGCTTCCAGCCGCAGCTGCTGCTGGTCTCCGCCGGCTTCGACGCGCACGGCGCCGATCCGCTCGGCAACCTGCGCCTGGGCCTGGACGACTACCGCTGGCTCGGCCGGCTGGTGCAACAACTGGCCGAGCATTGCTGCGAGGACCGCGTGGTGGCGATGCTCGAGGGCGGCTACGACCTGACCGCGCTGGCACGCAGCGTCGAAGCCTTCCTGGAACCCTTCATGGGCGGCGCGCTGTGACCGTCCGCAACCTCGACGCGCTGCTGCAGCCCGACCACGTGCTGGTCCTGGGCCGGCCGCTGGACGAGGCGTCGCGCCAGCTGTTCCACAATATCGCGCAGAGCGTGCCGCCCGAGCGGCGCACGCATGCCGGCGCGCAGGCCGAGCCCGGCTGGGTGAACCTGCCACCCGGGGAGCCCTGGCCGCGGGCGTCGCTGGCGGTGGTCCTGGAGCCCGCCCTGCTGGATGCCGCCACTGTTTCCGCGCTGGCGGAGCAGGGCTGCCGTGCCCTGCTGTGGCCCAGCGCCGAGCCCGTGCCCGCGGCGCTGCTGGAAGCCATGCGCCCCACCACCATGCGCCTGCTCGGCTCCCGCGCCGGCGGCATCTGCTCGGCGGCCCAGGGCTACAACCTCAGCTCGCTGCCGTTGACCCCGCCGCCCGGCAGCATCGCGCTGATCGCGCAGTCGCAGTCGGTGGCCGCCGCCGCCGTCGACTGGGCGGTGGGGCGCAACGTCGGCCTGTCCTGGCTGGCCGTCACCGGCATCGAGGCCGACGTCGATGTCGCCGACCTGCTGGATCGCGCCGCGCTGGATCCGCGCACGCGCGCCGTCGCCCTGCAGCTCAGCCGCATCCGCGCCTCGCGCAAGTTCATGTCGGCCGCACGCGCGGCGGCGCGCATCAAGCCGGTGGTGGTGCTGCAGACCCAGCCGCTGTTCGGCAACCGCGGCGATCCGCAGCTGCGCTCCGCCGCCTTCCAGCGCGCCGGCCTGGTGGAATGCACCACGCTCGGTGGGCTGTTCGACGCCCTGGCGGCGCTGGAGCGCATCCCGGTGCCCGAGGACGGCCGCTTCGTGGTGGCGGGCAACGGTGCCGGCGCCTGCGCGCTGGGCATCGACGCGCTGCGCCGCCAGGGCCTGACGGTGGTGCCGCCACCGGCGGACAGCCTGGAGAAGCTGCCGGAACTGGCGCCGCAGGCGCGCCTGGGCCTGGCGGTGGACCTGGGCCGCAGTCCACCGCAGGTGACGGTGAATGCCCTGCGCCTGCTGCTGGCGCAGAAGGGCGTGGACGCGGTGATCTACGTCCACAGTCCCGAGGAGCGCGGCTCGCACCAGACCATGGCGCAGGCGCTGATCGCTTCGGGCCTGCGCGAGCGCCTGCTGACGGTGTGGCTGGGCCTGGAGACCGCCTTGCCGGCGCGGGGGCTTGCGGCGCTGAGCGGCATCGCCACCTTCCCCTCGGCGGACGAGGCGGCCCGCGCGCTGCGCTACCGGCGCCAGCACCGCCTGACGCGCGAGCTGCTGATGCAGACGCCACCGCCGGTGCGCGAAGCCTCGGCGCAAGGCCAGCAGGCCGAGAGCCTGCTGGCGCGCCAGCCGGAGGGCCAGCCCCTGGCATCGTCGGTGATCGAGGAGCTGTTCGCCGCCTACGAGTTGCCGGTGGTGCCGCCGGCGAGCGGGCTGTGCCTGCGCCTGCGTGCCGATCTCGATCCGGAGCTGGGCATGCACCTGCGCCTGGCGGCGCAGGCCGGCGGGCTGCAGGAGCGCGAGGTCTATGGTTTCGCGCCGCTGGACGCGCTGCTGGCGCGCCGCATGCTGACCGATGCGGGACTGCTGCCGGATTCCCCCGCCGTGCGCGGCGCGGCCCTGCCGGAGGCGCTGGTGCGGCTCGGGCAGATGCTGGTGGACCTGGCGCAGCTGACCCGGCTCGAGCTGCTGCTGGCGGTGGCGCCGGACGGCAGCGCCGGCATGGTGGCCGGCAGCGGCTCCGGTCTGCTGCAGCCGCCGCCGCCCGAGCGCCAGCGCCTGTCGCTGGCGCCCTATCCGGCGGCGTTGCGGCATCCGCTGGCATTGCGTGATGGCCGCAGCCTCAAGGTACGCCCTGTGCGCGCCGCCGACGAGCCGGCGCTGATCGAACTGCTGCAGCGGCTCGACCCCGAGGAAGTACGCCTGCGCTTCTTCCTGCACATCCGCAACTTCTCGCATGACATGGCCGCCCGCATGACGCAGGTCGACTACGACCGCGAGCTGTCGCTGGTGGTGGTGCCCCCCGAGGGCGGTGAACGCATCGTGGCGATGGCCACGCTGGTGATGGACCCCGACAACGCCGAGGCCGAGTACGCCATCCTGGTCCACCACGACTGGGCCGGGCAGGGCATCGGCAAGCACCTGATGCGCTGCCTGCTCGACGTCGCCCGCGCCCGCGGCGTCGGCACTGTCTACGGCGATGTGCTGGCCGAGAACGGGCCGATGCTGGCGGTGGTGCGCTCGCTGGGTTTCACCATCCGGCGCGATCCGGAGGACCCGCAGTGCATGCGCGTCAGCCTGCGCACCGCGCTGGGTCGCAGCCTGGCGCAGGAGTCCGCGCTGTCCTGACACGGTTCAGGCGCGCGTTGGCCGTCGCAGCAGGCTGCGCGCGGCGGCGACGATCGCCCGGTCCAGGCCGATGGCGTTGCTGGGATGCCGCAGGCCATTGCAGCTGACGATGCGCTCCGCCCCGGCGCTGCGCAGCAGATCCACTGTCGGCTGGCCGAACAGCGCATGCACGCCGATGCAGACCGGCTGCGGGAAGCCAGCGCTGCGCAGGCGGCGCACCGCCATCGCCATGGTCTGGCCGCTGGAGATGATGTCGTCCACCAGCACCGGCGTGAAATCGGTGTAGGCCGGCAGGTCGGGGATCGAGACCTCCACCCGGCGATCGCCGAGCCGGACCCGGTGCAGGAAGATGCCCGGGCATTCCAGCGCGCGGGCGATGCCGTCGCTCCACTGGCGGGTCTCCATGGCCGGGCCGACGATCATCGGCCGGGCGACGTTCTCGCCCACCCAGCGTGCGATGCTGTCGGCGGCGCCCACCACCTCGCAGGGGATCGAGAAGACGTCGCCGAGCTCGGCGATGCGATGCAGGTGCGGTTCCACCGTCACCAGGCCGTCGGCAAAGCCGGAAATCCAGTGCGCGATATAGCTCGACGACAGGCCCTCGCCGGGACGGAAGACCCGGTCCTGCCGCAGGTAGGGCAGGTAGGGCGCGACCAGCACGATGTTGCGTGCGCCGAGGCTGCTGAGCGTGCTGGCCGCCAGGAACAGCGGTACCAGCTTGCTGTCCGGCGCATCCAGCGCCGCCACCAGCAGCACGTCGCGGTCCGCCACCGGCGATTCGACGCGCACGCAGGTCTCGCGGTCGGGGAACACGTGCAGTTCCATCGTGCCGGTGTCGGCGGGCAGGCCTTCGGCCAGTGTCTCGGCCAGGGCCTCGCTGCCGGGCATGGACAGGACCAGGGGATTCATCGCGGGCGCTCCCGCTAGCCGACGGTGCGCCGGCCGCGCCGGTCGCAGGCCGCCAGGATCGCCGCGCGGTTGGGGCAATGCGCGATCGGCGGATCGCCAGCGGCGCTGTTGATGCTGCGGTCGCAGCCATGCGTATGCCCGCAGCCGCGGCAGTCCTGCAACTGGCGCCGCATCGTCTCCGCGCCGTGGTATCCGGCGTACTCGGCCGGCTCGATGCGGCGGCGCACCAGCACGGCGTGCAGCCGCGTCGTGGCCAGCGTCCGCAGCAGCAACTGGCTGCGCCGGCGCAGGAAGGCGGCGGAGTCGCGGTACAGCAGCAGGGCCAGCAGGCCGGCCAGGACAGCCGTGGTCAGGATGACGCTGAAGGTGTAGGCGTGTGCGATCTGCTCGGTCATGGCCGCTGGCTCGTGAAGGTACGGGCCAGCATGGACGCAAGCGGGTGTCGCCGGCATTGAGCCAGGTCAATGCCGCGGCGGCGCAGGCCGCGGCAGGATGAAGGACTCAGCCCTGCAGGTGGAGCATCATCTGCACCAGGTGGGCCAGGCCGCGCGCTTCCATCTTCTGCATGATGCGGGCGCGGTGCAGTTCCACGGTGCGCTCGCTCAGGTCCAGGTCGATGGCGATGACCTTGTTGGCGTCGCCGGCGACGATGCGCTCCGCCACCTCGCGCTCGCGCGGGGTCAGCGCCTCGAAGCGCCGCCGCAGGCCTTCGCGCTCCTCCAGCGCCGCGCTGTCGCGCTCGCCCTGTTCCATGGCGCGCTGCACGCGGCGGATCATGTCCTCGTCGTGGAAGGGCTTCTGCAGGAAGTCCATCGCGCCCGCACGCATCGCCTCCACCGCCATCGGCACGTCGCCGTGGCCGCTCATGAAGATCAGCGGCAGGCTGCAGCCGCGCCGGTTCAGCTCCTGCTGCAGCTCCAGGCCGCCCATGCGCGGCATGCGCACGTCCAGCACCACGCAGCCGCGCATGCCGGCGTGGTAGGCCGCCAGGAAGCTGCCGCCGTCAGGGAACAGCCGGGTCGGGATGCCCACCGAACGCAGCAGCAGCGCCAGGCTGTCGCGGATCGCTTCCTCGTCGTCGACGATGTAGACGCAGGCGGGTTCGCTCATTGCGTGTTTCCTTCAGCTGGCAAGCGGATGCGGAAGCGCGAGCCCCCACCCTGCCGTGGTTCATGCTTCAGTTCGCCGCCATGGGCCGAGATGATGGACTGGCAGATCGACAGACCCAGGCCCATGCCCTGCGGCTTGGTCGTGAAGAAGGGCTCGAACAGCCGCTGCGCCGTGGCCGCGGGGATGCCCGGGCCACAGTCGTCCACAGAGATCTCCACCCAGCCGTCGTGGGCCTGGGTGCGCAGGGCCACGGCATCGCCGCAGGTGTTGCCCTCGGACATGGCCTCCACCGCATTGCGCAGCAGGTTCAGCACTACCTGCTGCACCTGCACGCCGTCGCCGCTTACCGGCGGCAGCTCCGGCGCCAGCGACTGGCGCAGCTGCCAGCCGGCGTTGCGGAATTCGAACTCCACCAGGCGTGCCACCTCGCCCACCAGCTGGTTGACGTCGAGCCGGTCGGCGGCGCGGTCCTCGCGCCGCGCCAGCTTGCGCAGGCCGCGGATCACCTGGCCGGCACGTTCGGCCTGCACGCTGATCTTGTCCAGCACCTCGGCGATCTCCTGTGGCTGGGCGCGGCCCGACAGCAGCAGGCGCTTGCAGGCGCTGGCGTAGTTGGCGATCGCCGTCAGCGGCTGGTTCACCTCGTGGGCGATGCCGCTCACCATCTCGCCGAGCGTGCCGAGGCGGCCGGCATGGGTCAGGCGCGCGCGCAGGTCCTCGGCCTCGCCGAAAGCCTGGCGCAGTTCCTCGGCGCTGTCGCGCAGCTGCTGTTCCTGCAGCTTGCGCGCGGTGATGTCGCGCAGGATGCCGACGAAACCATGCTCGCCCCCGTCGCCGGAGAGCTCCTCGCCCTCCGCCGCCGGGCGGCGGAACTCGCCCACCGACAGGTCGATGGGAAAGGTGCTGCCGTCCTTGCGCCGCGCCACCACTTCACGGCCGATGCCGATGATGCGCGGGCGATGGGTGGCGGAGTAGCGCTCCAGGTAGCTGTCGTGCTCGCCGTGATAGGGCTCGGGCATCAGCATCGAGACGTTTTGGCCCAGCACCTCCGCCGCGACGTAGCCGAACAGCCGCTCGGCGGCGCGGTTGAAGCGCGAGATACGTCCGCGCGGGTCGATCAGCACGATGGCATCCACCGCCGCGTCGAGCAGCGCGCTCAGGCGGTCTTCGGCGGTGGGCGGTGGCGTGGTGCCGGGCATGCGCCCAGTTTAGCCGCGCGGCATGGGCATGCAGAAGGCGGATTCGGCGGCCACCGGGGCCAGGCCGGCGGCGGCCAGGCCCGCCAGGCCAAAGACGATCAGCAGCGCCGCGCCGGCACGCCGCAGACCCTCGCGCCGCAGCGTGGCGCGCGGCAGCAGCCAGCCGCCCGCACCGAGCAGGGGCAGCGTGCCGAGCCCGAAGGCCGCCATCAGCAGCGCGGCGTACAGCGGGCTGCGGCTGAGCATCGCCAGGAACAGCATGCCGTATAGCGCGCCGCAGGGCAGCAGCGCCCAGGCCATGCCGCGCAGGAACACGCGCCCCGGCGTGGGCGCGGCCGCCACCGGCCGTCGCGCGGCATGGCAGCTGGCGCCGCCACGCAGCTGGCGCAGGCCCATCAGCAGCAGGATCGCTGCCGCCAGTCCCTGCAGGCGCAGGCCGGTCACGGCCTCCGGCAACTGGCGGAACAGCAGCAGGCCGCCGGCACCCATCAGCGTGCCCAGCAGCGCATAGCCGGCGACGCGGCCGGCATGCAGCAGCATCAGGCGCCGCCGCAGCTCGATGCCATCGGCCGCCGGGCGCAGCTGCAGCGTCTGCAGGCAGCCGCACATCAGCGCGCAATGCGGGCTGGCGCCGAGCCCGGCCGCGGCAAAGGCGGCCAGGGTCAGTTCGGTGGCGGGCATGGCCGTGGCGCCGGCTGGCGCGGGGCGAAGGGCAGTGCCGGCACGGGCGCACGGTGGTCGAGCAGGTCCCGGTAGAGCCGCCGGGCCCAGGCGCTGTCGCCCTGCTGCATCAGCGTGCCGAACAGCAGCATGAGATGCTCCTCCAGCGCCGCCACGTCGCGGCACAGCGCCAGGTAGGGGTCGGCACCGTCCTCGCTCGCGGCCAGCGGTGCCGGCGCATGCGCCAGCCAGTCCTGCAGCAGGGCCGCGGTCTCGGGATCGGCGGCGAGGCTGGACACCACCTGGTCGAAGCTGCGCTCGCGGGCGACGCACCACTGGCGGATTCGCGCCGCGGCGTCCTGCTGGACGGCATCGCCCGGCGCCAGCAGCGCGGTGCGCCCCGCCAGTTCGTGCAGCGCCATGCAGATGTCCTGCAGGCTGCAGTAGCAGTAGGGCTTGGAGGAACAGCGGGCGGAGGAAAAGCTCATGTCTGGATTGTCCGGCGCAGCGGGCTACGCCGCCTTGATCTGGGTCAATCGTCGTCGGGCAGGGACTGCGCCTGCTCGTCCAGGTTCTCGTACTGGCCGCTGCCGATGGTCCAGGCAAAGATCAGTGCGGCGGCCAGCACCACCAGCAGTCCCATCGGAATCAGCAGGTAGAGCGCTTCCATCAGTGTTCTCCGGTATGCAGGCGAAGGGCGTTGCCCACCACCAGCAGCGACGACAGCGACATGCCCAGCGCCGCCAGCCAGGGCGTCAGCCAGCCGCCCAGGGCCAACGGGAGCACCACCAGGTTGTAGCCCAGCGCCCAGGCCAGGTTCTGGCGCAGGCGGCGCTGCGCCTGCCGCGCCACGCTGCGCAGGGTGCCCAGGCCGCTCAGCGAATCACCCACCAGCACCACGTCGGCCCGCGCTTGCGCCAGCGCGGCGCCCTGCGGCATTGCCACCGCCACGTCGGCGGCGGACAGGAAGGGCGCATCGTTGATGCCGTCACCCACCGCCATGACCACGCGGCCCTGGGCCTGCAGCTCGCGCAGGCGCGCCAGCTTCTGCTCCGGCGTCTGGCGCGAGCGCAGGGTGGCGATACCGGCCTGGGCGCCCAGCGCGCGGGCCGGGGCCTCGGCATCGCCGGTCAGCAGTTCCATCGCCAGGCCCTGGCGGCGCAGCACCGCGATCAGCCGCTGTGCCTCGGGACGCAGCTCCGCGCGCAGGCCGAACAGCGCCAGCGGGCGTTGCTCTTCGCAGAGCAGCAGCCAGCTGGCCTGCGACGCCTGCGGGCCGCTCGGCAGGGCGACCGGCTGCGGCGCCTGCTCCGCCGCGCCGATCCAGTAGCGCCGCCCATTGATGCAACCGCTGACGCCGCCCGCCTGCAGGCGGATGTCCTGCGCCTGCGGCAGGCCGGTGACACCGGCGGCGAGTGCCCGGGCGATGGGATGCGTCAGCTCGCGTTCCAGTGCCGCGGCCAGGCGACGGCAGGTCCCGATGCCCGGCTCGGCCAGCGGCAGCACCTGCGCCACGGTCAGCTCCGGCCGCGTCAGGGTGCCGGTCTTGTCGAACAGCACGGTATCGACCTGGGTCAGGCGCGCCAGCGCGCGCGGCCGCGCCATCAGCACACCGTGGCGGGCCAGCAGGGAGCTGGCCGCGGCATGCACCGTGGGCACCGCCAGCGACAGCGCGCAGGGGCAGCTCGCCACCAGCACCGCCAGCGCCACGCCCAGGGCCTTGTCGATGCCCTGCGGCCACCAGTACCAGGCCCCGGCCAGCGCCAGGGCCATCACCGCCAGCACGAAATGGCCGGCGTATCGGTCGGCCAGCAACTGCACGCGCGGGCGGTCGTCCTGTGCCTGCTGCAGCAGGCGCGTGATCTGCGCCAGGCGCGTGCCCGCGCCGGCCTCGCGCACCTGCAGGCGCAGCGTCGCCGGCGCCAGGTTGAGACTGCCGGCCAGCACCGCGTCGCCGCGGCGGTGCAGCACCGGACGCGATTCGCCGCTGAGCAGCGACTCGTCGAGCTGCGCGGTCTCGTCCAGCAGTTCGCCGTCGGCCGGCAGGGCCTCGCCGGGTGCCACACGCAGCCGGTCTCCGGCCCGCAGCGCGGCCAGAGGCACGGTCTCCGCGCCGCCGTCGTGTTCGCGCACTGCGGTCAACGGCCGGCGGCCGGCCAGCAGGCGCATGCGTTCACCGGCACGGCTGCGGCTGTGACCCTCGAACCAGCGCGCCAGCCCCAGCAGCATCACGAACATGGTGGCGGCATCGAAGTAGAGTTCGCCCTCGCCGCCGAACACGCGCAGTGCCGAGGCCGCCCAGGCGATCAGCAGCGACAGCGCCACCGGCAGGTCCATGGTCGGCACCCGGGCGCGCAGCGCGCGCCAGCCTCCGGCCAGGAAGGGCCAGCCGGAGTAGAGCACTACCGGCGTCGCCAGCAGCAGCTGCGCCCAGCGCATCAGCGCAGCGATGTCCGGCTCGATGGCGCCGCCGTCGAAGTAGGTCGGCCAGGCCAGCATCATGACCTGCATCGCGCCGATCACCGCCACGCCGATGCGCACCAGCTCCGTACGCCGCCGGCGCCGCGCACGCGCGCGGTCGGCGTCCTGCGCCAGCACCTGCGGCTCGAAGCCGGCGGCATCGATCTGTGCCAACAGCGAGGATAGCGCCTGGCGCTGCGGATCGTGCACGAACTCCAGCATGCGGCTGGCCAGGTTGATGCGCAGGTCCTGCACCTGCGGCCCCAGCAGCTTGCGCAGGCGGCCCACGCAGGAGGCGCAGTGCATGCCCTCGGCCACCAGCAGCACCTCCTCGCGCCCGCCGGGCAGGCCGGTGGCGATCGCGGCGCGCAGCTCCGGCCGGTCGTAGGCGCTCCAGTCGGCCGCGGCGGCGCTCATGTCAGCGCGCCGCCTGCTGCACGACCGCGGTTTCCAGCGGCGTGAAGCCCTGCTGCATGGCCAGGGCGGTGGTGAAGGCGCCGGCCGCCAGCACCAGCAGCGGCAGGCCGACCAGCAGGGACATCTCGATCCAGGGGAAGCGCTTCATGGTTGTGCTCCAGACAGGAAACGGGCCTCGCGCTCGCGCCGCAGGCGCGGGGCGTCGAGGGCGGTGGCGGTGAACAGCAGGCGGGTCACCGGCTCGGCGGGCGCTTCGGTGGTGCGCACCGGCAGCACCAGGCTGCGCAGTTCGCCCGGTGCCAGCACGATCTCGCCGGCATCGGCTTCGTAGTCGCGACCTTGGCGGTCACGCACCTCGATGCGGAAGCGGTGCGCGTCCGCCGAGGCATTGGCGAGCTTGACGGTGTACAGGTTCTCGATACGGCCGTCGGGCAGCTGGCGGTAGAGGCTGTGGCGGTCGCGCATCACGTCGAGCTGCAGCGGCGAGCGCAGCGCCACCATGGCGACGAAGCCGCCGCAGAGCAGCAGCCACAGCAGGCCGTAGGCGATCGTGCGGGGGCGCAGCAGCCGGGTCGGCAGGCCTTCCTCGCGCGCGCTGCTGGTGTAGCGGATCAGGCCGCGCGGCTGGCCGACGCTGTCCATCACGTTGTCGCAGACGTCGACGCAGGCGGCGCAGGCGATGCACTCGTACTGCAGGCCCTGGCGGATGTCGATGCCGGTGGGGCAGACCTGCACGCACAGCGAGCAATCCACGCAGGCCCCGCGCGATGCATGGCCGTCCGCCGCCTTGCGTGCCAGCGACTTGCGCGGCTCGCCGCGCTTTTCGTCGTAGGCGATCAGCAGCGTGTGGCGGTCGAACATCGACGACTGGAAGCGCGCGTAGGGGCACATGTACTTGCAGACCTGCTCGCGCAGGAAGCCGGCGTTGCCCCAGGTGGCGAAGCCGTAGAACAGGCTCCAGAACAGTGCCCAGCCACCCACGGTGCCGGTGAAGAAGGCCGGGAACAGTTCACGTGCCGGCACGAAGTAGGCGACGAACGTCAGTCCGGTCAGCAGCGAGAACGCGGCCCAGAGCAGGTGGCGGCCGCCGCGGCGCAGGATCTTGCGTGGGCCCCAGGGCGCACGGTCGAGCTTGAGGCGTGCATGGCGCTCGCCCTCCACCAGGCGCTCCATCCACAGGAAGGCCTCGGTCCATACCGTCTGCGGGCAGGCGTAGCCGCACCACAGGCGCCCGGCCAGAGCGGTGAACAGGAACAGCGTCATCGCCGCGATCACCAGCAGCCAGGCCAGCAGGTAGAGATCCTGCGGCATCAGCGTCAGGCCGAAGACGTGGAAGCGGCGGTGTGGCAGATCCAGCAGCAGCAGCGGCTGGCCGCCGATGCTGAGCCACGGCAGCAGGTAGTACAGGCCGAGCAGGCCCAGCATGGCCGCCACGCGCAGCCGTGCATAGCGGCCGTGCGCCATGCGCGGCTGAAGCTTGGCAGTGGCGGCGTAGAGCGAGGTCGCCGGCGTGTTCAAGGGCGGCCTCCCGCGGGCGGCAGCACCAGCATCTGCGTGACGATCGCCGGCACCAGCGCCAGCGCCCAGCAGACGAAGAACAGCAGGCTCAGTTCGCGCAGCCCCGCGCCATGCTCGAGCCAGGACGGCGGCAGCGCCAGGATCGCGCCCATGCTGCTGGCGCCGCCCAGGAAGGCGGCCCACAGCAGGGCGCCGAGACGCTGCAGCCGTTCCGGATTCACGGTACCTCCGCTAGGCCGTAGACGTAGGCGGCGAGCAGGTGGATCTCCGCGTCGCTGAGCAGGTCGCGGTGCGCCGGCATGTTGCTGCGCCGCCCGAACAGGATGCTTTGCCGCACCGACTCGTACGAGCCGCCGTGCAGCCAGGTGGCGTCGGCCAGGTTGGGTATGCCGATGGCCGGGTTGCCGCGCCCTTCCGGACCGTGGCAGGCGGCGCAGGTGTAGGCGTACTGCTTCATGCCGCGTGCGCGCACCTCGGCCGGCAGCGCCGGGTCCGACCAGCCGCGCACCGTGCGCACCAGGTCGTCCACCACCTCGGCCTTGAGCATGGCGTTGAAGTTCGGCATCTGCCCGGCGCGCCCGTCGCGGATGCTGGCGAGGATGGCCTCGGGATCGCCGCCGTAGAGCCAGTCCTTGTCGGCCAGATTGGGGAAGCCCAGCGCACCCCGCGCGTCGGCTCCGTGGCAGCCGGCGCAGTTCGCCATGAACAGGCCGCGCCCCAGCGCGCGTGCTTCAGGGTCCACCGCGTTGGCCGGGATGGGGCGCGAGGCCAGCGCGACATAGCGCTGGTTGCGTGCTTGCTCGACCTGCGCCAGCTGCTGCTGCATCTGGCCGTCCGAGCTCCATTGCAGGCGCCCCCCGAAATTGCCCAGGCCCGGGTAGAAGGCCAGGTAGCCCAGCGCGAACACCACCGTGAGCACGAACAGCACCAGCCACCAGCGCGGCAACGGGTTGTTGTACTCGCGAAGATCCTCGTCCCAGACGTGGCCGGTGTCCGATCCACCCGGAGCCTTGGCGTTGGCGAACAGCAGCCACAGGCAGCCGGCGATTGAGACCAGCGTCAGCAGCACGATGAACCAGTGCCAGAAGCCGCTGAGTTGCTCGAGCATGTTCATGGCTGGCGCTCCTCGCAGCAGCAGGCGGGGGCGCCCGGTCCGCCGTCTTCCTTCAGCGGCAGGCTGGCGGCCTCGGCGAAGCGCTCGCGGTTGCGCGAGGACCAGGCCCAGACCGCGATGGCGAGGAAGGCGAGCAGCAGGATGGCGGTGACAATGCCGCTGATCATGGTTGTTCTCCAGTGGCGGGGCCGGCGGCGGCTGCCGCGGCCGTGCGTTGCGTGGTGGCTGCGGGCGTGGCCGGCGCGGCGGCCTTGGGGGCGCGCAGCGACTGCAGGTAGGCGATCAGCGCGTTCATCTGGTTCTTGCCCGCCACTGCTTCCGGCGCGCCGACGATGTCCTGCTCGCTGAACGGCACGCCGGCCAGGCGCAGTGCGCGCATCATCGCGGCGACCTCCTCACCGTCCACCGCCTGCTCCGTCAGCCAGTGGTAGGCCGGCATGTTCGACTCGGGCACGACGTCGCGCGGGTTGTTCAGGTGGATGCGGTGCCAGTCGTCGCTGTAGCGGCCGCCGATGCGCGACAGGTCCGGGCCGGTGCGCTTGGAGCCCCACTGGAAGGGGTGATCCCAGACCGACTCGCCGGCCTGCCCGGCCGGGCCGTAGCGCATCACCTCTTCGTGCAGCGAGCGCACCATCTGCGAGTGGCAGTTGTAGCAGCCCTCGCGGATGTAGACGTCGCGCCCGGCGACCTCCAGCGGCGTGCGCAGCGCCAGGCCCGGCGACGGCTGCGTGGCGGCCTTCTGGTTCATCAGCGGCACGATCTCCACCAGGCCGCCGATGCTGATCGCGGCCAGGATCAGCACCGCCAGCAGGACGACGTTCTTCTCGAGGATCTCGTGTTTCATGCCTGGGCTCCGGCGGGCAGGGCGCCGTGCTGCGGCTGTGCCTGCGGTTGGATGGTCTTCCAGACGTTCCAGGCCATCACCAGCATGCCCGACAGGAAGATCAGGCCGCCGGCCAGACGCAGGCCGTAGAAGGGATAGGTGGCCTTGAGCGACTCGACGAAGCTGTAGGTCAGCGTGCCGTCGTCATTGACTGCGCGCCACATCAGGCCCTGCATGACGCCGGCGATCCACATGGCCACGATGTAGAGCACGGTGCCGATGGTCGACAGCCAGAAGTGCAGGTTGATCGCCGGCACGCTGTGCATCTGCGGCTTGCCCCAGAGGCGCGGGATCAGCATGTAGATCGAGCCGATCGAGATCATCGCCACCCAGCCCAGCGCGCCACTGTGGACGTGGCCGATGGTCCAGTCGGTGTAGTGCGACAGCGCGTTGACCGTCTTGATCGACATCATCGGACCTTCGAAGGTCGACATTCCGTAGAACGACAGCGAGACGATCAGGAACTTCAGGATCGGATCCTCGCGCAGTTTGTGCCAGGCACCCGACAGGGTCATGATGCCGTTGATCATGCCGCCCCAGCTCGGTGCCAGCAGGATCAGCGAGAACACCATGCCCAGCGACTGCACCCAATCGGGCAGCGCGGTGTAGTGCAGGTGATGCGGGCCGGCCCACATGTAGACGCTGATCAGCGCCCAGAAGTGCACGATCGACAGGCGGTAGCTGTAGATCGGCCGCCCGGCCTGCTTGGGCACGAAGTAGTACATCATTCCCAGGAATCCGGCGGTGAGGAAGAAGCCCACCGCGTTGTGGCCGTACCACCACTGCACCATCGCATCCACCGCACCGCCGTAGACGCTGTACGACTTGGTCAGCGATACCGGGATCGAGATGCTGTTGATGATGTGAAGCACCGCCACGGCGATGATGAAGGCGCCGTAGAACCAGTTGGCCACGTAGATGTGGCTGACCTGGCGCTTGGCGATGGTGCCGAAGAACACCACGGCGTACGACACCCAGACCGCGGCGATCAGGATGTCGATGGGCCACTCCAGCTCGGCGTATTCCTTGCCCTGGGTCATGCCCATCGGCAGGGTGATGGCGGCGGCGACGATCACCGCCTGCCAGCCCCAGAAGGTGAAGGCCGCCAGCTTCGGCAGGAATAGCGGCGCGCGGCAGGTGCGCTGCACGCACCAGTAGCTGGTGGCGAACAGCGCGCAGCCGCCGAAGGCGAAGATCACGGCGTTGGTGTGCAGCGGCCGCAGGCGGCCGTAGCTGAGCCAGGCGGTGTCGAAGTTCAGCGCCGGGAACATCAGCTGGGCGGCGAGCAGCACGCCGACCGCCATGCCGACGATGCCCCAGGCCACCGTCATCACGGAGAACTGCCGGATGACCTGGTCCTGGTAGGCGACGGGGGTGGGTTGCGGGTCCATCGGTACGTGCTCCCTGTGGAGGTTTCTTGCGGCGCCAGTCTCGGCCGGCGGGGGCGGGGCGGCATTGATCCAGGTCAACCCGCCGCCGGTCCTCAGATCACCCGCGAGTGGCGCAGCTGCTCGCCCGGTGCGGCGGCCTGGTAGGCGTCGAACACCATGGCGATGGCGCGCAGCAGGTAGCGTCCCGCGGGTGTCACCTCCAGCCGCGTTTCGGCCACACGCACCAGGCCGTCGCGCGCCATCGGCTCCAGCGCCGCCAGCTCCGCGGCGAAGTGCTCGCGGAAGCGGATGCCGTGCTTCCACTCCAGGCCGCTGCACTCCACCGTGCAGCGGCACATCAGGGACTCGATCAGCTCCGCCCGCAGGCGGTCGTCGGCGCTGGGCGCCAGGCCCCGCTCCACCGGCAGGTGATCGTGGTCGAGCTGGGCGTAGTAGGCGTTGAGCTGGCGCGCGTTCTGGGCGTAGCAGCCGTCGGCCCGGCTGATCGCGCTGACGCCCAGGCCGATCAGGTCCAGCCCCGCGCCGGTGGAGTAGCCCTGGAAGTTGCGTTGCAGGCGCCCGGCCGCGGCGGCCTTGGCCAGCTCGTCGGAGGGCCGGGCGAAGTGGTCCATGCCGATGTACTGGTAGCCGGCGGCGCCGAGCCGCTCGATCGCCAGCCGCATCAGGCGCAGCTTGAGCCCGGCATCGGGCAGCTCGCGGGCATCGATGCGCTGCTGCGCCTTGAACTGGCGCGGCAGGTGCGCGTAGCTGTAGAGCGAGACGCGGTCCGGCAGCAGCAGGATGGCGCGGTCCAGGGTCTCGGCGAAGCCCGGCTCGGTCTGCCGTGGCAGGCCGCAGATCAGGTCCATGCCCACCGAGCGCATGCGGTAGTTGCGTGCCTGCACCACCGCGTCGCGGGTCTCCTCGAAGGACTGCAGGCGGTTCACCGCCTTCTGCACCGCCGGATCGAAGTCCTGCACGCCGATGCTGATGCGGTTGAAGCCCATGGCTGCGAGGTCGGCGATGGTGTCCGGCCCCAGGCGCCGCGGATCGATCTCGATGGAGTACTCCCGCGTGGGACCGGCGACCAGGCCGAAGCTGCGGTCCAGCTCCGCCATCAGCAGGCCCATCTGGTTGCTGTCGAAGGAGGTCGGGGTGCCGCCGCCGAGGTGCAGCTGCTGGATCGAGCGCCGCGCGCCGCGCTTGCGCGCATGCAGGCCGATCTCCTGCAGCAGCCGTTCCAGGTAGGTCTGCGTCATCGCCTTCTGCCGCGTCACCACGCGGTTGCAGGCGCAGTAGAAGCAGGGGCTTTCGCAGAACGGCACGTGCACGTAGACCGACAGCGGCCCGCCGCGATGGTGGGCGCGTTCCAGTGCCGCCTCGTAGTCGCTGCGCGTGAAGCCGCTGCCGAACTGCGCGGCGCTGGGATAAGAGGTGTAGCGTGGGCCGGCGCGGTCGTAGCGGCGCAGCAGCTGCGGATCGAAGGCTTGGGCGTCGTTCATGGGAGGGCACGGCGGTGGTGGGTGCGGGGCCAGTCTCCGGCGCGCCCGGCGGCGCGGCATTGATCCGCGTCAATGCGCCGCCTGCCGCGCCGGCGGATCGTGTGGCGGCCACACCCACCGACGGAGACCGACATGAGCCACCGCAGCCACGCCCCGGGCCTCGCCGCCCTGCTGCTCGCCGCCGCGCTGTGCCCGGCCCTGGCGCAGGGCCCGGACGACGACTGCAACGTCGCCCCGCCCGCCATCGCCGCGCCGCCGCCCGCGGATGCGCCTGCCCAGGCCTGGAGTCCGCCGGCCGCGCTGCCGCCGGTGCGGCAGGCCGGCGGATTGCGCTACATCACCGGCGGCATCGGCGAGGACAGCGCCGCTGCCCTGCGCGCGCTGCGCGGCGACTACCCGGTCGCGATCACCTTCGGCCTGCGCGACGGTGGCCGCAACCAGTTCACCGCCGGCGTCACCGTGATGCTGGAGGACACCGCCGGCCGGCACCTGCTGAGCGTGGTGACCGAAGGACCGTACCTGTATGTCGACCTGCCGCCGGGCGACTACCTGCTGAAGGCGGTCGCGCCGCCGCTGGGGCCGCCGCAGCAGCGCCGCTTCCAGCTGCGGCCGGGCCGGCACATCGACCTGCTGCTGTTGTGGGAGCGGCCGCGATGAGCGCTGGCACGCGCCGCGTGCTGGTGATCCAGGGCCACCCGGACCTTTCGGAGCCGCACTACTGCCATGCGCTGGCGCAGGCCTATGCCGACGCCGCCCGTTCGGCCGGCCACGCGGTGCGCTTGCTGGAGGTGGCGGCGCTGGAGCTGTCGCCGCTGCGCTCGCGCAAGGAGTGGACCCAGCAGCCTCCCGCCGAGGCGCTGCTGCAGGCCCGCGAGGACCTGCTCTGGGCGCAGCACCTGGTGATCGTCTACCCGCTGTGGCTGGGCTGCATGCCGGCCCTGCTCAAGGCCTTCTTCGAGCAGCTGGCGCGGCCGGGCTTTGCGGTGCCGGCCGGCCCGGCGCGGCTCGACGCCGGGCTGCTGCGCGGCCGTTCGGCGCGCATCGTGGTGACGATGGGCATGCCGGGCTGGTTCTACCGCTGGTACTTCGGCGCGTACAGCCTCAAGTGCCTGAAGCGCAACATCCTGCAGTTCATCGGCATCCGGCCGGTGCGCAGCAGCGTGATCGGCCAGGTCGAGGGCAGCGCCGGGCGCCGCCAGCGCGGGCTGGAGGAGATGGGTGAGCTGGGCCGGCGTGCGGCCTGAGCGCTCAGGCCGCCAGTTCGCGCAGCGCCACCGGCTCGGCCACCGCCTGCAGGGCCTCGCGGTCGCGGATCGTGATCTCGCGGTCCTGCACGGCCAGCAGGCCGCGCTGCTCGAAGCGCGTTAGCGCGCGGCACACGGTCTCGGTGGCCAGGCGCAGGTAGTTGGCGATGTCGCGGCGCCCCATCGGCAGGCGCAGCGGCCGGCCCGGCAACGGTGCCAGGCGCACCTGCATCTGCAGCAGGAAGGCGGCCACGCGCTGCTCGGCGGTGTAGTCGCCGCCCAGCGCCAGGGCATTGCGCAGCGAGTCGCTGAGGCGGTCCACCAGGCGGCCCATCAGCACCGGCGAGGTCTGGGTCAGGCGGCGCATGTCGCCGCGCGCCAGCACGCAGACCTGGGTGGGGACGACGGCTACCGCGTGGATCGGGTAGCGCTCCTCGGTCAGCGCGTCCAGGCCGACGATGTCGCCGGCCAGGTAGAAGCCGCGTACGCGCTCGTTGCCCTGGGCGTCGAGCGTGAAGGTCTTGATGCAGCCGGCACGCACCGAGTAGGCCACCGCGGCGCTGGCGCCCGGTTCGAACAGCACCTTGCCGGCCGGCAGGTTGGCCATGTGCTCGACGATGCCGTTCCAGCGCAGGGTCTCGGCGGCGTCCAGGTCCCGCACCAGGCAGTGCTGTCGGGTGGGGCATTGCAAGCAGTTGGTGGCGCAGGCGTTGCGCAGGCTGGCGGGGGCGGTGTCGAAGGCCATGGGAGTCACCCGGGTCGGTAGGCAGTGACGACAGGTTCGCAGAGCGGGCCGATGGCGGAAATCCGCGGTTTCCGGCATGGGATTGCGGCTAGTACGTATGCCGCCCCGGGTACGCCGCCAAAAGAAAAGGCCGCCCCGGGTTCCCGGGGCGGCCGTGGGTGACGCGCTTCAGCTTACTGACAGGCTTCGCAGTCCGGATCCAGGATCGAGCAGACCTTGGCGCTGCCGACGTCGGTCGAGGCCAGCGGGGCCACGATCGGGTCGGCGGCCTTGGCGGCCGGCTTGGCCGAGGAACCGCCCGCGGCGCCGTTGCCGACGGCGTTCAGGCGGTTGTCCTGGATCGTCGTCTTCTCGGCGTGGGTGGCACCCAGGGTGCGCAGGTAGTAGGTCGTCTTCAGGCCGGACAGCCAGGCGTGCTTGTACAGCTCGTCCAGCTTCTTGCCGTTGGGCTGGCTCATGTACAGGTTCAGCGACTGGGCCTGGTCGATCCACTTCTGGCGGCGGCTGGCAGCGTCCACGAGGCGCTTGGCGTCGATCTCGAAGGCGCACTTGTAGAGCTCCTTCAGGTCGGCCGGGATGCGGTCGATGCGCTGCACGCTGCCGTCGAAGTACTTCAGGTCATGCGCCATCACCTCGTCCCACAGGCCGAGCTTCTTGAGGTCGTTGACCAGGTACTCGTTGACCACGGTGAACTCGCCCGACAGGTTCGACTTGACGTACAGGTTCTGGTACGTCGGCTCGATCGACTGCGACACGCCGGTGATGTTGGCGATGGTCGCGGTCGGCGCGATGGCCATGGTGTTGGAGTTGCGGATGCCCACGGTCTTGATGCGCGTGCGCAGCGCGTCCCAGTCGAAACGGCCGGACATCGACACGTCCTGCTTCAGGTACTTGCCGCGGCTCTGCGCCAGGATCTGGATGGAGTCCAGCGGCAGGATGCCCTGGTCCCACAGCGAGCCCTTGAAGCTGCTATAGGCGCCGCGCTCCTGGGCCAGGTCCGTGCTGGCCTGGATCGCGAAGTAGCTGACCGCTTCCATCGAGCTGTCGGCGAACTGGATCGCCGCATCGCTCTCGTAGGGCAGGCGCAGCTTGTACAGCGCGTCGTTGAAGCCCATCACGCCCATGCCCACCGGACGGTGGCGCAGGTTGGAGTTGCGCGCCGTGGCCACCGAGTAGTAGTTGTACTCGATGACGTTGTCGAGCATGCGCATGGCGGTGTTGACCGTGCGTTCCAGCTTGGCCAGGTCCAGCTGGCCGTCGACGATGTGCGCCGGCAGGTTGACCGAGCCGAGGTTGCACACGGCGATTTCCTGGCCGGCCTTGGTGTTCAGCGTGATCTCGGTGCAGAGATTGGAGCTATGCACCACGCCCACGTGCTGCTGCGGCGAGCGCAGGTTGCAGGGGTCCTTGAAGGTGATCCAGGGGTGGCCGGTTTCGAACAGCATCGACAGCATCTTGCGCCACAGGTTGAGCGCCGGCATGCGCTTGAAGTTCTTGATGCGGCCTTCGTCGGCCAGCTTCTCGTACTCGCAGTAGCGCTTCTCGAAGGCATCGCCCACCAGGTCGTGCAGGTCCGGCGTCTCCTCGGGGGAGAACAGCGTCCACTGGCCTTCCTCCATGACGCGCTTGAGGAAGTAGTCCGGCACCCAGTTGGCTGTGTTCATGTCGTGGGTGCGGCGGCGGTCGTCGCCGGTGTTCTTGCGCAGGTCGAGGAACTCCTCGATGTCACGGTGCCAGGTTTCCAGGTAGGCGCAGACCGCGCCCTTGCGCTTGCCGCCCTGGTTCACCGCCACGGCGGTGTCGTTGGCCACCTTCAGGAAGGGAACCACGCCGTTGGACTTGCCGTTGGTGCCCTTGATGTAGCCACCCATGCCGCGCACTGGCGTCCAGTCGTTGCCGAGGCCGCCGGCAAACTTGGACAGCAGGGCGTTGTCCTGCACCGCGCCGAAGATGCCGGAGAGATCGTCAGGCACCGTGGTCAGGTAGCAGGAGGACAGCTGCGGGCGCAGCGTGCCGGAGTTGAACAGCGTCGGCGTCGACGACATGAAGTCGAACGAGGACATCAGCGTGTAGAACTCGATGGCGCGGGCTTCACGGTCGATCTCGTTGATCGCCAGGCCCATGGCCACGCGCATGAAGAACGCCTGCGGCAGCTCGAAGCGGGTCTTGTTGCTGTGGATGAAGTAGCGGTCGTACAGGGTCTGCAGGCCCAGGTAGTCGAACTTCTGGTCACGGTCGGCGAGCAGGGCCTTGCCCAGTGCGTCGAGGTCGTACAGCGCCAGCTTCGGGTCCAGCAGCTCCAGCTCCACGGCGCGGTGGATGAAGGCGGTGAAGTAGGCCGGGTACAGCTCCTTCATGTCCTCGAAGGTCGGCCGGGTTTCCGGCAGGTTGAGGAACTTCAGGGCCTCGTGGCGCATGGCGTCGCAGAGCAGGCGCGCCGACACGTAGGTGTAGTTGGGCTCCTTCTCGATGCGGGCGCGGGCGGCCAGGGTCACGGCCTGCGACAGCTCGGCCTCGGGGATGCCGTCATAGAGGTCGCGCAGGGCGGAGGAGACCACCTCGTCGATGCTGACGCCGGTCAGGCCGGCGCAGGACTCGCTGACCACACGGCGCAGGCGCGCCTCGTCCAGCGGCACCGAGCGGCCGTCATCGAGCTTGACCGACAGGCGCGGCTGGCTGGACTCCGGGACCTTGGCGGCCTCGGCGGCGCGCTCCTTGGCACGCTCGGCACGGTAGATCACGTAGGAACGGGCGATCTTGTGCTCGCCGGCGCGCATCAGGGCCAGTTCCACCTGGTCCTGGATGTCCTCGATGTGCAGGGTGCCGCCGCCGGTCAGGTGGCGGGTCAGGCCCTGCACGACCTGGCGGGTGATGGACTCGACCTTCTCGCGCACGGCGGCGGAGGCAGCGGCGGCGCCGCCCTCCACGGCCAGGAAGGCCTTGGTCACGGCGATGCTGATCTTGCCGGCGTCGAAGCCGGTGACCTTGCCGTTGCGGCGGATCACCTTGATCGCGCCGGGGGCGGTGGCGTTCACCTCCACCGTCGAGACGGGGGCGGGCGGCGCCGGGCGGCGGGCTTCGGTGGTGGCGGCAGTGGACTCGTTCTGCATGTGGTTTCTCCCCCTGGATGATGGGATGCCGTCAGGTGCCAAGGGCAGGGCGCCTGCGGAATTCTTGCGGAGTACCTGAAGCCGGCGCCCCTGATCTCTTGGGGGTGGCTTGGGTAGTGTGGCTACCATATCTTGTGGTTCTTCCCCCCGTCAACCCCAATTCTTTGTGTCCAAGACGGTGCAAAGAACCTGCCAAAACTGTGCATAAGCTGGGGATTTCCAGCGCAGAACCACCGCCCCATGGGGCTTGTGGGGCAAAGCCCCCTGGCAAGCCCCGTCCTTGCGGCTCCGGGCACGAAAAAGCCCGCAGGACCGGGGCCTGCGGGCTTGCCTTCGGGTGATTGTTTTTATCGAACTTTTATTTAAAATTCGTTAAATAAAAACATCGTTCACTTGCGTTCGGTGCGCATCATCTTGGTGTCACCCTCGTCCGCGGCGGCGCCCGCCATGGACAGGCGGCTGGGGGTGCAGCTGAAACGCACCACCTCGCCGGTCTGGCCGGACAGCGGCGCCCCCGGGCTGATGGCGCCTTCGCCGGCCAGCACGATTTTCTCCTGCTTCAGCAGGATCTCCTGGCCGCCGCCGGTGAGCACGTAGGTGCCATTGCGGCTGTCGTCCACGTAGTGGAACTTCTCCTTCTCGAACTCGATGCGCCCGTGCACGCGCGAGGCCTTCTCGCCGGACACCTGCACGCCGCAGGACTTGTCGCGGCCGATCAGGATCGGGCAATCACTGGAGCGGAAGGTCTGGGATACGCCGCGCACGCGCAGCGTCAGCGCCAGGAAAACGCCGTCGGCGCCGCCGCCGAAGCCGGCCATGCGGGTTTCCTGGTCCTCCGTCACCTCGTTCATCGGCAGGATGAACAGGTCGCTGCGGGCCGAGGGGCGCGGCGCCGGGTTGAGTTGCCCGTGGGGAAATTGGGCGACGAAGTCGCGCAAGGCGGCCACCCCGTTCTGTGGCACCGCCGTCACCAGCCCGGCCAGCCGGTGGGTCCAGTCGCTGCGCAGCCGGCCCTGTTCGATCGCCACCTGGCCGTGGCCCAGGATCACGCGCGCATCCAGGCCCAAGCGGCTCAGGTCCGAGCGCGCGCGCAGCGACAGCTGCGCGACCTCCCGGGCCAGCTGCAAGGCGCTCTCGGCATGGGGGAAGAAGGCGTAGAGCTTGCGCGGCGTGGTCTCCATCACCAGGCCGCCCAGGCGGCTGCCGGCAGCGGCCAGGTCGCGCACCTCGTTGTAGTTCAGGGGCGAGTCCGAAATCCGGTCGGACAGGGCCTCGCTGAAATCGGCGTAGAGCACGGTGCCGCGGTACTGGCCATCGGGAATCTGCGTCATGGCATTCACTCTTTTGGGCGGCGATCCTCGCCGAGTTGTCCTGGCTGGGGCTGTTTGCAGGCCCTGCCACAGCCTAGGACGAAAGCGGGGCTCTTCGCCAGCCGCCGGCCCAGGGGCACAGGCAGTTTCCGTGCCCCGCACCCCGGATCCCGCCGGCAATGTGGATACAATCGCCCCAGAACGGCACGAGGGAGAAACGCCGCAGGTGGACTACCAGAAGCATTGCCCGGGCTGTTACGCGGAGAAGGGCGGGGCGGCGGTATGCCCGGCCTGCGGCTACGACGAGTCGGCGCCGCGCTCGCCGCTGTTCCTGCCCCACGGCATCGTCATCGGCGGGCAGTTCCGTGTCGGGCGCGTGCTGGGCAAGCGCGGCGGTTTCGGCATCACGTACATCGGCTGGGACATCCACCTGCAGCAGCGCGTGGCGATCAAGGAGTACATGCCGCGCGACCTGGCCACGCGCACCGCGGACTCGCTGGACGTGCAGGTCCATACCGATGCCGACCAGGCCAACTTCCGCTACGGCCGCGAGCAGTTCCTGCGCGAGGCGCGCATCGTGGCGCGCTTCGACCACCCCAACATCGTGCGCGTGCGCAGCTTCTTCAACGCCAACGGCACCGCCTACCTGGTGATGGACTACTACGAGGGCCAGTCCCTCGGCGAGTACCTCTCCACGGTGCGCAACAGCACCGCCCCCGGCGTGGCGCTGCGGCTGATGCGGCCGATCCTGCAGGGCCTGCAGTACCTGCACGAGCACAACGTCATCCATCGTGACGTCAAGCCGCACAACATCTACCTGGCGGCCGACGGCCGCCCGATCCTGCTCGACTTCGGCGCCGCCATGCAGGCCGCCGGTGAGCGCCCGCACAGCCTGGTGGTGGTGTTGACCGAGGGCTATGCCCCGCTGGAGCAGTACCAGCGCCGCAGCCCCCAAGGCCCCTACACCGACGTCTACGGCGCCGCCGCCACGATCTACCGCATGATCGCCGGCGAGGCCCCGCCGATGGCGCTGGACCGCCTGGGCCACGATCCCCTGGAACAGGTGGGCTACAGCGCCCTGCCGCCGGCCCTGCGCGAGGGCATGGCCAAGGCCTTGGCGGTGCGCGCGCAGGACCGCTACGCCTCCGCCACCGAGTTCCTGGCCTTTCTGGACAGCCTGACCGACGAGCAGATCGACAACGGCGCCGGCATGGCCGACGTCTTCACTCTGCCTCTGGTGCGGCCGGGCGCGGTCGCCGACGAGGCCACCGTCACCCGCAGCGCGGAGTCCCGCGTCGTCAGCCTGGTGCCGGAGGATGCGCAGATCACCATGACGCGGGCGCCCGTGACGCTGCCGGCAGCACCGGAGCGGCTGCCGAAGCGCTGGCGCTGGGTGGTGGCGATCCTGGCCGGGATCAGCGTGGTGGAGTTCCTGCTGCTGGCGCTGCGCTGAGCCGCCGCCGCAAGCCCGCATGTCCCCCACAGGAGTGGCTGTCAGCCGCGAGCGCGGGTGGCCCTGCGTGCCGGACTTCGTGGCCAACGGACGCTCCTACCAAGGCTTTTCCAGGCACACAAAGCAAAACGGCCGCCGGTTTCCCGGCGGCCGTTTCGCTTGCAGCGGTGCTTCTTACTTCTGGCCTTCGATACGCAGCTCGGTGCGGCGGTTCAGCTGGCGGCCGGCATCGGTGTCGTTCGGAGCGACCGGCTGGGACTCGCCGTAGCCCTTGGCGGTGAGGCCATCGGCGGCGACGCCCTGCTCGATCAGGTACTCCTTGACGGAGTTGGCACGCAGGTCGGACAGCTTGAGGTTGTACTCATCGCTGCCGACGCTGTCGGTGTGACCGGCCAGTTCCATCGGGATCTTCTTGTAGGCCACGATCTTCTTGGACACGTCGTCCAGGATCTTGCGGGCATCCGGGGTCAGGGTGGCCTTGTTGAAGTCGAACACCACGCCGGTCAGGGTCAGGACCTGCGGCAGCGCGCAACCGCGGCCGTCCACTTCCATGCCCTGCGGGGTATCCGGGCAGGCGTCATACGGGTCCAGAACGCCGTCCTGGTCCGCGTCGCCCGGCTGGCCGGCATCGACCACCTGCACGCGCTCTTCCACCACGGCCAGCGGGGTGACCGGGCCGTCGCCACGCTGCAGCGGCAGTTCCAGACCCAGGCCGACCTTCACGTCCTGGCGCTTGTCGAGATAGTCGAAAGCGTCGTAGACATAGCGGGCTTCAAGGCGCAGGCGGAAGCCGAAATCGCTGATCGGGCCCGTCAGGAAGCCCACGCCGGCGTTGGCGGCCCAGCTCATGTCGTCCTCGTCATCCGGCACGACGTCGGTGTAGGTCGCGGCAGCGCCGATCAGCACGAACGGCGTGAAGCTCAGGCGGTCGCCGAAGGAGTACACCAGGTCCGCGCCCAGGCCGTAGCGGTAGAAGTCGGTGGCGCCCTGGACGTCGGTTTCGATGACGTCGGAGGTGAAATTGCCTTCAACGTACCAATTGCCGGACAGGTTCCAGCCACGGATCAGCTGCAGGCCGATAGCGCGCTCGATCGAGCTGATCGGGGTGTCGCCGACGAAGGTGTAGGTGCCCAGCAGGCTGACGTAGTCGGTGACCTGCGGACCGGGGGCTTCCGCGGCTTCGGTCGTCTCGACCGTCTCCGTGGTGGTTTCGGTGACCGTCTCGGTGACGGTCTCGGTCAGGGTGGCTTCGACCGGAGCAGCTTCGGCGGCCACGGCTTCCTCGGCAACAGCCTCGGGAGCGGCTTCAACCGGAGCAGCTTCGGCGGTCGCCTCCGCGGGGGCAGCCTCCGCGGTGGCTTCAGCCGGTGCAGCCTCGGCAGGAGCGGCTTCGGCCGGCACTGCCTCGCTGACGACGGCTTCTTCGACCGGGGCTTCGGTGGCCGGGTCCTGCGCATACGCCATCGGCGTCAGCACAAGGCAGGCGAGGGGGAGTTGTTTCAGCAACGCTTTCATCGTGACTCTCCTGATTGTTGGGGTGGGCACGAACAGTGCCTGCGGAGCGGGTAGGAAGACCGTTCCGGGGTGCGTTTCTATTATTTGACGACTTTAAGGCGGAATGCCTGAATGCATGATATATCGTGACGGGGGTCACTCAAGCAAGTTCGGGTTGAACGAGCGTTTTAGTGACAACCCCATCCGATATTTCTTACATTACAGGCGGATAGGCCTGGGGCATGATACTACCGGTTGGGCCGGCAGGCACTATCCCAGAAGCGGTCAACAAGAACGCCGAATCCCTCACCCCTTTGACAGTGGAGATGTACAAAATGAACATGAAGCTCCCCCAGGCCTGCGGCATTGCGCTGCTCGCCCTCTCCGGCCTGATGCTGGCCGGCTGCGAAGCCAACGGCGATGGTCCTCTGGGCACTGTCGGCGGCACCGGCCCTGAGGGCAACGGCACCGCCCCGGTGGGCGGCGGCGGCGACACCAACGGCAGCGGTGACATCGACCAGGGCGAGTTCCCCAACCCGATCGATCCCAGCGCGCCGGGCGTGGGCAACGACATCAGCACCGACGGCAGCAACGGCAACCCGAACACCGATCTGCGCGGCTTTGTGTGCCGCAACAGCGCCCAGAAGGACTTCGGTGCGACCACCGAGGTCACGGCCAACGGTCTGGTCGGCGACGCCCTGAGCGGCCTGCTGACCAGCCTCGGCGGTGGTGCCGTTCCTGGCCTGATCAACAGCGTGTCGGAGCCGGACAACGCCATTGACGGCCGCCTCGACAGCTATGCCTCGATGGATCTGGTCGCGGCGCTGCTGGTGCCCCAGATCGACTCCCTGGACCTGACGGTCCACCTGCCGGGCAAGGTGCCGGCGGGCGGCTATGCCGCGTTCCCTGTGTCGCTGCCGCCGTCGGTCGCTACGCTCACCCTGCTGGGCACCCTCACGGTCGACACGTTCCTGGATGGCACCGCCACTGGCGAAACCGTGACCAAGAGCATCACCCGTCTCAGCCTGCTGGGCCTGGGCGATCCGGACTACGGCTTCATCGGCTTCAAGACCACGCTGCCGTACAACAGCGCCCGCATCCGCGTCGGTGCATCGCTCCTGTCGGTGTCCACGAATCCGGTTCGCGTGCACGAGATGTGCACCGCGCGCCAGTAAGGTTTTCGCGGATGTGAAAAAGGCGCGGCTTCGGCCGCGCCTTTTTTGTTGCCTGTCGGCGCGCGTGGGCCGTAGGCAAAGGCGCCGTGCCCGTCGCCACCAGCCTTCCTGGATGACAGCACGTAGGCCGCCGATCCGGACGTCCGGCACGCAGATGCCCGGCGCTCAGGGGTCATAGGGGACAGGAACCGCCCTTCCCAGGGCCTCCTGCGCCGCTTCTGCCCCGTTCAGGCCGAGCCGCGCAGGGCTTCCACCACCGGCAGGCGCGCTGCCTTCAGGGCCGGGAAGAATCCGCCGATGGCGCCGATCAGCAGCGCCCAGGTCACGCCCTGGCGCAGCAGGTCCGGCGTCACCTGGAAGGCGAAGGCCACCTGGCTGAAGGTCTGGAAATTCAGGGTCGAGACGCTGTAGCCGTTGAACACCACGTAGGCGATGGCCGCGCCCAGCAAACCGCCGGCCAGCGACAGCAGCATGGCCTCGATCATCACCGACACCACCACCGGCGCGCCGCCGAAGCCGATGGCGCGCAGCGTGGCGATCTCCACCGTGCGTGTCGATACCGCCGCGTACATGGTGTTGAGCGCGCCGAACAGTGCGCCGATCGCCATGATCACGCCCACGGTATAGCCCAGGCCGTTGATCAGGCCGTTGAGCGCCTTGGAGCGCGAGGAGTAGTAGTCCGGCTCCTTCTGCACGCCGGGATTCAGGCGCGGGTCGGTAGTCAGCGCGTCCTTGAAGCGCTGGAAATCCTGCTCGGACTCCAACTGCGCGGTCACCGAGGTCGGGGCGCCGCGCTTGGCCGCCTGCATCAGCGTCTCGGCGTCGGTCCACAGCTCGGACTCGTGCACGTCGCCGCCGCTGTCGAAGAAGCCGACGATGGTCCAGTCGCCGTCGCGCAAGGGCAGCTTGCCGCCAAGCTCCATGCCGGCGAACTGGTCGCGCGCGCCGCGGCCCACGATCACCTCGTACACCCCCGGCTTGAACATGCGGCCTTCCACCAGCCGGGTCTCCGGGCGCACCTCCAGCACGTGGGGCTCCGTGCCGCGCAGCACCACGTTGGTCGGCTCGGTCTGCCCCTTGCGCGGCAGTCCGGCCAGCAGGTAGACCTCGGCCACCGCCAGCGGCCGTCCGTCGCTGCCCGCGCGGATGCCCGGGGCCTGCTTGATGATGGTCACCTGCTCGCGGAACAACACGCTGGAAAGTTCATCATTGGCGCCGCCGCGCAAGACGATCACACGGTCCGGCCGGCCGGTGCTGTTGAGCGTGGACTGGAAGCCCTTGGCCATCGACAGCAGCGCCACCATCACGCCGACCACGCCGGCGATGCCGATGACGATCACCAGCGAGGCCCCGAGCCGCTGCGGCACGGCGCGGAGGTTCATCAAGGTTACCGCCCAGATCTGCTGGAGCATGGTGGGTCTTTAGCTGGTTTGAAATTCCCGGGCCATGGATGGCCCGGATCCTGTCATGGACGACGCTAGGGCCTGTTAACGCTACCGCAGTCGCTGCGACGGAGACTGTTTTGGCGCAGGGCTATGTTCCGGGACGCGCCGTGTACTCTACGTACATCAGCGGCTCGGGACGACGCCCTGCGCCAAAACAGTTTCGCCCCTTCGGGGTGCGCCGGATTTTCGGCCATGCGGCGTTGCTCCTCAGTCATTTGGCACCACCAAACTCCTTCGTCGCGTCTAGCCTGGCCGAAAATCCGGCAGCATCGCAGCGACTGCGGTAGCGTTAACAGGCCCTAATGAGCGGAGAGGGCGTTGACGATATCCAGCCTCATCGCGCGCCAGGCCGGTGGGAATCCGACGACGACGGCCAGCAGCGCCGCCACGCCCGCACCCATCAGCCAGACCTCCGGCGGCATGTAGAGCCCCGGCACCTTGGAGGCCAACCCCGGCATCAGCAGGGTGGCAATGCCCAGGCCGACCAGCGCCGCGATCAGGCACAGCAGCAGCGATTCGGTGAGCACCAGCGCCAGCACGCTGCGGTCGGAGAAGCCGATGGTCTTGAGTACCGCCAGCTCCGGGATGCGCTCCCGCACCGACTGCATCATGGTGTTGCCGGTCAGGAACAGCAGCGTAAAGAACACCGCGCCGAGGATCGACTGGATGATCATCTGGATGTCGCCCATCTGCTTCATGAAGGACTGGTTGAAGGCCTTCTCCGAATCCGTGCGGGTTTCCTTGGGCGAGTTGGCGAACTGCCGGTCGATGGCCGCGGCCACGCTGCCGGACTCGGCCGGATCGGAAATCTTCTCCAGGTACCAGCCGACGTACCCCTGGCCGAACTGGCGCGCCTCGTCGAAGTAATCGAAGCGGAACAGCATCACCTCCGCCTGCGCCTTGGCGTTCTCGTCCTTGCCGTCAAGCAGGCCGACGATGTCGAACTCCCAGTCGTTGCGCCCGTCGCGCTTGGGCCAGATCGAGGCCTGGATGGGAACGCGATCGCCCACCTTCCAGCCGAATTTCTCGGCCAGGCCCTTGCCCACCAGCGCGCCGGCCTTGTTGCGAGCCCATTCCTTGCGCGCGGCTTCGTCGACAATGAACTCGCTGTACATGTCCAGGTAGGTCTCATGGTCCACCGCCAGCTGCGGGAACATGTTGCGTTCGTTCTGGTAGACGCCGCCGAACCAGCTGGCGTGCGTCGCCAACTGCACGCCAGGCGTGGACTTGATGCGCGAGTAGTAGCCCAGCGGCAGGATCTCGGTGAAGGAGAACTTGCCGGCGGTGAACAGGCGGTCCGCGCCGGCGATCTCGAAGGACCGGGTCATGCTCACCGCCACCGCCTGCAGCATGCCGAACAGCAGGAAGGCCACGATGATCGACAGCATGGTGTAGATCGTGCGCGGCTTCTTGCGCCACAGGGCGGACCAGATCAGGGGGAAGTACTTCATGGCCTAAGCCCCTCTCCCCTCGGGAGAGGGGTTGGGGTGAGGGAACACCCTTGGCTACTGCTGGTGCCGTAAGTTCGGTGGCGCCGTCCATGGCGAGACCTCTGCTCGCCCATTAAGCCACGGGGCGGCCATCCATGGCCGCCCGCGCGCTGGGGAGTTGTGCCATTCAAGACACAACTCCTTCAACCAGCGCGCCTTTATCCATATGCAACTGATGCGTCGCGAACTCCGCCGCTTTCGGGTCGTGCGTGACCATGACGATGGTCTTGCCGTACTCGCGGTTCAGGGTCTGCAGCAGGTTCAGGATCTCGTCGGCGGTCTTGCGGTCCAGATCGCCCGTGGGCTCGTCGCAGACCAGCAGGGTGGGGTCCGCCACCAGGGCGCGGGCGATGGCCACGCGCTGCGCCTGGCCGCCGGACAGCTCGCTGGGCTTGTGCCCACCGCGCTCGGCCAGGCCCACGATCTCCAGCGCCACGCGCACGCGGCGCAGGCGGTCCGCGGCCGGCAGGCGCGTCAGCAGCAGCGGCAATTCCACGTTGCGCTCGGCGTTGAGCATCGGCATCAGGTTGTAGAACTGGAACACGAAGCCGACATGCCGCGCGCGCCACTGTGCCAGCTGGCCGGAGCTGAGCTGGTCGATGCGCTCGCCGGCCACGCCGACGCTGCCGGCCGTGGGGCGGTCCAGGCCGCCGATCAGGTTCAGCAGCGTGGTCTTGCCGGAGCCGCTGGGGCCCATCAGGGCCAGGAAGTCGCCGCGGGCGATGTCCAGGTCCAGGCTCTCCAGCACCTCCACGGTCTGCTTGCCGCGGGTATAGCTCTTGCGCACGCCGCGCAGGCTGACGATCGCTTCGCTCATGGCGCTGACTCCTTCTTCAGGCGGACCTTGGTGCCGTCCTTGAACTGCGCGAAATCGCCCACCGCCAGGCTTTCGCCGCCGCGCAGGCCACCGATCACGCTGGTTTCACCGTTGCTGCTGCCGCCGAGCTTGACCGCGCGGCGCTCCAGCGTCAGGTCCGGGCGCAGGATGTAGACCACGCCATCCTCGCCGGCCTTCTGCACGGACTGAGCCGGCACCAGAACGCCCTGCGGTTGCTGCTCCTTCTTCTCCGTCTCCTGCTCGCGGAAGGACACGCGCACGCCCATCTCCGGCAGGATGCGCGGGTCCTTCTGCCTGAAGCCCACGCGCACCTTGACCGTGGCCTTGCTGCGGTCGGCGGTGGGGATCACCGCGATCACCTCGCAGGGGATCTCCCAGTCCGGGTAGGCATTGAGCCGAGCCGCCGCCGGCTGGCCGGCCTGCACGCGGTTGATGAAGTTCTCGTTGACGTCGACCTCGATCTCCAGCGATTCCATGTCCACCAGGGTGCCGATGCCGGTGCGCGTGCCGGCGCCGCCGGCCGACAGCGGCGAGATCATCTCGCCCGGCTGCGCGTTCTTCAGCGTGATCACGCCGGCGAAGGGGGCACGCACCACCGTATCCTCCAGGGCGCGCTGCTGCACCGAGACGCCGCGCTCGGATACGGTGATGTTCTGCCGGGCGGTATCCAGCTGCGCGCGCAGGCCGTCGGCATTGGCCTGGGCGGTGTCCAGCGCCTGCTGGCTCAGCAGCTTGCGCTCGGCCAGTTCGCGCGTGCGCAGGAGCTGGCGGTCGGCCTCGGCCAGCTGGACCTGCACCGTGGCCAGCTGGGAGCGCGAGGCGGCGAGCTGCGACTGCGCCAGTGCCAGCTGTGCCTGGGCGTTGCTGTCATCGATCCGGGCCAGCACCTGTCCCTGCTCGACGCGCCGGCCCTCCTCCAGCAGCACCTCGATGACCTTGCCGGTGACCTTGGAGGACACCGTGGCCTGACGCCTGGCGACCACGTAGCCGGAAGCATCCAGCACCGAGGCGCTGGCACCGGGGCCGGCGGCACGGGCCTGCACGGCGGTGACCTCGGGCGGCTTCTCGCCGCCGAACAGGGCGGCGGCGGCCACGAGGATCGCCAGCAGCACCGCCCCGATCAGCAGCCAGCGCTTCCAGGAGCTGGGCTGCGGCGCACGGGCGGAATGGTCGATACGCAGCTGTTCGAGCAGGGCAGACTTGTCGTTCATAGAAGTTATAAATGGCTCTCCGCCGGCGTTTATACACGAAGCCGGCCGAGGCCGGCCCCCACCGGCCCGGAACGGCGATTCGGTATGCTGGGAACCCTCGACCATGGAAGGAACCGCATGATCTGGCTCCTGTTGCTGATCGCCCTGAGTGTGGCGCTGGCCTGGCGCCGGAGCTCGCCCCGCACCGCCATCACGATGTACGCGGTATTCCTGCTGGCCTATGCCGCCGGCGGCGGCTCCTGGACCCTGTTCTTCCTGGGCGTGCTGCTGCTGGCCGTGGCCGGCACGGTATTGCTGAACCCGCCCCTGCGCCAGGAATGGCTGACCCGCCCGGCCCTCGAATACTTCCGCCGCGTGATGCCGGAGGTCAGTCCCACCGAGCAGGCCGCGCTGGACGCCGGCACGGTCTGGTGGGACGGTGAACTGTTCTCCGGCCGGCCGCAGTGGGATCGGCTTTACGGCCTGCCATCGCCGCAACTGGCGGCCGAGGAACAGGCCTTCCTGGACGGTCCCGTGGCGGCCTTCTGCGCCCTCTGCGACGACTGGCGCATCACCACCGCGGATCGTGACCTGTCCCCCGAGGCCTGGGCCCACCTGAAGCGTCACGGCTTCTTCGGCATGATCATCCCGAAGGACTACGGCGGCCTGGGTTTCGGCGCGCTGGCCCATTCGGCGGTGCTGAACCGCATCGCGTCCAGCCCCGGCGGCGTCACTGCCGCCTCCATCGTCGCCGTGCCCAATTCCCTGGGCCCCGCAGAACTGCTGCTGCACTACGGCACCGAGGAGCAGAAGCAGCACTACCTGCCGCGGCTGGCCACGGGCGAGGAAATTCCCTGCTTCGCGCTGACCTCGCCCTGGGCCGGCTCCGACGCCGGTGCCATCCCCGACCTTGGCCTGGTCTGCCGCGGCCAGTGGCAGGGGCGGGAGACGCTGGGCATGCGCCTCACGTTCGACAAGCGCTACATCACCCTGGCACCGGTGGCCACGCTGGTGGGCCTGGCCTTCCGCCTCTATGACCCGGAGCAGTTGCTCGGCGGCGGGCGCGAGCTGGGCCTGTGCTGTGCCCTGATCCCGCGCGATACCCCGGGCCTGCAGATCGGCACGCGCCACTGGCCGCTGGACAACCCCTTCATGAATGGCCCGGTGCGCGGCAGCGAGCTGTTCGTGCCGCTGGACTTCATCATCGGCGGCCCGGCGCGCATCGGGCAGGGCTGGCGCATGCTGATGGAATGCCTGGCCGCCGGCCGGGCCATCTCCCTGCCCTCCAACACCGCCGGACAGGCCACCATGGCCGCGCTGGCCAGCGGCGCCTACGCGCGCATCCGCCGCCAGTTCGGCCAGCCGGTGGGCAGCTTCGAGGCGGTGCAGGAGCAGCTCGCGCGCCTCGGTGCCCAGGCCTATGCGGTGCAGGCCGTGCGCCAGCTCACCGCGCAGGCGGTGGAGCTGGGCGAAAAGCCGGCGGTGCCCTCCGCCATCGCCAAGTCCTTCTGCAGCGAGACCGCCCAGGACTCGCTCAAGCGCGCCATGGACATCCATGCCGGCAAGGGCGTCATGCTGGGGCCCTCCAACTGGCTCGCGCGTGCCTTCCAGGGCACCCCGGTGGCGATCACGGTGGAAGGCGCCAACCTGCTGACGCGCGGCATGATCCTGTTCGGCCAGGGCGCGCTGCGCTGCCACCCCTACCTGCGCGACGAGATCGCCGCCGCCGCCGAGCCCAATGCCGCGCTGGGGCTGGAGCGCTTCGACGCGCTGCTGATGGCGCATGCCGGCCACGCCTTGCAGGCCGGCGCGCGCAGCCTGGTGTCGGGTCTCACGCTGGCACGCTGGGGCCAGGCGCCGGGCGATACCGCCATGCGCCGCATCGCGCTGCGCGCCGAGCGCTACAGCGCCGCGCTGGCGCTGTGCACCGAGCTGACGCTGGCCGCGGTCGGTGGCGGCCTGAAGCTGCGAGAAAGCCTGTCGGCCCGGCTCGGCGACGTGCTCACCGGGCTTTACGTGGTCAGCGCCGTCTTGCGCCGCTATGAGCAGGACGGCCGCCCGGCCGAGGACCTGCCGCTGCTGCAGGCCGTCTGCGACGAGCAGTTCCTGCGCATCGAAACCGCGCTCGACGGACTGCTGCTGAACCTGCCGCGCCGCCCGCTGGCCTGGCTCGGCCGCCTGCTCGTGTTCCCGCTCGGGCGCCACGCACGCGCCGCGGACGATGCCACCGCCCAGCGCATCGCCACCGCCCTGCAGCAGCCCGGTGGCCTGCGCCTGCGCCTGGCCGCGGGCCTGCACGATGCCGCTGCCTCACCGCTGGGCCGGCTCGATGCCGCCATGATGCAGGCGATCAATGCCGAGCCCCTGATGCGCAAGCTGCAACAGGCGCAGCGCGCCGGGCGCCTGCAGCACCCGCATCCGCTGGAGCGGATCGAGGAAGCGCGCGAGGCCGGCGTGCTGGCCGAGGACGAGTCGCGCCAGTTGCGCGCGGCCCTGCAGGCCGCCGAAGCTCTCTGCGCGGTCGACGAATTCGACGCACGCCTGGAACAGGTCCTGACCCCTTCGCCCTGAGATGACCGACGCCTTTCCCTTCCTGCGCCGCCCGGCGGCCCTGCGCGAGCGTGCGTTCGACCTGCTGGTGATCGGCGGCGGCATCTATGGCGCCTGGGTGGCTTGCGATGCCGCGCAGCGCGGCCTGTCCGTGGCCCTGGTGGAAAAAGGCGATTGGGGTAGCGGCACCTCCTCGGCGTCCAGCAAGCTGATCCATGGCGGCCTGCGCTACCTGGAGAACTACCAGTTCGAGTTCGTGCGCCACGCCTTGCGCGAGCGCCGCCGCCTGCGGCGCATCGCCCCGCACCTGGTGCGGCCGTTGGACTTCATCATGCCGGTCTGGAAAGGCCCGCGTGCCAGCACCTTCACGCTGTCCGCCGGACTGATGCTTTACGACCTGTTTGGCGCCGGCCGTGGATCGGTGGGCCGTCACCGGCAGTATCGGCCGCCAGCCCTGCTGGCGGAGTTCCCGTTCCTGGATCCGCAGAACCTGGAGGCGGGCTTCCGCTACGGCGACTGCCAGACCGACGACGCCCGCATGGTGCTGACCGTGGCCGCCGCGGCCCAGGCGCACGGTGCCGTCTGCGTGAATCGCATGGCGGCCGAGCGGCTGCTGGAAGGCGAGGGCGGCGTGCGCGGTGCGCTGCTGCGCGACCAGGAAACGCAGGAGACCTTCGAGCTGCGCGCGCGCGTCACGGTCAACGCCGCGGGCCCCTGGGCACCGTCGCTGCTGGGCGAGTCGGCGCCGCCGTTGCGGCTGGTGCAGGGCACGCACCTGGTGATGCCGGCGATCCCCGGCTGCCAGGAAGCCTTCCTGCTCACTGCCCGCGATGGCCGCGTGTTCTTCGTCATCCCCTGGTACGGCCGCACGCTGGTCGGCACCACCGAGCGTGAAGTGACGGCGCCCGAGCAGGCACAGCCCACGGCGGAGGAGACACGCTACCTGCTGGATGGCCTGCGCAACGGACTGCCGGGCCTGCGCTGGACGGAGAAGGACGTGATCGCCCGCTTCTGCGGCCTGCGTGCGCTGCAGCCCGTGGAATACGGCAGCTTCTCGCAGATGACGCGCGAGGCCGCCATCGTGAAGCCGAAGCCGCGGCTGGTGACCTATGTAGGCGGCAGCTTCACCGCCGCCCGCCGCGACGCCTCGCACATCGTCGATGCCGCCTACTGGCAGATGTCCGAGACACCGCGGCCCTGCCAGACGCGCGAGACCGCCTTGCCCGGCACCCCGGTCGAGGCATTCGAGCAATGGCAGCCTGAGGCGATCGCGCAGCTTGTCGAGGCCGGCGTGGACGAGCAAGCCGCACAGGCTCTCAGCCTGCGCCACGGCACGAACATCTCCTTGCTGCTGCGGCTCATGGCAGAGCATCCGGAACTGCGCGCACGCATCCATCCGCAGTGGCCGTTCCTGATGGCGGAAGTCGTGCACGCGCTGCAGGCCGAGATGGCGCGCGACATTGACGACGTGCTGCGCCGACGCCTGCCGCTGGACCTGTTGCTGCCCGACGACGATTGGCGCGAGCGCGTGGAAAACCTGATCGGGCGCTACCGCACAACTGTGTAGGAACGGTCCGACAAACGGTATTCATTACCGGGTCAAGACAGATTGTTTGCTGCACCGCGACACACGAATACTGCCTCGAGTTGACGCAAATGAGTCCTGACGGAGTTCGGGACGACAAATAACGTGGAAGTGCGGCTGCTTCCCCACGAGTGCAGGAGACGAAGATGAGATACGCCCGCCTGGGAGCGTTGGCTTTGGTGTTGGCCCTGTCCGCTTGCGACAAGGCGTCCAACGAGGGGGGAGACTTCCCCGGCGGCGTTGGCGAAAAGGCGGTGTCGATCTTCGATCCCTTTGCCATCCCTACTCCGCAGGTTCCGTTTCCGATCGACCTGCTATTCGCCGGCTTCAGCGATCCGACGCTGAACATTCCCAACCCGCCGACACCGCCGACGGATCTTCCGAACCCCTTCGTCGCCGCCGCCAACGAGCTGGACGGCTGGTCGACCACGGCTTCGCTCTTCACCGACCTGACCGGCTTCGTCGATTTCACCACCGTGCAATCGGCACTGACCATCATCGACACCTCCACCTCGCCGCCGTCGCTACTGACGCCGGGTGTGGACTTCGTCGTGCAGCCCTCCACGGCGACCGACCCCGCCGATGGCAGGCCGATCAACAGCAAGCGCAGCCGCATCCTGATCGAGCCACTCAAGCCGCTGAAGCCCTCCACCACCTATATCGTTGGCCTGAGCACCACCGCGCGCGCCACCTCCGGCGAGGCGATCTTGCCCAGCGACTATTTCCGCGTGGTGCGGTCCTCCACGCCGGTGGCCGAGCAGACCGAGCCCGTGCTGGCGATCCTCACCGCCCCGCAGAAGGCCACGCTGGAAGCGATCCGCAAGCAATTGGTGCCGGTGATGCAGGGGCTCGCCGCCTTCGGCAAGCCGGCTGATACCGTGGCCATCGCCTGGCCCTTCACCACGCAGTCGACCACGCGGACGCTGGAACGCATGGCGACAGCGGCGCAACCCAGCATCCTGCGCTTGCAGCAAGCACCGGCACCCTCTCCGGCGCCCGCAGGAACTCCGCTGACCACCACGATGCTCGGACTGCCTGGCGCGCCGGCACAGGTCTATGCCGGCTTGCTGCGGCTGCCTTACTACCTCTCCACAACCGCGCCGCTGAGTGCATCCTGGAAAGCGGACATCACCAAGCCCGATACGGCTGCGAGCTTCCTCGGTCGCGTTCCCTGCGGCGCCTTTGCTGTAGGTGCGGACCTGGACGAGGGCCCTGGCGTGCTGACCGCCAAGCCCAGCAACAGCACCACGATCTGCTATCCGCTGCCACTCAAGCAGAGCGATCAGACCGTGCCGGTGCTCGCCACCGTGCCGGCCGGCACCATGCCGGCCAATGGCTGGCCGGTCGTCATCTTCCAGCACGGCATCACCGGCAACCGCTCGCAAGTGCTCGGCTTGGTTCCGGCACTGACGCAGGCGGGCTTCGCCGTCATCGCCATCGATCTGCCGCTGCACGGCATCCGCGAGATCGACGGCAGCATCGCCGCCTTCCGCGTCCCGGGTACCACCGAGCGCACGCTGGAGCTGGACGTGGTGGACAACACCACCGGTGCCCCGCGCCCCGCTGGCGAGGCAAATCCGTTCGCGCCGGGTGACGGCATCACCGACAGCTCCGGCACGCACTTCATCAACCTGAGCAGCCTGCTCACCTCGCGTGACAACCTGCGCCAGGGCGTGTCCGACCTGCTGGTGCTGGGCAAGTCCTTGATCCCGGCCGGCGCGGTCGATGCGCCGGGCACGATCTTCGCGGCGGTCAACGGCACGCCGCAGGCCGTCCGGTTCGACACCACGCAGGTGCGCTACGTCGGCCACTCGCTCGGTGCCATCGTCGCCAGTACCTTCCTGGGCGTGAACGACGCCACCGGTGCCGCTGCGCTGGCCATGCCGGGCGGTGGTATCGCCAAGCTGCTCGACGCCTCCGCCAGCTTCGGCCCGCGCATCTCGGCCGGCCTGCAGGCCTCGTCGGGTGGCGCCATCGCGCAGGGCAATGACAACTACGAGACCTTCCTGCGCTTTGCCCAGACCGTGGTGGACTCGGGTGACCCGATCAACTTCGCCCAGGCCACCGCCACCAAGCATCCGATCCTGATGATCGAGGTGGTCGGCGATGCCGTGGTGCCGAACTGCGCGCTGAAGGACAACCCGGCCTGTCCGGCCACCGACGTGTTGCCGATCTCCGGCTACCTCTCCGGCACCACGCCGCTGGCGCGGATCATGGGCCTGAGCTTCAAGCCCGGTGAAACCAGCGCGATCACCATTCCTGCGGCCGCGGATATCCTGCTCGGCGCTGCAGCGCGCAACAACGTCGTGCGCTTCCCGCAGGGCCAGGCCGACCACAGCACCATCCTGACGCCGGACAACGGCGCGGCGGCGGGTCCCGATACCCAATTCCTGGCGGCCTTCACCGAGATGCAGAAGCAGGTGGCCAGCTTCCTGGCATCCAACGGCGCCTGCCTGCCCATCGGCGGCAACTGCCCGGCCCCGCCCGCCCCGGCGGCCGAGTGAGCGAGGAGAAAAACAACATGAAGAACCTCAACAAGAAGAACCTGGTTTCCCTGGCCGCCGCCGCCCTGTTCATGCCGGCCCTGCCGGCGCAGGCCTTCACCGACGAGATCCACGGCGTCACGCTGCAGCTGGAGAACAAGCTGGCCCTGGGCGCCGCCATGCGCGTGCAGGGCCGCGACGATGGCCTGGTCGGCATCGGCAACGGTGGCAGCGCCTTCTCCACCAACATGGACGACGGCAACCTGGCCTTCGACCGCGGCGACATCGTCTCCGCCACCGCCAAGATGACCTCGGACCTGACCTTCACCCACGGCAACTGGGGTGCCTTCTTCCGCGGCAGCTACGTCTTCAACCAGGCGCAACGCAATCACGACTTCTTCAATGCCGCCGACTACGGCCCCGGCAAGGAAGCCCCGCTGTCGGAGTACGAGGCCAAGAACGCGCGGCTGCACAACTACCTGGGCAGCGACGCCGACATGCTCGACGCCTACCTGTTCGGCGGCTTCGACATCAACAACCGCTCGCTGGCCTTCAAGATCGGCCGCCAGGTCATCAACTGGGGCGAATCCACCTTCGTGCTGCACGGCATCAACAGCGCGCTGGCCTTCGACCAGTCACAGCTGCGCGTGCCGGGCTTCGAGCTGGACGAGGTACTGGTGCCCACCGAGAACCTGTGGGTCTCCTACAACCTGCTGGACAACCTCTCGATGGAGGCCTTCTACCAGCTGCACTGGCGTCCGACGCAGATCGATCCCTCCGGCTCCTACTGGGGCACCAACGACTACGCCGGCATCGGCGGCACGCGCGCCAACCTCGGTCTCGGCCGCGTGGATGAAAACTCGCCCGCCGGCAGCGCCTGCCTGCCGCCGACCGGACCCTTGTCCTGCGTCTCGATCGGCAGCACCGTCACCCGCGGCCCGGACGGCGAGGCCAAGGACTCCGGCCAGTGGGGCGTCAAGCTGGGCACGCTGGTGAAGTACCTGAACGACATGGACCTGTCCGTGTACGCCATGAACTACCACAGCCGCCTGCCGCTCTACAGCGGTATCTCCCGCACCAGCGCCGTGGCCCCGGCCAGCACGGCCAACTATTTCGTCGAATACCCCGAGGACATCCAGCTCTACGGCGTGTCCTTCAACACCACGGTGGGCGACTACTCGATCCAGGGCGAGTACAGCTACAAGGTGGACCAGCCGCTGCAGATCGACGACATCGAACTGCTGCTGACCGGCCTGGGCGCGCCCAGCCAGATCAACCCGAACACCGGCGCTGCGCTGGGCGGCCAGTACATCCGCGGCTGGCGCCGCTACGACGTCAGCCAGGGCGATCTCGGCTTTACCGCGCTGTTCCCGCCCAACCGCTTCTTCGGTTACGACCAGGTGCTGGTGGTAGGTGAAGCCGGCATGAGCTACGTGCACGGCATGCCGGCGCCCCAGGTGCTGGCTTTCGAAGCGCCCGGCACCTACACGCCCAACGCCGACACCGCCACCCTCAACGGCCGCGGCACGCCGCTGGAGAACCCGGCCATCGCCGGCGCGCCGGCGACGCCCTACAGCCGCTACGCCACGCCCTTCTCCTGGGGCTACAAGCTGATCGCCCGCTTCACCTACAACAACGTGTTCAACATGTTCACGGTGGAGCCGACCATCCGCTTCGACCATGACGTGGACGGCACCTCGCCGACGCCGATCACCAACTTCGTGGAAGACCGCAAGTCGGTGCACGTCTCGGTGGGTGTCACCTACCTGCAGGCCTGGCAGGGCGAGATCGGCTACACCAACTACTTCGGCGCCACCAGCTCCGGCGGCCTCGGCGACCGCAACCTGCTGGGCGATCGCGACTACGTGGAGGCGATACTGAAGTATTCGTTCTGATTGCAGACAAAGGCCCGCGCGGTGACGGCCGCGTGGGCCCATGATCGTGGGGTGTGTGCCTGGGGCCGGGAAACCGGCCCTCTCTTTTTTGGCGGCTCAGCCTGCCGTGTTCATGTCGCGCAGGCGCGCGATCAGCTCCACCAGCAAGTTGCGGTAGATCGTGGCGGCGGCCTGCGAGTCGTTGACCACCAGCTTCTGGAACAGGCCGCTGGGCAGGAAGTACAAACGCGCGGCGGAGATCGCGCGCAGCGAGGCGGAGGTGGGCTTGCCGTCGATCAGCGAATACTCGCCGAAGCAGTCACCACGCCGCAGTACATTGAGCCGGGCCTCGCCCTGGTGGACCTCGACCTCGCCTTCCACCACCACGTAGAGCCCGGGGCTGCTGCGCTCACCCTCGTACAGCACCTGCGAGCCTGGAGCCGCCTCCAGCAGCATGCCGGGGCCGACCACGCGGTCCATCGCCCCAGGGTCCAGGCCCCGGAAGGGCACGGAGTCGGCGAGGATGGCGCGGTAGCGGTGAGGGCCGGCAAGGGTCATGGCAGCGATCATAGCGCTTGGCGTGCAGGATGCCAGACCCTGCCTTCTTGACTCCCTCTCCCCGTTTACGGGGAGAGGGTGGGGGTGAGGGGCGCTCGCTTGCCGCTGGAGGCCGCAGTCGGGGTGCCGGCGACTACGCCGGCCAAGTGTCGCGGGTCTTTGGTGGTTTATTTCGCCTAAGGGCGAGTCACTTTTTCTTTGCGTGCCCAAAGAAAAAGTAACCAAAAAGAAAGGGCACCCTCCATCCGCGGCCCCGCTTATGCGGGGCAACCTGCCTGGTGGACGAGTGCGACGGGTCGGGCCCACAGGCCATCCATGGCCTGAGGCCCCTCGGCCGGGCTCCTGCCCGGCTCGACCCTGCACTCGACCCCCAGGCAGGC
>JASBRP010000034.1 GCA_030149365.1 Solimonas sp.
CGTTGGCCGCGAAGTGTCCATCGCGGCCAACGGCCGCTCCTACGATGAAGATGTCATATCCGCACGCGCCAGGACGGGTAATCCGCCGCCGCGCCTTCCTGCACGGCCTTGAGCCGCGCGCCCAACTGCGCAGGCAGGCCATTGTCGGGCACCGCGATGTCGCCTTGCGCGGTACCGATACCGGCGATGCGCACGATACGCGAGGCCGTGCCGCAGCCGAAGGCGCAGCCCAGCGTGGCGCTGGCGGCGGCGCTGCGCAGTTCATCCAGGCTCATGGCCTGCTCCACGGCATCAATGCCGGTCTCGCGTGCCAACTGCAGCAGCGAGTCGCGCGTCACGCCGGCCAGGATCGTGCCGTCCAGCGGCGGTGTCAGCAGGCGGTCGCCGATCTGCACGAACAGGTTCATGGTGCCGGCTTCGCCCAGCCAGCGATGCGTCGCGGCATCCAGCCAGATCACGTCGTCATAGCCGCGCTCGCGGGCGCGTAGCAGGCCGGAGAGACCGGCGGCGTAGTTGGCGCCGGTCTTGGCGGCACCGAGGCCGCCGGGCGCGGCGCGGATCAGCTCGGTTTCGGCCCAGAGGCGCAGCGATTTGGGCAGCGGATCGCTGCTCGGCGTCACCGTCACGCTGTAGCGGTGGCGCGACGCCTGCTTCAGGCCCAGGGCTTCCTCGTCGGCGTGGATCGTGGGACGCAGGTACAGCGAGCCGCGCCCGGCAGGCGGCAGCATCGCCTCGTGGATCTGCACCGCCTGCACGCAACTGCGCAGGAACAGCGCCTCGTCCACGGCCGGCAGGTGCAGGCGCTGCGCACTGGCGTTGAGCCGGCGCAGGTGCATCTCCGGGCGGAACAGGTGGATGCCGCCGTCGGGCGAGCGGTAGGCCTTCATGCCCTCGAACACCGACAGGCCGTACTGCAGGCCGCCAGTGGCGATGGCCAGGCGTGCATCGTCACGTTCCAGCACCTGCGCCGCACTCCAGCCCTCGCCATCGTGATCGCTGACGACGAGATAGGGCGCCAGCACCTGGCCGAATCCCAGGGCCTCGGGCGCGGGCCAGTTGAGGGGAAGCGCGGCGCGGGGAAGGGCAGGTTCAAGCTCGGCTTCGGCAAGTTTCATGGCGGCTCTCGGGTTTGTCGGTCGAATTTAAAAGGGAACCGTTCACACCGAGTAGCGCCGCGAAGCGTCGCGTATCGAGGTGCGCGCGTGCCTCGATACGCCACGCTCCCCTCGATACACCGCTTCGCGGTGCTCGGGGAACGAGGCTACTCGGCATGAACGGATAGAGTGTGCTTTCAATGGATCACTTCCGTATTCGCGGCCCCCGGCGCTACCATCGGCAGCACCAGCTCCTCGGCCTGGATCGGCGCGCGGATCAGCACCGGGCCGGGGCGGGCGAAGGCGGCGCGCAGGGCGCGCTCGGGGTCGTGGGCAATGGCCAGGTCATAGGCCGGCACGCCGAAGGCCTCGGCGATGGCGGTCAGGGACGGCGGCTGCGCATACAGCGAGCCACTGAAGCGCGACTGGTAGAACAGCTGCTGTTGCTGGCGCACCATGCCCAGCGCGGCGTTGTCCATCACCACGATCTTCACGTCCAGCTGCAGCTCGGCCAGTGTCGCCAGCTCCTGGATGTTCATCATCAGGCTGCCGTCGCCGGTGAAGCACACCACCGGCGTGCGCGGCAGCGCCAGCGCGGCCCCGATGGCGGCCGGCAGGCCGAAGCCCATCGTGCCCAGACCGCCGGAGGTCAGCCAGCGTTCCGGCCGCGAGAAGGGGTAGCTCTGCGCCACCCACATCTGGTGCTGGCCCACGTCGGTGGTGATGGCGGCCTCCGGCCCGGCGATGCGGCCCACGGCCTGGATCAGGCCATAGGGGCGGCGCGCATCGTCCGCGCCCGGCAGCAGCAGCGGCAGCTCGCGACGCAGCTCGCCCACGCGCGCCAGCCACCCGGTGCGCAGCATCGGCTGCACGGCCTGCTCCAGGGCTTCCAGCGCGTAGCCGGCGTCGGCGCAGATCGCCAGTTCCGCGCGGCGGATCTTGTGCAGTTCGCGCGGGTCGGCGTCGATATGGATCACCTGCGCGTTGGGCGCAAAGCGGTCCACGCGGCCGGTGGCGCGGTCGTCGAAGCGTGCGCCGATCGCGATCATCAGGTCGGCCTCCTCGATCACCTGGTTGGTGTAGCGCGCGCCGTGCATGCCCAGCATGCCCAGGGCCAGCGGATGCTCCGGCGGCAGCGTGCCCAGGGCCATCAGCGTGGTGGTGGTCGGCAGGCTGGCGCGCTCGGCCAGGCGCTGCGCCACGGCCTGCGCGCGGGCCTGCGTCACGCCGCCGCCCAGGTACAGCACCGGCCGCTTCGCCGCCGCGATCATCTGCGCCGCCTGTGCGATCAGCGCGGGATCGGGCCGGCGCGCGCGGGCCGGCTGCACCGGCTCCGGTATCCAGGCGCCGTGGATGATCTCGGTCTGCACGTCCTTGGGGATGTCCAGCAGCACTGGGCCGGGGCGGCCGCTCTCGGCCAGCCGGAAGGCTTCCGGCAGCAGTTCCAGCAGCTCGCTGGCGGCGCCCACATGGAAGGCGGCCTTGGTCAGCGGACGCACCATCGGCACCGTCGCCACCTCCTGGAAGGCGTCGGTGCCGATCATCCTGCGCGGCACCTGGCCGGCGATGCACACCAGCGGCACGGAATCCATCTTGGCGTCGGCCAGGGCCGTCACCACGTTGGTCACGCCCGGGCCGGAGGTAGCCAGCACCACGCCGGCGCGGCCGGTGACCCGCGCCAGGCCGTGCGCGATGAAGGCGGCGCCCTGCTCATGGCGGGCCAGGATGTGGGTCAGCGTCGAATCGGCCAGCGCCCGGTACAGGGGCAGCAGCGCGCCGCCGGGGATGCCCGGCACCAGCGCCACGCCCTGGCGTTCCAGGAAGCGGGTGATCAGTTGTGCGCCTGTGATGTCCATGTCGTTCGGTCCTGTGGTGGACCCCGACGACTCGATACCGGCGCTAAAAGCAGAAAACCCCCGCCGGTATCGCGCCGGCGGGGGTCTGTTCAATGCGTGCAGATCCCCTACGGCGCGTCGGTAACGACGACCGCTACAAGGGCAATAATGATCTGCTGGATGCTGTTCATGCGGCGCGCAGTGTAGGGCCGGGCAGGGTTTTTCGGCAAGTCGGGCCGATCAGCGGCCGGCCGAACGGTGGTGGCGATAGCTGTACTGCAGCTGCCGCGACAGGGCCGGCAGGTCCAGTTCATGGTCGCGTGCCAGGCGCTCGGCGCGCTCGCGGATCGCCAGCCAGTCGGGTGGGCGCTGCGGGTTGTTGGTGGCGAACACCACGCGGTTGCCCAGGCCCTTGACCTCCACCGACATGACCGCGCCGAAGATCTCGCCGAGCATGCGCTGCAGCTCGTTGATGCGTGTCGCCGGGCCCAGCAGGTTCACCGCCACGATGGCCTCGCGGTGCAGGCGTGCCTGCAGGCTGCGGTAGAAGCTTTCCTCGCACAGCGCCTCGACGGTGCCGGTGTGGTCGCAGCCGTCGATCAGCACCACGTCGGCACGTTCGCGGGTGGAGGCGAACCAGTCCACCGCATCGGCATGGACGATGCGCGTGCGCTCGTCCTGCGGCGGCAGCTGGAACCACTCGCCGAAGGCGATCACGTCGGCGTCGATCTCCAGCGTCGTCACCCGGGTCTGCGGCAGGTGGCGGTAGCAGTAGCGCGTCAGCGAGCCGCCGCCCAGGCCGACGATCACCACGTGCTGCGGCTGTGGCTGCCACAGCAGGAAGCCCATCATCTTGCGCGTGTAGGCGAAGGACAGCGTGTTGGGTGTGCGCAGGTCGATCTGGCTCTGCACGTAGCGAAGATTGAAGTGCAGGCGCCGCGACTCGCCATCGTCGAACAGGAAGGGCTTGCCGTACTCGTCGTCGCGCAGCTGGCGACGCAGTTCCGGAATATCCGCATCCGGCGGTTCGAGCAGGCGGATCACGCCCTTTTCCGACAGGAAGCGGGCGGAGAGCTCGTGCCACTGCAGGGTCTTGCTCAAGCGGTCAGGAAGCAGAAGAGGCCTGTTCGAAGCATAGCAGAGGGTTTTTACGTCCTTTACCGGGTCGTTGGGGGACGTTCAGGAGCAATTCATCCGAACGGCCGAGTCCGCCCGTTCGAGGAGGGTTCAGGCATGCCTTGCTAAGGTGATTCCGTAGTCGTGAAAAGAGTCTTTGCCATGTCACCCGCCGAACAGCCGTCGAGCCGCACCGTATCCCTGGACCGGGTACGCCGCGCCCGCGCCACACCGGCCCCCGCCGCCTCGGAAGCCCTGCAGCCGTTCTGCGGGTTTGCCGCTGCCATGGCGGAGCTGGCACGCCAGTCCGACCAGCGCCGCAGCCGCCGCTGAGGCCGGTTTCCGGACCCTGGGAGCGCCGCCCCGCAGCGCCCGCCTACAATGGCGCATTCCAACCTTGAGGACGCGGCAATGAGCGACGAACTGAAGAACCCCACGCGCCAGACCCTGGCCAGTACTCTGGACATGGACATCGTCGAGATGACCAAGGAGCGCGTCGTGGCCCGCATGCCGGTGGGCCCCAAGGTGCACCAGCCCTTCGGCCTGCTGCACGGCGGCGCCTCCGTGGCCCTGGCCGAGACGGTGGCCTCCATCGGCGGCTGGATGAACGTGGATCGCGAGAAGGAAGGCGTGGTGGGCCTGGAGATCAACGCCAACCACCTGCGCGGCAAGCGCGACGGCGTGGTCACCGCGGTGGCGACGCCGGTGCATGTCGGCCGCAAGACCCAGGTCTGGGAAATCCGCATCAGCGACGAGCAGGACAAGCTGGTCTGCCTGTCGCGCTGCACGCTGGCGGTGGTGCCGGCTCCCTGAGGGGCGTCTGGGACCGTTTGAGAACTGCTGCGCAGACGGCCCCGTCGCCTTGGCGCAATCTGCCGCCCGCAACATCCGGCGAATCACCCAAGGGGGAGTGTCATGCGCAAGCAGTGGACGATGGCGATGCTGGTCCTGGTAGCGAGCACGGCCGTGATGGCCGAGCCCCGCGAGGGCAAGTGGGAATACACCAGCACCATGAAGATGGAGGGTGGGGCGGCCATGCCCCAGGCGCCGCAGTTGCCTCCCGGCACCAAGCTGCCCCCGGGCGTGCAACTGCCGCAGTTCGGCCCCAAGGGCATGACCATGAAGCACAGCAGCTGCCTGACCAAGGATGACCTGGTGCCCAAGGACAAGGGTGGCGATTGCACCGTGACCAAGTTCGACCGCAAGGGCGACACGGTGACCTGGGCCGCCACCTGCAACACGCCCAAGGGCAAGGCGCTGGGCCAGGGCACGGCGACCTACACCGAGACCACGATGACCTCCACCATGACCTCGAACATCGACGACCAGGAGATGGGTAAGGTCAGGATGAAGCAGGAGATGACCGGCCGTTACGTCGGCCCCTGCGACACGTAGTAAGCTCGTGGGAGCGGCTTCAGCCGCGATGGGCCGGTTGTATCAGGCGACCCATCGCGGCTGAAGCCGCTCCCACTCTGTTTTATTGCGTCACCGGACATGCAGAGCCGATGGCGCCCACCAGCTGCGCCGCGCCCAGCAGGCCGGAGGGCGACAGCGACTTGCCGGTGTTGAGCAGTGCCACCGAGATGTCGCGCGCCGGGTCGGCCCAGCAGATCACGGTCATGAAGCCGATGTGGCCGTAGGCACGGCCGCTGTTGAGGCCGTAGAGCCCCACCGGATCGCTGCCCAGCATGAAGCCGGCGGAGAAGGGCATGGGGATGCCCAGCGTGCGGTCGAACTGCCAGCTGCGGCCCACGCGCGCGGTCATCTCGCGCACGGTCTCGGGCTTGAACAGCTGGCGGCCGTTGTAGCGGCCGCCGTTGAGCAGCATCTGGAACACGCGGCTGGTCTCGTCCGCCGTCGCCCAGATGTTGCCGGCCGGCACCACCGCGTTGTAGAAGGCCTCGGCATTGGAGGCCTCCACCGCCGCGCTGAAGGGCACGCCCAGCACCTGCTTCGCCATGCGTGTCAGCGGCCAGACCGGCGGGATGCCGGTGCAGGCGTTGCGCGGTGCCAGGTGGCGGTGCTCGCGCGCCAGGCCATAGGTCATGTAGCGACAATCCAGTGGCTCGGCGATCCACTCGCGCAGCAGCTCCGGCAGCTCGCGCCCGGTGATGCGGCGCAGCAGTTCACCCACGATGAAGCCGGCGGTCAGCGCGTGGTAGGCCTGCTTGTCGAAGTCCGGATCGAAGGGCTTGGCCTCGCACAGCAGGCGCACGATCTCGTCCCATTCGAGCAGCAGCTCCGGCTTGGGGTCGATGTGCGGGATGTCCGGGATACCGGCGCGGTGGCCCAGCAGCTGGCGCACGGTGACGCGGCCCTTGCCGCACTGCGCGAACTCCGGGATGAAGTCGGCGATGCGGTCCTCGAGCTGCAGCTGGCCCTGCTCGATCAGCTTGTGCAGCAGCAGCGCCGAGATCGCCTTGGAGGCGGAGAACAGGCAGATCGGCGAGTCGGGCTGCAGCGGCACCAACGGGCTGCTGTCGCCCGGCGTGTTGCCGGACACGGCGCCCAGCGCGCGCTTCATCACGATGCGCCCATGGCGGCGGATCACCAGCGTGATCGCCGGCTGCAGGCCGCCGCGGTAGAGCGATTCCACGGCGCGCCAGATGCGGCGCACGCCGTCCGTGCTCATGCCGACATCCTGCGGCCGGCACTCCGCGTCGTGGTCGATGGTGGTCAGGCCATGCAGGCTCTGCGGTACCGCGATGCGCCCTGGGCGCGTGAACATCAGCATGAGGCCCCCCTGGCCTTGGCTCTCGCCGCCGTGCCCCCAAGGCACGGCGGTACCTGGTTGCAGCTTATGCGGGCAGCAGCGACTTCAGCGGCACCGACTCGTCGGCCAGCACGGCCGGGTCGATCCGCGCGCGCAGGGCCACCAGCTTCTTGGCGAACATGAAATCCTGCGGGCGGCTCACCGTGTCGGCGGCGATCAGCTGGCCGTCGCCGAGGTAGAACGCGGCGAAGGAGCGCGTGGCCGGATCGCCGCGCAGCACGAAGCGGTCGAAGCCGGCGGACAGGCCCACCATCTGCAGCTTGAGATCGTATTGGTCGGACCAGAACCAGGGCACCATGTCGTAGCGCCGGGGTTGCCCGGCCAGGGCATGCGCGGCGGCGCGGCCCTGTTCCATCGCGTTCTGCACCGACTCCAGCCGCACGCGCCGACCATAGTGGAGGTTCGGGTGATTGGTGCAATCGCCGGCCGCGACGATGTCCGGATCCGAGGTCTGCGTGAACTCGTCCACCACGATGCCGTTGTCCACGGCCAGGCCCGCGGCCTGCGCCAGCTCCACGTTGGCGATCAGGCCGATGCCCGCCACCACGAAATCCGCCTCGATGCGCGTGCCGTCGCCCAGCCGCACGTGGGTCACGCGCTCATCACCCTCCAGGGCAGTGATCTGTATGCCGGTGCGCAGGTCCACGCCGGCATCGCGGTGCGCCTTCTCGTAGAACTCCGAAAGCTCCGGCACCGTCACGCGTGCCAGCACGCGCGGCAGGCTCTCCAGCACCGTGACCTTGAGCCCCAGCTTGACCGCCACGGCGGCCACCTCCAGCCCGATATAACCACCGCCGACGATCACGGCACGCTTGCCCGGCTGGCAATGCGAGCGGATCGCCTCGACATCGGCGATCGAGCGCAGCGGGTAGACGTTGGGCCTGTCGGCGCCAGGCAGCGTCAGCAGGCGCGCGCGGCCACCGGTAGCCAGGCACAGCTTGGAGTAGGCCAGGCGGCTGCCGTCCGACAGTGTCAGCGTCTTGCCGGCACGGTCCAGGCTCTCGGCGCGCAGGCCGGTCATCACCTCGATGCCGGCCTTCTCGAGATTGGCCTGCTGCATCACGTAGAGGCTTTCCGCGGCCACGCTGCCGGCCAGGTAGGCCTTGGACAGCGGTGGGCGCTTGTAGGGCAGGTGAGCCTCTTCGCCGACGATCACGATGCGGCCCTGGTGGCCGATCTTGCGCAGCTCGACGGCGGTTTCGGCGCCGGCTTGGCCGGCACCGACGATGACGATGGGGTGCGGGGTGGGATGGGGGGTGTCGCTCATGGTGCAACCGGCGGTTCGGGGCTGTGCCCGCAGTGTCCGGCAGGGCCGGTGAGGCCTGCATCCGCCGTTTGGGGTATCAGCCCTTTGCCAGCAGCGCCTCGATCTCCGGCAGCAGGGTGCCCAGCTGCTGCGTCAGGCTGGGATCGTAATAGCTGCCGGCTCGCTCCTGGATCAGCGCCACCGCCTGCGCCGGCGAGCGGGCCGGGCGGTAGCTGCGCGTGGAGACGATCGCGCAGAAGGTGTCGGCGATGGCGACGATGCGGCCTTCCAGCGGAATCGCCTCGCCGGCCAGGCCCTGCGGGTAGCCCAGGCCGTCCCAGTGCTCGTGATGGGTCAGCGCCACCAGGCGTGCCGTCGCCATCAGTGGATGCGGATGGCGGCCGATGATCTGGGCGCCGATCAGCGGGTGACAGCGCATCAGCTCCCAGTCGTCCAGCGTCAGCGCCTCGGTCTTGTAGAGGATGCTGTCGGGTACGCCGATCTTGCCGACGTCGCGCAGCAGGGCCGCCAGCGCGAGGTTGGCGGCGGCCTCCTCGTCCAGGCCCGCGGCGCGGGCCAGCAGCAGGGTCAGGGCCCCGGCATGGTCCGCCGTTTCGCCCTCGGGGTTGATGTGCCACTCGGCAGCACGGCCCAGGCGCCGGATCAGTTGCAGGCGACTGTCCTCCAGGTCCTGCGTGCGCTTGCGCACCAGTTCGCCCATGTGGCGCTCCTGGTCGGCCAATGCCAGCTGTGCCGCCACGCGGCGGCGCAGCAGGGCCGGGCGCAGCGGCCCGGGCAGGCAGTCGGCCGCGCCCGCGGCCAGGCAGGCTTCGTCGTCGATCGCTTCACTGCCGACGAAGATCACCGGGATGCCCTGCGTGCGTGCATCGGCCTTCAGGCGGCTGCAGGCTTGCAGTCCCGTCATGTCCGGCAGCGTCGCCGGCAGCAGGATCAGCTCGGGCGCCAAGTCGTCATGCGCAAAGGCCAGCACTGCTGCGCCGGTGCTGGCGAACAGCAGCGTGTAGCGATCCTGCAGCGCCGTGCGCAACGCATCCATGCCGGACGCGTCGGGTTGCGCCAGCAGCAGGGTGGCCTTGGTGGATTCGGCGGGCATGGATGGATTCCGGACCATGCCACTGTACGGCATCCCGGGCAGAGGGACCTGAATGCCGATCCATTTCCGGGGTTATTACCGAGCGGGTTATTGCAGGGCGTAGGGTTTCAGCTCCGGCTCCTGCCGGGCCAGATGCAGTGCGGGCAGGCCGTTGCCAGGCTCCTTCATCATCACGGTGATCAAACCGGACAGCAGCTGCGGAACCGGCGCGATGGCCAGGTTCGGCACCACCGGCAACAGGCCGCAGAGCGTCGCGCCACCGGCGCGCTCCACGTCGGCTGGGCCTGGATGCTCGATGGCATCCAGCGCCAGCTCGAAAGCCACGCGGTCGACCAGGCCGATGGTGGCGTGCTCCACGATGCGGCCCGGGCAGATGTCCTGGATCAGGATGTTGGTCACCTTCGGATTGTTCATGCCCGGCTCGATCATGGCGGTCTCCACCGGCCGCACCAGCTCGTCGAACTGCGTGTACATCGCGGTGTAGGAGATGTCGCCTGGCGTCTGGTCGCCGCGGTTGGTGGCCTGCATGAAGGCCGAGTTGCCGCCGAACTGGTAGAACACCTCCGGCAGGCCGACCAGGGCCGGCAGCAGTGGCAGCGAGCCCAGGGCGGCAATGCTGATGCCGTAGTTGGGGCCGGCCTGCATCACGAAGTCATCCACCGCATCGCGCGCGGAAGGCCACCACTTGATCGCCCAGCGCGGCACCGCCACGCCTTGGCTGTGGCCGATCACCGCGACCTTGCGGCCGCTCTCGGCGTGGATGCGCCGCAGCGCATGGACCACGTACTCCGCCGAGACCTGCATGTCGCCCAGGCCGCGGTCGGGGTAGGTGACGGTGCAGACGTCATAGCCGCGTTCCACCAGCAGCGGCTTGTAGGTCCATTCGTACTGCTCGAAGCCGGCGGTGAAGGTGCCGTGCACCAGCAGCACCGGCGGCTTGTCCGGGTGGGTGAATTCGGTGCAGTCCAGCGCGGCGTCGAGCTTGGCGACGTCGGTCTCCAGCGGCGGCTCGGCGATGCCGGCTTCACCCGAGGCGGAGCCGCCGCCACAGGCGGACAGCAGGGCGGCGGCCGCGAGTGCGGCCAGCGTGGCGATGCGGATGGTCATGGGCTCTCCCCCGGATTCTTGTGGGGGCAGCATCGGCCAAGGCGATGAACGCCGCCTCATCCGATCGTGTGAGCGATAACCCTCAGGACGAGCAGCTGACGCTGATATGCCGCGCCTCCGGCGGCGGTTCCGCGGCATAGGTCTCGGCGTCCGGCTGCTCGTCGTAGGGCCGGGCCAGCAGGCGCATCAGCCGGTCAATCTCGCCGCTGTCCCCGGCCTCGGCCTGCTCGATGCAGCGCTGCGCCAGGTGGTTGCGCAGCACGTACTTCGGGTTCACCGCGTTCATGGCCGCCGCGCGGGCGTCGTCGGCGGAGCCTTCCGCCCGCAGGCGGGCGCGGTAGTCCTCCGCCCAGGCGTCGAAGGCTTCCTGCGCCAGGATCTCCTCGCGTACGCCCACGGCCGGGCCGGTGTCGCCGGCGCGGATGCGTGACAGGTGGCGGAAGCTGCGGGTGAAGTCGCTGCGGCCCTGGTCCAGCAGGGTCAGGAAGCGGTTGATCAGCTGCTCGTCGCCGTCGCGGTGTTCGCGCAGGCCGATCTTGGCGCGCCAGCGCTGAACCACGTCCTGGCCATAGGCCGGGCCGTAGGCCTCCAGGATCGCGGTGCCGATCTCCACCGCCGTCTCCGGGTCCTCGTGCAGCAGCGGCAGCGTCGCCTGCACCAGCCGCGAGATGTTCCAGTGGCCGATGCGTGGCTGCTGGTCGTAGGCGTAGCGGCCGCCCTCGTCGGAATGGTTGCAGATGTGGCCCGACTCGAAGCCGTCCATGAAGCCGTAGGGGCCGTAGTCCAGCGTCAGGCCGAGGATCGACATGTTGTCCGTGTTCATCACGCCGTGGCAGAAGCCCACGGTCTGCCAGCCTGCCATCAACCGGGCCGTGCGCTCGCAGACCTCGGTCAGCCAGGCGCGATAGCGGTCGGGCCGATCCCACAGCTGGGGGAAATGCCGCTGGATGACGTGGTCCGCCAGCGGCCGTAGCTGCTCGTGCTGGTTGCGGTAGTAGAACACCTCGAAGTGGCCGAAGCGGACGAAGCTCGGCGCCATGCGGCAGACCACCGCGGCGGTCTCCAGGGTCTCGCGCCGTACCGGCTCGGCGCTGCCCACCAGGCAGAGTGCGCGCGTGGTGGGGATGCCCAGGTGGTGCATCGCCTCGCTGCACAGGTACTCGCGGATGCTGGAGCGCAGCACGGCGCGCCCGTCGGCGAAGCGCGAGAACGGCGTCTGGCCGGCACCCTTGAGCTGCAGCTCCCAGCTGCCGCCCCCGGGACTGCCGACGGCGGCCACCAGCATCGCGCGGCCGTCACCGAGTTGCGGCACCCACTGGCCGAATTGGTGACCGGCATACAGGCTGGCCAGGTAGTCGCCGCCCGGCAGTTCCGCATTGCCCGCCATCACCTCCAGGAAGCGCGGGTCTTGCGCCGCGCCCGGCGGCAGGCCCACCAGCGCCGCCGCGTCCGCATTGAAATGCAGCAGCCGGGCATCGGACAGGGGAGCGGGGTGCACGCGGGCGTGATAGCTGCCGCCCAGGGCAGCGTAGGCGTGATCCAGCGGCAGGTCGTGCAGGGACAGGGTCGTTTGCGGCATGGCGCGCAGGATAGCGCGACGGCGGGCGGGGCCGTTCATGTGCCGTTCAAAATGCCTGATCCATAGTGGTGCCAGAATCCAAGGAAGGGAGTTTCACGTGAACTACGGATACAGCGGCATCTTCGGCATCCTCCTGCTCATCGCAGTGGTCTACGCCATCATCAACATCGCCCAGAGCGGTGCGGAGCCGGGCAAGAAGGCCCTGTGGATCGTGCTGGTCCTGGTCCTGCCCCTGCTGGGTTTCATCCTGTGGTTCTTCCTGGGGCCCAAGAGCGGTAGCCGGGGAGCATGACCCCAGGTAATTGATCCGGGCCTCGGGCCCAGGCTTATGATGGGGCATGCCCACATGCCCCTCCTGCCAGAACGCCAACCCCGACGGCTCGCGCTTCTGTAACCAATGCGGCCAGCGCCTGGACGCCGTCCCGGCGCCGGCCCGCAGTTATACGCCGCGCCACCTGGCCGAGCAGGTGCTGCGCAACCGCGGTGCCCTGCAGGGCGAGCGCAAGCGCGTCACCGTGCTGTTCGCCGACGTGAAGGGCTCCACGCGCCTGGCGCAGGAGGCCGGCCCGGAACTGTGGCATTCGATCCTGGATCGCTTCTTCTCGATCCTGTCGGCCGCGGTGCATCGCTACGAAGGCACTGTCAACCAATACACCGGCGACGGCATCATGGCCCTGTTCGGTGCGCCGGTGGCGCACGAGGACCACGCCAGCCGGGCCTGCTTCGCCGCACTGGAGATGCAGCGCGAGGTGCGGCGTTTCGCCGACGAGCTGCGCCTGGGCAAGGGGCTCAATCTTTCCATGCGCGTCGGCCTCAATACCGGCGAGGTGATCGTCGGCCGCATCGGCGACGACCTGCGCATGGACTACACCGCCCAGGGCCACACGGTGAACCTGGCGGCGCGCATGGAGCATATCTGCGAGCCCGGCCGCATCTACCTGACGCGTCTGACCGCGCGCCAGGTGGAGGGCTACTTCCGCCTGCGCGAGCTGGGGCCCATGCAGGTCTCCGGTGTCGAGGAGGCGGTAGAGGTCTACGAACTGGAAGGGCAGAACGCCGGGCGCACGCGCCTGGACCTGAGCCTGGCGCGCGCCGGCTCGCCCTTTGTTGGCCGCGAGCGCGAACTGGGCCTGCTGCTGTCGGCGCTGGACCGCGTGCGCGGCGGCGAAGGGCAGGTGGTGGCGGTGATCGGCAATGCCGGCATCGGCAAGTCGCGGCTGTGTCACGAGTTCGCAAGGGCCTGCGCGGTGGCCGGGTTGCCGGTGCACCGTGCCACCGGCGTGCCCTACCGCAACGCCGTGCCGATGCAGCCGATCCGCATGCTGGCGCGCAGCCGCCTGGGCCTGACCGGCGAGTCGGGGGCCGAGGAGGTGCGCCGCCTGGTGGCTGGCACTTTCCTGCTGCGGGACCCGGGCCTGGCGCCGCTGCTGCCGGCGGTGTTCGACTTCCTCGGCGCCGGTACGGCAGCCAACCTGCCGCAGGACCAGGCGGAACAGGTGCGTGGCCGGCTGCTGGGCCTGCTGGCGCAGCACCTGGCCTGTACCGAGGGCGAGCAGCCGCAGGTGTTGCTGCTGGAAGACCTGCATTTCCTCGACCCGGCCAGCGAGGAGTTCGTCGCCCAGCTCTGTGCGCAGGTTCGCGGCAGCGCCGGCACGCTGCTGCTGTTGAACTACCGGCCGGACTACGTCAGCGAGAGCCTGCTGCCCTGGCTGGATGAGCAACTGCGCGTGACGGCGCTGGACGATGCACAGATCGAGCGCCTGGCGCGCAGCCTGCTGGGTGATGACCCCAGCGTGGAGAAACTGCCGCGGACCCTGCGCGAGCGCGCCGGCGGCAATCCCTTCTTCGTCGAGGAGGCGGTACTGTCGCTGGCCGAGTCCGGCGAGCTGGAGGGCGAGCGCGGCGATTACCGCCTGGCCCGCGAGATTCGCCAGTGGACCGTGCCCGATACCGTGCATGCCCTGCTGGCCGCGCGCATCGATCGTCTGCCGGACGAGGCCAAGACCCTGCTGCAGTCGGCCGCGGTGATCGGCCAGGAGTTCCGTGCGCCGCTGCTGGCCACGCTGGCCGAGCGCCAGGACGAGCAGTTCGAGGAGCAGCTGGGCCTGCTGGAGGAGGCCGGCTTCGTGCACCAGCGTGACGTTTCGGACTACGCCTTCTGCCATCCGCTGATGCAGGAGGTGGCCTACCAGGCGCAGCTGGAGTCGCGTCGTGCCACCGCCCATGGCCGGCTCGCCGCCGAGCTGGAAGGCGAGCATCCGCAGGACGGCGAGCCCACCGAGCTGGCGCTGCGCATTGCCCATCACTGGCAGCATGCCGGCGACTGGCTGCGTGCCGGGCGCTGGAACCTGCAGGCGGCGCGCTGGGCCTCGCCGCGCGACATGCGCCTGGGGCTGGAGCAGTTCCGGCTGGCGCAGGCACACCTGGATCGCGCCGTGGGGGGTGAGGAGTTGCGCCAGCTGCGCATCCTGGCCCGCTCCGGCCTGATCCGCATGGCCCAGTTCGCCAGCGTGCCGGAGCACGAGGTCGAGAAGGCCTACAACGAGGCGCGGCTGATGGCGGAGGAGGGTGCCGACGTCGCCACCATCGCCGAGCTGATGATGTCCTACGGCACTGAACAGCTCCACCGTGGCGACTGCGAATCCGCCGCGCAGCTGCAGGGCGGCGCGGCGCGCCTGGCGCTGGATGCCGGCGAGGCGCAGCTGGTCAACCGCTTTCGCCTCGGCATCCTGCTGACCCATACCGCCGCCGGGCGTCCGCTCGACGGCATCGCGTTGCTCGATGAGGCCGGCGCGGAATGGCGCACGCGGCCCATCGACGGCGACAACTTCATGTCGCGCGCCTTCCGCGCGCTGATGCTGGGCTGGCTGGGCCAGTTCCGCGAGGCCGAGCGAGAGCTCGCCGCGGCCGCGACCTTTGCCGAGACCGACGACCGCACCGCGAGCTGGATCCAGGCCAACCGCGTGGACCTGGCGATGCTGACCGGCGACTACCGCGAGGTGCTGGTCTGGGCCGAGCGCGCCACGCAGCGTTCCCGCCAGTTCGGCAGCCCCTTCTTCGAGGAGGTCGCCGCGCGCGTCACCGGCCTGGCGCTGTGCCTGAACCGCCGCTTCGAAGAGGCCATCGAGCCGCTGGAACGCATGCTGCACCTGGTGCGCCCCGGGGCTTTCGCGCACCAGTTCGAGGCCGGGCACTGTGCCGTGCTGGCCACGGCCTACATCGGTGCGGGGCGTCCGCTGGACGGCCTGCGCCTGGCGCGCGAGGGCATCGCCTCCGGGCGGCGTTCGGGGTCGCGCATCTGGGAGTCGCAGGCCCTGCTGGCATTGCTGCGCCTGCCGGTGGAGTTCCGCGAGCAGGTCGAGCCGGAGACAACCCTGGCGCGACTGCGCGAGCTGGTCGGCGCCACCGGCGCACAGGGCCTGGAGCCCTGGCTGGAACTGGCGCGCGCGCACTGGGCGGCGGATGCCGACGAGCGCCGCCGTCACCATGCGGCGGCGGAGGCCGCCTTCCAGGCCCTGGGGGCGGATTTCCACGTGGAGCGCCTGCGCCGCGGCGAAGTGCCCCTGCAGGTCCTGCCGGCCTGAAAAAGCCCGTGCTGCCAGCCGTTTGCGAACGCGCGCGCGAAACGGGCGCCGCGGATGCATTATTCTGTCCGGAAACAAACGGCTGCGCTTCCGGCGCCGCCAAAACAGGGCTTGGGAGCGCGTCATGATCAGAATGCTCGCGGGAATCATCTTGGCGGCCGCACCGCTGCTGGCCGCGGCCCAGGGCGCTCCCGCCACGGTGTCCGCCGCCAAGCCCCTGGTCGATTGCATGCGCGCCAACATCCCCAGCTCGGTACAGGTCAAGGAAGTGGAGCTGATCTCCCGCGACCGCACCGGCGGGGAGCGCCAGCTGCGCGGACGGCTCTATGCCACCAACGACAAGGATCGCGTCAAGGCCATGCTCAAGATCGGCTCGCCGCCCGACCTGGCTGGCGCCGCCTACCTGATGAAGGAAGGCAGCAAGAGTGACGAGATCTACGTCTACGTGCCGGCCCTGAACAAGGTGCGCCGCGTCACCGGCGGCAACATGGACGGCCCGCTGTGGGGCACCGACCTGTCCTACAACGATCTCAAGCAGGTGCAGAACGCTTTCTACGACCCCAACGCCAAGCTCGAGGGCAAGGCCGTGCTGGACGGCACCCCGGTGCAGATCCTGCAGTTCGCACCGCAGGCCGACCAGGCCTCGCGATACACCTCGATCCGCGCCTGGGTCGAGCCCAAGAGCTGCATGGCCCTCAAGGCCGAGTTCTACGAAGGGCAGCAGGTCGTGCGCAAGCGCTTCTCCGGCAAGGCTGCGGACCTGAAGCAGTCCGGTCCGCACTGGTACCTGGCCGACATGGTGGTGGCCGATCTCAAGGAAGGCACGCAGACGCGCATCAAGGTGACCGGCGTGGCCGCCGACAAGACCCTGGCGGACCGCCTGTTCAATCCCGCGACGTTCTACGTCGGCAACTAAGCCCGCCTCCGGAACGCCCGGCCCATGCAACGGCTCACCCGCTGGATCGCGGCGCACCCGCTGACCTGCATGGCGGTGGTCCTGCTGCTGTCGCTGCTGGCCTTCGTCACAGTCTACGACCTGCACGATGGCCGGCTGCGCCTGAAGATCGACCCGACGATCGAGCGCCTGCTGCCCGAGAAGGGTGACGACCGCGCGGTGTTCGACCGTGCCCGCGAAACCTTCGGCGACAGCGACGCGGTGCTGGTGGCGGTGGCGCTGGACGAGGTCTTCACGCCCGACGGCATCGCCCGCATCGACGAGCTCACGCGGCGCTTCGGCGAGTTGCCCGGCGTGCGCCAGGCCTCGTCGCTGGCCAATGTGCCGAATCCGCTCGCCGACGGCGACATGCTGGAGATCAGCACCTTCGGTGCGCAGGCGCGCGAGAACCCCGAGAGGGTCAAGGACTTCCCGGCGCAGATCGCCGCCAACCCGATCTACCGTGACGCGCTGGTCTCCAAGGACGGCCACACGGTGGCCTTCTCGATCTCGCTGGGCGAACTGAGCGAGGAGGATTTCCGCAAGCAGGACTACACCGGCAAGATCCGCGCGCTGGCGGTGGAAGTCGGCGGCTCCGACCAGGTCTGGATCACCGGCGGCCCGGTGATCAAGGCCGCCACGGTGGACGCGCTGCTGGACACGCTGGCCTTCACGCTGCCGGCGGTGCTGGGCCTGATCGTGATCATGCTGCTGCTGGTCAGCCGCAGCGTCTACGGCATGCTGGCCGGTGCCGCCACGGTGCTGATCTCGCTGCTGTGGACCATGGCGGCGGCGGTGCTGCTCGACATCCCCATCAACCTGGTCACGGCCATCGTGCCGCCGCTGCTGCTGACCCTGGGCCTGTCCTATGCCGTGCACATGCAGGCAGACTACTACGCCGTCCGCGAGAGCAGCCCGGAGGCGCGGGTGCAGCACGTGCTGTCCAAGGTCGGGCCTGGCCTGTTCCTGTCCGGCGCCACCACGGTGGCGGGCTTCCTGGCGCTGATGCCGCAGGCCCTGCCGGCAATCCAGCAGTTCGCCGGCCTGTCCGCCCTGGGTGTCACCTTCGGCATGCTGCTGACGCTGATCTTCCTGCCCTCGGCCTTGCGGCTGCAGCGTCAGAACACCGTGCGGCGGCCCCTGGGCGAGCGCTTCTTCCTGGTGCAGGCCAGGCGCCTGGCGGTGTTCGACCTGCGCTGGCGCAACTGGATCATCGGCATCGCCCTGCTGACGGTGCCCATCGACCTGTACTTCGCCAGCCGCATCCACGTCGGCACCGAGTACATCAAGAGCTTCCACGAGGACGCCGAGGCGCGGCGCGACTTCGAGCACATCAACCAGGCCTTCAACGGTGCCAGCATCGTCTCGATCCTGATCGAGACCCACGTCAACGACGCCCTGACCGATCCGGAGCTGATCGGCCAGGTGGAATCGCTGCAGCACTGGCTGCGGCGCCAGCCCGAGGTCGGCAGCGTGGTGTCCTACGTGGACCACCTCAAGCTGATCAACCAGAGCCTCAATGAGGGCGATCCGGCCTACTACGCGGTGCCGCGCGATGCGGCGGCGGTGAAGCAGTTGCTGGTCTTCGGCGGCAGCGCCGAGATCAAGCGGGCCATCGATTCGCGCTTCCGCAGCGCGCTGCTGACGGTGCGCATCAACGTCGACAGCTCCGCCCAGATCCAGGACCTGATCCAGCGCGTGGAAGAGCGCCTGGGCGAGCTCAAGCCGCCGCTCAACGCCAGCCTCACCGGCAGCCCGGTGCTGGCCACGCGCGCGGTCAACGCCATCACCTCGGGCCAGATCTCGTCGCTGGCGCTGGCGTCCTTCGCCATCTGGGTGATGCTGTCCTTCATGTTCACCTCGCCGCGCGCGGCGCTGCTGGCGATGCTGCCCAACTTGCTGCCGGTGCTGCTGTACTTCGGCATCCTGGGCATCACCGGCATCAGCCTGAACCCCACCACCAGCATGATCGCCAGCATCGTGCTGGGCATCGCGGTGGACGACACCATCCACTTCCTGGCGCGCTTCAATGCCGACGCGCGCGCCAAGGGCAACGAGACCGCCGCGGTCAAGAGTGCGCTGGCCAGCATCCTGCGGCCGGTGACCTTCACCGTGCTGTCGCTGTGCATCGGCTTCCTGGTGTTTACCGGCAGCGAGCTGAAGAACCAGGTGCAGTTCGGCGTACTGGCCTCGTTCACGTTGTTCGTCGCCTGGTTCGCCGACATCCTGCTGACGCCGGCGCTGGGCTCCAAGCTGCGCATCGTCACCCTGTGGGACCTGCTGCGCCTGGACCTGGGCCAATCGCCGCAGCACACCATCCCGCTACTGTCGGGCCTGAGCCTGCGCCAGGCCCGCGTGTTCGCGCTGATGTCCAAGATGGAGAAGCTGCACGAAGGCGGCCAGCTGATCCGCCAGGGCGACCTGTCGCGCGACATCTACGTGGTGGTGGACGGCACGCTGGAGGCCTGGATCGATCGCGGCGGCGAGCGCAAGACCCTGGCCACGCTGGGCCGTGGCGCCGTGATCGGCGAGGCCGGCTATTTCGGCCAGCGCCGCACCGCCAGCGTCGACGCCGTGACCCCGGCGCGCGTGCTGCGCTTCGACTCGCAGGATCTCGAGCGCCTGCGTCTGCGCTATCCGCGCATCGCCGCGATCATCTTCCGCAACCTGAACCGCGTGCAGGCCGAGCGCATTGCGCGGACGACGGCGATGCTTCAATAAACGCCTGCCCCTCCGTCCGTTCGCTTTGAAGTCCTGATCCTGTCAAAGGATCGAAGCGCAAGACGAGGTGCCGATCAATCGCCCTTCCCCTTCGACAGGCTCAGGGCGAACGGCCGCGACCTTGCCGTCCATCCTCACGGTAGCCTCGTCTTCCATACGGACGATATGAATTTCCCGCAGGCTGGCTAGAATCAGCCACAGCAGGCGATGCCTGATCGGAAATATTCCTTACTGGAGAAGGCGCATGAGTCTCAAGGGCAAGACCCTGTTCATCACCGGCGGCTCGCGCGGCATCGGCCTGGCCATCGCCGTGCGCGCCGCGCGTGACGGCGCCAACGTGGCCATCGCGGCCAAGACCGCCGAGCCGCACCCCAAGCTGCCGGGCACGATCTACTCCTCGGCCGAGGAGATCGAGAAGGCCGGTGGCAAGGCGCTGCCGATCCTTTGCGACATCCGCGAGGAGCAGCAACTGGCCGACGCGGTGCAGAAGACCGCCGAGACCTTCGGCGGCATCGACATCCTGGTCAACAATGCCAGCGCGATCCAGCTCACCGGCACGCTGCAGACCGACATGAAGCGCTACGACCTGATGAACGGGATCAACGCGCGCGGCACCTACATGAGCGGGCGCATCTGCATCCCGTACCTGAAGAAATCCGCCAACCCGCACATCCTGACGCTGTCGCCGCCGCTGGACATGAAGCCCAAGTGGTTCGGGCCCAACCTGGCCTACGCCATCGCCAAGTACGGCATGAGCCTCTGCACGCTGGGCTGGGCCGAGGAGTTCAAGAGGGACGGCATCGCCGCCAACTCGCTGTGGCCGCGCACCACCATCGCCACCGCCGCAGTGAAGATGATCGGCGGCGATCCTTTCCTGAAGCAGTCGCGCACGCCCGAGGTCATGGCGGACGCTGCCCACGCGATCCTGACGAAGAACTCGCGCGAGTTCACCGGCCAGTTCTGCATCGACGACCTGGTGCTCTACGAAGCCGGCGTGCGTGACTTCTCGCAGTACGCGGCCGTGCCGGGCACCACCCAGTTTCTGCCGGACTTCTTCCTGCCGGACGACACGCCCACGCTGCCGGCCTGAGGCATGCTGGCGCTCAGCGCCAGCGGCGGGTCACGCGCTGGAAGAACAGGCTGTTGGGCACTTGCAGCACGGTAGGCGGCTGGCCTTCGCGTGCCTCCTCCAGCGTGGTGTAGATCAGGTTGATGTCCACCACCCGGCCACCGAAGCCCGGCTTGTCGCCGGACTCCAGCACCTCGATGCGGTCGTCGAGCCGGAAGGGCCGCGTGGTGATGATCAGCAGCGTGCAGAAGATGTTCGACAGCACGCTCCACGCGGCGAAGAAGGCCACGGCGCCCACCGCGGCAAAGCCGGTGAAGGCGGTCCACAGCACGGTGCCGGATACGCCCAGGCGCTCCAGTACCAGGAGCACCGTGGCCGAGTAGATCAGGAAGCTCAGGCTGCGGCGCGCGCCGATCGCCAGCTCCGGCGGCAGGTGGTAGCGATGCGCCACGCGCTGGAGCAGCCGACCCGCCAGCAGGCGCAGTAGCCAGGCCACCAGCAGGATGCCCAGGATCTGGGCGCCGGGGACGATGATGTCCAGCCATTGCTGGAGCCAGGGCGGCAGGAATTCCTTCATGGTTCTATCGCTTGGAGCGCCGGGCCCGTGTTCGCCGGCGCGATGAGGGCTGCGGGGCCTGCCCCGCAGGTGATACTGTGCATGGGACCGTTCACGGATACGTTTGGTTCATGTCGCGCTGGCGCCCCCCTGCAGAGAAGTCCTCCCCCTACATCACCGCCGAAGGCCAGGCGCGCCTGAAGGCCGAGTTCGAGCATCTCTGGCGCGAGCGCCGCCCGGAGGTGGTGCGGGCGCTGTCCGCCGCCGCCGCCGAGGGCGACCGCTCCGAGAACGCGGAGTACCAGTACCGCAAGAAGGAGCTGCGCGAGATCGACGCGCGGCTCAAGTACCTCACCACGCGGCTGGAAGAAGTGAAGATCGCCGGCGGCCGACCCTCCGATGTTTCGCGCGTATTCTTCGGCGCCTGGGTGGACGTGGCCGACGGAGAAGGCGAGGAGCGCAGCTACCGCATCGTCGGCGCCGACGAGACCGATGCGGCCGAGGGCCGCATCAGCGTCGACTCACCCGTGGCCCGCGCCCTGCTGGGCAAGGCCGAGGGCGAGGTGGTGAAGGTACGCCTGCCGGCCGGCGAGGCGGAACTGGAGATCGTGGCGATCCGCTACGGCTGAACCTTGCTGGCGGCGCCCCACAGCGCCGGCGGGTCGGGCAGGCTCGGCGGAATCGGCCGGGCGTTGGCCTCCAGCAGCTGCGCATTGGCGCCGATGCGCGCCGCCAGCCATTCACGCAGCTGCTTGCGGTTCTCCGCGATGATCGGCTGGTTGGGCGACAGGCGCGCGGCGCGGTCCAGCAGGTCCAGCCCGGCATAGACGTCGCCCTTGCGGGTGCGCGCCACGGCCAGGTTGTTGAGCTGGATCGGGTCGAAGGGGTTCTCACCCAGTTCCTGTTCCAGGCTCTCGATGGCCACGTCGACGCGGCCGGCTTCCAGCAGCGACTGCAGGGCCGGCGCGCTGTCCTGCGCCTGGGCACCGCCGTAGGCCAGCAGCATGAACAGCAGGGGAAGGATGCGCTTCATGGCAGCGGTGCTCCGAAGAGGTTCGGGACTTGCGGCTGGTCGGGCAGGGGCTGGAAGCCCGAGAAGTGGTAGCGGATATAGCCCAGCAACTGGAATTCCTTGTAGTCGCGGGCGTTGTCGACGCTGAGGCTGCCACCGGCGGCGAAGCGCGGGGTGATGCGGTACTGCGCCGCACCGCCCAGCTTGTAGCCCAGGCCGCTGTTGTCCTGGCCGGAATAGCCCAGCGGCAGGTTGCGCTCGGGTTCGAAGGCCGCCAGCCGCTCCAGCTCGTCCTGCAGGGCCTGGCGGCCGGGGAACAGCGGCGCGCCGTCCTCGCGGAAGGTCTGCGAGCCCAGCGCGGCATCGGCGCGGATCGACAGCGGCCCGCGGTTATAGGTCCAGCTCACCGGCACGGTCAGGGCACCGAAGAACTGCGGGCTGAAGTAGCCGCCGTGGCCCAGGGTGTAGTGGCGCAGGTTTTCCTCGTAGCCGAAGGCGGTCAGATTGAGGCCTGCCGTCACGGTGTGGCGCGTGCTGCGGTAGAGGCGCGAGTAGAAGCCGGCACCGAACTCGTACTGCGCGTTCTCCTTCACGTTGAGCCCGCCCAGCGTGTAGAAACCGCCGTTGACGTAGAGGCCGTAATTGCCCAGGTCATGGGACAGGTCCAGGCGTGCACCGCTGCGCATCACGCCGCCCCATTCACGGCCGGTCAGCGGATCGTAGGTGCCGGCGTAGGACAGCAGGCTGTCGGTGACGGCGCGGCGCGACAGATCGACCGCGACCGTGGTCTTGCCGAACTGCGGTGTCCAGCGCATGCCGCCCACCAGGCTCTCGACCGGGAAACCCAGCGGCGTGGTGCCGACGTCGGCGCTGAAGGAGCCCAGCGAGTAGGCAAGGGCGAAGGCCAGGCCGGTCTCGGACTGGTCCTGATCGGCGATCTCGCCGTTGATCAGGGCCAGCGTGCCGAACTTGAGCAGATTGGTGCCGGACACCGCTCCAGCGTCGAGGAACACCGGGCGGAAGCGCGCACCGATGCGGCCGATGCTCCACTCCGGGCTGATCCAGTCCGCGCCGAATTCGAGGTCGATCAGCTTGGACAGGCCTTCTTCGCCGCGACGGTTGCGGCTCATGAACTCGCCCTGGGCCCAGCCGCTGACGGCCGCTTCCAGGCGCTCGGTGGGTGAGTTGCCGGCCGGGTGGTAGTCAGGAATGAATTCGGCGGAGGCGGGCAGGCTGCCGGCGTTGACCGAGCGCGCCAGGCGCAGCGACAAGGGCTGCTGCCGTGAAGCGGTCGCCGCAGCCTGGGATTCGGCGCGCGGGCTGTCCAGGCCGCGGTCCCAGAGGAAGCCGCCCTGGCGCTCCGAGCCGGGTGTCGCTTCGGGTTGGCGCACGATGCCGGCGGGCATCGGCTCCGGATCCGGGCCGAGTGCGCGCGGCAGTAGCGGGCCCACGGGCTGTTCGCCTTCGAGGGCCTCGAAGACGCCCGCGGGCAGCGAGCGGTTGCCGCCGGTGGCGGGGTCGATCATCGCCAGCAATGGCGGCCCGGCCTGGGTCTGCTGCTTCAGGGCTTCTGCCGCGCGATAGTGACTCAGCGCATCGGCCTGGCGGCCGCGGCTCTGGGCGAGACGTGCCGCGGCGCGATGGGCGCCGGCGGGATCGGTGTTGCGCTCGAAGGCGGCGTCGATCCAGCGCGAGGCCTGCTCCGGCTCCTGGTCGGCCAGGGCGGCGTCGATGGCGGCGTAGAGCACTTCGTCGGACACGCGCTCTACACCACCGCCACGCTGGATCTGGGCCTGGGCGATGGCCATGGCCTTTTCCGGCTCTCCGGCCGAGCTGAACAAGCGGCCCAGCGCGAGCTGCACGCGGGTCTCGTCGGGGTAGCGTGCGATCACGTCGCGCAGCTGTCGGTAGGCCTCGGCCAGGTTGGCCTGTTCGCGGGCGCGGTCGGCCAGCTTCACGCGATAGCCGACCACCAGGTCTTCCAGCGTGCGCTGCTGCAGCGGCGTCATGCCGCCACGGCGGATCAGCTCGGTGCTGACAGCCTCGAACTCGGCATCCTGGTCCAGCTGCAGCAGCAGCGCGGCGTACTGGATGCGATCGCCTGCTCCGGGATTCGGGTTGGCGGCAAAGCTGCGGCGCAGCACCGCCAGCGCGCGCGCCGGATCACCCAGCGCGGCCCAGCCCTGGGCAATGGCCGGCGCCAGTTCCGGTGAATCGCCGGAGGCATTGACCGCGGCGCTGATCCACTGCGCGGCGCGGCCGGGGTCACCCTGTCGGGCGGCCTGTTGTGCACGCTGGATCTGGTAGCGCACCCAGGCCTCGCGCTGCAGGCGCTGCGCGGCGCCGGTGCGGTTGGCAGCGGGCAGGTTCTCCAGGGACATCAGCGTTTCGTACCAGCGCTGGCCCTCGGCGTAGGCGTAGGACTGTGCCAGCCAGCCTTCGGTGGTGGCGCCGCCGCCGGGCTTGCCGTCGCCGGCGGCCTCGACCATGGAATCCAGCAGCGAATCGGCGTCACTGTCGCGGCCCATCTTGCGATACAGGCGGGCCAGGTCCAGGCGCACCCAGGGGCTGGCAGGGGCATTGACCATGGCCTCGCGCAGCAGGCGCTCGGCGTCGGCGTAGCGGCCGGCCTCGATCGCGGTGGCGGCCTGCTGGCGTGCCAGCTCCACGCGCACGTCCTGCAGCTTCAACTGGTCGGCGGCAGCGACATTGCCCAGCAGCTGCTGGGCTTCACGGCTACGGCCGTCGCGTTGCAGCAGGCCGGCCAGGCCACCGACCAGGTCGGGGTTGCCGGGCGAATTCTTCAGGGCCGCACGCAGCTCGCGTTCGGCCTGGGCGTTCTTGCCGTTGTGCACCAGCACGTCGGCGGCGGCACGGACCACGGCGGGTTCGGGGCGGCCGTTGGGAGCCTGCGACAGTGCCGACTCGTAGGCGGCCTCCGCGGCGCGGTAGTCGTTCTTCTCCACCGCGGCTTCGGCGGTACGCACGCGGCCCCAGAAGGCGGCGGTCTGGCGTGCCTCGCGGTAGCGCGAGGCCAGCGCCGGCTTGCCGCGCGAGGCGCGGTCCAGCAGCTGCTCGGATTCGGCGAAGCGGCCCTGGCGCAGGCGAACCACGCCCAGGCCGGCCTGCGCATCGGCGTCGGCCGGCTTGCGTGCCAGCAGACGGGTGAAGCCGGTCTCGGCCTCTTCCACGGCATTGCGGTCCAGCGCGGCAAAGGCCTCGCGCAGTTCGGTCTCGGTCTGCGTGTCGACGCGTGGTGCCGCAGGGGCGGCAGACTTGGCCGCAGTGTCGGGCTGCTGCTGAGGCTGCGGTTTCTGCTGGGTGTCGGCCAGGCGCGCACGCACGGCGGCGTCCTCGCCCACCTGCTGGAGATAGCCGTCGTAGCGCGGCCGGTCAGCCGTGGTCGGCGCCAACCAGATCAGGGCCTGCCGCCAGGCGCGGCGAGCCTCGGCCTGCGCGGCGGGATTGGTGCTGAGTTCCTGCAACTGGTCGATGCCCTCGCGGCGGGTCTCGGCGCGATAGGTCAGCACGCGTGCCTGGGCCAGCGCCACACGGGTATCGCTGGGGCGGGCGCGGCTGAGCTGGGCCAGGCCGCGGCGGGCCTCGTTCCAGCCGTCACGGGTGCCAGCCAGGGTTTCGTAGTATTCCAGCGCCAGGTTATCCGGTGGCGTGGGGCCGTTGAATGCCTTGCGGTAGGCAGCGGCCGCATCGTCGGGCCGGTTCTGGCGGGCCAGGTTGCGCGCGGTGGCGAGTTGGTCGGCACCGCTGCGCGCCGTGGCATCGGTCTGCGCTCGTCGGGCGGCGGTGCCCGGGGCGACCTTCTGCAGCCGGTCCTCGTAGCGCCGGGCCTCGGTGGCGTTGCCGGCGGCGGCTTCCAGCACGGAGAGGCGGTTCAGCGCCTCGGCATGGTTGGGGTCGGTCTCCAGCACGCGCTTCCAGCTGTCGCGCGCCAGGTCAGGGCGCTGCTTCTGTTCCCAGAACTGCGCCTGCTGGACCAGCTGGTTGACGGCGGCGCTGTCGGCTGCGGCGGCGCCGAAGGCCATCAGACAGCCGGCGGCGAGGGCAGTGAGCCTCCAGGCCTTTAGCGCTTCCATGTAAGAACGACTCCCCCGTTGCCGTCGAAACGGTATTTTCCATCGGCGTAACCCTTGCCGAACAGGATCAGCACCTGGTCGTAGTAGTGCGCCGGTTGTCCGTAAAGCTTGTTGTTGCGGGCCTTGTCGAGCGCCGCCTTGGCGCGCGCCAGGCCGGTGTCATCCTGCGTCATTGCATGGTAGGGCAGCAGGGCGCCGTAGAAACCTACCGGGGCCTGGCCCTCGATGCCGGCGTTGCCGTTGGACCAGCGCTCCGGCACGCGGCCGATTTCGTCCAGCATGCTGCCGAAGGGACGCACCGCGTCCTGCAAGGCCGCCGCGCTGCCGTTACCCGATGGGCCGAAGGCGTTGAACAGGTAGACGCGGATGGCGTCGTAGCTGCCCACGCCGCTGGTCTCCTTGTCCTGCACGACGCTGCCAGCCTGCCACTGGGCCCAGTCCGGTACGCGGCCCAAGGGGGCCAGTTGCGGCAGCCAGGCGGCGTAGTCGGCCAGCAGGCGGCGCCAGGGCCCCTGCGGGTCTTCCTGCTGGAAGCGCAGCAGCTGCACCGGCACGTAGTAGCTGGGGTTGAGGCGGATGCGGTCGCCGTCGATGAAGCCCTCGCGGCCCGGCAGCAGCAGCAACGGGCCGTTCTCCACCTGCATCACCGCATGCTGCTTGACCTGTTCCAGCAGGCTGCGGCCCAGCGCGCGGTATTGCGCGTCGTTCCAGATACGCCCGGCTTCCAGCAGCGTATAGGCCAGCCAGAGATCGGCATCGGTGGCCGAGTTGGGATCCTTGACGCCCCAGCGATCGGCATCGATCCGGCCCCACAGCCAGGCCGGCAGGTTCTTGTCGAGATTGCCCTTGGCGAGATTCTTCTCGGTCCACTGCAGGATGCGCTGGAAGCGCTCGCGGTCATTGGCCACCAGCGCGAAGAACAGGGCGTAGGCCTGGCCCTCGGATACCGTGCGCGATTCCGCGGTCCAGTCGATCACGCGGCCCTGCTCATCGACGAAGCCTTCGGCGAAGGCCTGCCATTCCGGCCAGCCGCGCTGCTGTGGCTGCGCCGCACAACCGGCGGCGGACCACAGCAGCAGCACGGCGGCCAGCAGGCGCGTCATAGCTTGCCCTTCAGCCGCAGTTCCGCGCGGCGGCGCAGCGCCAGGCGCAGCACCACGGCGGAGAGCAGCACCACCAGCAGCGTCAGCGGCAGCATCAGGTAGGGCCGTAGGCCCAGCCAACGCTTCAGGCCGTACCACCACGGCAGGCTGCCAACCTCGTAGCCATTGCCCAGGTCGTAGCCGCTGACCTTGTCACCCTGTACCAGGGTCAGGCCGCCGCGCACGAACTGCGCCTGGCCCGGCTTGGTCACGGCCAGTGCGGCATCGCGCAGGTTGCCCTGGCTGCCGGCGGCGAGCACCACCACGTTGCGCCCGGACTTCAGCGGCGACTCGAAGCCCATGATGGCCTCGAAGTCCTGGCCGGCCTGCATCACCACGCGGCTGGCGTACTCGCTGGCCTGCTCCAGGTTGCGGCCGGCGAGGCGCTCGTGCAGCGAGTCGAACAGGTCCACCGGGCGCAGCTCGGTCTTGCCGTTGTCGAACAGCAGCGGCAATTCACCGGCCCAGTCCTGCGGCACCGGCAACTCGCCGGCGCGGCCGATCACCAGCAGGTCACGATCGGCGAATTCGGAGACGTTGCCGAAGCCGCCCACTTCCAGGCGCGTGGCGGCGTCCTGCGTCCAGCGGCCGATGTGGCCGGCCAGGATCAGTGCGGCCGATACCTCGGACTCCTGTGCGCCCTGCGGCAGGATCAGTGCGGTGCCGCCGAGGTCACCGAGGCGGGAGTAGGGATAGGCACCCTGCGCGAACAACTGCAGTGCCGGCATCTCGGCAAAGTGCGCGTAGCTCTTGAACTCCAGCTTCGAGGCCGGATCGATCGAGCCCTGCAGCGAGTTGGGGTCGAAGTCCTGGCAGACGGCGTCGGTGTTGCGGCGGAAGTGGAACTGGGCGTCCAGGCGGTTGTTGGTGCGCAGCACGCCGCTCGGCAGGTCCACGGTCAGCTCGCGGCTCTCTCCCAGGCTCTTGCCTAGTGCCGTGGCGTCGATCGCCACGCCGCCGGCGAACTGCGCGTTGAGCACGGCATTGAGCGCGGAGTTGGCGCCGGTGATGGGCGCGGCGCGGTACTTCAGGCGCAGCTTCACGCTGTCGCGGTCCAGAGGATAGAGGTCCGGCGGCAACGCGAACTCGAAGCTGATCGGGCCCGGCATGAGGCCGGTGACCGACAGCGGATTCAGGGCGCCGTCGGTGAGCGGGCGCGGGGCCTCCGGATTGATCCAGCGGCCCGAGGACCAGGCCTGGCGGGCCTCGGGCAACTGCAGCGTATCGATGCTGGCGTTGCGGCCCTCCATCAGCAGCTGGCTCAGGGCCAGGCCCTGGGCGGCCTGTACCAGGCCCTCGTCCGTGGCGGCGGAGATCACCAGCAGGCGGGCCTGCGGTACGTCCGGGTTTTCCACCATGGCGATGGAGGGGCGCGTGGACACCGCGGCCGGATCCAGACCCGGGAAGGACTGCGCCCGGGTGGTGAACACCACGCCGTGGCCCGGCGGCAGCGTGCCGTAGCGTACCGGGAAGTCGGCACCGCGGTAGTCGGCCTTGGCGCCGAACCAGGCGGCGACGATCGCCGCGGCCTTCATCTGGCCGGCCGTGGGGCTGCGCTCGAACACGAAGGGCAGGGTCAGCAGGCCGGACTCGCCGTCGTCGAACAGCGGGGCGGGCAGGCGCTCCAGCGACGGCGGCGGTGGCAGCGTGGAGAAACTGAGCTTCAGGCTGCTTTCGTTGCTGATCTCGGCCCACAGCGAGCTGTGCGTGGGGTCCTCGCACTCGTTGCGGGCGTAGTGGGCGATCAGCTCCAGGCGGATCTGCGTCTTGGGTACCAGCAGCAGGGGATTCAGCGTGATCTGCGCCACCGCGCCGGAGGCCGATTCGGCCGTCAGCGGGATGGTGCGCACCAGCTGGTCGTTGACCAGCACGTTGATGTGGCTGGTGTCGAAGCGCAGCGAAGGGGAGTGCGAGTAGCGCAGCGACAGCGTGGCGTCGGTGACCACCTGGTCGGCGCGGATGTTCAGCGGTACCGAGGCCTGGCCAAAGACGGTACGCAGGCGCAGCGGGTAGGCCAGCCCCAGGTCCTCGAAGCTCAGCTCACGCTGCGGGGCGAGGAAGGCGGTGTCCGAGGTCGATACCGGCTTGCCGGGATCCGCGGCGGCCGCAGCGGCCGCCGACAGGCAGAGTGCGCTCAGGAAAGTCGCCCAGCGATAAGGTCTTGTCCGCATGTTCTCGGTCCGGCGTTGGGTGTAACAGCTTCTTTTGTACAGTTTTTTCTTGTTCCAGGTCCATCCGCCGCAGCGGCGGAGCCCGGCCCGCCGGCTTTCAGCCGGGGACTTTGCGTCGGGTGATGCGGGCGTGCAGGCGCTCCAGCAGGTCGCCGGTGAACCAGCGCCAGAATTCATAGGCGCCGATGACGCCATAGCGGCCGACCAGGGCCAGCGCATGCAGCGGGCGGTCGGGGGCCTGGGTCTCGCGCCAGCGGATCCAGGCGTCGGCACGGCCGAACAGCGCGTAGATCAGGGCGTTTTCCTCGGCGATGCCGAGGGTTTCGAACTGCACCGCGACCACGCCGTGGCCACTGCGGCGCACCGTGACCGGAATCCAGACGTCGGAGCGGTCCGGGATCAGCAGGATCTCCACGCGGTCGCCCACGGCGGTGACGAAGCCCTCCGGCAGCAGCAGCTGCGCGCCGGTATAGGACAGGTCCACCGTCGGCGTCAGGTGCGCCGGGTGCTCGGGCCCCAGCCGGATCGCACCGGGGATGCGGGTACGTACGCGCACTGCGGTGCGCACCTGCTTCTTCTCGGATGCCACGGCCAGCGCGCCGCCGATGATCACCAGGTTGTAGATCGTCCAGCCGAGGTTCAGCAGCAGGGTATCGGGGTGGGCCTCGCCGCCGGCCAGGCGGATGATGCCCACCACCAGCCCCAGCGCATTGAGCAGGAACAGGTAGTAGTAGGGCTTGGCGATGTCCTTGTCGAAGTAGTCGCGGTCCACGACGCCGCCCTTGGCGGTCACGTTGAACTTGCCCAGCTTGGGGTTGATGAAGGCCAGCATGGTCGGGCCGAGGATGAAGGTGGCCAGCACCGTCTCGTAGACCTCGGACCAGAAAGAGTGCCGGAAGGCACCCTGCAGGCGGCTGTTGGTCATCGTGGCCAGGATCACGTGCGGCGCGGCATAGGCCAGCACCATCAGGCCCTGCGCCTTGATGATCTCCGCGCCCAACAGCAGGTAACCCAGCGGCGAGGTCAGGAAGATGATACGCGGCAACCCGTAGAAGAAGTGCATCATCGCGTTGGCGTAGCAGAATCGCTGGCCAAGCTTGAGCCCCGGTTTCAGGAAGGGGTTGTCGACACGGAAGATCTGCGCCATGCCACGCGCCCAGCGGATACGCTGGCCGACGTGCGCGGACAGCGACTCCGTGGCCAGGCCCGCCGCCTGCGGGATGTTGATGTAGGCGCTCTTCCAGCCGCGCGAGTGCATGCGCAGCGAGGTGTGGGCGTCCTCGGTAACGGTTTCGGTGGCGATGCCGCCGATCTCTTCCAGCGCGGTGCGGCGCAACACGGCGCAGGAGCCGCAGAAGAAGGACGCGTCCCAGAAGTCGTTGCCATCCTGGATCAGGCCGTAGAACAGCTCACCCTCGTTGGGTACCTTGCGGAAGGTGCGCAGGTTGCGCTCGAAGGGATCTGGCGAGAAGAAGTGGTGGGGCGTCTGGACCAGCGAGACCTTCGGGTCCGTGACCATGGTGCCCATGGTCAGCTGCAGGAAGGAGCGGGTGGGAATGTGGTCGCAGTCGAAGATGGCGATGTATTCGCCCTGCGTCACCTTCAGCGCGCGGTTGATGTTGCCGGCCTTGGCGTGCTTGTTGTCGGGGCGGATCAGGTGGGTGGCGCCCACCTCCTCGCAGAAGGCCTTGAACTCGTCACGGCGGCCGTCGTCCAGCACGTAGACCTTGATCTTGTCTCGCGGCCAGTCCAGCGCCAGTGCCGCCAGTACCGTCGGGCGCACGACGCTGAGCGGCTCGTTGTAGCTGGGGATGAAGACGTCCACCGTCGGCCACAGTGCCGGGTCCTCGGGCAGCGGCGCCGGCTTGCGGCCCAGCGGCCAGGCGGTCTGGACGAAGCCGAACAGCAGGATCGTGAAGGCGTAGAGCTCGGCGAACAGCAGGCCGCTGGACAGGAACAGGTCCCAGGCGTCGAAGCCGGGGCCGATCGGCAGGGTTTCGGTGATGCGCCAGTAGAGGTAGCGGGTGCTGGCGATCAGCGACAGTGCCATCATGGCCAGGGCGCCGCGGTGCCCGCGCATGCGCTTGAGACCGAAGGCAGAGATCACCATCAGCGTGCCAGTGACGGCCTGCCAGCCCAGCGTCAGCGGCGCCGTCACCAGCGCGTAGAACGGGACGCTGAGCAGCAGCAGCACGAGCAGGATGGTCAGCCGCATTGATTGTGCCGCTCCCTGGCAGAGGATTGTCTTAGCGCTTCAGGCGCTGGGGGTCGATGACCGCCGGCGAGGCATCCTGGCCGATCTGGGCGAACAGGCTGGACACTGGTTTCTGCATCACCGAGTCCTGCGGCTCGCTGCCGGAGGCCTTGCGCGGCGCCAGCTGCAGCTGCAGCACCGGGGCCTGCACGCGGGAGCCGATGACCTGGCGGCGCAGCCGCTCGAAGGTGAAGGAAAGTGGCTGCTCGACCGTGCGCGCGGGTTCCGGCAGCGGCGCGGGCGCCGGTGCGGCGATGGTTCGTGGCATCTCTGTGGGCGCCGTGGCAGGCGTGACAGTTACGGCCGGCTTGGCCGCCGGTACCGGGAGTGCGGGAACAGGGATGGAAGCCGGCGCGGCGGACGCCGGCGCGGTGCCGCCCGCCAGCTTGAGCTTGGCCGGACGGTGGTCGCCGAACTCGCGGTACTTCAATCCGTCGAGCTGCAGGCGGTCCACCAGCTGGCTCACGTCGTCGAAATCCTTCTTGTCCGTCATTGCCGCTACCCTCCGAAATTCGCTGCATGCGCCAGGCGGAACCGGATCAGGTCGGAGCCCGGAGGCGAGGCAACCTCGCGCACGTCGAGCTGGTCGCCCGCACCGAGCTGGCGCATCCACTCCGCATACATGCCCTCAAGCAAACCCGGTGCCCAGTGGCCGCTGTCGGCGCCGAACAGGCTGGGCAGGGGCGAGCAGCCATGCACGAAGTCCACGCCGGCAGCATTCTCTTCCACCCGCACCCAGCCGAAATCGAGCCGGCCCAGGGTCCGCTGCGCAAAAACCTCGAAGTCGGCCAGGGTCTTCAGGTCGACCGCGGACTGCTCCGAGGCAATGCGGCGGCCTGCCAGGTACACCAGCGCGCGCAACTGGTCGGTCGGCACCTGCTGGGCCAACTCCACCGCGAGCGTGCGCAACACCGCCAGCGCCGCCTGTGGGCGGGGGGCGTTGCGGAAGTATTCTTCGCTGCGGTTGTCGAGGGCCACTTCGGTTCTCGGTGGTGTCAGGGATGACCGGACGATTGTCTCAGGAGCAATATATATGGACAACTGCACTTTGTCCGTCTTTTCAGGTAGGTTTACGCTTTATTTACAGCACCCTACGTGCTTTTTTTCATTCTAGTGCAGAGTCAAGCCATGATCCGTAGACAAGATGTATCGGCGCCCTGTTGCAAACTGCTCGCGGCGGCCTTGCTTGCCTTGTCCGGCCTGACCGCCTGCGGCTCGCAGATGGACAGCATCGACAACCCGGATACCCGTCCGATCAGTCCGGCGCCCGCAGGCATCTACGAGGGGCGCCTGGAAACGACAAAAACGGGTGCGCGGAACGTGACCGCCTTCCTGGATGGAGACAAGAAGCGTTTCCTTCTCTTCACTGACGACGGCGAACTGATTGCGGGCGGCCTGTACAGCGCTTCCAAATCCAGCATTTCCTGGACGGCCCAGCTCTATCGCAAGGAAACGGTGGTCGTTCCGGACCCTGAACCCGGCGAGCCCGACACCACCGTCACCACCGTGGTCACCCGCGTGCAGGGCGAGGGGGTTTTCGATGAAGAGGTCGCGATCGACATGAGCCTGACCCTGGACGGGGGTGGCGTTGGATCGCTATCCCTGGACTACAAGGCCCTGCGCTACCAGCGGCGTTCCAACCTCGCCTCCCTGGCCGGCCAATGGGGTGTGGAGAACGAGATCGGCCTGGCACCGATCGTGTACAACATTAGCCAGGACGGACAGATCAACGGCAGGGATGAGACTACCAACTGCACCTACCAGGGTAGCCTGGCCATCATCGACCTGAAGTACAACCTTTATCGCCTGGCCCTGTCGGAGCTTTGCGGCAACACCACGCTTTCGACCATCGGACTGGCCACTCTGAATCAGTCGGAGGGCAATGATCCGATGATCGAAGGCGTGGCCATTGCCGAAAAGTCGGCCGTGGCATTCCTCCTGAGCAAGATATAGCGCCAGGATTCTGCGGATCGTTTTCGGGCTTTCGGGGTCACAGGGGCATCCGGAGCGGTTCCGGATGCGTATGGCCTGGTAACAGGCACTGGAGGTTCGTCATGTTTTCCATTACCCGTAAATTCCGTAGCCTCGCTGCGCTGCTAACGGTGCTGCTGTTGGCCGGCTGCGCCACGGTCACCCCCTACCAGCCGATGAAGAACGGCCAGGGCTACGGCGACCAGCGCATCGAGAACAACCGCTACCGCATCAACTTCGCCGGCAACTCCACCACCCCGCGCGAGACCGTGGAGAACTACCTGCTGTTCCGCGCCGCAGAACTGACGCTGCAGCAGGGCTATGACTACTTCGTCATGAGCGGCAGCGACACCGAGAAGCAGACCCGATACCAGCAGACCGTCAGCGCCGTGGGCGGCTACGGCTGGTACTCGCGCTACTACGGCCTCGGCACCGGGGTCAGCACCGCCTACCCGGTGAACGAGTACCAGGCGCAGGCCTACGTCACCATGTTCAAGGGCAAGCGCCCGGCGGAGTCCGCCGAGGCCTTTGACGCCCGCCAGGTGCGTGACAACCTGGGGCCGCTGATCAAGTATCCCGAGAAGGGCTGAGTTTCAGGCTGAGTCAGGGAGCCGGCCCGCTTATAGTGCCGGCATGACTCACTGGCTCGAAACGCTGCTCACTGGCCCCAGCGAGGCCCCGGCCTGCCCGGATGTTGCCTCGTGGTGGCCGCGTCACCTGGCCCGCTCGCGCGAGACGCCGGACACCATGACCCAGGCCATCCTCGGCGGCTATCACGCCGACCGCGTCGGCTGGGCTTTCGCTTCCGCCTACCAGGCTGCCTTGCGTGCGCTGGTGCCGGACCTGCCTGTCCATACAGTTGCCGCCCTCTGCGTGACCGAAAAGGACGGCAACAGCCCGCGTGCCATTCGCAGCGAATTGCGCGAAGGCCTGCTCAACGGCGCCAAGCGCTGGACCACGCTGGGACCGGAAGGCCAGTTGTTCCTGGTGGTGGCGCGCGATACCTCGGTGCCATCGGACGTGCCGGTGTTGCGCGTGCTGTGCATCTCCGTGGATCAGGCGGGAGTGCAGGTGGAAGCGATGCCGCCAACGCCCTTCGTGCCCGAGGTGCCGCATGCAAGCCTGCGCTTCGAGAGCGTCGCCGTCGCGGATTCCGCCGTGCTCCCTGGCGATGGCTACCTGTGTTACGTGAAACCCTTTCGCACTGTTGAGGATTTGCATGTGCAGGCGGCGGTGCTGGCATATCTGGTGCGCGAAGCACGCCGCCTCCAGTGGCCGCGAGACTGGAGTGAAAGGGCGACGGCGCAACTGCTGGCGCTGGCCGCGCTCGCGAGATTGCCGCCGCTGGCGAACACCACTCATGTCGCCCTGGCGGGAGCGCTCGCGGGAGTGGCCGCGCTCGTCGCTGAAGCAGACGGCTACTGGCAGTCAAGTGAAGGTGATGAAGCGGCCCTGCGCTGGAAGCGTGATCGCGCACTCTTTACTGTGGCGGCGTCGCAGCGTGTGCAACGCACTGAGCGGGCTTGGCAGCGATTGAAAGAGAAGAAGTAGTAGAAACCGCGGGCAACAAAAAAGCCCCGATGAAGGGGCTTCTTAGTGACCTTGTATGGTCGGGGCGACAGGATTCGATGGGCCTTCGATGCCAGCAGTTTTCGGCAGAGTGAGCGCTGGCGATCATGGCATTCGCGGAGTGCTGCGAAGATGGTTTCAGGCATATGGTTGCTCCTGTGTCCTTTTTGTGTGGTGGGAGCCCTGCCGCACCGCGCGCGATTCCTGCCCCGGCGAAACCGGCCGTTGTACGGACGTCCGCGCTCAGGGATCGGTGTTCAACCCGTCGCAACGCAAGAGACGGCGACCGCCTTCTGGCGATGCATTGCGCGGAGTCCAGGGATCGGGGCTGACCTCAGCTCGAGGATCAGCAGTACGACGCCCGCCAACAACCAAAAATCGCTCATATCCGGCACTCCCTTGACACCTCCCTTGATGCATCAGGCGTGCCATATTTAAGTATATGAATTTAAACAAGTAAATTCCTGAGCGCCGTGGCTGATAGCCGGTCCCTGGTTGCGGCGCAGAGGTAATTGACGGAAACATGAAGACGCGGCCAGGGCTTGCCTGGGGCCAGACTACGGATGCCTTGTCGTGGAAGACAGCTGCTTCACAAGCGGCTCAATCCTGGATTCCTCTCATTCCACTGTCGTTGAGAAATTCTGCGTCGGGTATCGCTTTCAAGGTGGCTTTCTCCTGCCTCTGCTGACGCAGGTGGTTGAAGACCGGAAAGGACAGGCCCTTGGAATCAGCGCGCGCGCTGCTGGGCTCGGCGGAAACGACATCGCGGCCGGCAGGACCAGTGGATTCATCTGAGGACTTCATGGTTTTTCTCATGGTGATGGTGAGGGGATGGCGTGATGTCGGTGAGGACATGATTGATCCCATCTACATCCGCTGCCGCCTGCTCGGCCTCATCAATCTGGCCTTGGGAGGGAGCGGACCCGGTCAAGCGCACGGTCCCGCCGAACGACTCCACGCGGATAGCGCGCGAATCGATGTTCCTTCTTGCAGCGATGGCACTCCTCACGTCGGCGGTCGTGACGCCGTCGGCATACTCCTGGGCCCTGGCCTGGGACGCCAGCCCCTGGGCCAGGCCTGGAGGCGTAACGCAGCTGGCCAGCAGGCATGCAGTCGCTACGAGGAACCTATGCATGGACTGGCTTCTGGAGCAATGACAGGGAGTTCTCATTCCTCATCGTGCCCTCGTAGCGGTAGGCTGTCTGTGCGCCCTCCTACATATCGGGCGTCTCCTGGGCGAGACTCCCGTTTGTCCGACACGGTTCGTGCCGTTGCTTCGGAAAAGGACCTCGGGCGTGATATGTACGCTGAAGCACAGACGCTGTGCCCGGTGTCCATCACAGTATCCGGAAGCAGGATGATCGTCCGCCGCCGACCTCGCCGGTGGGTGTATGTCCGGAGTCAGCTGATGACACATCGTAGTCACTACATGCCCAAGCGCGGCCCGGGCGGCTCTGCCTGGGGGAAAGCTGCCGCCAACAAATCGGCCTGGGGGAAAAATGCCTCCGGCACGCAGCCGGCCCAGGCTGGCCCCGACAGTCTTCCACAAGCGGAACCCACAGACTCCCCCACGCCACCCTCGACCTCGGGGCCGGCGGATGGAGCCACGGTGGAACCGGGCAATGACCTACAGCCGGAGGGCGTTCGTGAAGACGGCAGGATCTTCGTCAGGACGCAGCGCTGAACGTGTCCTGCCCCAGTGGCGAAGAACGTCCATGAAGCAAAGCGACATGGAGAGGATGTTCGGGGCGTCGATCGTGATCGGGATGGCTCGGCGCACCGGTGCGGCCTGGTCCTTTCGTGCCAAGGTGCGCAATCTCTGGTGCGCATGCTGCGCTCGCACGTTCCCGAACGGCGTATATCGGGACGAGGCCGGCTTGCATCACTGCCCCTATGGCGACTGCGACGCGCTGGAGGCGGATGCTCAACCATGGCCCGCGATCCGGTTCACCCGTCCCAATTATCCGGAGCACCCCACACTGGGTATCCGGTACCCGCTGCCGGAAGCAGACCTGTCCGTGACAGGGCGACCTTAACAAAGCCTGGCCCGCCATCCCGCAGGCCGTCACTGTCGGCGCCGAGGCCGAGCGCATTTGGCCGATAATGCCAAGGTCGCTGGCCGACAGACGAACCGGTGCGTGGAGGTCGTTTTCGCCAACGAGGCCGCACGCGCAAGCAAGTAGCTCTCCGTCCATGTGAACCAGAACGGCTGGCCTCGCGGCCCGCCTTCCTTTCTTGCCGGAGGAGGTGGCGCGCTACCTGTTCGTCGAAAACCCCTCGCTGCTTGGCCGCAGCATTTTGCGGGCGCTGCTCGACCGCATGGACTTGAGCAACGTGCAGGACTGCGCCCGCGTAGCCCTGGATGGCGCGGTGCATCACCTGCGGCTCCTGATCTAGGCAAGGCCGTGCGGATACACATGGCCGTTGCCGCTGGCTGCCTAAGTGGCGTAACGCACCGACATTGCGCGCGTCCAGGCTTATGGTCATCTGGCTGTACCACTCCCGGCACCTCGCAAGCTCGCGGGCCACGGGAACCAGAGACCATCATGAACAAGCCCTACATCCAGCGTGGCGCCAATGGCGGCGCGAAGTTCCCCTACCAGCCGAAGGCACAGCCGAACCTTCACGCGCCGACCTTCAGCAAGCCTGCTGTCCAGCCGGACCCGAAGGAGACGGCGCAGGAGACGGTGCCCCAGGTGATGCCGAAGGCAGCCGCCGAGGGACTTCTCGGTGCAGCGCCGGCGACGTCCATCCCCGATCCTGCCCTAAGGGCGCCAGGCGGCGACGATGACCTGATGAGCAAGCCCCTGAGCAAGCCGGCGAAAACCTCATGAGCCTGCCCACCAGCCTTGACGAGGCCAAGGGCCTGTGGAAACAGCAGGTCGGTGCCGCCAAGATCACCTGGGCCAAGATCACCGAGGACGAGTGGCTGAAGCTGGAGGGGCATGAGCAGAAGATTGCCGGCCTGGTCCAGGAGCGCTATGCCCTGACGCGCTACGAAGCCGAGCGGCAGGTCCGGAATTTCTTTGACCGGCTCAAGCGCGCGCTGCCGGGCAAGGACGATATTCAGGCGCAATGGCAGGCCCAGGTCGTCGAAGCCCGACAGCTCTGGGACAAGCTCAGTGAAGAAGAGATCCTCGGCTCCGGGGGGCAGATGCACAAGCTCGCCGTCCTGGTCCAGGAGCGCTATGCGATCACACGCTATGCCGCAGAGAAGCAGGTCCAGAACTTCATCGACCGCCTCAAGCACTGACGCGGTCTCCCCCGGCGGTCGCGCGCAGCGCATAGCCGCCCCCTTTCCCTCACCGACATTCTCGGGCGCAGCCAACCCGGCCGTTCCCGGCAGGCATCACGCCTATCAACCTATGCGGAGAAGCAGCATGAATACGAAATTCCACCACTCGTTCCTCAAATCGGCGATATTCCTCGCGATCCTGTCGACCAGCGGCATCGCCGCCGCGGACACCGCTGCGCAGGATCTCACCGAAGCCCGCCAGGAAACGCAGATCTGGACGACCTACGCCCTGAGCCCCTATCTTCGTGCCAACGACCTCAAGGTCGCGGTCAACAACGGCAAGGCGACGCTCAGCGGCAAGGTCGCGGAAGACGTCAGCAAGGATCTGGCGCGCCAGATCGCCCTTGGCGTCGGCGGCATCAGCGAAGTCGACAATCAGATCGTGGTGCAGCCGGACTACATGGCACCGGCACCGGCAACGGATCGCAGCTACGGTGAGGTGATCGACGACGCCACCGTCACCTCCGCGGTGAAGTCCAAGCTGCTGTGGAGCAAGCATACGGCTGGCCTGAGCACCGACGTCGACACCAGGCGCGGCAAGGTCACGCTCAAGGGTACCGCCGACAGCGGCGCCGCCCGCGATCTGGCCGGCCGCCTGGCGCTGAACACCCGCGGCGTGGTCGCGGTGGATAACCAGCTGACCGTTAACGGCATGAAGGCCATCGCCGTCGCCGACAAGGCGAAGGGCACGATGAAGGAAGCCGGCAAGGACATCTCCGACAGCTGGATCACCACCAAGGTGAAATCCACTCTGCTGTATTCCAGCAACGTCGATGGCAGCGACATCGAGGTCAGCACCCGCAGCGGCGTCGTTACGCTGAACGGCAAGGTCGGCAGCGGCGCGGAACGCGCGCTGGCGATCGAACTCGCGCAGAACGTGATGGGCGTCAAGAGCGTCGTCTCCAAGGGCCTGACGCTCTGAACCAGCAAACACAGCATGACCGCCTCCTCCCGGGCGCGGACCGCTTCTCGTTTACCAGCGGCCGCGCGAGAACACGGCCGACTTCACCAGGAAAGACAACCATGACCAGAACCATGCAGCCCATCCGGCGTTTTGCTGCCAGTGCCGGAGGCCTGCTCCTGCTCGCCGCCTGCGCCTCCGTCCCCATGCCGCCCACTGAAGCCCTGAAGGCCGCAGAACAGGCAATCGCCAGCGCCGAGAAGGCGCGAGTCGCCGACCACGCCTCCCCCGAATTGGGGGAGGCGCGGGAAAAGCTCACCGCGGCCAACGCGGCCGTGCAGAAGGAGGACATGGTCGTTGCGCAGCGCCTGGCCGAGCAATCGCGCGCCGACGCCGAACTGGCGCTGGCCAAGTCCGAGGCCGCCAAGGCGAAGGCCGTCAACGACGAAATGAAGACCAGCACCGAAGCCATGAAGCAGGAAATGCAGCGCAATCCGGGAGTCAAGTAATGAAGACCTCAAGCCATAGCTTCAAGCTGCTGGCCATCGCCGCGGCTGCCGCGATGATGTTGTCGGCCTGCTCCAGTGGACCGACGCGCCCCGAAGGTGCCGACGAGGTACGCGGCAAGCTGACGCAGCTGCAGTCCGATGCGCAACTGGCCACCCTGGCGCCGGTCGCGATCAAGGAAGCGGAGGCCGCCGTCGTTGCTGCCGAGGAGCCCCGCGAGGATCTGGAGCAGGGCAGGCACCTGGTCACGATCGCCGATCGCAAGGTGGACACTGCCCGCGCCCAGGCGCAGGCGCGCCTGACCGAAGACCAGCGCAAGGTACTCAGTGCGCAGCGCGAAGGCGCCCGACTGGAATCGCGGACCCGCGAAGCCGACATCGCCCGCTCCGACGCGAACATCGCTCGTGCCGACGCGGACCTCTCACGCAGCCAGGCCGAAATGGCCCGGATGGATACGGATGCGGCGAAGCAGAAGGCCGCCGAACTGCAGCGCCAGATCGCGGAATTGAATGCCAAGGCCACCGAGCGTGGGCTCGTGGTCACGCTCGGCGACGTCCTGTTCGCCACCGGCCGTTCGGAACTGAAAGGTGGCTCGGCCAGCAATCTTTCCAAACTCGCCGCCTTCCTCAAGCAATATCCGGATCGCACCGTCCTCATAGAGGGCCATACCGACAATGTCGGCAGCGACGCCTCCAACGTCAGCCTATCTCAGCGTCGGGCCGATTCGGTCAAGTCTTACCTGGTGGGGCAGGGTGTTGGCGCCGCGCGGCTGACTTCTTCCGGCATGGGCGAGGGGTCTCCCACGGCCGGCAATGAATCAGCGACCGGTCGTCAGCAGAATCGCCGCGTGGAAGTAGTCATCTCGAATCCGCTCGTCTCCACCCTGAGGTAGGTGCGCGCCCTCCCCGGACATGACCAGAACCCTTGCCGCATTTGAGCCCGCGCAGCCTCCGCTGCGCGGGCTTTTCCTTTATTTCGCGCGGACACTGGAAACGGCAGTTCTCAATGCAGCGTAGGATGACCTTCGCGACAGTCATCGCGCCCACAGGCCAGGCTCCCCATCATGTCGCGTCCGCATAGCCCCAACCAGAATCATCTGCTCGCCGCGCTGCCCACGGCCGAGTTCGGACGCCTGCTACCTCATCTGGAGCTGGTGCCGCTGCGCCTGGGTGAGATTCTCAGCGAATCCGGCGACACACTCACGCATGCCTGTTTTCCGACCACCGCGATCCTATCGCTGCATTACGTGATGGAAAGCGGCGCATCGGCTGAGGTGGCTGGCGTGGGAAACGAGGGCATGCTCGGCATCTCCCTGTTCATGGGCGGGCAAACGACGCCGACGCGTGCGATGGTGCAGACGGCGGGTCACGGTTACCGGCTGCACTCGCAGTTTTTGATGGAGGAGTTCAACCGTTCTGGTTTGTTGCTGAAGCTCTTGCTGCGCTATACCCAAGCATTGCTGACACAGATCTCGCAGACGGCGGCCTGCAATCGCCATCACTCGCTGTTGCAGCAGCTAAGCCGCTGGCTCCTGCTGACCTTGGATCGCATGCCAACGAACGATCTGATCATGACCCAGGAGCTGATTGCCAGCATGTTGGGTGTGCGTCGCGAGGGTGTCACCGAGGCCGCGGGAAAGCTGAAAGACCTCGGCGCGATCAGCTATCGCCGCGGTCATATCACGGTGCTGGATCGCGCGCAGCTGAACGAGCATGTCTGTGAATGCTACGACGTAGTCAGGAAGGAATTCGAGCGCCTGCTCTGCGACGTGCAGTACCGCCAGGCCGAAACCCAGTAGCTGGAACCGCACCCGCCGGCCCATGCGGGCTGGCGCTCAGACGCCCGCAACCATCCAGGTGAGGATCAGAGCCATGTCCAAAAGAAAATCCCCCGCCATCGCTGCAAGCTCCCAGCAAGTCAGGATTGCAGCGGTGATCGAACCGGCCGCCAGGCGTGTTCTGCCGGGGTTCATCGAAGCCCGGCACCAGGAATCCTTGCTGAAGACCGGAGCTTTGCAGAGTGCGATCCTCAACAGTGCCAGCTTCTCGATCATCGCCACGGACGAAAAAGGCATCATCCAATTGTTCAATGTCGGTGCTGAACGCATGCTCGGCTACCAGGCGTCCGAGGTGGTCAACAGGATCAACCCCAGCGACATCCACGATCCGCAGGAAGTGGTCGCGCGCGCCCGCTCCCTGAGCCTGGAGTTGGGTACGGATATCATGCCCGGCTTTGAAGCCCTGTCATTCAAGGCCTCACGCGGTATCGAGGATAGTTACGACCTCACTTACATCTGCAAGGACGGCAGCCGCTTTCCCGCCGTGGTGTCGATTACGGCATTGCGCGACGACTACGACGCGATCATCGGTTACCTGCTGATCGGCGCCGACAACTCCGTTCGCAAGCAGGTCGAGAACGAACTCAACCGGGCCAAGGCGGCGGCGGAAAAATCCAACTTGGCGAAGACGGACTTCCTGTCGAGCATGAGCCACGAATTGCGCTCGCCGCTCAACGCGATCCTTGGGTTTGCGCAGTTGATGGAGTCGGACAGCGTGCCGCAGACTACGACGCAAAAGGAAAGCACCGGCCAGATCCTCAAGGCCGGCTGGTACCTTCTGGAACTGATCAACGAGATGCTCGATCTTGCCATGGTCGAGTCCGGCAAGCTGCTGCTGTCGGTGGAGCCGATGTCCTTGGACGAGGTGATGCAGGCCTGCAAGGACATGATCGAGCCGCAGGCACAGAAGCATGGCGTCACGATGAACTTCTTCCACCTGGAAAAGGCCTGCTTCATCCAGGCTGACCGTACGCGGGTCAAGCAGGTGCTGATCAACCTGCTGTCCAATGCGATCAAGTACAACCATGCCGGCGGCGCGGTGATCATGGACTGCAGCTTGCGATCCCCGGATCGCATCCGCATCAGCGTCAAGGACACCGGCCCCGGACTGTCACCGGAGCATCTGGCGCAACTGTTCCAGCCGTTCAACCGCCTTGGGCAGGAAAGTAGCGGCACGGAAGGCACCGGCATCGGCCTGGTGATGACCAAGCGCCTGGTCGAGCTGATGGGTGGCGTCATCGGTGTCGAAAGCACAATCGGCAAGGGCAGCGTGTTCTGGGTGGAACTGCTGCGATCCCAGGAGCCGCAGCTGGGTGGGGACGCCACCACCATGGAGGCCGACAAGCTGGTGCCGCTGGAGACTGATCCGGCCTTGCGCAGCTTGCTCTATGTCGAGGACAACCCAGCCAATTTGAAGCTGGTCGAGAAGCTCATCGCGCGCCGACCGAACCTGCGCATGCTGGGCGCGGGAGATGCCACGCTCGGCATCGAACTAGCCCGCGATCACCAGCCGGAAGTGATCCTTCTGGATATCAACCTGCCGGGCATCAGCGGAATCAAGGCCCTGAAGATCCTGCGCGAAGATCCGCTGACACGGCACATCCCTGTGATCGCGATCAGCGCCAATGCCATGCCGCATGACGTCAACAGGGGGCTGGAAGCCGGATTCTTCCGCTATCTGACCAAGCCGATCAAGGTGGGTGAGTTCATGGAAGCACTGGACGATGCACTGGGGCTTTTCAGGACCACGGACAGTACGCCGGAAGGAGCATTGCCATGAAACCAAGCGACTCCGACATCCTCCAGGCAAGAATCCTGATCGTCGACGATCTTGCCGCCAATGTGAGCCTGCTGGAGCGGATGCTCGCCGGCGCTGGCTATACCTGTGTCACTTCGACGATGAACCCGCGGGAGGTCTGCGAACTGCACCGGAACAATGGCTTCGATCTGATCCTGCTCGATCTGCTGATGCCCGGCATGGACGGCTACGCAGTGCTGGAAGGCCTGAAGGCGATCGAGGCCGACGGCTATGTCCCGGTGCTGGTGGTGACGGCGCAGCCAGATCACAAGCTGCGTGCCCTGCAGTCCGGCGCCCGCGATTTCATCAGTAAGCCCTTCGATCTGGTCGAGGTCAAGGCCCGTATCCGCAACATGCTGGAGGTGCGGCTATGCCACCAGCAGATTGCCCGGCATAACCAGATGCTGGAGCAGGCGGTGCGGGAGAGGACCGCGGAATTGCGGGCAAGTGAAGAGCGCTTCCAACGGCTAACCGAGCTTTCCAGCGACTGGTACTGGGAGCAGGACGTGGACGGACACTTCTCCGTAATCTCCGGGCCAGCTGTCGAGATGCTCGGTATTCGTCAACATGATGGATCGCAGCCGGGAAACGACGTCCACGGAGTGCACTGGAATGAGGCCGAGCGGGCGGCGCTGGAAGCGAACATCGCCGCCCGCAGGCCATTCCTGGATCTGGTTTACAGCAGGACCAACGCCGACGGCTCGCGGCAGTATTTCCAGGTCAGTGGGGAGCCCATCTTCAATCCGACGGGAGGCTATGCCGGCTACCGCGGCATCGGCATGGATGTCACCGGGCGCATGCAAACCAGTTTCAGCCCAATCGCCTAGCGTTTCAGGGCACAGAAGGCCTCGACGGCTCGCGGACGAGCCCTGGGAAAGATCCAGTCCTGGGTGCGGTGGCGCACCGACGCCGGCGCCATCCGGAGCTAGGCTTCCGCTCCTGGATTGAACTGGCCCACGCCGCATACTGCGGAGTACGGAAAAAAGGCGACATGAATAATTCCAACACACCACACGTAGCCGGCTACGATCCCGCGAACCACAGCACGGCCCGGACCGAAAAAGGCCCATGGAAGGACCAGATCAGCAAGGCGCGGCTCCTCTGGCGCCGGCTCGGCGAAGATGAATTGCTGCGTTCCGATGGCCAACTGGCAAAACTGACGCAACTGGTCCGGGAGCGGTACGAGTTGTCGCGCTATACCGCCGAAACACAGGTGCAAGGCTTTCTCGACCGATGGAAGCGCAACGCAGCCACAGATGGCTCTACAGGAAAATGATGATGAATCCCGAAGAAACCCCCAAGCCCACCGGAGTCACCCCGGCATTCCCGAGCCGCGGCCAACTCAGAGCCAGCGCGCTGGCCGAAGGACTGGCGATCAAGAAGAAGTGGAAATCCCTGATCGCGGAAGCCCTGGCGACCTGGCCCAAGCTGCATGTCGAGGAATTGGCGACCGTAGGTGGCAATTTCCACACCCTGGCCGGGCTGGTGCAATTGCGCCACCGCTTCAGCCGGGAAGAATCCGATCGCCAGGTGAAGGAATTCTTTGCCAAGCACTACCCTGTTGCCTGAGAAGGCAGCACAGCCGGCCGCGCCAGAGTGGTGCCCCTAAGGAAGGGCACCCATGGCGGCATGGCTCGCGCATTGCGCGATCTCATATGGCGCCCGCCTGTTCAGGGCCACCGGGAAAGCACTGCCGGATGCAGGCATCGGGTGCATGCTGAAACCCCGCGCGTTGCAGTAGAAAGCCCGTGCATTGCTTCCGCAGAGTGCCGCGATTCGCAGTGCCTTTTCACAGCGCTCCCGGTTCTCCCGGTACTGCCGGAGCACCTGTTCGTCCGAGTGCTTCAGAAGCTGTCGCATTCGCAGGCCTTCTGCCAACTCCCGCCGTTGCACCGGCAACGCTGCGGTTTCGTGGACCATAACCGCATCCGGACTCAGACCGGGTACCGGCTGGACAGCCGCCGCATCCGCCGACGCCCCGCAGGGCGTCGTTGCTGCGGTGTCATGCCAAGTCGTTTCATTGCAATTGCGAATGTCCGGGGGGCCGGCAAGGGCGCCGCTGGCGTACAGGGTCAGAAGGAGCAGCAATCTCATGGTCGCCCAGACTAAACGTCGCCACGGCTGGCATCTGTACGCTGGCGCCCACAGCCGCAATTTTCTGTTCCCCCATGCGCGGCGGCAGGCCATGGTCGATCGCCGGAAGAAGCCACTGTGGCGGTGGCCTTGCTTGCTGGCCGCCACCCTGCTGGCATTCATCGCCACCGCTGGCTGCACACGGCAGGAGTCGACTTTCGCCGGTACATGGAAAACCCGCTGCGCTAACTACTGGGGCCTACAGATCAGGCCGGTAGGCAACAGCTTCTACGCGGTGACCTTCTGCGGGCTCTCGGGTTGTCTTGAGCATGCGCAATGGACGCCGGACACACGCATCGAAGGTGACCCCATGTATGAAGTGATTTCTGAAAAGGAGCTTCGCGTTCGCCGCAAGGATGGTGGTTTCTTCACCTATACCCGCTGCAGCAGCACCACAGAATGGCCGATCGGCCCTGGGCGGACGGCTGAAGGGGAGAATTCAGGAGTTGTAGCGCTGCGGAGATCCGACACCCAGGTGCCGGCCAAGGGCGCGGCGCCGGTGGCGCGGCTCTGGTAATGGTTCCTCGGAAGATCAGGAGCTAAAACCGGCGAGCCGGCTCGAACATGCTTGGATTTAACCTGAGCCTGGGGTCTCACCTTAGTCGCCGGCTGCCTGCTAGCCCCGGAGCACCCCAGACTTCAGTAGGGGAACATGAGGGGAAGCTCTGGGTTGGAATAAAAATTGATTCGTCGGCGGTATCGCAGGCAACAAAAAAGCCCCTGTGAAGGGGCTTCTTAGTGACCTTATATGGTCGGGGCGACAGGATTCGAACCTGCGACCTCTTGCTCCCGAAGCAAGCGCTCTACCAAACTGAGCTACGCCCCGTTGTTCTACAACTCAACTGACGCGGGACGTGTTGTATCCGGCCAGTTCAACCAGCGCTTGTCTGTAGGGCGAGTCGGGAATCTCGCTCAGTGCGCTGACCGCTTCACGGGAGTACCGTTCGGCGAGCGCGCGAGTATAAGGAACCGCTCCGGTGGATTCAACGGTTTCGAGCACTTCCTGCAGCTTTTCTACCTGGCCGCGCTCGATCGCCTCGCGAATCAGGGCGGCCTGGGCCGGCGTGCCCTGGCGCATGGCATGGATCAGCGGCAGGGTCGGCTTGCCTTCGGCGAGGTCGGTGCCCAGGTTCTTGCCGCTGACGCTGGGGTCGGCGATGTAGTCGAGCAGGTCATCCACCATCTGGAACGCCATGCCCAGCTTGTGTCCATAAACGCCGATGGCGTCCTGCGCGGCCTGCGGCTGGTCGGCGGCGAGGCCGCCCAGGCGGCAGGCGGCTTCGAACAGGCGGGCGGTTTTGAGCTCGATGACGCGCAGGTAGCGTTCCTCGGTGACCTCCGGATCGCCGGCGTTCATCAACTGCAGCACCTCGCCCTCGGCGATGGCGTTGGTGGTGTCGGCCATGACCTTCATGACGCCCATGCGACCGGTGTCCACCATCATCTGGAAGGCACGGCTATATAAGAAGTCACCCGACAGCACGGCGCCGGCATTGCCCCAGACGGCGTTGGCGGTCTTCAGGCCGCGGCGCAGGCCGGATTCGTCCACTACGTCGTCGTGCAGCAGGGTGGCGGTATGGATGAATTCGATGGTCGCGGCCAGCAGCTCGGGCTCGGCCGTGCGGCTGCCCAGGGCGCGGCCGGCCAGCAGGACCAGGGCCGGGCGCAGGCGCTTGCCGCCGGCATTGACGATATAGCCGGCGATTTCATTGATGAGCACCACTTCGGAGCTCAGGCGGGCGCGGATGACGTCATCGACGCGCTGCATGTCGCCGGCAATGGGTGCCAGGATGTCTTTCAGGGTCATGGGGAGGCAGGAAAAAGGCCGCGAAAGGCTAGGGCGCCCGGCCGCATTCGTCAATCAATATATGGAGATAGCGCTTTGGAGAGGCGTTTCTGCGCCTCCGGAGCGCCCTTGGGGGCCCTTGGCGGTTACAATTTATGGGATAAATGTTGACGAAGGGCGGGGGGGACACTAAAATCCCGCGCTCTTTCAGGGCCGTTGTCCGGCTCAAGACCTATTCTGGAGTATTCCACGATGTACGCCGTTATCAAGACCGGGGGTAAGCAGTACAAGGTCGCCCCGGGCGAAAAGCTGTCCATCGAGAGCCTCGACGTGGAAGTCGGCAGCACCGTTTCCTTCGAGGAAGTGCTGATGGTCTCGAACGGCGACAAGCTCACCGTGGGCGCTCCGCTGGTTGCCGGTGGTGCGGTCAAGGCGGAAGTGCTCGCGCACGGCCGCGGCGACAAGATCCGCATCATCAAGCACCGCCGCCGCAAGCACTATCACAAGGAGCAGGGCCACCGTCAGAACTTCACGGAAGTGAAGATCACTGAAATCGTCGGCGCCTAAGTTCAAGGAGTACAGAAATGGCACATAAGAAGGCAGGCGGCTCTACTCGTAACGGCCGTGATTCCGAGTCCAAGCGACTGGGCGTCAAGAAGTTCGGCGGCGAAGCCGTCATCGCCGGCAACATCATCGTTCGCCAGCGCGGCACGCGCTTCCGCGCCGGTGTCGGCGCTGCCGTCGGCAAGGATCACACGATCTTCGCGCTGACCGAAGGCACGATCCAGTTCAACACCCGCGGCCCGAAGGGCCGTATCCACGTCGATATCGTCGCGGCCTGAACTGTCTGAACGTTTCACCGAAAAGGCCCCGGAAACGGGGCTTTTTTGTTCGTTGAGCCCCAACGCCCCGACCCGGTCCTGCCATGAAATTCGTCGATGAAGCCAATATCCGTGTCGAGGCCGGCGACGGCGGCGCGGGCTGTATCAGCTTCCGCCGCGAGAAGGCGATCCCCTTCGGCGGGCCGGACGGCGGTGACGGCGGTGACGGCGGCAGCGTCTTCGCCGTGGGCGACGTCAATCTCAACACCCTGGCGGACTTCCGCTTCACGCGGCGCTTCCGCGCCGGGCGCGGCACCGACGGGACGGGCTCCAACTGCACCGGTGCCGGCGCCGAGGACCTGGAGGTGCGCATGCCGCTGGGCACGCGCATCTACGATGTGGAAACCGCCGAGCTGATCGGCGAGCTGACCCGGAACGACCAGCGCATCAAGGTGGCCCAGGGCGGCTTCCATGGCCTGGGCAACGTCCGCTTCAAGTCCTCGGTCAACCGCACGCCCTACAAGTCCACCAAGGGCTACCCCGGCGAGCAGCGCGAGCTGCGCCTGGAACTGTCGCTGATGGCGGACGTGGGCCTGCTGGGCATGCCCAATGCGGGCAAGTCGACCCTGCTGTCCTCGGTTTCCGCCGCGCGCCCCAAGATCGCGGATTACCCCTTCACCACGCTCTACCCGCAGCCGGGCGTGGTGTCGGTGGGCATGAACCGCTCCTTCGTGATGATGGACATCCCCGGGCTGATCGAGGGCGCCTCTTCCGGCGCCGGCCTGGGCATCCGCTTCCTCAAGCACCTGCAGCGCACGCGCCTGCTGCTGCACCTGGTGGACATCCTGCCGCCGGACGAAAGCGATATCGTCGACAACATCCGCACGATCAACGCCGAGCTCAAGGAGTTCGGCGACGAGCTGGCCGGGCGTGAACAGTGGCTGCTGTTCAACAAGACCGACGTCATGCCCGACGACGAGTGGCAGGCGCTGATCAAGAAGGCGCTGCGCCGCCTGCGCTGGAAGGGCCGCTGGTTCGCCATCTCCGCTGCCACGCAGCGTGGCTTGCCTGAGCTCAGCGAGGCGGCCATGCAGTGGGTCGAGCAGCATGCCGCCCCCAAGATCATCGAACCCGAAGTTTCCACCGACAACGCAACGCCGCCCCAGGAATAAGGCCGCAACATGGATCGCCACAAGCTCGCCGTCAGCAAGCGCTGGGTCATCAAGGTCGGCAGTTCCCTGGTCACCGCCAAGGGGCAGGGGCTGGATCACGAGGCCATCGCCGACTGGTGCGCCCAGATCGCCGCGCTGCGCCGCCAGGGCAAGCAGATCGTGCTGGTGTCCTCTGGTGCCGTGGCCGAGGGCATGGCTCGACTGGGCTTCAAGAAGCGCCCAGGCACGCTGCATGAGCTGCAGGCCACCGCTGCCGTCGGCCAGATGGGCCTGGTGCGCGCCTACGAGGACGAGTTCGCCAAGCATGGCCTGCGTGCCGCGCAGGTGCTGCTGACGCACGAGGACGTGGCCGACCGTGGCCGCTACCTGAATGCCCGCAGCACCTTCAACACGCTGCTGGAGTTCGGTGTGGTGCCGGTGGTCAACGAGAACGACACCGTCTCCACCGACGAGATCCGCCTGGGCGACAACGACACCCTGGGGGCGCTGACCGCCAACCTGATCGATGCCAACCTGCTGGTGATCCTCACCGACCAGGAGGGCCTGTTCGACTCCGACCCGCGACACAACCCGGAAGCGAAGCTGATTTCCGAGGCCGAGCTGTCCGATACCCGCCTGGCCGGCATGGCCGGCGACAGCAAGGGCGAGCTGGGCCGCGGCGGCATGCGCACCAAGCTTTTCGCCGCCCATACCGCCGCCCGGTCCGGCGCCGCCACGGTGATCGCCTTCGGCCGCAAGTCCGACGCGCTGCTGCGGATTGCGCAGGGCGAGACCATTGGCTCGCTGCTGAAGCCCGCCCAGGGCGTCATGGCGGCCCGCAAGCGCTGGATCGCCGGTCAGTTGCAGCTGCGCGGCCGGCTGGTGCTGGACGAGGGCGCCGTGCGCGTGCTGCGCGAGCAGGGGCGCAGCCTGCTGCCGGTGGGCGTGAAGCGGGTGGAAGGGGAGTTCGAGCGGGGCGACCTGGTGCAGTGCCTGGATGCCGAGGGGCACGAGATCGCACGCGGTTTGTCCAACTACGCAGCGGCGGAGGCCCGGAAGATCGCCGGCGCCCGCAGCGAGGACCTGGAGGCCCGCCTGGGCCACGTCGGCGAGGTGGAGATTGTCCACCGCGACAACCTGGTACTCGCGGGCTAGGCGAGTCGCCAACAACAAAAAAGCCGGGCGATGCCCGGCTTTTTTGTTTCAAGCTTAGGAACTTAGCCCAGAGCCTTGATGTGCGCGGCGAGGCGCGACTTGTGGCGGGCAGCCTTGTTCTTGTGGATCTGGCCCTTGTCGGCGTAACGATCCAGGACCGGCACCATTTCCTTGTAGGCAGCTTCGGCGGCGGTCTTGTCCTTGGCCGTGACGGCCTTGACGACCTTCTTGATGGTGCTGCGGATCATCGAGCGCTGCGCCACGTTGTGCTCGCGACGCTTGACGGACTGGCGGGCGCGCTTTTTGGCGCTGGCGATATTGGCCAAGGTGAAACTCCTGAAGAATTCGGTTCAAACGGTCTTTTGAAGGGGGCGAATTCTCCGGGTTGACGCATTTTTTGTCAACTTTAAGCGCCAGAAAACAAAGCCTTCTGTACACTGCGCGCCCATGTCCAAGTCCCTCCTGAAGTCTTCCGGCATCGTCAGCCTGATGACCCTGCTGTCGCGCGTGCTGGGCTTTGTGCGTGACGTGATGTTCGCCGCTTCCTTCGGCGCCTCGGCAGGAATGGACGCCTTCCTGGTGGCGCTCAAGATACCCAACTTCGGCCGCCGCATGTTCGCGGAAGGGGCGTTCTCGCAGGCCTTCGTGCCGGTGTTCACCGAGATCAAGACCACCCGCCCGCAGGAGGAAGTGCGCGATCTGGTGGCCGCCACCATGGGCACCCTGGGCGGCGTACTGGCGATGATCACGCTGGTGGGCTGCCTGGCGGCGCCGCTGCTGCTGTGGGTGTTCGCGCCTGGCTTCGGCAGCGATCCGGCCAAGCAGGCGCTGGGTGCGGACCTGCTGCGCTGGACCTTCCCCTACCTGATGTTCATCTCGCTGACGGCGATGGCGTCGGGCGTGCTGAACAGCTACGGCCAGTTCGCCATTCCGGCGATCACGCCGGTGATCCTCAACCTCTGCCTGATCGGCGCCGCCTTCATCGACAACGACTCGGTGCAGATCCTGGCCTATGCCGTGTTCGCGGCGGGCATCCTGCAGTTCGTCTTCCAGTGGCCGGCGCTGCGCAAGCTGGGCCTGCTGCCGCTGCCGCGCTGGGGCTGGAAGGACCTGCGCGTGCGCCGCGTGGTGACGCTGATGTTGCCGATCCTGTTCGGTGCCTCGGTGCAGCAGATCAGCCTGCTGCTGGACACCATCCTGGCCTCGCTGCTGGTCACCGGCAGCGTCAGCTGGCTGTACTACGCGGACCGCCTGATGGAATTCCCCCTGGGCATCTTCAGCATCGCCGTGGCCACCGTGATCCTGCCGAGCCTGGCAGCGCAGCACGCCAAGCGCTCGGCCGACGATTTTTCCGCGACGCTGGACTGGGGCCTGCGCACGATCCTGCTGATCGGCGTGCCGGCCGCGCTGGGCCTGTTCCTGCTGGCGGGGCCGCTGACCACCACGCTGTTCCAGTACCACGCCTTCAACGCCCACGACGTGCGCATGACCGCCTGGGCGCTGATGGCCTATGCCTTTGGCTTCATGGGCTTCTCCCTGGTCAAGGTGCTGATCCCGGGCTTCTATGCGCGCCAGGAGACGAAGGTGCCGGTGCGCTTCGGCCTGATTGCCATCGCTTCCGGCATGGCCATGAGCGGCAGCTTCGTCGGCCTGTCCCTGCTGCTGGACTTCGAGGCCCCGCATGCCGGCCTGGCCCTGGCCACCTCGCTGTCGGCCTGGATCAATGCGACGCTGCTGTTCCGCCGCCTGCGCAAGGACGGCATCTACCGGCCCCGTGCCGGCTGGCGCAGCTTCGGCCTGCGGCTGTTCGCGGCCAACGGCGCCATGGCGGCATTGCTGCTGCTGGGCAGCCCGGCGCTGCAGGTCTGGATCGATGCCGGCCTGCGCCAGCGCGGCACCTGGGTGCTGGGCCTGGTGGCGGGGGCCATGGCCGTGTATTTCGCTACGCTATGGCTCTGCGGCATGCGCATGGCCCATTTCCGCCGCAGCTGAAGCTGACACATGGAACTGATCCGCGGCTACCGAAACCTGCAGTCCCGGCACCATGGCTGCGTGCTGACGATCGGCAATTTCGACGGTGTGCACCGCGGGCACCAGGCGCTGATCGCCCGCGCCCGCACGCTGGGCGCGGAATTGGGCTTGCCGGTGGCGCTGATGACCTTCGAGCCTACCCCGCGCGAGTACTTCGCGCCCGACAACCCGCCGCCGCGCATCAGCACCTTCCGCGGCAAGGTCAAGGTGCTGCGCGAGCTGGGCGTGGACCGCATGGTGGTACAGCGCTTCGGGCCCAGCCTGGCGGCCATGCCGGCCGAGGATTTCGTGCGCGAGGCCCTGGTGCGCGCCGCCGGCGTTCGGGCCGTGGTGATCGGCGACGACTTCCGCTTCGGCCACAAGCGTGGCGGCGACTTGGCCCTGCTGCAGGCCATGGGCCGCGAGCTGGGCTTTGTCGCCGAGGGCCTGGGGACCGTGGCGGTGGGGCAGGAGCGCTGCAGCTCCACGGCCTTGCGCCAGGCCCTGGCCGAAGCCGACCTGGGCCGTGCAGAGGCCATGCTGGGCCGCCCCTACGAGATGACCGGCCATGTGCGCCGCGGCCTGCAGCTGGCGCGCAAGCTGGGCATGCCCACCACCAATATCTTCCTGCATCGCCCGCCGGCGCTGCGCCTGGGCATCTACGCCGTGCGCGCCCGGGCCAATGGCCATGACTACGAGGGCGTGGCGGCGCTGGGCGTGCGGCCCACCCTGGGCTTCACCCGATGCCTGCTGGAGACCCATGTCTTCGGCGAGCCGGGTGAGCTCTACGGCCACCCGATGACCGTCCAGTTCCGCAAGTTCCTGCGTCCCGAGGAGCGTTTCGACTCCCTGGACGACCTGGCGGCCCAGATGCAGCGTGACAAGGCCGACGCCATGGCCTTCTTTGCTTCATAATTCGTATTTCCGCCAACGCTTTAGGGCCTGGGTCAGCCAGGCTCCGCGCCAGTCGTAGACCATGAGCGACAAGAAAGACTACAAGCCGACCATCAACCTGCCGGAAACGCCGTTCCCGATGCAGGCCAACCTTGCCAAGCGCGAGCCGGACTGGCTCGGGCGCTGGGAGGGCGACGGTCTCTATGCCCGCGTCCAGCAGGACACCGCCGGCCGGCCGCCGTTCTGGCTGGTGGACGGTCCGCCGTACGCCAATGGCGACATCCACATCGGCCATGCCGTCAACAAGGTCCTGAAGGACATCGTCTGCAAGTCGGCGCGCCTGGAGGGCTTCCATGTGCCCTTCGTGCCGGGCTGGGACTGCCACGGCCTGCCGATCGAGCTGCAGGTGGAGAAGAAGTTCGGCAAGGTCGGCGAGAAGCTCGACGCCCGCGAGTTCCGCCAGAAGTGCCGCGAGTACGCCACCGAGCAGGTCGCGCGCCAGCGCGAGGACTTCAAGCGCCTGGGCGTGCTGGCCGACTGGGATCATCCGTATCTCACGATGGCGCCGACCTTCGAGGCCGAGCAGCTGCGTGCGCTGTCGCGCATCATCGCCAACGGCCACGTCGTGCGCGGCTTCAAGCCGGTGCACTGGTGCCTGGACTGCGGTTCTTCGCTGGCCGAGGCCGAGGTGGAGTACGAGGACAAGAAGTCCTTCGCCATCGACGTGAAGTTTGCGGCCGCCGATGCCGCCGATATCGCTCGGCGCTTCGGCGTGGCGGACGCCGCGGGCGCCGCCTTCGTGATCTGGACCACCACGCCCTGGACGCTGCCGGCCAACCAGGCCGTCGCGGCGGGCAAGGACATCGAATATGTGCTGGCGGACTTCCCCGAGCAGGGCCGCCTGATCGTCGCGGCGCAGCTGCTGGAGAGCATCGCCAAGCGTTACGGTGCCGAAGCCACGGTGCTGGGCCGTGCCACCGGCGCGGCGCTGGAAGGTGCACGTGCGCAGCATCCTTTCGCAGGGCGCCAGGTTCCGGTGATCCTCGGCGAGCACGTCACGCTCGACGCCGGTACCGGCCTGGTCCATACCGCGCCCGCGCATGGCGTGGAGGACTATGTCGTTGGCAAGCTCTACAAGCTGCCGGTGGACAACCCCGTGCAGTCCTCCGGCAAGTTCACGGACGCCACGCCCCTGGTCGGCGGGCAGCACGTGCGCAAGGCCGAGGAGCCGATCATCGCCGCGCTGCGTGACAGCGGCGCGCTGGCGCACGTCACGCAGATCACGCACAGCTACCCGCACTGCTGGCGCCACAAGACGCCACTGATCTTCCGCGCCACGCCGCAGTGGTTCATTTCGATGGAAGCCGCCGGCCTGCGCCCGAAGGCTCTGGAAGCCATCCGCCGCACCAACTGGATCCCCGGCTGGGGCGAGGCGCGCATCCACGAGATGATCAAGGACCGCCCGGACTGGTGCATCTCGCGCCAGCGCACCTGGGGCGTCCCGCTGGCCGTGTTCGTGGAGCGCGAGACGCAGAGCCTGCATCCGGACAGCGCCGCGCTGCTGCTGAAGATCGCCGATCGCGTCGATGCCGAAGGCCTCGAGGCCTGGTGGGGCAGTACGCCCGCCGCCTGGGGCGTGGACGAGGCGCGCTACGAGAAGTGCACGGACACGCTGGACGTGTGGTTCGATTCCGGCGTGGTGCACCAGTGCTTCTTCAAGAGCAATGGCTTCCCCATGCCCGACTACGCCGCGCTGGACAGCGCGGCGAACCGTGACCCGGCCACCGGCAAGAACGGCGCCCAGTCCACGGTGTTCTACCTGGAGGGCTCGGACCAGCATCGCGGCTGGTTCCACTCGTCCTTGCTGGCGCGTGTCGCCATGGACGGCCACCCGCCGTACACGCACGTGCTGACCCACGGCTTCACCGTGGACGAGCAGGGTCGCAAGATGTCCAAGTCGCTGGGCAACGTCGTGGCGCCGCAGCAGGTGACCAAGACCCTGGGCGCCGACATCCTGCGCCTGTGGGCTTCCAGCTCCGATTACTCCGGCGAGATCGCGATCTCCGACAAGCTGCTGCAGCGCATGGCCGACGCCTACCGCCGCATCCGTAATACCACGCGCTACTTGCTGGGCAACCTCAACGGCTTCGACCCTGCGGCCGACATGGTGCCGGTCGAGCAGATGCTGGCAATGGACCGGTGGGCCCTGCAGCAGGCCGAGGCGCTGCAGCAGGAGATCCGCTCGGCCTACGGCCGGCGTGAATTCCATCAGGTCTATCACAAGCTCCACAACTACTGCGTGGTGGACCTGGGCGGCCTGTACCTGGACGTGCTGAAGGACCGCCTCTACACCTCGCAGCCCAAGAGCCTGGCGCGCCGTTCGGCACAGACCGCGATGTTCCACATCGCCGAGGCCATGGTGCGCTGGATCGCACCGATCCTGTCGTTCACGGCCGACGAAATCTGGACCGCCCTGCCGGGCGACCGCAGTGCCTCGGTGTTCGCACAGACCTGGCATGCATTGCCGCAAGCCGGCGCCACCGAGGTGGACTGGGTGCGCCTGGCCTCGGTGCGCGAGGCGGTCAAGAAGGTACTGGAAGACCTGCGTGTCGGTGGCCAGATCGGCTCCGGCCTCAATGCCGAGGTGGCGTTGCATGCCGACGGCGAGCTCGCCACGGCGCTGGCAACGGTCGGCGAGGAACTGCGCTTCTGGTTCATCACCTCCGCCGTGACGCTGCAGGGCACTGCCGCACGCCCGCAGGATGCCGTGGAAGGCACCCTGCCGGGTGGCGAGACGCTGTGGATCGCCGCCAAGGCCAGTGCCCATGCCAAGTGCGAGCGCTGCTGGCACCAGCGGCCGGAAGTCGGCCAGCATGCCGAGCACCCGATGCTCTGCGAGCGCTGCATCGTCAACGTTGACGGGGCGGGCGAAACGCGCCGCTACATCTAGGAACTCGAATCCCCATGTCCTTCCAGTACAAGAACGTCTACTGGCTCTGGCTCTCTGCCGCGATCATCGTGCTGGACCAGATCACCAAGCAGCTGGTGGTGAAGAATTTCGCGGAGTTCGAGCGCCTGGCGCTGACGCCGTTCCTCAACCTCTGCCGCGTCCACAACACCGGTGCCGCCTTCTCGATGATGAGCGAGCTGCCGCCGATGGCCTTCGTGCTGCTGGGTACCGTGGTCAGCGTCGGAATCCTGGTCTGGATGCGCGGCAACCCCACCAGCCAGCGCCTGGTGGCGGTAGCCCTGGCGCTGATCCTGGGCGGAGCGCTGGGCAACGTGATCGACCGGGCCACTCGCGGGCATGTTGTTGATTTCATAGATTTCTACGTAGGCACTTGGCATTTCCCGGCGTTCAACGTGGCCGATATCGCCATCACCTTCGGTGCCGGCTTCCTGATCCTGGATATGCTTCTGGATCTGCGACGCGGCAAAATGGCGGCAACGTCGCAGAAGTGACGAACGAAGTGACGAGGTCCTGATGCAGATTCTTCTGGCCAACCCGCGCGGCTTCTGTGCCGGGGTGGATCGCGCGATCGAGATCGTCGAGCGTGCCCTCGAGGTGCTGGGCGCACCGATCTACGTGCGGCACGAGGTGGTGCACAACCGCTTCGTGGTGGACGACCTGCGCGCCAAGGGCGCCGTATTCGTCGAGGAAGTGGACGAAATTCCCGAGGGTGCCACCTGCATCTTCTCCGCGCACGGCGTCTCGCAGCAGGTGCGTCTGGATGCCGCCAATCGCGGCCTGACCGTGTTCGACGCTACCTGCCCGCTGGTGACCAAGGTCCACATCGAGGTCAAGCGCTATTCCCGCGAGGGCAGGGAGGTCGTGCTGATCGGCCACGCCGGCCATCCCGAAGTGGAAGGCACCATGGGCCAGTTCGACGCCAGCCAGGGCGGTCACATCTACCTGGTGGAAACCCCGGACGACGTCGCCAAGCTGGCGATCCGCGATCCGGCGCACATGGCCTATGTCACCCAGACCACATTATCGGTGGACGACACCTCGCGTGTGATCGACGCCCTGCGCCAGCGATTCCCGCAGATCCACGGCCCGCGCAAGGACGACATTTGCTACGCCACACAGAACCGCCAGGACTCCATCAAGGAGTTGGCGTCGAAGTGCGACGTCGTACTGGTGGTGGGCTCCAAGAACAGCTCCAACTCCAACCGCCTGCGGGAGTTGGCTCAACTCCGTGGCGTGCCCTCCTATCTCATCGACGGCCCCCAGGATATCGACCCCACCTGGCTGACCGATCGCAAGGTGGTCGGCGTCACCGCCGGCGCCTCCGCGCCGGAAATCCTGGTCAAGCAGGTTGTTGCTCGTCTGCGAGAGCTGGGCGGTGAGAGCGCGCAGGAGTTGCCCGGGCGACAGGAGCACATCGTCTTCTCGCTGCCACAGCCGCTGCGGCGCCAGGGCTGATCACGCATCGACGCGCCTTTGGCGAGAGCTATTGCAGTCCCAAAAGCAAACCCCCTGACGCATGCAGCGTCAGGGGGTTTATCGCTTCCGGCGAGTTCGTCGCCTACTGCGTCCGCAATTCGCGCCAGGACAAGCGGCGGGTGTTGGCTGCCAGACCCTCGACCGGCGTCGGTGCCACCACTGTCGTGCCATCCGACAGGCGGACGAGACTGAGCACCTTGTTGTTGGGTAGGCGGATCAGCACGGGGCGCGTTGCCAGGGCGTTGCCGATCTTGATGCTGGACACGTTCTGCGCCGTCGATACCGACTTGCCACTGCGGTAGTCGAAGAAGTTGATGTAGCTCGAGCCGCCCACCGTGCAGGCATCCGATGCCGGGACGTTGGTGGTGACTGCCAGCGTACCCAGCTGCAGGTCGGCGTCGGTGACCGAGCGCTCGCCGCCGATCGGCCAGTCGACATACCAGCCATTGTTTACCGCCAGGTTCACAGTGGCGTTGCTGTTGCTGCGCGTTTCCTGCCCCGGGGTACAGATCGAGGAGCCGGTGGGGCAGGTGCTGGCGGTCAGCGTCTGCCTTACGAAGCTAGAGTCGCTGCGCGGGTTGCCATAGCTCACCGTGCCCAGAGTATCTTTCACCGCGTAGAACGACTCCGTAGCCGAGGAGCCCAGATCGCTGATACCCAGATACAGTCCGGTGCCGAAAAAGATCATCGCCGTACCAGAGACATCGCCCAGCTGCGGGCGCGAGGTGATTGGCCTACCGACTGCAGCAAGCCTGTGCGCATCAAAGCCAGCCGCACCCACGTCGCCGTTGACGTCGAAGCGCCACATGTTGCCCAGCAGATCACCGCCGTAGACGCGTTGCGCGGTGTTGTCGAACTCGGCGTTGTCCGCCCAAGCGCGGATTTGCGCCAAGCCACTGGGTGCCGCGGCAGTGCCGACACCGGTGCTGATCTTGCGGACCAGGGAGCCGTTCGCGGCATTGACCACGTAGAGATAACCCACACCGTCGCCGGAAGGGCCACCGGTGGCGGTGCTGTTGTTATAGCCGGAGGTCAGGAAGACCACCCAGGTGCCGTCCTTGAGCTTGGAGATTTCCGGTCGGCCGAAGGTCAAGCCCATGTTGACGTCAGTGAACTCCCACAAGGCCTTGGGTGCCGCGGGGTCGGTGACGTCCAGCGCGTAGTAGGACCGGCCACCGGCGTTGAGGCCCGCCACCAGGATGGTGCGCCATTCACCGCCGATGTAGACGTCGCTGACCAGCGGCGTGCCGTCGGCGAAGTATTCATGGTTCACGCCATAATTCTTGTCCGCAAGCTTGTAGAGCTTCGGCAGCAGCGTGGTCGGGATGTAGGCCCAGCGCTCGGAGCCGTCATCTGCGTTGAACGCATGGAGCATGCCGTCGTTGGAGGCAACGTACACCGTGCCGGCACGTCCTGCCTTCGACGATTTGAAGCCGCTGTAGCCACTGTCGGTGTAGCTGAACACCGGCTTCTTCACGTAGGCCGGCTCGGCGTTGACGATATCGCCCAGCACGTGTTCGCGCTCGCGATAGTACTTGCTCGAGTCGAACAGCCCACCCTCGTTGGTACTGTCGCCGCGCAGGAAATTGACGAGGTTCTGGCCGGCTGCCGCAGCCTGCGAGGCGGAATTCAGGCAGTTGGTGCCGCTGCTGCAGAACTGCGAGAGGGGATTGATGTTGGGCGTCTGGAAGTAGGCGCGCTGGGTGGCGTCCAGGCCAGCCCACAGGAAAGGCTCGAGCTTGTTGGCCGCACTGCTGTCGAAGATGTAGATATTGCGGCTGGTATTGGTGTCGAGTTGATCCCGCGCACTCCAGTCCGCGCCACCGGAAAGCGAGCCGGTGCTGATGTCGATGGTCTGGCGGATCAGCTGGCCGGTCCATTTCACCGACTCGAAGGTCGAGCTGAAGATGAAGTTGTCGCCGGACACTACGTTGGGGTTACTCGCGGTGGCGGCGGCGGCGGTGCCGGTGCGTACCGAGACACCGGCCAGCGCATCGGTCAGTCCGTCACGCAGCGAAGCAGGATCGCGCGCACTGTAGTACTTGCCTCGGCCATTGACTGCTGCATGCCAGAGATCGTCGATGCGGGGTTCCAGGAGGCTGGTGGGGTTGGGCCAGACGCAGGCGCCCGAGCTCTGCCAGGAGCAGATGCCGCCGGCCGGGTTGGCCTGCACGGCATTCTTGATGCTGTGGAAATCGCCCTCGGTGGCAGTCTCGTAGTCCGTCTGGTACTGCATGTAGCCGGGAATACCGAGGCCCACCGTGAAGGTGGTCATGTGCTGGTGGCTTGCCGAGTCCTGGCCGCTGACCGGAACATTGTTTTCGCAGACGTTGTTGCCGACCGTGGCAGGCGGCACCGGGGCGCCGACACAGTTGCCGAAGCCGCTCGTGCGCAGGTCGGTGTTGTAGTAGTAGGCAGCAATGTCGGCCAGGTTGTTGCTGGATTCGTTGCCGTCCTTGTAGGGCTCGGGCAGGCTGCCGTCCTGGTTGCCAACCATCGTGCTGCCATCAACCTGAACGGCGTTGGCGTCGTCGCGGGTAGTGCCCGTACCGGAGGTGCTGTTCCAGTAGCCGTCGGTCGAGAGGATCGTGAAGTTCTGCTGGCAGGAATACTGCACCGGATCGTTGCCGCCGGAGGACGTCAGCTTGCCAGCATAGATACGGCCGGCGCGCGCCAAGGCCTTCTGCAAAGGCGTGGAGCCGGAGGGGTCGGAGCCGAACAGGCTGCTGTACCAGTTCGCTTTAGTCGTGGTGTTGAAGGTGGTGATGGCCCTGTTGCGCGAGGTCGCATTGATCTCGGCAAAGCCGAGGCGATACTTCTCGCCGATCGGCGAGAACGCAATGGCCGCGGAGGATTTCATCATCTGCGCGCGCGTATGGTAGTAGGCCCACCAGTTGGCGAAGTTGGTCATCTCCTCGTTGTAGGTGCAGGTGCTGCCCGCGCAGTCGGTACGCGTGCTGGCCTTCGGGTAGCTGGTGCGAGAGGGCACGATGTCAGTGCGCACGAAGCGGCCGCTGTACTGCGCCGGGACCGGCGGTACGGCCGGTACAGGATCCGTGTAGCCGGCGAATTTCGGCGACGCCGGATTCAGCGAGGCGGCGCAAGTGTTCCTTTGCGAGCCGGCCTGCGTCTGGAAGGTCACCACGACCGCATCGCCATTGATGTCGCTGGCGGTGTTCTGGGTCAGCGTGACGTTGGCGTTGCTGCCGCCGTCGGTATAGCCGGAAGCGCTGGTGATGTTGGTCCTGACCCGCCCAGCGAGAGTGCTGGCACTGGTCTCATATGAGGTGGCGCCGGCGTTGAGCACTTCGGCGCCGTTGACCTTGATCGAGGTGACGCGTGCAGAGCCGTTCTGGCTCGAGCAGCCGGTGAGCACGATCGCGAAGGCGACCGAAGCCTTGTTGGCTGGAATGGCGTTCGAGCCCGGAATGGCGGCAGTGAAGAAACGGCCTGGGTAACGCGCGAAGGTATAGCTTGCCGAATACAGCGCCTGGCAGCTGCCGGCGGGCGGGCTGGCGGCAGCGGCATTGGCGGCAGTTTTGCACCAGCGCAGCGAGGCCGGCACATTGTAGGTGGAGCTTTCAGCAGCCTGGCAGTTGCGCAGGTTGATGTTGTCGCAGTACTCGCCCGGTTCGATGGTGTAGTAGTGCGGGCCGAAGGACTGGCCGGTGGTGATGACCGGCTCCGCCAGTGTTCCGGAGATCAGGCTGCCGGTGCCGGTGGCCTGGGTGTCGCGCCGGGTCGCATAGGTCTTGGTCGTCCCACCGACCGTGACCGTGCCCGGCAGGATGTAGTTATCGTTGCGGACGCAGTCGGTGTAGTTCGTGTTGGTGCACCATTCCATGTCCGGGAACTTGGTCACCAGGTTGATGGTGTGGATGGCCTGCGTGCCGTAGGCATCGTTGGGAACGCTGGTCCAGGTGGTGTAGCTGGTGTACGACGTGCCGTCGGCCTTCTTCGGCGGGGTGTAGGTGATCGCGGGGCTGTAATAGATGGTATTGAATTCGTTGGCCATCAGTGGCGGGTAGCCGCGATAGGTGAACGGACTGCTTGCGGAGTAGCCGGTATCAGAGTCCACCCAGCAGGCCGTGGCAGTACCGGCGCTGCTGTTTGTGCAGCAGTCGGTCGTGTAGTTGCCGTCGGTGCCCTTGCAGTGACCGTTGAAGACATGGTCCGGCAGGCCGTCCAGCAGCATGGACCCCGAGTCATCAAGGATGAACAGCAGGTTGGGCAGCACCGAGTCCGAAGGCGAGGTGATCAGCGGTGAATTGGCGATATCGGTCGCCGATGCTGCCGAGGACAGGCCGAGCATCAGACCCGCCGCCAGGGTGGACCAGAACTTGTTGAGTAGTTTTGACATGGCAACCTCTGAATTCGCGATCGGCTACAGCCTTACATCGCAATCACGGCCTGCACGAAGCTGACCGTGTTGCGCGGACCCACGGTCCGTACGGTAATGCGGTAATACACCTGGCTGGTCTGCAGCAGCGAGACCACGCCGGAGCCCTTGCTGCTGGTGGACGATCCCGCCACCAGCGGAGATACGTCGCAGCCGACACCGCTGGAGGGGTCGCCCTGTGCATTGCAGAGGCGATGAATGACGTAAGAGACGGTATTGCCCGCGCCATCGGCCGCCAGAGTGTTGACCAGGGGAGTGGCACCGGCCGCCAGTACCGTGGTCCAGTAGTCCTCCCAGGATTGCGTCGCGGCGGGATCGCCGCGCACTGCCGAATAAGCGCTGCCGGTGACGGTGCGGGTGGTGTAGAGAGTCGTGGGTGTCTGTGCTTGCAGCCAGGCGATTGCCGTTTCCACGCCACGGTCGGCGGAGCCGACGGCAGATTGCTGGAAAGCAAGGTTGCCGGCGATCAGGTTGCCGGTGTAGGTGGAGCGCATCAGCGAAATGCCGGCAAGGGTCATCATCACGAGCACGATCAGCGCGATGAACAGCACAACGCCGCCTTGGCGCGAACGCGGTGGCATGTTCGAGGAATATCGCTGGTTCAGCATCCTGCTTGCACTCCCAGCCAGTTCATGTTGCGTGCGGGCACGGTGGTCTCGAATACACGGTAGCGGTAGTGTTGCCAGTCCGCGTTACCTGAGAGGCTGATGGCATGGGTCGCGGTGCCGGCCCAGGTCGGTGCCGTGGTAGTGACGCTGGCCTTCTCGTACTGGATGGCGCGCGCCACCAGGGCGAGGCGTGCAGCGGAAATCCGCCGCCAGCCGCAGGCGGTGGTGGGGGTGGTCTGATTGTAGACGTCCACCTGTGCGTCCATCGGTGCCGAATTGTCGACTCCATACTGGGCGCGTAGGGCGACCACGTTGGACGCGATGGGGACCCAGATCAACGGGTCGGCCGCCCCCGCCGCCGTGCTGCAATTGTTCGTCATGTAGTCGCAAGCGGTGAGATTGCCGTTGCGCACCGCGTAGCCCACCACCACCGGGGTGGCGCCGAGATTGTAAAGAGTACCGCCGGACATGCCGGCTAGCCCGGTAGTGACCCTGACCACCGGCGGGGAACTGGTGACCGCGACGACCCGTTCCATCGCCAGGTTGCAGGGGGTGGGGCGGGTCTGCAGCGAGGGCATCACCCAATTGTTCACCGCGAAGGAGGTCGGCGTGGTGACCGTGTACTGGTTGGTCGCCGGCTGCTGTACCACGTTGGTGCCCTCGGGTGAGCCCCAGGAGCCGCTGTAGGCGATCAGCAGCGTGTCGCTGCCAGCATCGCCCGCCGGGATACCGGCATGGTTGATGATGAAAGGGGCGAGGGCATTGATCGTCACGCCAGCGCGCAGGGTGACGTTGCAGCCCAGGACCAGCATGGAGTTCATGCCCTGGCCAGCCTGGCGCAGGTCGCGCTGCACCTGGTAGAGCCCCATGGTGCCGCTGGATTGCGCGTCGCTGGCGCCGCTGGTGGTGCGGCGGTAGCCCTCCGACAAGGAGAACACCCGCATGACCGCCAGTACGGAAATCATGCCGATGACCAAGCCCACCATGACCTCAATGAGACTCAAGCCGGTACCACGGTGTCGCCGATTGAAAAGCTGGTTCATGTCATCCCTACATGATCTGGGTGATGACGGTGTACTGGTGCGCCGCCTCGGCCGCCTTCTCCGCGGGGGACTTCCAACGGACCGTGATCGTGACCCGGCTGCCATTGATACCCGCGATGGTGTCTATGACGACCGTCGGAGGATAGGTGGCGGCCCCGGGTAGGGTCGTATCGACCTTGGTTTTCCAGGTAGCGAAGGCCGTGCCCCCTGGACTGGCGAAGGCGGCGGTGAGGGCGGCGGTGGTGCGGTTGGCTACCCACATCTCGCCGATCAGCTGGTTGGCCAGCAGGCTTGCATCGGTGCGGTACTTGGCGGTCGCGGACTCGTTGATCGAAGTGGCCTGCAACGATACCAAGGCCAGGATACCCACTGCGAAGATAAGGATCGCGAACAGGCATTCCATCAGTGCGAAGCCGCGGACACGGGAACTGCGAAGGCGGCAATTCATGTCAGCAGGCCTCCGCGTCATTGGTACCGCTGCGGTTGGGGTCGCACATCCGGATCTGGCCGGAGCGGGTGACATTCACCTGTAGGCAGCGCAGGTCTCCGCCCTGACCGGCACAGCCATCCGCTGCGGGGTTGGTGAAGCGGAAGTTGATGCCAGCGGCGGGGGTCGTGAGTTGGCCCAGGCCGTTGAAGATCGCGACCGACTGCCCGCTGGCGGCATTGCCCTGCAGGAAGCCCGCAACCGTCACGTTGGACGCTCCCTCGCTGGCGGGCCGCACCTGGATGATCCGCGGTGCGGTTGTATCCGAGGCAGCCGTCGCGCAGGCGCCTGCCGGACTGTCCTGGCTGATCACCCAATTCCTCCCCGAAGAGCTCAAGGCGCAGCTGTCATCCGCCGTCGAGGTGAGCTGGAAGCGCACGGCGACGTTACGCTTCACCGCCTCCGAGCGCGCCAGTTGTAGGCCGTTCTGGATGCCCTCGGCGGCGGCACGAACCTGCGAGTTGTTGAAGATGCGGGTAAAGGCCGGCATGGCCATCGACATCAGGATGCCGCCGATCAGTAGCGACACCATCAGTTCTATCAGGGTGAAGCCTCGATGGCGGAGGCGTCTCAGCATACGCCACCCTTTTTCGACACCCAGCAATTGTTCGGCGAGGGCAGGGACCAGCCGGTCGGCACGGCGGTGGTGGAACGGACGTTGTTCTGGTTTACGGTGAAGACGAAACCGGACATCACGCCCTTGCCGGTGGCGACCAGGGTGAACGCCGTCGCAGTGCTGGTGGAGCAGCTGAAGGTGAAATACTTGCTGACCGCACCATCGTCACAGGCCGGTGCCGAGGCGTAGGTGCGGTTGTCCTGGAAGAATTGTTCCATGTCCACCTGCCGAACGCCGAGCTGCACGGTGGCTTCCGGGATACGCCCGCGCATGACGTAGCCATTGTAGGCCGGGAGCGCGATCGCCGAGAGGATGCCCACTATTGCGATCGTGACCACGACCTCGATCAGGGTGAACCCCCGCGCGCCGTTTCCCATATCCCCTGACCTGAAATTCACTGAAGCCCCCTTCATTATCTTAAGAATTCCACTAAGCAAATACTGAACTGTTTTCTGCCCGATAAGGAAGAGCGCGATGTTTTCAATAGAGAAAAAATAGCCCCCTGTAGACAAGTGGCGCAAATTCACAGACCAACGGTTGGCCCAGCGCCGTCAATCGGCCGGACTTGAATGGTGAGGCCATGCGGGCAGCCACGACGAAACCGCCCGACAGGCGGGCAGGGCGGGGAGCGGGGCGGAAGGGGTGGTGCCGAAAACAGGAATCGAACCTGCGACCTACTGATTACGAATCAGTCGCTCTACCGACTGAGCTATTTCGGCAAGGGTAGAAGGGCGCGAATTATAGGCGCAAGCCCATGTTGCAAACAATCTTTCGCTCAAAATCGCGTGCTGACCAGCCCCATGCGGGCCGCTTCCAGGGTGGCTTCGGCGCGGCTGGAGATGTTGAGCTTGCGGTAGATCGACTTGATGAAGCCGGCCGCGGTGTTGCGGGTAACGCCGAGCTGCTCGGCCACTTCCGGCAGCTTGTAGCCCTTGGCGATCAGCACCAGGGCCTCGCGTTCGCGGGTGGACAGGGGGTTGTCCTGGGCGGCTGTTTCGGCTTGGTCCTGGCCGAACACCCGTAGCAGGCGCTGGGCGATCACCGGCGACAGCGGGGGCTCGCCGGAGGCGATGCCCCGCAGGGCAGCGACCACACGTTCCTTGGGCTGGTCCTTCAGCAGGTAGCCCGAGGCGCCGGAGCGCAGGGCGGGGAACAGGTGGCGGTCGTCGGCGTAGATGGTGGTGACGACGCACTGGCAATGGGGCTGGGACTGCGCGATGTCGCGGATCAGGTCCACCCCCGAGCCGTCCGGCAAGCCCAGGTCGATCAGGGCGATGTCGGGGCTGCGCTTTTCGAGGATGGCTCGGGCCTCGGCCAGGCTGGAGGCCACGTCCACCCGGATGCCGGCGAAGGACTCTTCCAGCACGGCGGCCAGCCATTGGGCCGGCGCCGGCAAATCCTCAACCACAAGTCCGGTTTTCAATTCGAGCCTCCATCAATGAGCGGGAACCGCAACTCCATCCGGAGCCGGTCGGGCGGTACCTGCTGCCACTGGAGGCTGCCCTTCAGATCCTGCACCCGCATGTCGATATTGCGAATTCCGCGCGAAGGACGCCACCCCGCAACCGGGTGGGTCAGGGCGTCGTGCTCGAAGACGCAGACCAGGTCGCGGCCAGCAATGCTGATCGTCAGCAGTAACTGGCGGGGGTGCGAGTGCTGCAGGGCATTGTTGACTGCCTCGCGCAGGATGCGCGCAGGATAGCTGCGTGCCACCACGCTCAGGCGTAGCGCCGGTGCGGTCTGCGGCACGACCACGCTGCAGGGCATGCCGGCGGCCTCGCAATGCTCTTCGAACTGTGCCCGCCATTCGTTGATGCATTCGTCCAAGTGGAATTCGCGATGGTCCAGCAGGTCGATCAGCGAGCGCACCTCTTCCAGCAGCACCCGGCTGCTGGCGGCCTCGTCGCTGTCGGCGGTGCTGTGCATGCGGTTGAGCAGGCGCGCTCCCAGGTCCTCGTGCAGTTCGCGGCGCAGGCGGCCGCGCTCCTCCTCGGCGCCGCGGACATAGGCATCCCGCGCGGCCATCGCCTGGCCAAACAGGCCCGACAGGGTCTGGGCGGTCTTGAGATCGTCGGGGTCGAACAGGCGCTGTCCACCCTCGGCACCAAACAGCAACAGGGCCTCGGTTCCCGGGGTGGCCGGCAGCGCCAGCACATTGCCCTCATCCATCAACGCGATGGCGGGCACAGACTCGCCTGCGGCCCGAATCTGCTGTGGCGCGAAAGCCGTCTGCAGCAGTTTCTTCCAGAACTGGATCGGTACCGTGTCCGGGGCTAGGGTCAGCATCAGGGCCGAGGCCTGCGTATAGCGGTCGATACGCGAAGCCTGGCGCCCGCGCTGGCGCCGCTGCCACACCAGCCGGCGCAGGGGGTAGTACAGCCAGCCTGCCGCAGCCAGCGAAACGACCAGGGCCAGCTTTGGCGACTGGCCCGCAAGATGCATCAGCATGCCGTCCATTACCAGTACCGAGCAGACCGCCGCAAACAGCGCCCAGGCCTCGAACCACCAGCGATCGAGGTCGAACAGGCGGTAGCGCGTCAGGCCCAGGGGCATGCACAGATAGCAGGGCAGCAGTAGCCCGAACAGGTAACCCTGGGGGATCAGGGGGCCCAGGCCCAGCATCAGCGGCAGGAACAGCGCCACGATGAAAAGCCCGCTGCCGGCCACCCAGGAAAACAGGAACCACTTGAGGGCCGCCCGGTCCGCCGGGTAGTGCTCGGACCGCTGCCATTGGCTCCAGGCCAGCCAGCAGAATCCGGCCATGCCAAACATCACCTGCAGGCGGAACCCGAGATCATGATTGCCCAGCAACTGCTGGGCATGCAGGCTCCAGATCGCCAGCGCGACACCCGGGAAGAGCCAGGCGAGCTGCGGGCGCCCCAGAGGCTGCGGGTAGTGCCAGAGCATACCCATCGCGCAGGCCGGGAACAGCAGGCCACCCAGGTGATTGAGCATCGACAACCAATGGAAGAGCCGGCCGTCCAGGGCCAGTTCACGCGTGCTGTAGATCGCCGCAGTGGCGCAGGTGAGCGATAGCGCCAGGCTGGTCGCCAGATACCACCAGGTCTCGCGCTGCGGCCGGATGGCCACCACGGCTGCTCCTGCGCTGAGGGCTGCAACGGCGAACAGCATTTGCAGCCAGAACAGGCTCGGCAGGTCCGAAAACTCCCGGCTTGCGGCTCTTGGCAACGGTTCCCAGCGGCCATCCGGCCCCTGGGCCTCCAGTTGCGGGTCCTGCAGCAGGCGATGAATCTGCTCCTGCCGGGCGAAGAAGGCCGAGTAATCGGGGTAGGCGTTGAAGTAGTCCGGCTCCTCGGCCAGATCGCTGGCCTGCAGCCGCAGCACGCGCCCGTCGCGTCCGCGCAGTGCCAACAGCCGCGTGCCGGCATGCCGTTGTTCCGCTGCCGGCCCATCGGGGGCGACGTACTCCACCACCAATCCCTTGCCCTCGGCAGGCGCCGCCAGGTCCAGGCCCAGCCAGGGCTGATGCGTGGCCAGTTGCAAGCTCAGCAGCAACTCCGCCACGGCGAGCAGTAGGACCGCTGCCGCCAGCAGCAGGTGGCGAGGCAGCCGCCGCGATACGGCCTGGGCATCGGCGCGGGCATCGCGATCAGGGAAGTACAGGCTCACAACGGGTTTCCCAGCGGCTGCTTGGGCAGTTCACCCAGATCCGGAGCCGTTGCGGCGGGCAGTGAAGGCTCGGAGTCCACCGGTGCCGGCAACAAAGGCAGCACGCAGGTCTGTCTCACGCTGCCGGGGGCCGGTTCCTGGCAGTTGACCTGGCCACCGAGCGTTTCCATCCGGTAGCGGATGCTCTTGAGCCCGACGCCGGATTTCCAGGCCGCAGGCGGCAAGCGGCAGCCATCGTTCTCGACGCTGAACGACAGCGCGCTGCCGCTGAGCGCGAAGCGAACCTGCAGCAGCGTGGGGCTGGCGTGGCGCAGCGCATTGCTGACCAGTTCGCGCAGCAAGCGCTGCAGGTGCAGCAGCGTCTCGGGTTCCAGCTGCAGGTCCAGGCCATCCTCGGGCTGCTGCCAGCGTAGCTGCACCTGGGCGGAGTCGCAGCGCTCGTCCACTTCCGCGCGCCACTGGCCCAGGGCTTCCTCCAGCGACGCGCCGCCACTGCTGAGGCAGTTCACGGTCAGGCGCATGTCGTCCAGGGCCTCGCGAATCTGCGGCTGCAGCGTTTCCGGAGCCAGGTGCAGCAGTGTCAGCAGGCGCCCGCCGAGGCTGTCGTGCATGTCGCGGGCAATGCGCTGGCGCTCCTGCTCCATGCCCATGCGGGTGGCTTCACCGTAGGCGAAGATCCGGCCACAGAGCATTTGCAGCGTACGCACCGTCTTGACGTCGTGCGGGGAGAACAGGCGCCGGCCATTGCCGGCGTAGCGCAGCCGCAGCGCCGGTAACAGGCGGTCGGCCGGAAGTTCCAGGCTGAGACCGTCGTCAGCCAGCCGGTGATGTGGCGGGGACTGCGCCAGGCGCTCCACCTGCAGCGGCTGGAACAGGCCGCGCAGCGTGTCGGTCCAGGCTTCGGCAGGCCCACGGTTGGCAGACAGCACCATATCCTGCATCACCGCGATGGGATCGCGCCGCTGCTCGCTGCCGGTGAGTCGGCGCCACAGCCAGGCATGCAGCGGCAGGTACAGCGAGCCCACTGCCACCAGGCTGACCGTCAGGGCCAAGGCACGGTCCACATGCAGTACAGCGATCAGGGCCAGATCCAGGGCCACCAGGCTGCCGACGCTGATCACCGTGACCCAGGCGCGAAACCACCATAGGCCGAGATCGAACAGCCGATAGCGGGCGATGCCGAAGGCGATGCCCAGGTAGATCAGCAGGAACAGGGCGAACGAGGGTGCCTGGGCGCTGCCCGTATCACGGCCTAGCAACGCCGGCACGAAGACCAGCAGCAGGAACAGGCCGCTGCCGATGAACCAGGCGAACAGGAACCATTGAAAGGCCGCGCGCAGCACCAGGTCCTGTCGCACCCGCAGCCATTGCCATGCCGCCAGGGCTATGGTCGCCAGGAAGCCGAGCAGCACCGGCACCCGCAGCGCCGTGTCGAAGCCCTCGAACAGCTGCGCGGCGCTGGCTCCCCATAGCAGCAGGTAGAGGACAACCAGCAGGGGACCCAGGCCGAGGCGGGTCAGGCGGGTGGGGTAGTGCAACAGCACGGCGACGAACGCCCCGCAGAACAGCATGGATCCCAGGCCGTTGGCCAGGTGCAAGGTCCTGAACAACTCGGTCGCCAGGGCCAGCTCCCGCGTGCTGTAGACCGTCGCGCTGCCAGCACTGAGGTACAGGCCCACGCCCGTCAGCGCGAAATAGCGCGAGGCGGGGTCACCCTGGCGGAAGATCCAGACCAGGCCGCCGACCACCCGGCCGGCCACGGAGACCACCAGCTGCAGCCAGAACTGCCAGGGCAATTGGCCCAGGCTGCGCGCAGACGGTACCAGGGTCTGCAGGGGGCCTTCGGTGCCGTAGAGCGTCACCTCCGGCGATCGCAGCAGGGCGGCGATCTCGCCCTGGCGCTCCAGGAAGCGGTTGTAGTCCGGGTAGGCGGGGAAGGTCGTATCGGGTTCGGGCGCCAGATCGTCGCTGCGCAGTTCCATGCGCAGCCCCTGCGCATTGCCCAGGCCCGCCAGCACTGCCATCACGCTGCCGCCGGCATGGGCCTGCTGCACCCGTGGCGGAGCCTCCGCCGTATCGGCTGCCCCCAGTTCCAGGCCCAGCGAGGGCTGCGCCAAGGCCAGCGCCAGCACCGCCGCGCCGGCAGCCGCCGCCACGGCACCTAGGGCCGTGAGCCAGCGGGCGGGGACGGAGTGGGGCAGGCGGAAATCCATGGGGAGGGAGCTTAGCGGCAGCCAAACCGTCGCCGCACCCCCTTTATGGTAGTAAAAAACCGGTCAGCGCCAAGGATTTGTAGGTAAAATGCTCATCCTGGGAGAGATGGCAGAGTGGTCTATTGCGGCGGTCTTGAAAACCGCTGACGGGCAACCGTCCGGGGGTTCGAATCCCTCTCTCTCCGCCAAAGTTAAGTGACATGAGGATTGAGCAGTAAGGCCCGGAAAGGGAACGGAGGATTCGAACCCCTGGACAAACAACGCAGGGTTCGGGCCTCGCGCGATAGCGCGGGGCTGCGCGGCCGACAGGACGCGGGGCGTAAGCCCCGAATTGCCCGTAGGGCAGCGAGCCATCCCTCTCTCTCCGCCAAGATTCGCTACACGAGGATTGAGCTGTAAGCCCTGGAAAGAGAACGGAGGATTCGAGCCCCCGGACAAAACTGGCTATCGGTTCGGGCCTTGCGCGGAAGCGCAAGGCTGCGCGGCTGAAAGCCGCGGGCCGCAGGCCCGAGTTGCTCGTAGAGCAGCGAGCCATCCCTCTCTCTCCGCCAAGATTCGTTACACGAGGATTGAGCTGTAAGCCCTGGAAAGAGAACGGAGGATTGGAACCCCCGGACCAAACACGCAGGGTTCGGGCCTCGCGCAGTAACGCGGGGCTGCGCGGCGCAAGCCGCGGGCCGTAAGGCCCGAGTCGCCGCAGGGGGCGAGCCATCCCTCATCTCTGCGGAAGATGGTGGCCCAAGCTTGTTCGATCAATGTGCATATTCTCCAAAAAGGGCTGAAAATCCGGACTTTCCGTGCACCACTTCACGCCGGATAGCTGAATTTACCGGGCTTTTTCCTTAAAATTCGCGCGCCCTGAAACGCAAAGACTTCTCACTAACGCACCTGAACCAGCGGAGCTTTTGATTACATGAACGAGAAAACCCTCAACCAGATCGCGCTGGCCATGGTGGCCGACGGCAAGGGCCTGCTGGCCGCCGACGAGTCCACCGGCACCATCGAGAAGCGCTTCAACAGCATCAAGGTCGAGAACACCGAGGCCAACCGCCAGGCCTATCGCGACATGCTGTTCACCACCGCCGGCTTCGAGCAGCACACCAGCGGCGTGATCCTGTTCGAGGAAACCCTGTTCCAGAAGGCCCTGGACGGCACGCCGTTCTCCAAGCTGCTGCAGTCCAAGGGCGTGATTCCGGGCATCAAGGTCGACAAGGGTGCCAAGGACCTGGTCGGCGCCCCCGGCGAGCTCGTGACCGAAGGTCTCGACGGCCTGCGCGAGCGCCTGGCCAAGTACCACGAGGCCGGTGCCCGCTTCGCCAAGTGGCGCGCGGTCATCACCATCGGCAACGGCATCCCGTCCGACTACTGCATCCACACCAACGCCCATGCGCTGGCCCGCTATGCCGCCCTGTGCCAGGAAGCCGGCATCGTGCCCATCGTCGAGCCGGAAGTGCTGATGGACGCCGACAACACCATCGAGGTCTGCGAGGACGTCACCAACCGCACCCTGGCCGCCGTGTTCGACGAGCTGGGCAAGCAGCGCGTGCTGCTCGAGGGCATGGTGCTCAAGCCCAACATGGTCATCTCGGGCAAGAAGTGCTCCGTGCAGGCCGATCGCAAGGCCGTGGCCGTCGCCACGCTGCGCACCCTCAAGCGCCACGTGCCGTCCGCCGTGCCGGGCATCGCCTTCCTGTCGGGCGGCCAGTCCGACGAGGATGCCACCGCTCACCTGGACGAGATGAACAAGCTCGGCCCCAACCCCTGGAAGCTCACCTTCTCCTACGGCCGCGCCCTGCAGGCCGCTGCGCTGAAGGCCTGGGGTGGCACCAACGCCGACGCCGGCCGCAAGGCTCACCTGCACCGCGCCAAGATGAACGGCCTGGCTGCCCTGGGTCAGTGGAGCGCTGCGCTGGAAAAGTCCGCCTGAGCGGTCTGCTGAACGAAAAAGGCCGCCTTCGGGCGGCCTTTTTCATTGGGGGCGACTGAAGAAAACGAGAGAGGGGCTGCGCTTGGCTCTCAATCGCGGCCAGCGGCCGCTCCCACATCGGGTTCCCGTAGGAGCGGCCGTTGGCCGCGAAAGCCGATAGCTGTGTTCACCATGCCCGGTTGTTCCGTGCACAGCTAGCTGCCGGCCGCCTCCAGCAGTTCCAGTACCCGCGCCTCCGCCCAGCTGGTCATCCGCAGGTCCTCGATGAACCCGCAGTGCCCGCCATGCTCGGTTGCCAGGAAAGCGCGCAGTGGCCCTTCCGTGCGCAGGCCCTCGAAGTAGCGGTAGGGAATCACCGGATCGTCCTTGGCGGTCAGCACCGCCAGCGGGCTGGGCGAGGCCATCAGCATGTCCGGCGTCAACGTATACGCCGCCAGGTAATCGTCCATCGACGCGTAGCCGGTGAAGCCGGCGACGAAGCGCCGGGTGGACTCGGTGAAGCTGCGGACGCCGTCGAAGGCCGAGAAGTCGTGCTCCGGCCAGGCCGTCTTCTTGGCGCGCAAGGTCTTGCGCCACTTGTCCATGAAGTACCAGCGGAACATCAGCGGGCCGAACTCGATCGCGTCCAGCGTGGAGCCCGGATGGATCGCCGGGGAGATGCCTACCGACAGCCGCGGCTGCAGGCCGATGCCGGGGCCATGCAGGCCCACGCGCAGGGCGAAGTTGCCGCCCAGCGAGAAGCCCACCACGAACAGGCGCTCGTCGCCGTCGATCTGCTGCGCCGCGCGCGCTGCGCCCAGCACCTCCTCGATACGCGCCGAGTGGAAGGGCTCGCGGTTCAGGTGGTGGGTGCCGCCGTGGTCGCGCAGGTTGAGGCGGAAGACGTTGTAGCCCGCGCCATACAACGTGCAGGCCATCGAATAGAGGTAGGAGGATTCATGGCTGCCTTCCCAGCCGTGGATCAGCAGGGCCAGGCCGCGCGAAGGCACGCCCTCCGGCTGGCGCGAGTGGAAGCCGGCCAGGCGCACGCCGTCGCCGCAGTCCAGCTCGTGGCGTACCGCCGCCGATTCCATCCGGCTGCCGCGCTTGAGCCACAGCTTGCGCCGCGGGCTCTTGGTGGCCAGGATCGACTGCAGCTGCGCATGGCGGAGCAGCAGCGGCGGGCGGAAGCCCGCGGCACTCACAGCAGCTGCTCCAGCACCTTCTCGTAGATCGCCGACAGGGGTTCGAGGTCGGCGACGCGGACGTGCTCGTTGATCTTGTGGATGCTGTCGTTGATGGGGCCGATCTCCACCACTTCCGCGCCCCAGGGCGAGATGAAGCGGGCATCCGAGGTGCCGCCGCCGGTGAACAGCTCCGGCTTGAGGCCCGTGACGGCGCCGATGGCGCCCTCGGCGGCGCCGATCAGCCCACCCTGGCGGGTCAGGAAGGGCTCGCCCGACAGCTGCCAGTCCAGCCGATAGCGCAGGCCCTGGCGCTGCAAGGCGGCTTCCACGCGCTCACGCAGCGAGGCCGCGGTGGACTCGGTGCAGTAGCGGAAGTTGAACACCACCTGGCACTCGCCGGGCACCACGTTGTTGGCGCCGGTGCCGGCGTGGATGTTGGAGACCTGGAAGGACGTGGGCGGAAAGTGCGCATTGCCCGCGTCCCATGCCGTGGCCACCAAATCCGCCAGCGCCGGAGCGAGGCGGTGGATCGGGTTCTCCACCTTGTGCGGGTAGGCGACGTGACCCTGCTTGCCCAGCACCGTGAGGATGCCGTTGAGCGAGCCACGGCGTCCGATGACGATGCGATCGCCAAGCTGCTCGTTGCTGGAGGCCTCGCCGACGATGGCGTAGTCCGGCTTTACCCCGCGGGCCTTGAGTACCTCCACCACGTGGCGCGTGCCGTGCTGCGCCACGCCTTCCTCGTCGCTGGTGATCAGGTAGGCGAGGGTGCCGCGCAGCGGTCGGCGCGCCATCAGCCGCTCGGTGGCGCAGACCATCGCGGCAATGCCGGACTTCATGTCGGCAGCGCCGCGGCCGTAGAGCAGGCCGTCGCGGACCTGCGGCTGGAACGGGTCGCTGGTCCATTGGTCCAGCGGCCCGGTCGGCACCACGTCGGTGTGGCCGGCCAGGATCATCAGCGGTCCGCCGCTGCCGACCGTGGCCCAGAGGTTGGTCACGCCGCCGGCGTCGATGTACTCCAGCGTGAAGCCGAGCTTCTTCAGCCGCTCGCCGATCAGCTCGCAGCAGCCGGCATCGTCCGGCGTCAGCGAGCGCCGGGCGATCAGTTGCTGCAGCAGGTCCAGGACCGGCGAGGCACCGTCAGCCATGGGCGGCTTACAGGTCGCGCAGCAGGGCGTTGATGCCGACCTTCTTGCGGGTCTGCTCATCCACGCGCTTGACGATAACGGCGCAGTTCAGGCTGTAGCGCTCGCCCTTGGGCAGGGAGCCCGCCACCACGACGCTGCCGGCCGGCACGCGGCCGTAGAGGATCTGGTCGGCCTCGCGGTCGTAGATCGGGGTCGACTGGCCGATGAACACGCCCATCGAGATCACCGCGCCGCGCTCCACCACCACGCCCTCGACCACTTCCGAGCGGGCACCGATGAAGCAGTCATCCTCGATGATGGTGGGGGAGGCCTGCAGCGGCTCCAGCACGCCGCCGATGCCGACGCCGCCGGAGAGGTGCACGTTGCTGCCGATCTGCGCGCAGGAACCCACCGTGGCCCAGGTGTCCACCATGGTGCCGGCACCGACATGGGCGCCGATGTTGACGTAGGACGGCATCAGGATCGCGCCCGGGGCCACGTAGGCGCCCTTGCGCACCGCCGCCGGCGGCACCACGCGCACGCCGGCCTTGGCGAACTGCTCCTGCGTCCAGCCGCTGTACTTGAGCGGCACCTTGTCGAAGCCCTGGTGCTCGCCCATCGGGATCACGACGTTGTCGTGCAGCCGGAAGTACAGCAGCACGGCCTTCTTGAGCCACTCGTTGACCTGCCACTGCGAGTTGCCGGTGGGCTCGGCCACGCGGGCCTGGCCGCTGTCCAGCAGCTCGATGGCGGTCTGCACGTCATTGCGCAGGGCGGCGTCGCTCTTGTTGAGGCCGTCGCGGGCCTCCCAGGCGGCTTCGATACGGCTCTTGAGTTCTTGGTTGCTCATGATTCTGTCAGGGCGAAAAAAGTGAAAAGGAAAATCAGGCCGCGTCGGTGCGGTCCAGGGTGCGGGTCAGCACCTCGCGCAGGTCGTCCAGCACGCGTTCGTCGCGGATCGGCCGGTGCATGCGGTCGGTGATGTAGAAGACGTCCTCGGCGCGCTCGCCGATGGTGCCGATCTTGGCGGCGTCCAGCAGGATGCCGCGCTTCTGGAACACGCGTCCGACCATGGACAGCAGGCCCGGCTGGTCGGCCGCCACCAGTTCCATGATCGTGCGGCGGCGCGCCTCGTCCTGGCTGAAGTGGATGTGCGTCGGCGTGTTGAAGTGGCGCAGGCGCTGCGACACACGGCGGTTGACCTCCACGGTCGACATCTCCGGGTCGCTCAGCACCTTGCGCAGGCCGTTGCGGATCTCCTCGAAGCGCATGCCCGGCTGGATCGGCGTGTTGTCACTCTCCATCACCGCGTAGGAATCCAGCACGAAGCCATCGTTGGTGGTGTGCAGGCGTGCGTCGAGAATGTTCAGGCCCAGGCGCGCCAGCACGCCGGCCGACAGGCCGAACAGGTGATCGCGGTCGCGGGTGTAGACGAACACCGTGGCGCCGCGGTCACTGAGCGTTTCCACCAGCACCAGGGGCAGGTCGGCTTCCTTGGCGGCCACGATCGCCGGCAGGTGCCAGGCCAGTTCCTCCGGCGAGTGCCGCAGGAAATAGTCGCGGTCGAAGCGCTGCCAGACCTTGGCCGCCGGCTGGGTGTCGGCGCCGCGCTCGGTCAGCAGTTTCAGGGCGCGGGCGCAGGTCTCCGCCACGCGCTCTTCCGGGGCCACCGGGTCGTCCAGGCCGCGCTCCAGCGCGCGGGCAGCCGAGTTGTAGAGATCCTTCAGCAGGGATTCGCGCCAGGAATTCCACAGCGCCGGATTGGTGCCGCGGATATCGGCGCAGGTCAGCAGCAGCAGGTAGTCCAGGCGATCGCGGTCGCCGACCTTGCGGGCGAATGCGGCCACCACGTCGGGGTCCTGCACGTCCTGCTTCTGCGCCGTCAGCGACATCATCAGGTGGTTTTCCACCAGCCAGGCCACCACCGCCGCATCGGCATGCGACAGGCCATGGTCCAGGCAGAACTGCTTGGCTTCCTCCGCGCCCAGCTGCGAGTGATCGCCGCCGCGGCCCTTGGCCATGTCGTGCCAGAACGCGCCCAGGTACAGCAGTTCGGGCTTGGCGATGCGCTCGAACACCTGGTTGGCAAAGGGCAATTCGTGCTGGAAGCGGCCCATGGCGAAGCGGCGCGCATTGCGCAGCACGTAGAGCACGTGCTCGTCCACGGTCAGGGTGTGGAACAGGTCGTACTGCATCAGGCCCACGATCTTGCCGAAGGAGGGCAGGTAGCGGCCGAGCACACCGTAGCGGTTCATGCGGCGCAGGTTGCGCGTCAGGCCGCGGCCCTCGCGGAACATGTCGATGAAGATCGCGCGGGCGCGCACGTCGTTGCGCACCGTGTCATCGATCAGGCGGCCGTCGCGCATGATCATGCGCAGCGTCTGCGCGCGGATGCCGGCGATCTTCGGGTGTTCCTGAAGCAGGCGGAAAATCTCCAGCAGCGCCCAGGGCTGCTTGCGGAAGACGTCGTCGTCGCGCGCCTCGATGGTCTGGTTGCGCACCTGGAAGCGGGCGTTGAGCACTTCCGGTTCGCCGGCATCCGGGGTCAGGATCGCCTCGTCGAACAGCTGCAGCAGCATGTCGTTGAGGCAGGACAGCGACTTGATCGTGCGGTAGTACAGCTGCATGAACTGCTCGACCGCGCGGTTCTTGTCGTTGTCCTCGTAGCCGAACAGCGCCGCCACCTTGATCTGGTGATCGAACAGCAGGCGGTCCTCGCGGCGGTTGGTGATCATGTGCAGGGCAAAGCGCACCCGCCACAGGAAGTCCTGCCCGGCGAACAGCTCGTCGCTCTCCTGCTTGTTGAGGAAGCCGTGCTCGCGCAATTCCGCCAGGGTCTGGGCGTTGAAATGGCGCTTGGCCACCCAGCCGATGGTGTGGATGTCGCGCAGGCCGCCCGGGCTTTCCTTGACGTTGGGTTCCAGCTTGTAGCCGGTATCGTCGTACTTGCGGTAGCGCGCCGCCTGCTCGGCCTTCTTGGCCTCGAAGAATTCCTTCACCGGCCAGACCTGGTCCGGCGTCAGCGCCTGCTGCATCTGCTGGTAGAGCGCGGTATCGCCGGTCAGCATGCGCGCTTCCAGCAGGTTGGTCATCACCGTGATGTCCTTGGCCGCCTCGTCGACGCATTCCTGCACCGTGCGCACGCTCTGGCCGACCTCCAGGCCGATATCCCAGGCGAAGGCGGTCATCTGCTCCAGCGCCTTGCGGTGCTGTTCCAGCGATTCGCCGGAGTGCAGCAGCAGGATGTCGATGTCCGAATGCGGCAGCAGCTCGCTGCGGCCGTAGCCGCCCACCGCCACCAGGGCCAGGCCGTCGGTCAGCTCCGGCAGGAACTTCTGCCAGGCGGTGCGCAGCACCTCGTCCACCAGGTGGGCGCGGGCGTGCACCAGGGCGTCGGCCGCGGTGCCCTCGTGGAACAGGGTGTAGAGCCGCTCGCGGCCCCACTTGAGGGTCTCGCGGAAGGCCGCGACGGGGGAGGCCCCCTGTGCCAGGCGCGAGCGGATGCGCGGGGCGCTGAAGATGGCGGACGCGTCTTCGTCAGCCAGGTCGAACTCAGCGCCCATTACATTTCACCGCCGCGCAGGGTCAATACTTCGAAGCCGGATTCGGTCACCAGCACGGTGTGCTCCCACTGGGCCGACAGCGAGTGGTCCTTGGTGACCACGGTCCAGCCGTCCGGCAGCAGCTTCACCTCGGCCCGGCCGGCGTTGACCATGGGTTCGATGGTGAAGGTCATGCCCGGCACCAGTTCCATGCCGGAGCCCGGCTTGCCGTAGTGCAGTACCTGGGGGTCTTCATGGAAGATGCGTCCGATGCCGTGGCCGCAGTACTCGCGCACGATCGAGAAGCCGCGGGCCTCGGCGTACTTCTGGATGACATGGCCGATGTCGCCCAGGCGGACGCCGGGGCGCACCAGCTTGATGCCTTCGATCATGGCCTCGTGGGCGGTCTCCGCCAGGCGCCGCGCCAGGATGCTGGGCTCGCCGACGTAGAACATCTGGCTGGTGTCGCCGTGGAATCCGTCCTTGATCACGGTGACGTCGATGTTGACCACGTCGCCCTTCTTCAGGACCTTGGGCCCGGGGATGCCGTGGCAGACCACGTGGTTGACCGACGTACACACCGACTTGGGAAACGGCGGCCGGCCGGGGGCCGCCCCGTAGCCCAGCGGGGCGGGGACGTCGCCGGCCTTGACGATGTAGTCGTGACAGATCCTGTTGAGCTCATCGGTGCTGACACCGGGCTTCACGTAGGGGGCGATCATCTGCAGGACCTGCGCAGCGGCCAGGCCGGCTTCGCGCATCTTCTGCTGTTCTGCGAGGGACTTTATGGTGACGCCCATGGGGGCTGGCTACCGGAAATCTTTGAAATCAAAGGGGGGTTATGGTATAAAGCGCGCCCTTCAAAGGCAACGCAATCTATTGTAGCGCCTCTGAAAATCCACTCGCGCCCACTTGGGTGAGCCTTCACCGGGCGCGATTAGCCAAACCCAAGGAGAAGTACATGTCTAGCATCACCATGCGCCAGCTGCTGGAGGCCGGTGTTCATTTCGGCCACCGTACCCGTTACTGGAACCCGAAAATGGACGAGTTCATTTTCGGCGAGCGTAGCCGCATTCACATCATCAACCTCGAGCAGACCCTGCCGCTGCTCAAGGACGCCTGCAACTTCGCCGGCAAGCTGGCCGCCAACGGTGGCCGCATCCTGTTCGTCGGCACCAAGCGCGCTGCCCGCGAGGCCATCGAGGAAGAGGCCAAGCGCTGCGGCATGCCGTTCGTTTCCCAGCGCTGGCTGGGCGGCACGCTGACCAACTTCAAGACCGTCAAGGCCTCCATCAAGCGCCTGGTCGAGATGGAAAAGTCCGTCGAGGACGGCACCATCAACCGCCTGACCAAGAAGGAACAGCTGACCTTCTCGCGCGAGCTCGAGAAGCTGCGCAAGTCGCTGGGCGGCATCAAGGAAATGCCGACCCTGCCGGACGGCCTGTTCATCATCGACACCGGCTACGAGAAGAACGCCGTGGCCGAAGCCCGCAAGCTCGGCATCCCGGTCATCGCCGTGGTCGACACCAACAATGACCCCTCGGGCATCGAGTGCGTGATCCCGGGCAACGACGACGCCACCCGCGCCATCCGCGTCTACACCCAGTGCGTGGCCGAAGCCATCATCGAGGCCCGCGGCGCCAACCCGATCCCGTTCCGCGAAGCCCCGCCGGAAATCACCGAAGACCGTTCGGCCCCGAAGAAGCCGCGCGGCCCGCGCAAGCCGGGCGCTGGCGACCGTGACCGTGGTCGCGGCGGCCGTGGCCGTGGCGCCGACAAGGCCGAGTAAACCCTAGAGAAACCGATCCCATGACCCAGATTACTGCTGCCCAGGTCAAGGAGCTGCGCGAGCGCACCGGCGCCGGCATGTCCGACTGCAAGAAGGCCCTGGAAGCCACCGAGGGCAACATCGACGCCGCCGCCGAGAAGCTGCGCCTCGACGGTGCCGCCAAGGCCGACAAGAAGGCTGCCCGCACCGCCGCCGAGGGCGTCATTGCCCTGGCCAAGTCGGACGACACCGTGGTCCTGCTCGAGCTGAACAGCGAGACCGACTTCGTGGCCAAGGGCGAGGACTTCCGCGCCCTGGCCCGCGAGGCCGCCGAGCTGGTGCTCAAGCACCGCCCGGCCGACGTCGAAGCCCTCGGCCAGCTGTCGGCCGGCGGCGAGACCGTCGACCAGAAGCGCCGTGGCCTGATCGCCAAGATCGGCGAGAACATCACGCTGCGCCGCTTCGAGATCGTCTCCAAGGCCGGTGCCGACCTCGTCACCTACGTGCACCCGGGTGACAAGATCGCCGTGGCCCTGGCCCTGGACAAGGGCGAGGCCGAGCTGGCCAAGGACCTGGCGATGCACACCGCCGCCATGGCTCCGCGCTACCTGAGCGCCAGTGAGATTCCGGCCGACGTGATCGAAGCCGAGCGCAAGGTGATCGACGCCACCGTGGCCCAGGAGCAGATCGACGCCAAGGCCGACGCCGAGAAGTACGGCGCCGCGCTGAAGGAAATGGACGGCGAGAAGCAGAATGGCCACTACGCCGGCCTGTCCGACGAGGACAAGAAGGCTTGGGACGACGAGTACGCCGCGGTCAAGAAGAAGTTCGGCGGCGGCTTCAAGCCCAAGCCGGCCGAGATCCTGGCCAAGATGGTCGACGGCAAGGTCGCCAAGTTCAAGGCCGAACTGACCCTGCTGGGCCAGCCGTTCGTCAAGGCTCCCAACGGCGAGTCCGTCGAGAAGATCCTGGCCGACAAGAAGGCTGTCGTGGCCCGCTTCGTCCGCTACGCCGTGGGCGAGGGCATCGAGAAGAAGAAGGAAGACTTCGCTGCCGAAGTCGCCGCGACCCAGGCCAGCCTCACCGCCTGATTTGCGCTAAAATCGGTAACAGTTGTGAACGAGACCCCGGCAACGGGGTCTCTTTTTATATAAACTCAGTAAAATCCGACAGATAGAGCCTGCCATGTCCGCCCAGCCCGCGTACAAGAGAATCTTGCTGAAACTGTCTGGCGAAGCCCTGATGGGCGAACTGGGTTTCGGCATCGCCCCCCCGGTGACCGCCTTCCTGGCCAATGAAATCAAGGCCGTGGTCGAAGCTGGGGTGGAGGTGGCGCTGGTCGTCGGCGGCGGCAACATCTTCCGCGGCGAGCCTCTGGCCAAGGCCGGGATGGACCGCATCACCGGAGACCAGATGGGCATGCTGGCCACGGTGATCAACGCCCTGGCCCTGCAGGATGCCATCGAGCGCACCACCGGCCTGCAGGCGCGCGTGCAGTCCGCCATCCGCATCAACGAGGTCTGCGAGGACTTCATCCGCCGCAAGGCCATGCGCCACCTGGAAAAGGGCCGCGTCGTGGTCTTTGCCGCAGGCACCGGCAACCCCTTCTTCACCACCGATTCCGCCGCCGCCCTGCGTGCCGTGGAAATCGGCGCGGACCTGCTGCTGAAGGCCACCAAGGTCGACGGCATCTACACCGCCGATCCCAAGAAGGACCCTTCGGCCAAGAAGTACGACACGGTGACCTACGACGAGGCCCTGAACCGCCGCCTGGGCGTGATGGACCAGACCGCCATGGTGCTGTGCCGCGACAACAAAATGAAACTCTGCGTCTACGACATGGACCGTCCCGGTGCGCTGATGAATATCGTCATGGGCGACCGCAGCATCGGCACTTACGTCGACGCCTGAAACCAGACAAAGAAACCCGGGAGACCGCGATGACCACCGAAATCAAGAACGACGCCAGCCAGCGCATGCAGAAGTGCCTGGACACGCTGAAGACCGAACTGGCCAAGCTGCGCACCGGCCGCGCCAGTGCCGCGATCCTCGACCATGTCCGTGTCGACTACTACGGCTCTCCGGTGCCCCTCTCGCAGGTTGCCAGCGTGGTCGTCGAGGACGCCCGCACGATCACCATCACCCCCTGGGAAAAGCCCATGGTGGCGGCCATCGAGAAGGCGATCATGACCTCGGACCTGGGCCTGAATCCGAACACCGCGGGCCAGACCATTCGCATCAACATGCCGCCCCTGACCGAGGAGCGCCGCCGCGATCTCGCCAAGGTGGTCAAGACCGAGGCGGAGGGTGCCAAGGTGGCGATCCGCAACGTGCGCCGCGACGCCAACCAGGCGATCAAGGACCAGGAAAAGGCCAAGAAGATCACGGCCGACGACGTCAAGCGCGGCGAGACCGAAATCCAGAAACTGACCGACCAGTTCGTCGCCAAGGTCGACGAGGCCGGCGCAGCCAAGGAAAAGGAACTGCTGTCGATGTAATCCGGTCTTCCGGACTACCCGTCTTTCCCGGTTCCCATGACTCGAGAAGCTTCTCCGCTGCCACCGCAGCCCTTGCCCCGGCACGTCGCCATCGTCATGGACGGCAACGGGCGCTGGGCACAGCAGCGCGGCCAGCCGCGGGCCATGGGGCACCGGGCCGGGGTCAAGGTGGTGCGGCGCATCCTGCGCGCCGCCCACACCTCCGGTGTCGAGGCGCTGACCCTGTTCGCGTTCTCCCAGGAGAACTGGAAGCGGCCGGAACTCGAGGTGAAGCTGCTGCTGCAGCTGTTCGTGCGCACCCTGGGCCGCGAGCTCGACGCCATGCACCGCAACGGCGTGTGCATCCGCTTCATCGGCGACCGCAGTGGCTTCCCGGAGCTGCTGCAGGGCGAGATGCAGCGGGCCGAGGCCCTCACCGCCGCCAATGCCGGCGTGAAGCTGTCGATCGCCGTGGGCTACGGTGGGCAGTGGGACATCGTGCAGGCCGCCCAGGCCCTGGCCGCGGCCGGCGAGCCGATCACCGCCGAGGGCATCGCGGCAGGGCTGCAGACCGCCGGCCTGCCCGAGCCGGACCTGATGATCCGTACCGGCGGCGAACAGCGCATCAGCAACTTCCTGTTGTGGCAGCTGGCCTACACCGAGCTGTATTTCAGCGACGTGCTGTGGCCGGATTTCGGCGAGGCCGAATTCCGGGAGGCGCTGGACTGGTATGCCGGGCGCGAGCGCCGTTTCGGCCGCGTGCCGGAGTCGGCCTGAACCGTAGTAGTTTCCCGTCTTAAGTGACAAACTGCGGCATCGCGCCGCGCGCCCACCTCATTCCCGACGCCCCCGAACACCGCCCGCCATGCTCGCCCAGCGCGTCGTCACCGCCCTCGTCCTGCTGCCGCTGCTGCTGGCGCTGGTCTGGTTTGCCCCGACTGATCTGCTCTACGCCGTCCTGGCGCTGGTCGGCGTGCTGATGGCCTGGGAATGGACCGGCCTCATGGGCTGGACGGCGCAGGGCCGCCGCCGCGGCTATGCCCTGGTCGTCGGCATCCTGCTCGGCCTGGCCTGGATCGTTCCCGGGCGCGAGCAGCTCCTGCCCTGGCTGCTGGGCGTGGCGGTGCTGTGGTGGCTGTTTGCCCTGAGCCTGTTCCCGCGGTTTCCGGCCAGTGTCGGCCGGCAGCACACCTCGGGCCTGCCCATGGCCCTGCTGGGCATCCTGCTGACCGTGTCCACCCTGCTGTCGCTGGCGGCCCTGCATGGCCTGCCGCAGGGCATCTACAAGCTGCTGTATTTCCTGTTCATCATCTTCATCGCCGATACCGGCGCCTACTTCGCGGGCCGGGCCTTCGGCAAGCACAAGCTGGCACCCAACATCTCGCCGGGCAAGACCGTGGAAGGCGCCCTGGGCGGGCTGGCTGCCACGGCGGTCTGGGCACTGACCGCCGGCGTCTGGGTGTTCCAGGCCGAGGGTGGGCAGGTCTGGCTGCTGCTGGCCCTGACCCTGGTGGTGGCGGTGGCTTCCATCGTCGGCGACCTGACGGAGTCCATGTTCAAGCGCGTGGCCGGCATCAAGGACAGCGGCAACATCCTGCCTGGGCACGGCGGCATCCTGGACCGCGTCGACAGCATCCTCGCCGGCGCTCCGGTGATGGTGCTGGGCCTTTATCTGACGGGCCTGTGATGCAACAACTTGTTGTCCTGGGCGCGACCGGCACCATCGGCCGCAATACGCTCGATGTGGCTGCACGCCACACCGACAAGCTGCGCGTCCTGGGCCTGACCGCCCAGCGTGATGCCGAGGGCCTGTTCGAGCTCTGCCGCCAGCACCGCCCGCGCTACGCCATCCTGACCGAGCCTGCCGCCGCCGCGCGCCTGCGCAGCCTGTGCCGCGACGCCGGCCTGGATTGCGAGGTCCTGGAGGGCGTGGCGGCGATCTGCGAACTGGCCGCCCATCCCGAGGCGGGGCAGGTGATGTCGGCCATCGTCGGCGCCGCCGGTCTTCTTCCGACCCTGGCGGCGGTGCGGGCCGGCAAGCGCGTGCTGATCGCCAACAAGGAGCCGCTGGTGATGGCCGGCGCCCTGCTGATGGCCGAGGCGGCTCGCCATGGCGCCACGCTGATCCCGATCGACTCCGAGCACAACGCCATCTTCCAGTGCCTGCCGGCGCCGGCGCGCTGCGGCGAGGAGCCCAAGGGCGTCAGCCGGCTGATCCTGACGGCTTCCGGCGGGCCGTTTCGCGAGACCCCGCTGGCCGAGCTGGAATCCGTCACGCCGCAGCAGGCCGTGCGCCATCCCAACTGGGTCATGGGGCAGAAGATCTCCGTGGACTCGGCCACGATGATGAACAAGGGCCTGGAGCTGATCGAGGCCGCCGTGCTGTACCGCCTGCCGGCGGAGCGGCTGGAGGTGGTGATCCACCCGGAAAGCGCGATCCACTCGATCGTCGAGTACGTGGACGGCTCGATGCTGGCCCAGCTGGGCCAGCCCGACATGCGCGTGCCGATCGCCCATGCCCTGGCCTGGCCGGAGCGCTGGGAGTCCGGCGTTGGTGGGCTGGACCTGGCCGCCCTGGGGCGCTTGCGCTTCGAGGCGCCCGACGAACGCCGCTTCCCCTGCCTGCGCCTGGCGCGGTTCGCATTGAAGCAGGGCGGGGTGCTGCCGAATGCATTGAACGCGGCGAACGAAGTCGCTGTCGAAGCGTTCTTGCAGCATCGGCTGAACTATCCGGGGATTCCTGCAGTGATCGAAGAGGTAATGGACGCCGCCGCCGGCCGCCAGGCCGGGGACGACCTGGACGGCATCCTGGCGCTGGACGCCTGGGCTCGCGGCCTGGCCGCGACGATGATTGCGGAACGTGGCCGGAGCCTGCGGCATGCCTGATATCTTTTGGTCCATCGGCGGGTTCATCCTGGCGATCGGCATCCTGGTCGCCTTCCACGAGTTCGGCCATTACTGGGTGGCGCGCCGCTGCGGCGTCAAGGTGCTGCGCTTCTCGATCGGCTTCGGTCGCCGCATCTGGAGCCGCACCTCCCGTGACGGCGTGGAATGGACCCTGTCCGCCATCCCGCTGGGCGGCTACGTCAAGATGCTCGACGAGCGCGAGGGGCCGGTGCCGGCGGAGCTGCGCGGGCAGGCCTTCAACAATGCCACGGTCGGCAAGCGCTTCCTGATCGTGGCGGCCGGGCCGGTCTTCAACTTCCTGCTGGCCATCGCCTTCTACTGGCTGGTCCTGCTGCTGGGCGTGCAGAGCATCAAGCCGATGATCGCCACCCCGGCCGAGAAGTCCGCCGCGGCCCTGGCCGGCCTGCGGGAGGGCGAGCAGGTCATCGAGGTGGCCGGTGAAGCCACCCCGACCTGGATCGACCTGCGCACCGAGCTGCTGGACCAGGCCCTGGGCGGCGGTAGCCTGGCGCTGCGGGTCCAGGCCGCCGACGGCAGCCAGCGCAACGCTACCCTCGATCTCAGCCAGGTCCGGGTGGACCCGGAATACGTCTTCGCCGACCTGGGCCTGGAGCCCTACGAGCCGCCGATCCCGCCGGTCGTGGCGCGGCTGGTCCCCGGCGGCTCGGCCGAGGCCGCCGGCCTGAAGGCCGGAGACCATATCGTCAGCCTCGACGGCCAGCCGATCTCCGACCGCAAGCAGATGATCGCCTGGCTCAGCGCCCGGCCCGAGCAGGTGGTCAAGGTCGGCGTCCGCCGTGGAGCCGAGACCCTCGAGCTGCCGGCGATCGTGACCCGCGTCGAGGAAGGCGGGCGGGTCATCGGGCGCATTGGCGTGGAGATAGCAGCCTCCCCCGATCTGTGGCAGGATTTGCGCGCCGAAAGCCGGCGCGGACCTCTCGAGGCCGTGCCGGGTGCCGTCGAGCAAACCTGGCGCATGTCCGCGCTGACGCTGAAGATGTTGTGGCGCATGGTGCTCGGCGACGTGTCGGTGAAGAACGTCAGCGGTCCCATCCAGATCGCCCAGGTGGCCGGGTATTCCGCCCAGGTCGGTCTCGTATCCTTCCTGAGCTTCCTGGCGGTGGTGAGCGTCAGCCTCGGCGTGCTCAACCTGCTGCCGGTGCCGCTGCTCGATGGCGGGCACCTGCTGTTTTACGGGATCGAAGCGATCAAGGGATCGCCTCTGTCCGAGAGGGCACAGGAGGCGGGCCAGCGGGTGGGCCTGACCTTCCTGGTGATGTTGATGGGGTTGGCGTTCTACAACGACGTGATGCGCCTGCTGAATTGAACTGCGGCAAATTGACTAAAAAAGAAACCAGATCAGTGAAACCGCTGAGAACGAAGAAAACGGCGCTGGCCAGCGCCATCGCGGCGCTCGTGTTGGCGGGCCAGGCTCATGCCTTCCAGCCTTTCACGATCAAGGAAATCCGGGCCGACGGCCTGGAGCGCCTCGAGATCGGCACCGTCCTGACCTACCTGCCGCTGTCGGTCGGGGACGAGCTCAATGACGCCACCTCGCGCCAGGCCATCCGCTCGCTGTACGGCTCCGGCCTGTTCCAGGACGTGCAGTTGCAGCGTGACGCCGACGCCCTGGTGATCGTGGTCAAGGAGCGCCCCTCCATCACCAGCTTCACGATCGAGGGCAACGAGAAGATCGGCGGCGACGACCTCAAGAAGTCGCTGAAGGACCTGGGCCTGGCCGAGGGTGAGCTGTTCAAGCGCGAATTGCTCGACGGCGTCGAGCAGGAACTGCGCCGCCAGTACTACTCCAACGGTTACTACGATGTCGACATCAAGGCGGCGGTCACCGAGGAAGGGGGCAACCGCGTCAGCATCAAGATCGACGTGGTCGAGGGCAAGGTCACCCGCATCAAGGACATCAACCTGCTGGGCAACCAGGCCTTCGAGACCGCCGATCTGCTCAAGCAGTTCAGCCTCGAGGGCACGCACTGGATGCCCTTCCAGAGCAGCGACAAGTATTCCAAGCAGAAGCTGGTCGGCGACCTGGAAAAGCTGCAGTCCTACTACCAGGACCGCGGCTACCTCAAGGCCAACGTCTCCTCCGTGCAGGTGGCGCTGACGCCGGAGAAGGACTCGATCTATATCACCGTCAACCTGGAAGAGGGCGAGATCTACAAGATCAAGGATCGCCGCTTCTCCGGCGAGACCATCCTCAACGAGCAGTTCCTCAACGCCCTGGTCACCACCAAGGCGGGCGACATCTTCTCGCGCAAGGAAGCCACCGACAGCGCCAACCGCATCGAGGCCGCGCTGTCCGACATCGGCTATGCCTTCGCCGAGGTCAATCCGGTTCCCGAGGTGGAAGAGGGCAGCCGCCTGGTCAGCCTCAACTACGTCGTGCAGCCGGGCAAGCGCGCCTACGTGCGCCGCATCGGCTTCAGCGGCAACCTCGGCACCAACGACGAGACCCTGCGCCGCGAAATGCGCCAGCTCGAAGCGGCGCCGTTCTCCAAGAGCGCGGTCGAGCGCTCGCGCGTGCGTCTGGCGCGCCTGCCGTTCATCGAGGACGTCGAGGTCGACACCCGCCCCGTGGCCGGTTCCGACGACCTGGTCGACATCCAGTTCAAGGTCAAGGAGCGTCCGCCCGGATCGGTGCAGTTCGGTGTCGGCTACTCCGGCGCGCAGGGCTTCCTGATCACCGGCAGCCTGACGCATACCAACTTCCTTGGCACGGGCAACCGTGTCGAGGTGTCGGCGGAGAACAACTCGATCTCCAAGGCCCTGAGCCTGTCCTGGACCGATCCTTACTTCACCGCCGACGGCATCAGCCAGACGGTGTCGGCGTTCTACCGCAGTTCCGAATCGGTGATCCGCTACAGCTCGGGCTTCAACACCAACGTGCTGGGCCTGAACCTGACCTACGGCATCCCGCTGTCGGAATTCATGACCCTGCGCGCAGGCTTCGGCCTGGACGAGACCTCGATCGAGACCTTCGCGGGCTCGTCCTCGGACGAAGTGCTGCAGTTCGTGATCAACAACGGCACGCGCTTCCTCAACTACTCGTTCCGCACCGGCATCACCTACGACACGCGCAACCGTACGTTCTTCGCGGATCGCGGATCGTTGCACTCGCTGAGCCTCGACCTGGGCATGCCCGGCAGCGACATCGAGTTCTACAACATCAGCTACCGCGGCCAGCAGTACGTGCCGATCTACAAGGGCCTGTTCCTGGAAATGAACGGCTCCGTCGGCCTGGTGGATACCTACGACAACGGCCAGGAAGTCCCGCCCTACGAGCACTTCTTCGCCGGCGGCCCGCGCACCGTGCGTGGCTACCGCGACGGCTCGCTCGGCCCGCGCGACACGCCGTTCGATAATCCGTACGGCGGCAAATTCCGCGCCACGTCGCAGAACAACCTGGTCGTGCCGCTGCCGATCGCCAGCGATGGCAAGTCGACGCGCCTGAACCTGTTCTTCGATATCGGCCAGGTCTTCGCGCAGCCGGACGACTTCGATACCGCCCAGCTACGCCAGTCGGCGGGTATCGCGTTCTCCTGGTTCACGCCCTTCCTGGGCCTGCTCGACCTGAGCTATGCCTTCCCGCTGAATGACGAGGTAGGCGATGAAACGGATCGCTTCCAGATCCGTTTCGGCGGCGGCTTCTGAGCGCCGCAAGCTCTTTCCCGTCACTCTCATTCCATTCATAGACGAACACCGAGATCCAACGATGCGCAACCTCACCCGTATCCTCAGCGTCATGACCGTGGCTTCCGCCGTTCTGCTCGCCGCTCCGGCGATGGCCGCCGACACCAAGGTCCTCAGCATCCGCGCCGCGGAGCTGGTGCAGCAGTCGCCGCAGTTCAAGGCCGGCGCCGACAAGATCAAGGCGGAGTTCGATCGCCGCAAGAACGAGCTCGAAGCCGAAGCCAAGCGCTTCGTCGATGACGCCGAGAAGTTCAAGAAGGAGCGCGACGTGCTCTCCGCGGCCGATGCCGCCAAGCGCGAGAAGGACCTGACCACGCGCCAGCTCGACCTGCAGTACAAGCAGCGCCAGTTCCAGGAAGACTTCGCCAACCGTGACCGCCAGCTGACCACCGAGATGATGGCCAAGATCAAGGGCGTGATCGTGCAGGTGGCCAAGGAGAAGGGTGCCGACGTGGTCGTGCAGGACCCGATCTTCGCCGCGGACTCGGTGGACATCACCGCCGAAGTGCTGAAGCGCCTGCAGGCCGGCGGCGGCAAGTAAACAGTTGTTTTTCAAGGACGGCCCGCGGCTTGCCGCGGGCCGTTTTTCGTTGAGGCCCGCGCGGGTCCGTCGGCCCCGGGAGGGGGCGTAGGCCCGCTGGACCTGCGATAATCGCCACATGACCACGTATAGCCTGGCCGATCTGGCCACAAGATTCGGTCTGGAACTCAAGGGGGAGGGCGGCACGCTCATCGAGGGCGTCTGCTCGCTGGATCCCGGCAAGCCGGGCTGCATCGGCTTCCTGTCCAACCCCAAGTTCCGCACCCAGCTGGCGTGTACCCGCGCCGCCGCCGTCATCGTCGGCCCGCGCGATGCCGCGTCGTTGACCACCCCAGGGCTCGTCGCCAAGGACCCCTATTTGGCGTATGCGCGCCTGGCCGCCTTGTTCGATCCCGATCGCGAGTTCACGGCCGGCATCCAGGCCGGTGCGCAGGTCTCGCCGCAGGCCCGGCTCGCCGCCGGCGTGCATGTCGGCTACAACGCCGTGGTCGAGGCCGGCGCCGAGCTGGGCGAGGGCGTCTATGTCGGCCCCGGCTGCATCGTCGGCCGCGACGCCGTGATCGGCCCTGGCACGCGCCTGGTGGCGCAGGTGCATATTGGCGCGCGCGTGCGCATCGGTGGCCGTTGCACGCTGCAGCCGGGTGCCGTGATTGGCTCGCGTGGCTTCGGCAACGCCCGCGGCCCCAACGGCTGGGAGGAAGTGCCGCAGCTCGGCACCGTCGTCATCGGCGACAACGTCGAGATCGGCTCCAACACCTGCATCGATCGCGGTGCGATCGAGGACACCGTCATCGCCAATGGCGTGCGCCTGGATAACCTGATCCAGATCGCGCACAACTGCCGCATCGGTGAGCACACCGCCATCGCCGCCTGCACCGGCATCGCCGGCAGCACCACGATCGGTGCACGCTGCCTGATCGGCGGCGCCGTCGGCATGGCCGGGCACCTCACCATCGCCGATGACGTCGTCATCCTTGGTCGCGGCATGGTCACCAATTCCATCACCGAAAAGGGCGTCTACGGCTCCGGCCTGCCGCTCAGCGACGCGCGCGAATGGCGCAAGACCGTCGCGCGCATCCGGCGCCTGGCGCGCCTTGAGGAGCGGCTGCGCGATGTCGAGCGCCATCTGCAACTCGCCCCCCGGGAACAGGACAATGAACCCAGTGAATCTTGATATCCGCGAAATCCTCAAGCTGCTGCCGCACCGCTATCCGTTCCTGCTGGTGGATCGCGTGCTGTCGGTGGATGCGGAGGCCGGGACCCTGGTGGCGCTGAAGAACGTCACCTACAACGAGAACTTCTTCCCCGGCCATTTCCCGGGGCTGCCGACCATGCCGGGCGTGCTGCAGCTGGAGGCGATGGCCCAGGCCTGCGGCCTGCTGGCGGTGATGCGCTCGGGGTTGCGCTGCGACTCCGGCTACATCCTGTATTTCGCCGGGATCGACAACTGCCGCTTCAAGCGCCCGGTAGTGCCGGGTGACCAGCTGACCTTCCATATCCGCCTGGACAAGCACAAGCGCGACCTGTGGAAGTTCTGCGCCCAGGCCAAGGTCGGCGACGAGCTGGCCTGCGAGGCCGACATGATCTGCGTGCTGAAGAATGCCGGCCGCGATACCGGGAGCGATTGATGACCTCGAAGATCCATCCCACCGCCATCGTCGACGCCGATGCGCGGTTGCATCCTTCCGTTGAAGTCGGTCCCTACACGGTCATCGGGCCGGGCGTGGAGATCGGCGAGAACACCTGGATCGGCCCGCACGTGGTGCTGCGCGGCCCGCTGAAGATCGGCCGCGACAACCGCATCTTCCAGTTCAGCTCCATCGGCGAAATCTCGCAGGACAAGACCGCCCGCTACGAAGATGCCACCTCGGTGGAGATCGGCGACGGCAACACGATTCGCGAGTACGTAACGATCCAGCGCGGAACGCTCAAGGACACCGGCATCACCCGCGTCGGCAACGACAACTGGATCATGGCCAACGTCCACATCGCGCACGACTGCGTGGTGGGCTCGCACACCATCCTGGCCAACGGCACCACCCTGGCGGGGCATATCACCATCGAGGACTACGCCGGCCTCGGCGGCTACACGCTGGTGCATCAGTTCTGCCGCGTGGGCGCCCATGCCTTCACCGGTGGCGGCACCGTGGTGCTGCGCGACCTGCCGCCCTTCGTCATCGCCGAGGGCCAGCCCGCGCGTCCGCGCGGCATCAACAGCGAAGGTCTCAAGCGCCGCGGTTTCACGGCCGAGCAGATCGACCAGATCAAGGACGCCTACAAGCTGATCTACATGTCCGGCGCGATCATGGCCGAGGTCAAGGAAAAGCTTGCCGAAATGGCCAAGACCTCCGAGCACGCCGGTCAGACGCTGCACTTCATCGAAACCTCCAAGCGTTCACTGTCGCGCTAGGGCCGGGTCGCCGATGCGTATCGCGCTGGTGGCGGGAGAGCTGTCCGGGGACATCCTCGGCGCCGCCATTGTCCGGTCCCTGAAGCAGCGCTACCCACAGGCGCAGATCTACGGCGTCACCGGCCCACGCATGGTGGCCGCTGGCTGCGAGACCATTGCTTCCATCGAGGTGCTGTCGGTGATGGGCATCGCCGAGGTGATCCCGGCGCTGCCGCGGCTGTTCCGCCTGCGGGCGGAGTTGCTGCGCCGCTTCCTGCAGGATCGCCCGGACGTGGTGATCGGCATCGACGCGCCCGACTTCAACCTGGGCCTGGAGCGCCGCCTGCGCGAGCGCGGCCTGAAGACCGTACACGTGGTCAGCCCCTCCGTGTGGGCCTGGCGGCAGGGGCGGGTGAAGACCATCGCCCGCTCGGTGGACCGCATGCTCTGCCTGTTCCCTTTCGAGCCGAAGTTCTACGCCGAGCACGGCGTGCCGGCCGACTACATCGGTCATCCGCTGGCGGATGAACTGGATGACACCGTGTCGCCCGCCACCGCCCGTGCGGAGCTGGGCCTGCCGGCCGACGGGCCGCTGGTGGCGATCCTGCCCGGCAGCCGCGGGTCCGAGCTCAAGTACCTGGGCGAGCCCTTCGCGCAGGCGGCCCGGCTGCTGGCGCAGAAGCATCCGGGCATCCGCTTCGTCACACCGGTGGCCAAGCCCAAGCTGCGGGCCGGGCTGGAGGCAGTGATCCGGACTCACGCGCCGGACCTGCCCTGGACCGTGGTCGACGGTCAGTCGCGCGAGTGCATGCGAGCCGCCGACGCCGTGTTGCTGGCTTCGGGTACCGCCACGCTGGAGTGCTTGCTGCTGGGCCGGCCGATGGTGGTGGCCTACCGCGGCTCGCCGCTCACCGCCTGGCTGATGCTCAAGGCCGGCCTGCTGAAGGCGCGCTACGTCAGCCTGCCCAACCTGCTGTCGGCCGAACCGACCGTCACCGAACTGCTGCAGGAAGCCGCCAGCCCGGAGCGCCTGGCCGAAGAGGTGAGCCTGCTGCTGGCCGACGGCAAGCCGCGCCGCCGCCAGCTGGCCCAGTTCCACGCTGTGCGCACGGAACTGCGCCGCGACGCCGCGGGACGGGCGGCCGACGCCATTGCCGGCCTGCTGTCCTAGAATCCCTTCATGCCTCGTCGGGTCGCCATTTCCAGCTATACCCATGCCTTCGTCGCCGGCGTGGACGAAGCTGGCCGCGGCTGCCTGGCCGGGCCGGTCTATGCCGCCGCGGTGATTCTCGATGCAGGCCACGGCATCCGCGGCCTGGACGATTCCAAGCAGCTCACGGCGCTGCAGCGCGAGAAGCTGTTCGACCTGGTCCAGCGCCGTGCCGTGGCCTGTGCCATCGCCCGTGCCGAGGTCGACGAGATCGAGCGGCTCAATATCCTGCATGCCTCGATGCTGGCGATGCAGCGTGCGGTGCAGATGCTCAGCCCCGCCGCGCAGCACTGCCTGATCGACGGCAACCGCCTGCCGGTCGGGCTGCCCTGCAGTGCCGAGGCGGTGGTGGAGGGCGATGCCATCCATTCGCCGATCATGGCTGCCTCGATCTTGGCCAAGGTGGCGCGCGACCGCGAGATGCAGCGGCTCGATGCCGAATACCCAGGCTACGGTTTTGCCAAGCACAAGGGTTACGGCACGCCTGATCATCTGCAGGCCCTGCGTCGCCAGGGGCCGAGCCTGATCCACCGCATGGGCTTCGCGCCCTGCGCGCAGCCGGACCTGTTCGCGGGCGGTGCCGCATGAGCGGCTTCGTCCACCTGCGCCTGCACACCGAGTTCTCGCTGACCGACGGCATCGTTCGTGTCGAGCCGCCCAAGCGCAAGGGCGGCGGCGTCGGCGCCACGCTGACCTCGCGAGCGGCGGAGCTCAAGTTTCCCGCCATCGCCGTCACGGACACCAACAACCTGTTCGCGATGGTGAAGTTCTACAAGTCGGCCGAGGGTGCCGGCGTCAAGCCGGTGATCGGTGCCGACATCCGACTGGAAGAGCGCGTCGCCGGCGAGGCGCCGGAGCGCCTGACGCTGCTGGTGCAGAGCGACGCCGGCTACCGCAACCTGACCAAGCTGATCTCGCTGGCCTACACGGATGGCCAGGCGCGCGGCATGCCCCTGGTCAAGCGGGAATGGCTGGCGCCGCATGCCGAAGGCCTGATCGCGCTGACCGGACGTGACGGCAGCACCTTCCGCGCCGCCGCCTCCGACCAGGTGGAGGCGGCCAAGGGTGCCCTGACCGAATTGGCCGCGATCTACCCGCAGCGCTGCTACATGGAAATCAGCCGCTGCCAGCGCCCGGGCGACGAGGAGTGGGTGCAGGCGGCCTGTGCGCTGTCGCGCCACCTGCAGGTGCCGGTGGTGGCCACCAACGACGTGCGCTTCCTGTCGCGCAGCGAGTTCGACGTGCACGAGGCGCGTGTCTGCATCTCCCAGGGCCGCGTGCTGGGTGACGACAAGCGCCCGCGCGACTACACGCCCGAGCAGTACCTGAAGTCCGCCGAGGAGATGCAGGCGCTGTTCGCCGACATCCCCGAGGCCATCGAGAACACGCTGCAGATCGCGCGGCGCTGCACGCTGACGCTGAAGTTCGCACCGCCTTACCACCTGCCGAACTTCCCGGTGCCGGAAGGGCACGACACCAATACCTGGCTGCGCAAGGTGTCGGAGGATGGCCTGAGGCGCCGCTTCACCGAGATCGTGCTGGCCAAGCCCGAGGAAGAGTATTGGCAACGGCTCGACTACGAGCTGGGCATCATCGAGAAGATGGGCTTTGCCGGCTACTTCCTGGTGGTGGCCGACTTCATCCAGTGGGCCAAGGGCAACGGCTGCCCGGTGGGCCCCGGCCGTGGATCGGGCGCCGGCTCGCTGGTGGCCTATGCCACGGGCATCACCGACCTGGATCCGCTGCCCTACAACCTGCTGTTCGAGCGCTTCCTGAACCCCGAGCGCGTGTCAATGCCGGACTTCGACGTCGACTTCTGCATGGACAACCGCGACCGCGTGATCGAGTACGTCACGCACAAGTACGGCCGTCCGCACGTGGGCCAGATCATCACCTACGCCACCATGGCGGCGCGCGGCGTGATCCGCGACGTGGCCCGTGTGATGGGGCACGGCTATGGCTTCGGCGACCGTATTTCCAAGCTGGTGCCGGGCACGCCCGGCGCCACGCTGGTGGATGCGCTGGAGACGGTGCCGGAACTGAAGGGCCTCTACGACACCGACGAGGAAGTGAAGGCGGTGGTGGACCTGGGCCTGGCGCTGGAGGGCACCACGCGCGGCGTCGGCGTGCATGCCGGCGGCGTCGTGATCGCGCCCAAGCCGCTGACCGACTACGCCCCGCTGTTCTGCGAACCAGGCGGCGCCGGCATGCGCACGCAGTTCGACATGAAGGACCTCGAGGTCGTGGGCCTGGTGAAGTTCGACTTCCTGGGCCTGAAGACGCTGACCGTGATCCAGGAGGCGGTCAATACCATCGTGCGCCAGCACGGCCGGCCGCTGGACATGCTGGCCCTGCCGCTGGACGACCAGGAGACCTTCCGCAGGATCTACCAGAGCGGCGAATCCTCGGCGGTGTTCCAGATGGAATCCCCGGGCATGCAGAAGGCCAGCCGCGACCTGAAGCCGGACTGCTTCGAGGACATCATCGCCCTGGTATCGCTGTACCGCCCGGGACCGATGGAGAACATCCCGACCTTCTGCGAGAACAAGCGCGACACCAGCAAGATCGAATACCTGCATCCGGAGATGGAGCTGGTGCTGCAGCCCACCTACGGCATCTTCGTGTACCAGGAACAGGTCATGCAGATGTCGCAGCGCCTGGCCGGCTATACGCTGGGTGGCGCCGACCTGCTGCGTCGCGCCATGGGCAAGAAGATCCGCGCGGAGATGGAGAAGCAGCGCGAGATCTTCACCACCGGCGCCACCGGTCGCGGGATCGACGGCGAGGTCGCCAGCAAGGTCTTCGACCTGATGGCCAAGTTCGCGGACTACGGCTTCAACAAGTCACACGCCGCCGCCTACGCCCTGGTCAGCTACCACACCGCCTGGCTCAAGGCGCATTACCCGGCCGAGTTCATGGCGGCGGTGCTGTCCTGCGAAATGCAGCACACCGATTCCGTCGTGCTGATGCGCGAAGAATGCCTGCGCATGGGCCTGGAGATGATCCCGCCCGACATCAACCGCAGCTTCTACCGTTTCACCGTGCCGGGCCCCAACCAGATCCTCTATGGCATGGGCGCCATCAAGGGCGTGGGCGAGGCGGCGCTGGAAGGCATCGTCGCCGAGCGCGAGAAGAACGGTGTCTTCCAGGACCTGTTCGACTTCTGCCGCCGCATCGACCTGAAGAAGGCCAACAAGCGCGTGCTCGAGGCCCTGATCTATTCCGGCGCGCTCGACGGCTTCGGCCTCAACCGGCCGTCACTGCTGGCCTCGCTGCCCAAGGCCCTGGGCCTGGCGGAAAAGGCCGCGCAGTCGGCGGACAGCGGCCAGGTGGACCTGTTCGGCCTGGGCGGCAGCAGCAGTTCCACGCCCGCCGAGCGCATCGAGCCGCCCGAGCAGGTGCAGGACTGGCTCAAGCGCGAGAAGCTGGCGCACGAGCGCGACACCCTGGGGTTCTATCTTTCGGGGCACCCCATCGATGCCTACCAGGAGATCATCGAACAGGTCTGCACCGACCGCATGCGGCCGCTGATCGAGCAGTACGCCAAGCCGCCCGTGGTCGGCGCGGACGGCAAGGTCCAGTTCCAGCCGCGCCAGAAGGTCATGTTCGCCGCCTGGGTCACGGACGTGCGCTTCTTCAAGGGCGACAAGACCGCCGACGGCAAGAGCGGGCGCGCCAGCTACAAGATCACCGTCGACGACCAGACGGCACAGTTGTCCACCTGGATCGACGTCGATGCCTGGCCGCACCTGCAGCCGGTGGTCAAGCTGGATGGCCTGGTATTCGTGATCGCCGAGATCGGCGCTTCGCCGCCCCGGGAGGGGCGTGAATCCGAGCCGCGCATGTACCGGCCGGAGTTCTTCGCGCTGTCGGACATCATGCGCGACTACCCGGTGAAGCTGGCCCTGGAATGGGGCAAGCCGGTGGCCGACGTGCAGGCGCTGCAAAAGGCGCTGAAGCCCAACATGAAGGGCACGGTCGGAATAGTCGTGCACTACCGCAACGGGCGGCAGGCCTGCATCCTGGACCTGGCCGCCGACTGGAAGCTGCGCCTGGATGAAAATTGCCTGACCTCCGTGCAGCAGATTGCCGGCCCGGACTGCGTTAAAGTGACGTACAAGCGATATGCACCCCCCGTGACCGAGCGCCGCTTTGATCGCGCGTTTTCCGGTGGCGGGGGCGGAGACGACGAATAAAGGGGCTGGGGGGCGGGGACTGGGGACCGAGGCAGGCAAAAGCGTAAGCTTTGCAGCCCTCATCCCTGAGCTCCGCTCCCCGGTTCGACGGACCGAACATGAACCTGAACTATCTGGATTTCGAGCAACCGATTGCCGAACTGCAGCAGAAGATCGAAGAGCTGCGTTTTGCCACCTCCGGCAGCGGTGTCAACCTCACCGAGGAGATCGCCCGGCTCGACCTCAAGAGCCGCGAGCTCACCGAGCAGATCTTTGCCAACCTGACTCCCTGGCAGGTGGCGCAGCTGGCGCGCCACCCGCAGCGTCCCTACGCGCTGGACTACATCCGGACACTCTTCACCGAATGGGAAGAGCTGCACGGCGACCGCCACTATGCCGATGATCCGAGCATCGTCAGCGGCGTCGCCCGGCTGGAAGGCCGCGCAGTCTGCGTGATCGGCCAGCAGAAGGGCCGCGATGCCAAGGAGCGTGTCTACCGCAACTTCGGCATGCCCAAGCCCGAGGGCTACCGCAAGGCGCTGCGCATCATGAAGCTGGCGGAGAAGTTCAACCTGCCGATCCTCACCTTCATCGATACCCCGGGTGCCTACCCGGGCATCGGTGCCGAGGAGCGCAACCAGTCCGAGGCCATCGCCCGCAACCTGTTCGAGCTGTCGCGCCTGCGCACGCCGGTGCTGGCCACCGTGACGGGCGAGGGTGGTTCCGGCGGCGCGCTGGCGATCGGCGTGGCCGACCACGTGAGGATGCTCCAGTACAGCATCTACTCGGTGATCTCGCCGGAAGGCTGCGCCTCCATCCTGTTCAAGGATGCCGGCCGCGCCCCCGAGGCCGCCGAGGCCATGCGCATCACCTCGCGCGACCTGTTCCAGCACAAGCTGGTGGACGAGGTCGTGAGCGAACCCCTGGGCGGCGCCCACCGCGACCCGGCGGCGATGATGAACACGCTCAAGCAGAAGCTCATCTCCAACCTCGAGCGCCTGCGCCACACCCCGATGCCACAGCTGCTGGCCAACCGCTACCAGCGCCTGATGTCCTACGGCGCGCACGACCGGCTCAACTGAGCTCCGCCGTGACCCCCCCGCTGCAGCTGCCTGCCTTGCCGCAGCTGCCTCGGGGAGCGCGATTCTGGGTGGCCTACAGCGGCGGCTGCGATTCGGCCGTGCTGCTGCAGTTGCTGGCCCGGGCGGCACCCCGCCGCCTGCGTGCGGTCCACGTCCACCACGGCCTGCAGCCGGCGGCGGACGGCTGGCCCGCTCATTGCCGCCGTTTCTGCCGCCGCCTCGGCATTCCCCTGACCCTGTGCCGGGTCGAGGTGGACCGCAAGCACCCGGGCGGCCTCGAAGCCGCCGCCCGCGAGGCCCGCTACGAAGCCCTGCGCGGACTGATGAACCCCGGAGACTGCCTGGTGACCGCCCATCACCGGGACGACCAGGCCGAAACCCTGCTGCTGCGCCTGATGCGCGGCACCGGTGTCACTGGCATGGCCGGCATGGCGCCGCTGGCGCCGTTCGGCCCCGGCCAGCTCTGGCGGCCATTGCTGGACATCCCGCGCCATGCCTTGCGCGAGCACGCCCTGGCACAGGGGCTGGAGTGGGTCGAGGACCCCCAGAACCGCGATCCGGCCTACGCCCGCTCCTGGCTGCGCCGCGAGGTCATGCCGCGCCTGCAGCAGCGCTGGCCACAGGCCACCGAGAGCCTGGCGCGGTTCTCGCGCCACGCCGCCGAGGCCAATGGCCTGCTGGCCGAGCTGGCGCAGGCCGACCTGCAGGCCGCCCACCGCGACGGCGGTCTCTCCATAGCGGCGCTTCAGGGCCTGTCGGCGCCGCGCCGCAACAACCTGCTGCGCCACTGGCTGTCGGCCGACGGCCTGCCACCGCCGGCCGACCTGCTGGAGCGGATCGGCCGTGAACTGCTGGCCGCGCGCGCCGACGGCGCCCCCCGGCTGCGTCATGGCCAGGCCGAACTGCGGCGTTACCGCGACCGCCTGTTCCGGCTGCCGTTGCTGCCGCCCCCGCCCAAGGACTTCGAACTGGCCTGGACGCGGCGGCGCGAGCTGGAGTTGCCGGCCGGCTGCGGGCGGCTGGTCCTGCCGCGCGCCAGCACCCGGCCGCTGACCGTGCGCTTTGCGGCGGGTGGCGAAGAATTGCGCCCGGCCGGCGCCAAACACCGCCGCAGCCTCAAGAACCTGTTCCAGGAAGCCGGGGTGCCGGTCTGGGTGCGCCAGCGTACGCCCTTGATCTGGCAGGGGCGGGAATTGCTGGCCGTGGCCGATTTCTGGCGCGCCGAAGGAGCCCCGGAAGTGGCCTGGCATCACGAAATTCCTGGTGTTCCCGAGCAACTTTGTCGCGTGGAACATTGAGAGGGGGAGGGTCAGTCTGTAAAATCCCTCAAACTCCCTGCCCGATGACTCCCATGCCCGACGCGCCGCAGCAGACGCGATTTATTTTTGTAACCGGGGGCGTGGTGTCCTCTCTTGGCAAAGGCATTGCCGCTGCCAGCCTGGGCGCGATCCTCGAATCGCGCGGTCTCAAGGTCCACATGATCAAGCTGGACCCCTACATCAACGTCGATGCAGGGACCATGAGCCCGTTCCAGCACGGCGAGGTCTTCGTCACCGAAGACGGCGCCGAGACGGACCTCGACCTTGGACACTACGAGCGCTTCCTGCGTGGCAAGACCACGCGCTACTCCAACCTGACCACCGGCCAGGTCTATCGCAACGTGCTCGAGAAAGAGCGCCGCGGTGACTACCTGGGCAAGACGGTGCAGGTGATCCCGCACATCACCGACGAAATCCAGCAGGGTATCCGCAAGGGCGCCGCCGGCTGTGACATCTGCATCGTCGAGATCGGCGGCACGGTGGGTGACATCGAGTCGCTGCCGTTCATCGAGGCGATCCGCCAGATGGGCCACGAGCTGGGCCGCAAGAACGCCCTGTTCATGCACCTGACGCTGGTGCCCTACGTGAAGGCCTCCGGCGAGCTCAAGACCAAGCCGACGCAGCATTCCGTGAAGGAACTGCGCGGCATCGGTATCCAGCCCGACGTGCTGCTGTGCCGCTCCGAGCGCACCCTGCCGGACTCCGAGCGCCGCAAGATCGCGCTGTTCACCAACGTGCCCTACCAGGCCGTCATCGCCGCGATCGACCTCGACGACATCTACAAGATCCCCGCCTGGCTCAACCAGCAGGGCCTGGACCAGCTGGTGGTCGAGCACTTCGGCCTGGAGCTGCGCAAGCCGGACCTGTCGGCCTGGGACTGGCTGGTGGAAGCCCGCGGCAAGACCGACCTGGACGTGCAGGTGGCCATGGTCGGCAAGTACGTGGACCTGGCCGACGCCTACAAGTCGCTGAACGAAGCGCTGGCCCACGCCGGCCTGCACACCGCCACCCGCGTCAAGATCCGCTACATCGAGTCCGAGGCCATCGAGACCCAGGGCGTGCGCCTGCTGCAGGGCATGGACGCGATCCTGGTGCCGGGCGGCTTCGGCGAGCGTGGCGTGGAGGGCAAGATCGCCGCCGCGCGTTATGCCCGCGAGAACAACATCCCCTACCTGGGCATCTGCCTGGGCATGCAGGTGGCGGTGATCGAGTACGCGCGCAACGTCTGCAACCTCGGCAGCGCGCACTCCACCGAGTTCAACCCGCACAGCCCGCACCCGGTGATCGGCCTGATCACCGAGTGGCGCGACGCCACCGGCTCGGTGCACCAGCGCAGCAACCAGACCGGCAAGGGCGGCACCATGCGCTTGGGCGTGCAGTCCTGCCGCCTCAAGGCCGGCTCCAAGGCGCGCGCGTTGTACAACGCCGAGGTGATCTCGGAGCGCCACCGCCACCGCTACGAGTTCAACAACAACTACAAGCAGGTCCTGTCCGAGAACGGCCTGGACCTGGTGGCCGAGTCGGCCGAGAACGAGCTGGTCGAGATGATCGAGTTGCCGAACCACCCGTTCTACCTGGCCTGCCAGTTCCACCCGGAGTTCACCTCCACGCCGCGCGACGGCCACCCGCTGTTCGAGGGCTTCATCCGCGCTGCACGTGAGCACCACATCGCCAACCAGTCCAGCCAGCCGGGCAGCGTCAGCCCCGCCAAAGTCGCCTAAGGGGCTCCTGATATGAAACTCTGCGGACGCGAGATCGGTCTCGACCAGCCCCTGTTCCTGATTGCCGGCCCGGACACCCTGGAGTCCCAGGACCTGGCCCTGGAAGTCGCCGGCCATATCAAGCCGATCGCGGACAAGCTCGGCATCCTGTACATCTTCAAGGGCAGCTTCGACAAGGCCAACCGCAGCTCGCACAAGAGCTACCGCGGCCCGGGCCTCGAAGGCGGCCTGAAGATCATGGAAGAAGTGAAGAAGCAGATCGGCGTGCCGGTGCTGACCGACGTGCACGAGGACACCCCGCTGGGCGAGGTTGCCTCCGTCATCGACGTGATCCAGACCCCGGCCTTCCTCTGCCGCCAGACCAACTTCATGCAGAACGTGGCCAAGACCGGCCGGCCGATCAACGTCAAGAAGGGCCAGTTCATGTCGCCCTGGGAGATGGGCAACGTCATCGAGAAGATGACCGCCGTCGCCCCGCACCAGTTCATGCTCTGCGAGCGCGGCTTCAGCTTCGGCTACAACAACCTGGTCGCCGACATGCGCGGCCTGGCCATCATGCGCAAGTACGCCCCCGTGGTGTTCGACGGCACGCACACCGTGCAATTGCCGGGCGGGCAGGGCAATGCCTCCGGCGGCATGCGCGAGATGATCCCCGTGCTGGCCCGCGCCGCCATCGGCGCCGGCGTGTCCGGCCTGTTCCTGGAAACCCATCCGGACCCGGATTCCGCCCTCTGCGACGGCCCCAACTCGCTGCCGCTGAAGCACCTCGGCAACCTGCTGGAGACGCTGGTGGAGCTGGACCGCGTGGTCAAGAAGAGCGGCCTGCTCGAGAAGCAGCTCGGCGCCTGAGGCCAGGGCTCATGAGGCGGCGAACCGGTCCGGTGCGCAGTCCATGAGCCAGGGTGCCCGGCTCCGCGTGGAAGCCTGCCGGGTTCCGGCAGGCACGCTGCTCGACGCGCATCGCCTGGCCGGCAGCTTCACCGACTGTTTCGTCACCGAAGTGCCGGGAATCATCCCGCAGGCCCGCTACATCGAGGCCTTCTACACCACGCCGCTGTTCAAGGCCGAGCGCCTGATCCTCATGTTGCTGCTGCGTCCTTCGAGCGACGCGGCTGCCCAGCAGCTGGCGGCTGGCCTGCGCGAGGATTTCGCGGCCTGGCAGGTCGAGGGCAGGGCCAGCAACGAACTGCTCATGGCGGCCGGACGTACGCGCTCTTGGCTGCAGGCACTGCCGTCGGCAGGTGGGACACGCCTGCTCTTCGGTTCCGCCATCGTGCCGGCCCGGAATTCCTCGCCCGGCAGCGATCCGCTGGGCCCTGCTTTCCGTGCATTGCTGGGCTTCCACACCCTCTATTCGCGGGCCTTGCTGCAGGCGGCTGGCCGGCGCCTGGCGTAAGACTGAGAACGCCGTCAAATCCACGCGTGGCGGGCCTCGCGGCCCATCCACTACAATGCCGCCCAAAATCCGTACCACCTGAACAGCCGAGCCTCCATGTCCCACATCGTCCAAGTCACCGCCCTTGAAATCATCGACTCCCGCGGCAATCCGACCGTGGAGGCCGAGGTCGTGCTGGATTCCGGCGCCCGTGGCCGCGCCGCGTCGCCGTCCGGTGCCTCCACCGGCAGCCGCGAGGCGGTGGAACTGCGTGATGGCGCTCCCAAGAAGGGCAAGGCCCGCTACCTGGGCAAGGGCGTGCAGAAGGCCGTGAAGAACGTCGAGGGCGAGATCGCCAAGGCCGTGCTGGGCCTGGATGCGCAGGACCAGGGCCTGGTCGACCGCACGATGATCGAGCTGGATGGCACCGAGAACAAGGCTCGCCTGGGCGCCAACGCCATCTTGGCCGTGTCCCTGGCCACCGCCAAGGCCGCCGCCGCCGAGAACTACCTGCCGCTGTACCGCCACCTGGGCGGTATCTCCAGCGTGACCCTGCCGGTGCCGATGATGAACGTCATCAACGGCGGCGCCCACGCCGACAACAACGTCGACATCCAGGAGTTCATGATCCTGCCAGTCGGCGCCAAGAGCTTCTCCGAGGCCATGCAGTGGGGCGCCGAGGTGTTCCACACCCTCAAGGGCGTGCTCAAGGGCCGCAAGCTGAACACCGCCGTGGGCGACGAGGGTGGCTTCGCCCCCGACCTGCCGTCCAACGTGGCGGCGCTGGACGTGCTGCTGCAGGCTATCGAGAAGGCCGGCTACAAGCCGGGCAAGGACATCTACCTGGGCCTGGACGTGGCCTCCACCGAGTTCTACGCCAAGGGCAAGTACACCCTGCACGGCGAGGGCAAGAGCTACACCTCCGAGCAGTTCGCCGACTTCCTGGCCGGCATCTGCGCCAAGTACCCGGTCATCTCGATCGAGGACGGCTGCGCCGAGGGTGACTGGAAGGGCTGGAAGTACCTGACCGAGAAGCTGGGCAACAAGGTGCAGCTGGTCGGCGACGACCTGTTCGTGACCAACACCAAGATCCTGGCCGAGGGCATCATCCGCGGCACTGCCAACTCGATCCTGATCAAGCCCAACCAGATCGGCACCCTGACCGAGACCCTGGAAGCCATCCAGATGGCCACCGACGCCGGCTACACCAGCGTCGTGTCGCACCGCTCGGGCGAGACCGAGGACGCCACCATCGCCGACATCGCGGTGGGCACCACGGCCACCCAGATCAAGACCGGCTCCCTGTGCCGCTCGGACCGCATGGCCAAGTACAACCAGCTGCTGCGCATCGAGCGCGAGCTCGGCAAGCGCGCCCGCTACCCGGGTGCTGGCGCTTTTCCCGTGGTGCTGTAAGCTAGGGTAATGAACAACCGTGTCGCCATTGCGGTTCTCGCCCTGATGTTGACGGGGCTGCAATGGCGGCTGTGGGTTGCTGACGGCGGTGTGGCTCACACCCACCGCCTGAAGTCCCAGGTGCAGGCACAGCAGGAAGAGAACTCCAAGCTGAGGGCGCGCAATGCCGCCCGCGATGCCGAGGTCCGCGACCTGGGCACCGGCACCGCCGCCATCGAGGCGCGCGCGCGCACCACCCTGGGCATGATCAAGTCGAACGAGACCTTCTATCTCGTGGTCTCGCAGTAAGCCGCATCCTGCCGCTGTGAATTCCAAGGCGCGTTACTGGGCCGTGCTTCCCGCCGCCGGCGGTGGTACACGCATGGGCTCGGCCCGCCCGAAGCAATACCTTCCCCTGAGAGGCCGCTCCCTGATCGAGTGGAGCCTGGCGCCCTTCCTCGAGTCCGAGCGGATCGACGGCGTGGTGGTGGTGCTGGCCCGCAACGACACCGAGTTCCAGCGCCTGCCGATCGCCCGCCATCCCCGCATCGTCACCACCACCGGCGGCTCCGCTCGCGCCGAATCGGTGCTGGCGGGGCTGGAGACGGTGGCGCGGCGGGCCGCCGCCTTCGACGAGGTCTACGCCCTGGTGCATGACGCGGCGCGGCCCTGCGTGGCCTGGAACGACATCGAGAAGCTCTGCGAGGAGGCAGCCGACGAGCAGGGCGGCCTGCTGGCGCTGCCGGTCAGCGACACGCTGAAGCAGGCTCGCAAGGGCAAGGTCGCGGGCACGGTGGATCGCGAATCCGTCTGGCGTGCCCAGACCCCCCAGCTGTTCCGGCTGGACCTGCTGACGCAGTCCCTGCGCCAGTGCGGCGAGCGCGGCCTGACGGTCACCGACGAGGCCAGCGCCATGGAGCACTCCGGCTACGAGCCGCGCCTGGTGCGCGGCCGTGAGAGCAACATCAAGGTGACCTACCCCGAAGACCTGCCGCTGGCCGAATTCTGGCTGGAGCAACAGGAGAGCAGTCCGTGAACATCCGCATCGGCCATGGCTTCGACGCGCACCGCATCGAGGCGGGCGAGGGCGTCCATCTCGGCGGCGTCCATATCCCCTGTGCCTGGCGCATCATCGCCCACTCCGATGGCGACGTGATGATCCATGCCCTCTGCGACGCCCTGCTGGGCGCCATCGCCGGTGGCGACATCGGCAAGCTGTTCCCCGACACGGACTCGCAGTTCAAGGGCATCGACAGCCGCCGTCTGTTGGCCGAGGTCATGCGCCGCGTGCGCGAGGCCGGCTACGGCGTGGTCAACGCCGACCTGACCCTGATCGCCCAGGTGCCGCGCGTTTCGCCGCATACCCCGGCCATGCGCCAGAACCTGGCGGCGGACCTGGGCGTGGACCTCGGCCGGGTCAACGTCAAGGCCACCACCAACGAGGAAATGGGGCATATCGGACGCAAGGAAGGCATCGCGGCGCACGCCGTGGTGCTGCTGGCGGCTGCCTAGGGCCTGCCCTGGCTTGCGCCTTCGGCCTGCCGGGCCTCGATCTCGTAGCGGTTGTCCCAGTAGGCCCGTCCGCCACGGCGCCAGGCGTCGCAGGACGCCCACAGGTAGAGCAGGGGAAACAGCAGGCCCCAGCGCTCGTACTGCCGCACATGCACCAGCTCGTGGGCCAGGGTGCGCTCCATCGCGTCGGCATCGCGGGCCAGGACCAGGTGTCCGATGGTGATGGCGCCGACCCAGCCCCGCGCCAGCACCCAGCCGCTGAAGCCGCCGTAGGCGAACAGGGCGCCGGTGCCGCCGATCCGCCGCCATTGCCAGCCGCCGCCCAGCAGCGCCGGCAGGGCCAGCAGCAGGCCGGCGAGGGTCCAGGGCAGGGGCCAGGCCAGGCGGACCAGGGCCCGCCCCAGCCGGATCATGCCGGGCCGCCGCGGCGTCGCAGCAGCGCGTAGACCGCCCCGGTGCCGCCGTCCACCTGGCGGGCGGAGCAGAAGGCCAGTACGTCGCGGCGCTTGCGCAGCCAGCCGTCGAGCAGACTCTTGATCACCGGGCCGGAGTTGGGCGAGCCGTTGCCCTTGCCGTGGATGATCCGGACACAGCGCAGGTCCTGGTCCTGGCACAAGGCCAGGAACTGGCTCACGGCCTCCCTGGCACGGTCTCGGTTCAGGCCGTGCAGGTCCAGTTCCTTCTCGATCCGGTACTGTCCGCGGCGCAGCTTGCGGAACACGCTGTCCTGGATGCCGTCGGCCCGGTAGGACAGGGTGTCGCCGCTCTCGAAGAGCTCGTCGGGCTCCTCCAGCAGTTCCCGCATGACCTGGCGGTCATCCGCCTCGCGGAAGCGTGGCAGGGTGGACAGGCGGCGGCCGGACAGGGTGATGTGCTCGCTCGGGCCCTTGGGGCGCACGTCCCGCACGGCTTCGCGGAACAGGGCGCTGTCGTCTTCGTCGGGGTTTTCGGTCATGAAAAAGTCCTTCCAACTCAACCATCATAGTCCCTGACCCGGTAAACTAGGGCCAGCTAATTCGGTTCGCATGAAAATCCTGCTCTCCAACGACGACGGCTGCATGGCGCCGGGCCTGCGCTGCCTGCACGAACACCTCCGCCGGCATCACGAGGTCACCGTGGTGGCGCCGGACCGCAACCGCAGCGGCGCCAGCAATTCGCTGACCCTGCTGAACCCGATCCGTGCCCAGTGCCATCCGGACGGCGTCTGGTGCGTGGACGGCACCCCGACCGACAGCGTCCACCTGGCGTTGACCGGGCTGCTCGACACCAAGCCCGACATGGTGGTTTCCGGCATCAACGCCGGCGCCAACCTGGGCGACGACACCCTGTACTCGGGCACCGTGGCCGCCGCCATGGAAGGCCGACACCTGGGCCTGTCCGCCATCGCCGTGTCCTGTGTTTCGCACAATCCGCAGCATTACGACACCGCCGCCCGCGTGACCCTGCGCCTAGTAGAGCGGCTGGCGGAAGACCCGCTGCCGGGCGATACGATCCTCAACGTCAACGTGCCCGACATCCCCTGGGAGCAACTCCAGGGCTTCGAGGTCACCCGCCTGGGCAACCGCCACCGCGCCGAGTCCGTGACCAAGTCCGCCGACCCGCGCGGCCGGCCGATCTACTGGATCGGCGCCGCCGGTGGCGAGGCCGACTGCGGTCCGGGCACCGATTTCTACGCCGTGGCGCACAACCGCGCCTCGATCACGCCGATCCTGGTGGATCTCACGCGGCACAGCCTGCTGGACCGGCTGGGGCAATGGGCCGCCCGCCTGTGAGGTACGACCTGCGCAACAAGACGCCGGCCCAGGCGCGCGCCGCTGCCAATGGCGGCGTGGCGGCGGCCGTTCCGGCACCGCGCTCGCGCCTGATCGACGAGCTGCGCCGCCTCGGCATCAGCGACGAGAAGGTGCTGGCGACCATGGCCCGGCTGCCGCGGCACGAGTTTGTCTCGGAGGCCCTCAAGACCCGGGCCTACGACAACGACGCCCTGCCGATCGGCCATGCCCAGACCATCTCCCAGCCCTATATCGTCGCCCTGATGACGCAGCTGCTGCTGCAGGGCAAGCGCCTGAAGCGCGTGCTGGAGATCGGCACCGGCAGCGGTTACCAGACTGCCGTGCTGGCCGACCTGGTGGAGGTCGTGTTCACGGTGGAACGCATCAAGCCGCTGTCCGAGGTCGCCCGCAAGCGCCTGACCGAGGTCGGCTGCCGCAACGTGCATTTCGGTTACGCCGACGGCATGCAGGGCTGGATGCCGTATGCCCCCTATGACGGCATCCTCGTCACCGCGGGCGCGGAGAGCGTGCCGCCGGCCTTGCTGGAGCAACTCGACAAGGGTGGGCGCCTGGTGATTCCCGTGGGTCCGCAGGGCCGCCAGGTGCTGCGCGTAATCGACCGCCGCATCACCGGTGCCTTCAAGGAGCAGGACGTGACGCCCGTGAGTTTCGTGCCGCTGCTGGCAGGAAAAGCCTGATGGAAGCCTTCGGCCAGTGGTTGAGCGGCATCCTGTCGCATCTCGGCTACGCCGAGATCGTGTTCCTGATGGCCCTGGAATCCAGCCTGTTCCCGGTGCCCTCGGAGCTGGTGATGATCCCGGCCGGCTATCTCGCCGCCAAGGGCCAGCTGAACCCCTTCCTGGCGGTGGCCGCGGGCGGCCTGGGCTCCCTGATTGGCGCCAGTGCCAACTACGTGCTGGGCCGCTACGCCGGCCGTGCCTTCCTGCTGCGCTACGGCAAGTACTTCCTGATCAACGAGCAGAAGTACCAGGAGGCCGAGGCCCTGTTCCTGAAGAACGCCAACCTGGCCACCTTCGTCGGGCGCCTGCTGCCCGTGATCCGTCACCTGATCTCGCTGCCGGCCGGTGTGTTCGGCATGGCGCTGCTGCCCTTTGCGGTCATCACCACCGTGGGCGCCACGCTGTGGTGCGCGATCCTGGTGGCGGCGGGCTATTACTTCGGCGAGCCGGCGATCCAGGCCATCACCGAGTACACCCATGAGCTGGCCATTGCCACGGTGCTGCTGACGGCCGCCTTCGGCCTGTGGTTCCTGCTGCGCCGCCGCCCCCGGGGCGCTGCGTGAAGGCGGCCCTGCGCTCCGGCCTGCTGTCGCTTTGCGCCCTGGCGCTGGGTGGCTGCGCCGGCCTGGGCTCCTGGGAGGGCGAGCGCACGGTCTACAACGGCAAGAAGAGCCCGCCTGCGGCCGATAGCCCGGTCCGCGCGGAGCGGGCAGTGGGCGCAGACGATCACCTGGTCCAGCGCGGCGATACGGTCTACGCCATCGCCTTCCGCAACAACCTGGACTTCCGCGAGCTGGCGCGCTGGAACGGCATCGGTTCCGACTACCTGATCCGCCCCGGCCAGGTGCTGCGCCTCAAGGCCCCGCCGGCGGCGCCGCAGCCGCGTTTCATCGAAGGTGACGTCCAGACCACCGCTGCGCCGGAGGCCGACATCGCCCCGGTGAAGTCCGAGCCGATCACCGCGGACACGCCGCCGCCGCCCTTGGAGCCGCCGGGCGCTGTCGTCGTCGGTACCGCCGGCTTCCAGTGGACCTGGCCCACCAACGGCACCGTGCTCCGCGGCTACGAGCCGGCCCAGGGCAACAAGGGCCTGGATTTCACCGGCACGGTCGGCCAGCCGGTGTTCGCCGCCGCCCCCGGCCGGGTGGTGTACAGCGGCAATGCCCTGAAGGGCTATGGCGAGCTGATCATCATCAAGCATGACGAGGTCCACCTGTCGGCCTACGGCTACAACCGCCAGCGTCACGTCAAGGAAGGTGACGTCGTCACCACCGGCCAGCCGATCGGCGAGATGGGCTCCGGGCCGGAGAACAAGCCGCTGCTGCATTTCGAGATCCGAGAACGCGGCAAGCCGGTGAATCCGGTGGGCTTCCTCCCGGCCAAGGCCAAGCCGGCAGCCAAGTAGGGCGGGGCTCCGTCCTGGCGTGCTGTGCCCGCGCTTTCCCGGGGTGGCTGTACATTGAACATCCGGGCCGCCGACTTGATAATACGCCCCCGTTTTCTTCCTAACTGTCGGAACTTCCTCCGGAATCCGCCATGAAGGCCTCTTCGTGAAGAATGATTTTCCGCGCATCAAGCGACTGCCACCCTACGTCTTCAACGTCATCGGCGAACTGAAGAAGGGTGCACGAGCTCGTGGCGAGGACGTCATCGACTTCTCGATGGGCAATCCCGACCAGGCGACGCCGAAGCACATCATCGACAAGCTGGTCGAGGTGGTGCAGCGCGAAGACCCGGCGGTGTTCCGTTATTCGGTCTCCAAGGGCATCCCGCGCCTGCGCCGGGCGATCGCGCGCTGGTACAAGACCCGCTTCGACGTGGACCTGGATCCCGAGAGCGAGACCGTTGCCACCATCGGCTCCAAGGAAGGCCTGGCGCACCTGATGCTGGCCACGCTGGACCGCGGCGACGTGGTCATGGTGCCGAACCCGGCGTACCCGATCCATCCGTATGGCGCGGTCATCGCCGGCGCCGACGTGCGCCACGTGCGACTGACGCCGGGCACGGATTTCTTCGCCGAGCTGGAACGGGCGATCAAGGAATGCTGGCCGCGGCCCAAGTTCCTGATCCTGAATTTCCCCGGCAACCCCACCGCCGAGTGCGTGGAGCTGGGCTTCTTCGAGCGCGTGGTCGCGATGGCGAAGGAGTACGACTTCTGGGTGATCCACGACATTGCCTATGCCGACATCGTGTTCGACGGCTGGAAAGCGCCGTCGTTCCTGCAGGTGCCCGGAGCCAAGGACGTCGGCGTGGAGTTCTTCACGCTGTCCAAGAGCTACAACATGCCGGGCTGGCGCACTGGCTTCATGTGCGGCAACCCCGAGCTGTGCTACGCCCTCAGCCGCATGAAGAGCTACCTGGACTACGGCACCTTCACGCCGATGCAGGTCGCCTCCATCGCTGCGCTGGAAGGCCCGCAGGACTGCGTGCGCGAAATCGCGCAGATGTACCAGGAGCGTCGCGACGTGCTCTGCGAAGGCCTGCATTCGGCCGGCTGGAACGTGCAGATTCCCAAGGCCAGCATGTTCGTCTGGGCCAAGATTCCCGAGCCTTTCGCCAAGCTCGGCAGCCTGGAGTTCTCCAAGCTGATGATGAACGAGGCCAAGGTGGCGGTGTCCCCCGGCATCGGCTTCGGCGACTACGGTGACGATCACGTGCGCTTTGCGCTGATCGAGAACGAGCATCGCAGCCGTCAGGCGATCCGCGGTATCAAGAAAATGTTGAAAGAATCGAAAGTATGAAACCCATCAAAGTCGGTCTCATCGGCCTCGGCACCGTCGGCCAGGGCGTCATCAAGGTCCTGCGCGAGAACGCCGAGGAAATCACCCGCCGCGTCGGCCGCCCCGTGATCGTGACGCATGCCAGCGCGCGTGATCTCTCCCGCGAGCGCGGCGTGGACCTGTCCGGCGTGCAGCTCACCACGGATTCCATGAGCATCGCCCGCGATGCCGACGTGGACGTGGTCGCCGAGCTGATCGGCGGCCACTCGCCGGCGGCCGAGCTGATCCTGGCTGCCATCGCGCGCGGCAAGTCCGTGGTTACCGCCAACAAGGCGCTGATCGCCCAGGACGGCAACCGCATCTTCGACGCCGCCCGCAAGGCCGGCGTGGCCGTGGCCTTCGAGGCCGCGGTGGCCGGTGGCATTCCCATCATCAAGGCGATCCGCGAGGGCCTGGCCGGCAACCGCATCGAGGGCGTCGCCGGCATCATCAACGGCACCTGCAACTACATCCTCACGCAGATGACCGAGAAGGGCGAGGACTTCGGCGAGGCGCTGGCCGCCGCGCAGAAGCTGGGCTACGCCGAGGCCGATCCGACCTTCGACATCGAGGGCGTGGACGCCGCGCACAAGCTGACGATCCTGGCCTCCATCGCCTTCGGCATCCCGCTGTCCTTCGAGGCCGTGGCCACCGAGGGCATCACCCGCGTGACCTCGCAGGACATCGCCAACGCGCGCCAGCTCGGCTACCGCATCAAGCTGCTGGGCATCGCCAAGCGCAGCGAGGGCGGCGTGGAACTGCGCGTGCAGCCCACCTTCATCCCCGAGGACAAGCTGCTGGCCAAGGTCGACGGCGTGCTGAACTCGGTGCTGGTCAAGGGCAATGCCGTGGGCCAGGTCGGCTTCTACGGCCGCGGCGCCGGCAGCGAGGCCACCGCCTCGTCGGTGGTCGCCGACATCGTCGACATCGCCCGCGCGCTGAGCGGCGAGTCGCGCTACACCGTACCGGCGCTGGCCTTCCAGCCCGACGCGGTCAAGCCGCTGCCGCTGGTGCCGGCGGCCGACACCGAGTCCGCCAACTACCTGAGCCTGCGCGTGGCCGACGAGCCGGGCGTGCTGTCCAAGCTCACCGCCATACTGGCCGCCCACGACATCAGCGTGGAAGCCATCGTCCAGCGCGAGCCGCACGACGGCGAGGATGCCAAGGTGGCCCTGATCACCTCGGTGGTGTCCGAGCAGCGCCTGGCCACCGCCATGGCGGAGATGCAGACCCTGCCGTTCGTGCGCGAGGGTATCGCACGCTTCCGCGTCGAGAAGTTCGACTAGCAGCCTCCGGGCTGCCGCCATGAACGCTGAACACTACGCCGCGCTGGCGCGCACGCCGCTGAAGCTGGAACCGGTGACGCTCACCGGGCGCCACCTGCGCCTGGAGCCGCTGCGCATCGAGCACGTGGCGGCGCTGGCCGAGGCCGGCGCCGACCCGGCGATCTGGACCTGGTACCCGCAGTCCGCCCATGGCCCGGAGCGCATGCGCGCCTGGGTGCAGCAGGCGCTGGACTGGCAGGCCAGCGGCGTGGCGCTGCCCTTCGTGCAGGTGGACGTGGCCAGCGGTCGCATCATCGGCAGCACCCGTTTCGGCGCGATCGAGGCCAGCCACCGCCGGGCCGAGATCGGCTGGACCTGGCTGAACCCGGCCTTCCAGCGCAGCGCCGCCAACACCGAGTCCAAGTACCTGATGCTGCGGCATGCCTTCGAAACCCTGGGCCTGGTCCGCGTGGAGTTCAAGACCGACTCCGGCAACCAGGCCTCCCGCCGCGCCCTGGCGCGGATCGGCGCCGCCGAGGAGGGCATCTTCCGCAACCACATGATCGTGGAGGGTGGCCGGCTGCGGCACTCGGTGTACTTCAGCATCATCGACAGCGACTGGCCGGCGGTGAAGGCCGGCCTGGAACGCAAACTGGCGTAAAATCTCCCTTTCAGCACCCCTAGAGAACCTGACGTGACCCGCTATACCGGCCTGATCGACCAATACCGCTCCCGCCTGCCGTTTGCCCCCGAGGTCCGCGCGATCTCCCTGGGTGAGGGCCGTACGCCGCTGATCAAGCTGGAGAACATCCCGAAGGACGTCGGCTTCGAGGGTGAGCTCTACGTGAAGTTCGAGGGCCTGAACCCCACCGGCTCCTTCAAGGATCGCGGCATGACCTCGGCCGTGACCCAAGCCGTGCACGAGGGCTCGCGCGCCATCATCTGCGCCTCCACCGGCAACACCTCGGCCGCCGCCGCCGCCTACGCCTCGCGCGCCGGCATTACCGCCTTCGTGCTGATCCCGGAAGGCAAGATCGCCCTGGGCAAGCTGGCCCAGGCCGTGGTCCACGGCGCCGTGGTGGTGCAGATCCAGGGCAACTTCGACGACGGCATGCGCCTGGTCAAGGAAGTCGCCGAGACCGCCCCGGTGACCATCGTCAACTCGATCAACCCCTTCCGCCTGCAGGGCCAGAAGACCGCCGCCTTCGAGATCGTCGAGGCCCTGGGCCGCGCGCCGGACTATCACTGCCTGCCGGTCGGCAACGCCGGCAACATCACCGCCTACTGGATCGGCTACTCCGAGATGGCCGGCATGGAGACCGCCTCCAACAGCCTGCCGCTGGAACTGCGCAAGTACTCCACCGCCGCCGTGGTCTCGGGTCGCCCGAAGATGGTCGGCTTCCAGGCCGCCGGTGCCGCGCCGTTCCTGCGCGGCGGCCCGGTGAAGGAGCCGGAAACCGTCGCCACCGCCATCCGCATCGGCGACCCGCAGTCCTGGAACCAGGCCTGGGCCGCGCAGAAGGAATCGGGCGGCTGGTTCGACGAGTGCAGCGACGAAGAGATCCTGAAGATCCAGCGCTACCTCGCCGAGAAGGAGGGCGTGTTCTGCGAGCCGGCCTCCGCCACCTCGCTCTGCGGTGCGCTGCGTGACATCAAGTCCGGCAAGATTCCCAACGGCAGCACCGTGGTCTGCACGCTTACCGGCAACGGCCTCAAGGACCCGGACATCATCGTCAAGGGTGGCTTGCAGGGCCTGATCCAGGTGCCGGCCGCGCGCAGCGCGGTGGAGAAGGCGCTGCTGGATCGTCTGTCCTAAGTTGCACTGGTTTTGTGGGAGCGGGGGTTGGGCCGGGGATTTGGGGGGGCAAAAAAAAAAGGCGCGTCATCCCC